>CAVBWS010000001.1:0-111877 GCA_963599255.1 Treponemataceae bacterium
GCCGTAGGCTTATTAAGCTTACCTTTCACTATAAAAATATTTTCAATGTGCTTCTAAAAGCCGAATTGCTCCCATGCCAAGTGCTGTTTTTATTCCAATCCCTGAATATTGTCCAAAATTTAAAAGCATATTTGCAAAATTAGTCATCGTCTGCGTTCCATCTATCCGTAACGTTATTTTTCCGACAAATGCCGGTATTTTTATTCCCTCTATGCAAAAAATTGTGCTGCGCAGTTCATAACGACTTATTACTGTCTTTTCCGTAAGCTGTTCCAAAGTATCCTCATCCCACATGGTTTCATCTTGATTCGAAGCATCATACTTGTTCATCAAATTAGAAAACATCGACCGAATATCAGGATAATTCATGTATCGACCATTTTGTTTAAACGAAGTGGGTGTAATAAACTGGATTGTTATATAGCGGCTCGCCTGTTCCTGATAAAAAGCTCGGGCAAGTTCCTGATTTGACACTTCCCGATAAGACTTTTCCAATATGCGTATTGATAATTGATGTTTTCTTAGTACGAACTCCGACAGGTTCATCAATACATCCTTCAACATTTTATTTGCCGTATCCTCATTCAGTGCCGTTACGATCCAGTACCAATCCTCGCCACATCGTTCGATATGCTGTGTATATGGATGCCTTTTAGACACATGAAGCTCCGACGCATAGTCTTCCGGCAAAAGCTCCATCAACGCCCCATGGAATAAGGATGCCATCTGCCATGACAGTTCTTCCTTTTTATCTAGTTTCATTTTTAGCTTCGCTAGCACATTCTTCCCCTCCCATAACCTTCATAGAGCAATTATAACTTATCGCAAAAAGAAATAATATATTCCCCTATTACACAACTTCAGACAGAAAATTGGTGCATTTTTCATATTATTCTATTTTTTCAATAACTTCTATTTATCTATTTTTTCAAATTCGCAATATGACATTGTTTTGACCGACAGAACTGTTCTAATATTAGTGCACACCGCCGCATAGCATCTGCTATGCGGCGGTGTCAATTGTTGGGCAAGGGTCTGTTTATCATTGCGAAGCCTTGACAACAAACCACTGGCTAAGCCGGTGGTTGTGATCGCTCCACATTCTTATGAATCTGACCTTGAGAATGCGTTCTTCATCTCGCTGCTGGCTGTATAGAGCACGTTATTAAGAAGGTCGTAGGTCTTGTTCTTAAGCATGTCTGCCATCTTCTGGTTGTAGTCCTCCAGCTGTGCCTGGATGGCTTCAGTCGAAACAAGTGCGGCATCTGATGAACTGCCGAGCATTTCCTTCATATGCTTATCTGCCTCTTTTAACATATTATAAGCTGCTGCCACAGTCTTAAGCTGGTAGCGCTCTACATGCATGATGGCATTGCCGTAATGTGCATCTGCCAGGGCACCGATGATACGATTGGCCCAATAGAAGCTCTCTGTGGTCGGTGTAACATCTGTATTAGACATGTATTCCGGTGTTGTTCTTACATTGGTATAGAACGGCACGATGGTATTAAATGCATTAGACCCCTCGGCGATCCACTGCACCGCCTTAATCTCCTCAGGCATATACGGACGCAGCTGTGTAACTGACAGAAAGTTATTCCTGTTAATGCCGATGGCACGATATTTGCCCTGCTTTGGTGAATCAGTCGAGTGACTGTACGGATTATATTCCGTACCCTGGTAGTAGGACGACAGGATGTACTTGAAATCCTCCACCGTAAGTCTGTGCTCCGGCACCATGCTCCACGGCAGATCATCCGATTCCGGAGTAAAGTCCGCACCATCGCCTTCCCAACAGCAGGTATTAGGATTCAGACACTTTAACATGTACCACGCTCTAGGCGTATTATATACATGATCTGAATCGCTGTGACTTCCGAGGGCAGCCCGCACATCGAACATAGTCTCCTGCCTCAGATCTACCTTACAGCCCTCATCATAAACTGTAAGATCCAGATGATTTTCCGTAATGAACTCTATCATATCCGCTGAGCACATGTGATCTTTCTGCTCAGCAAATGCATCTGCAAAATCGAAGAAATCTATTCCTTGCTGATTAGGCATCACAACGTATGAATCGTCCGGAACCCTCTTGGCGATCCAATGATGTCCGCCTATAGTCTCCAGCCACCATATCTCGTCCGTATCCTGAAATCCGATGCCGTTCATCTCATATGTTCCGTATTGTTCTAATAAACTGCCTAGGCGAATAACTCCCTCTCTGGCTGAATGAATATACGGAAGGACAATGGTAACCAGATCTTCCTCTCCGATTCCTGTCTCAACCAAAGGATCTGCTCCCAGTACACGTGGATTGGAGGTAATAGTCTCCGTCGCTGTCATTGCAACATTCAGATCATTAATTCCGGCCTCGCCCCAGATGCCGCCTTCATCCTCCACTGCATCCGGTACTGCTGTATATCTGATGGGATCCGTCGGAAGCGGGATCTCCACCTTAGAGATCACTGATTTATACAGTGTCGGCTGATCTGACGGGTTAACTACTATAAACTTCTTGGCAGTAAAATGTCCTGAGCTGGCATCTTCATTTCTTGCCATCAATGTAGAGCCATCATAAGTTGCGTTCTTACCTGCAAGTAATGTTGTACAAGGCATATCGTATTTCTCCTTCTGCTAAATTAGATTATGTTCGTGAAGTTTCCCTTCACGTTAAAAATTGGTTTGAGTGTCAACTTACCCAAACCAATGATTATCAACTGTATTAAATTACTGAAGCTTAGCCTGAGTCTTGCTCATGAATTTATCATTCTGGATCAGAAACCTCTCATGAACTCCCTCGCCGATGAGTCCCTTCTCATCATAAGCCTTAACTTCGAATGTTAATGCTCTGCCGTCCACCTTCACCAACTCGCTCTCGCATCTTACTTCCATGCCGATAGGAGTAGCAGATACATGCTTGATATTTAATGAAGTTCCTACCGAGCCCCAGCCTTCTTCCAGTTCTGATGTGATGCTCTCATGGCAGCAGCCTTCCATCAAGGCAACCATGGACGGTGTAGCATAGACATCTAAAAGTCCGCTTCCCATGGTCTTGGCACTGTTTTTCTCAGTTACAACATCAGTCTTAGTATTCTTAATTCCTGCAGTTAACATTATTTATTCATTCCTCCTGATATCTATCTGTATGCACTGCTGTAACTATTCTGCATCCTGCGGATGCATATCCGCATTCGCAAAATCGCTGCTTCGCAGCTTTCCTTATAGATTTTCAATTCCCGGCAATCTCTTTTCGTACTGTGTATCGAGGCATTCTTCAAAATCTGCCTCGCTCATCATCTTAGCCAATGCTGCCTCTGACTTTTTAACCGGCTCCAATGTGCCGGCTCCGGCGATACATCCACCAGGACAAGCCATGCCTTCCAGCAGATAGCCATCGTATTTGCCTGCCTTGGCCAGCTGCATCATCTTCTTACATTCCCTGAGGCCTTCTGCCTTAACGACCTTGAACTCTCTGTCCGGCGCCAGTCTCTTGATAGCCTTGGCAACAGCATTGGCAACGCCGCCGCTCTGGGCAAATCCTCGTCCGTCCGAGCTCGGTCCTGTCATAAGGCCTTCATCCGGAAGTGCATCCCAGTCGATCTTCTTAGCTTCCATCATACCGCCGACTTCTTCGAATGTTAATACGAAGTCTACATAACTTCTTATGCTGCGTCTGCTGGCCTCCAGTTTCTTAGATGCACATGGACCTACGAATACGATCTTGCAGTCCGGAATACTTTCCTTAATAAGTCTGGCTGACAGAACCATAGGGGTAAGCGCCATGGAGATACATTTGGCCTGCTCCGGGAAGAGCTTCTTGGCCATCACTGACCAGGACGGACAGCAGGATGTTGCCATAAACGGAAGCTTCTCCGGAACCTCCTCCAGGAAGTCCTTAGCCTCTTGAATGGTACATAAATCTGCTCCAACGGCTACCTCTCTTACATCTGTAAATCCCAGTTCCTTAAATGCTGACTTTATCTTATTATTCTTCATGCCTCTGAACTGACCGGCAATGGCAGGTGCCAGCAATGCTATAACAGGCGTATCACTCTTAAGAGCCATGATGGTCTGATATATCTGTCCCTTGTCGACAATAGCACAGAAAGGACAGCTTACAAGGCACATTCCGCAGGATACGCATTTGTCCTGATCTATATCTGCCCTGCCATATTCGTCTGATTTGATTGCATCCATGCCGCATGCCTTAGTACATGGGCGTTCCTGCTTGATGATCGCATTGTACGGGCATGCCTCAATGCATTTGCCGCATTTTATGCATGAATCCTCATCAATCCATGATCTGTTGCCCGCGCGGCGGTGGATCGCCTTCTTCGGACATACCTCGGTGCAAGGATGCTCTATGCATCCCTGGCAGCCTTCCGTTACGAATACTCTCTTCTCCGGACAGGCGTTGCAGGCAAATTTTATAACATTAATAAGAGGCGGTTCGTAATATTTTTCTTCAATAATAGAAGCTTCCACGCCCTTAGAAATAGGTGCATGCTCAGTGATAGGTCTCAGAGACATACCCATGGCAACTCTGAGTCTTTCGCCAACTACAGCTCTTTCTATAAATATATCATTTCTGTATTCAGATATTTCGCCCGGAATAATTTTATAAGGCAAATCCTCAAGTTTGCTTGGGTCATCGCCTTCATATGCCATTCTGGCTATTTCCGTAAATATACTATGCCTTATCTCAGTTTTAGAAGAGTACAGTCCTCTCATGAAATATTCTCCTTTTTCCATCTTTTTCACTTTTACCGGCATCCATTATAGCATGATGTATTTTTTTAATCCATAGATTGCGGTGTACCTCTGTTCGTACAGTGAGCCTTGCCTTTTCTGTCAAGAGTTTCCTGCAAACTTCCTGTTTTTCAGGCATTTGCATTTAAAAGCTTAATTATTTTTCTGTTTTTTAGTGGATATGCACTACGGATTTCTTAACACTTATTTTAGAATTATCTTGTTGACTAACAATATATAGTGTGATACTTTTTATCTGCGATACAACATATTGTGTCGCTGCGATGTACTTAAGGGAGGTTATATACACATGAATGTTATTAAGAGAAATGGTGCGGAGGTGCCTTTTGACGTATCGAAGATACAGATCGCACTTACCAAAGCTAACAACAGCGTACCGGAAGATGCCCGCATGACTGATCTTCAGATCAAGCGCATCACCGAGAGTGTTGAATTCTCCTGCATGAAAATGAATCGCGCCCCTTCCGTGGAAGAGATACAGGATATGGTGGAGTACCAGATCATGGCACATGGTGCATATGAGGTATCTAAGAACTATATCACTTATCGTTATACACGTTCTCTTGTTCGTAAATCTAATACAACTGATGACAAGATCTTATCACTTATAGACTGCAGCAACGAAGAGGCTAAGCAGGAAAATTCCAATAAGAATCCTATAGTTAATTCTACCCAGCGTGACTATATGGCCGGAGAGGTATCCAAAGACCTTACAGAACGTATTTTGTTACCACAAGATATAGTAGAAGCTCACCGTGAAGGTATCATACATTTTCACGATGCCGACTACTTTGCACAGCATATGCACAACTGTGACCTGGTTAACCTGGACGACATGCTCCAGAACGGAACTGTTATTACAGGCACACTGATCGAGCGTCCTCATAGTTTTTCGACAGCCTGCAACATTGCTACTCAGATCATCGCGCAGGTTGCTTCTAATCAATATGGCGGACAGTCCATTACATTGACGCATCTGGCACCTTTTGTAGATGTAAGCCGCCAGAAGATCAAGCGGGCTGTCTATGCCGAGATGGAAGCCATCGGCATTTTACTGGACGCGGAGCAGATATCTGAACTAGTGGAGACTCGTCTTCGCGATGAGATCAAGCGTGGTGTCCAGACTATCCAGTATCAGGTCGTAACGCTTCTTACTACCAATGGTCAGGCTCCGTTCATTACGATATTTATGTATCTTAATGAAGCCCGCAATGAACAGGAGAAGAAGGATCTCGCCCTTATCATAGAAGAGATGCTCTCACAGCGTCTGCAGGGTGTTAAGAACGAAACAGGCGTGTGGGTAACACCTGCTTTTCCGAAGCTGATCTACGTGCTGGAGGAGGATAATATCACAGAAGGCTCCAGATTCTGGGAGCTTACTAAACTGGCCGCAAGATGTACCGCCCGCCGCATGGTTCCTGACTACATCTCTGAGAAGAAGATGATAGAACTTAAGGGTGATGTCTATGTATGCATGGGCTGCCGGTCATTCCTTACACCGGACAGATTCACTGATGCCGGTATCGGTAATATTGCAAATGCTAAAAACTACGAGCCGGGTAAGCACAAATATTACGGCCGTTTCAACCAGGGCGTTGTAACCATCAATCTTCCGGATGTTGCCCTGTCATCAGGCGGCAGATTTGAGAAATTCTGGGAAATATTTGAACAGCGTTTGGAATTATGTCACAGAGCACTGCGCTGTCGTCATGAACGTCTGCTGGGCACGCCTTCTGATGTTGCACCAATCCTGTGGCAGTACGGCGCATTGGCAAGGCTTGAGAAGGGGGAGGTTATTGATAAGCTCTTATATAATGGCTACTCTACCCTGTCTCTGGGATATGCAGGATTATATGAATGTGTCAAATACATGACAGGCAAGAGTCATACTAACCCTGATGCCACACCATTTGCCCTCAGCATAATGCAGAAGATGAATGACAAATGCGCTGAATGGAAGAAGGCTGAAAATATCGACTACTCGCTCTACGGCACTCCGTTAGAGTCAACTACTTATAAATTTGCTAAGTGCCTGCAGCACAGATTCGGCGTGATCGATGGTATCACTGATAAGGGTTATATTACCAACAGCTATCATGTTCACGTTAAAGAGAATATCAACGCATTTGACAAGCTGAAGTTTGAATCTCAATTCCAGGCTCTGTCACCGGGCGGCGCCATCAGCTACGTTGAGGTTCCTGACATGAAGGATAATATCGATGCTGTTCTGTCAGTAATGAAGTTCATCTATGATAATATCATCTACGCCGAGCTTAATACCAAGAGCGATTACTGCCAGGTATGCGGCTGGGATGGTGAGATCGAGATTCAGGAAGAAAACGGCAAGCTCATCTGGAAATGCCCTAACTGTGGCAATACTGATCAGGATAAAATGAATGTAGCCCGCCGTACCTGCGGATATATCGGCACCCAGTTCTGGAACCAGGGACGTACACAGGAGATCAGAGACAGGGTGCTGCACCTGTGATCAGGGCAAGTAATGCTGCGAAAATACTTCTTGAGATAATGAATGGCATTTTCAGCATACGGATAGAAATGGGCACGACCCCATCTTAAAAGTCGATTAAAAGACAAGAGGCGTGTAAGATGCACGTCTCCTTTTATTTATGTATTAGCAGCAGATTGTTGTTAAAGGTAATGACAATACCCACATGGCCGGCTATTATAGCCAGTGAGAAACAGTCAAAGGACTTAGATAAGTATGAACTATTCAGAAATAAAATATTATGATATTGCCAATGGCACGGGAGTTAGAACCACCCTGTTCGTATCCGGCTGCAGGAATCATTGCGAGGGATGCTTTCAGCCTGAAACCTGGAATTTCGACAACGGGGAGCCATTTACAACAGAAATCGAAGATCAGATCATTGAAAGTATGAAATATGATTACGTCGCAGGACTGACCCTGTTGGGCGGAGATCCCTTTGAGGAAGAAAACCAGGCTGTATTGGCACCTTTCATGAACAGGTTCAAAGCAGAATATCCTGACAAGAATGTATGGGCATTTACAGGCTATCTGCTGGATGACTTGCTTCCGGGCGGCAGAAAGCATACTGAATATACAGACGATCTGCTTGCCACGATTGATATACTAGTAGACGGGCCATTTGTACTTTCTAAGAAGAACCTGTGGCTAAAGTTCCGCGGTTCCGAAAACCAGCGACTGATAGATATGAATGAATATCGCAAAAGCGGCAGGATCATTACTATATTAGGCAGCTGACAGCCATTAGCTTCCGGCAAATCGTTCAGCCATTTTCTTATCTGCATATGCATTTAATTCCTTGATCTGATCAATCTTGAAATCCAAGCACCCTCCGCCGCATTGACCATTTCGGCGTTGATCACAAGTAACGCATTCTGGTGCAGAACTGGTGTTACAGCTATAACAATCAATCGTTCGCCAATAAAATCCACGCAGCTCATCAATATCAGGAAAATTCTCTATACGCTGTGCTGTTTTCTCTCCCAATCCAAAGCACCTCAGGGCGGTAAGATCCGGTAAAATATCGACCACCGGGAAACACCGTTCTCGGTGCGGCTGGTTATGTAAATTGATCCCAGCCAGTGCTGCCACGGTTTTAAGAGTCTCCCGCTCACCAGTGGTCCAGAGACAGTCAGGCATCGTGTTGCAGTCGAAAAACGGGAATATTTTCAGCGGTAATACACGCATACAGAAATCAAACAGACTTTTTTTCATACTGCGGAAGTAGTCCAACGCATTTAATTCAGTTTTACAGCGATTGGCCGGGACGACGATTGACATCCGTACCTCGTGCAAGCCAAAATCTTCCAACAGTGGAATAATATAATCACCAGTAAAATCAGGGCGGTAGATATTCACACCCAGAGTAATATGTTTGTGATTGGAAGGGTCTGCACATATTGCTGCAATGTTTTTAACCATACAGGAAAGCCCATTTGCCTCAGCAATCGAATAGCGCGTATGGCAGATTCTTCTGCTCCCGTCACGCCTCGCATCCAGTCATGTCTGCCAAGGCCATCAAAACTCAGCTTAATCAGTGGCTGCTGACGCCGTACATGCATGTCAGACAGCAGTTTTTCGGTAATTAAGCTTCCATTCGTGGTGATATATTCAAGTCTCATATCTCGCTCATATATAGCGTCCAGAATCTGCACAAAATCACTGCGCAGCAGTGGCTCGCCGCCCGTCAAGTTTACCCGGTTCACGCCCAAAGCCCGAGCTTGATCAAGCAACGAGATAAGCTGTGTTAGTGTCATCTCTTCTTGAATAGGATTTTTATCAAAAGCCATGAAACAGTGGCGGCAACGATAGTTGCAACGCCCGGTAATCGCGATATTGATTGAAGAAAAGCCGTTAATCATAAATCTGCCTCCGTAGGGTTTATGTTTGTCAATAACTCTCGGAATTCCTTAGCGGCTTCGATGTGGGTACAGCATCCGCATGAATATTTTAGTTCGTTTTATTACCTTTGTCAAGAGAGTGTCTTGACACCTCCTGAATTCCATGCTATGTTTCATTAGAGTCAAAAGAATTCCAGGTTCTATGTGAACTTTGTTTTATCAAACAATTAGCTGCGTTTTTGCATCTAATATTAATATCAAACTAACAAAGTTTCCGTAAAATTGAAAGTGGTGGAACACATGAAAAGGAGGTAATTACATTGGCAAAGATTATCAAACGAATCTTGTTAGGCATATTAGGATTGCTTATTCTTGTTGTCATTGTTTTCGGTATCATCTATTTCACCCGTATAAAAACGATCGCATCACTTCAGAAGATCACTTCTTATGACGAATATAACGTCTATAGTATGACTGTTTCCTACGACTATGATTTAGATGGTTTAATTGCCTCAGGCATCAATGACAATCAGTCCCTTGTTGATGCCATCGTGAGCAAGAGCTTTCCGCTGCTTCCTATTTCTATGGAGGCTCCCGACTTCGGATGCAGTGCATTTACACTTACTGCCGAGGATGGAGAAGTTATGATGGGAAGAAATTATGATTTCAAATATGATTCATCTGCCCTCATCGTATATTGCTCGCCAAAGAATGGATATAAATCCGTTGCCTGTGCCGCGTTGGACAATGTCTCAGCAAATCAGGCAGAAAAGAGCCTTAACAGCAAATTAGCCTGCCTGACAGCTCCGTTTATATGTTTAGACGGCATGAATGAAAAGGGCGTATCTATCGCTGTACTTACACTGGACAGTGAGCCTACCTATCAGCAGACCGGTAAGCCAACCCTTCCTACATCCATACTCATCCGGTTGGTGTTGGACAGAGCTGCCACTACACAGGAAGCGATAGATCTGATCTCTCAATATGACATGTTTGCCACCAGCGGTCGTGATTATCACTTCTATATCACAGATGCCTCGGGTGACGGACGCGTTATAGAATACGACTGCGACAGTGAAACCCGTGAACTCACAGTAACGCCTTCAGAGGCTGTAACAAATTTCTATATCATGTATAAAGATAAAGTTCTGCCTAATCAGAAGAACGGCAACTATGGTCACGGTCGCGAGCGCTATGATGCAATTCTGTCTGTTTTCGCTGAGGATGAAGGAAATTATAGTAAAGAAACTGCCTGGAAGGCACTCAAGGCTGCTGCGCAGGATCCAAATCCAGAGGATGTGACCAGCAACACTCAGTGGTCTATCGTGTTCAATAATACAGATCTGACATTTGAAATGTCTCTTCGCCGGGACTGGAGTACCATTGTCTCCTATTCTCTGGCAGAAAACACAGTAAATAAATAATGCTGAATAGCTGATTAAAAAAAGAGTTTCCTTTGTGGAAACTCTTTTTTAATCTTCGTCGCATATACCTGCGAGTATAGTTTATTCTACCAGCAAATAAGACCGCCTGTGATTTCTTTGCTTGGATGTGGGAATACATATTTGTCATATGCTTCTGGAATCTGCTCGTATGTGAACTCGTGGCTGATAAGCGGAGTAACATTCAGTCTGCCGTACTTGATCATGTTCAGGTAAACCTTGATATCCTCATCTGATGTCCAAACGTCACAGTTCTTGTATGGATTTAACTTAGCACCCATTACTGGTGGCCATGTACCTGTGATCAACAGATCTGCTCTCTTAAGCTTATATGGCTTAGAGTTAACATATGTACCAATGAGGCTGGCACCCTTCTGCATGATAGGATCGTCGATTGGCGGAAGAGCCTCGCCGTGAGCCTGTGAGATCATGATTACGCGGCCTCTTTCTGATACCAGGTTGCAAGCCTGAAGAAGAGCTGCTCTGTTGCCCGTAGCTTCGAAGATTACAGGAACGCCGCCTTCAAGTAAACCTAATTCAGCAAGAAGTTTCTCAAGACCTTCCGGATCTGTCTTAGTATTTACTACATAATCAACGCCCATTTCCTTAGAAGCATTGAGCTTCTCATCATGATGGCCTGTAAGAATAACAGGACATGCACCTGCGATCTTAGCTAACTGAGCTGTAACAGCACCAACGAAGCCTTCGCCCATAACGATACACGCCTCGCCCATCTGAAGCTGTGAACGACGGAGCGCATACATACCTGTATGTCCCAGGTTCCAGAATGCTGCCTGCTTGAGGTCAACACCTTCCGGGCACAGTGTGCAGTTTAATTCTGATGTGATGATATACTGAGCGTGCTCGATTGTTGATACTACATGATCTCCAACCTTAAATTCATCAACGCCTTCACCAACTTCGATGATCTCACCAGCCATAGCATAGCCGATATTTGTTGGCAGAGGAACGATTGCCTCATGAAGCAGTCCACACTCTGTTCCCGGGCTCATTGCGCTGTATTTAGCCTTGATGAGTACCTCGCCCGGACCCGGATGTCCGATTTCTTTTTCTGCTAACACAACCTTACCCGGATGTGCTTCTGAATAAATTGTTTTCATTCTTATCCATCTCCTTAACATTTGCAAAAGTCCCGGACGGGACTTTGATATTAGTCTTAAAGGGGAGTCTATCGCAGACCACACCTTTGTGACATTTTACCATTATTTGACATCGAAAAACAACGTTTAATGTCAAATTTGTTCTATTTGCTTATTTTTCTGATGTCTCACAGTCTATTTTTGACATATTTATCATTTTTTCAGAACTTTCCGCGGACAGGATAACATTCATATGATCGTACGGCATCTTGATTCCCGCCTGATTCAGTCGTTCCTGGATAACCTTAATTGCTGCTCTTCGCATATCATACTTGCGTCTCGGTGAAGAGAAGCATCTTATCTTATAAATGACTGCGGATTTATCAAATGCATTCGTTCCCTTGTATATGCACTCATCGATACCATCAATCGCATCTATCTGCTCGCAAATAGAGCCAAGTAACGCATGAACCTCAGCTACATCCTCATCATAAGACAGACCCAGGTCTATATCCCACATGTTAGAAACCCTGGTAGCCTCAGAAAAGTTTCTGTTGGATATGGTTACGATATTCCCGGTATCCGTATCCTGTACCCGGGTGGAGCGAAGGCCCATTTTCTGAACTTCACCTTCAATATTGTTATATTTAATTACATCTCCAACACTAAAGTAATGGTCTGACAATATATACAGTCCGCATATCACATCCTTGATAGCATCCTGCAGTGCAAGACCGACTACAGCCGTTACTATACCTACGCTGGCTACAAGGGATGTAACATTAAATCCGTTGCTCTGAAGTACGCCTATAATCATACCCAATATGATCAGTGCCTTGAATATACTCGTAAGCACATGGGTTATGGTCTTTCTCTGGGATGCATGCTTGGCGTTGAGATCATTTGCTATAACCTTCTTCTCATACAACTTCGACAGCTTCGCAAGCGCCACCCACATGCCTATCGCTACTGCTATTATTATGAGCGTTATAACAAATTGAGACGACGTGATATAATCTCCGAACGTCTCCTTGGTGCCATTCTTAGTGGTCAGCGTTTCTATCAGTGAATTTCCAATATTTGTTAGATCCATATTCACATTTCCTCATAAAACATTTGTGATGAACCCCCATTACTATAGACGGTTACTCTTCCCTAATGACAACATTGATTTGTGCCGTGACGACGCAGCTGCTAAAGTTTTCCTGCTGCATTTGTAACATTATGATATAATCGCCGGGTGATTTCAAGTTTTTCTCACATTTCAGCATTTGCAATAAGGATTTATATGAACAGAAACGAAATATATCGCATATACGGAACAAATTATAAAGAAATGACTGTTAAGCTGCTCACAGAATGCAACTTGCGTGCTCAGATCATAAGCAAATATCGTCATACGCCGCCAGCTTCGTCTGCAGACCTGGCGGCAACCGACTCACATTCTTACACATACAATATTCATAAAACATATTCTGATGGAGACTCACAGAATTCTGCAAACCCTGATATATGCAACATTCCGGGCACACATTTTGACAACATCTCTCAGGATTTGGCAAACCCTGAGAGCATTGACTTCAGCGATATCAGGATCGGGATCAAGCCTAACCTGGTAAGTCCCACACCTGCCGACTTCGGAGCAACCACCCATCCCGAGATTGTCGCAGGAATAATCGAATATCTGAAGGCGCAAGGATTTACCAATATAACTATCCTTGAAGGCTCATGGGTGGGCGATAAAACCTCTGAAGCATTTGAATATTGCGGATACAATGATCTGGCTCGTCAATATGATGTTGAACTATTTGATACGCAGAAGGACTCTTCATTTGCGGCAGACTGCGGCGGATTGGAACTTAACATTTGCAGCAAGCTTAAGGATATAGATTATCTTATCAATGTTCCTGTTCTCAAGGGACATTGTCAGACTCGTATAACCTGCGCACTTAAAAATATGAAGGGGCTGATCCCTAACTCTGAGAAGAGACATTTTCATTCTATGGGACTTCACAAGCCCATCGCGCACCTAAACACATATATACATCAGGATTTCATCGTTATTGACCATATCTGCGGTGACCCGGACATTGAAGATGGCGGCAATCCCCTCATAAGAAACTGCATCATGGCCTCTGTGGATCCGGTGCTTACAGATTCATACGTCTGCCGCATTTTGGGCTACAAAGTTGAAGATGTCAGCTACATCCTTCTTGCCTCCGAATTAGGTGTTGGCTCATCAGACCTAGATTCATTGCAAATGATAACCCTCCCCGGAGGAGAAGACTCTGCAAAATACGAAGAAACAGAAAAAAAACCTACTGATTTTAATGAAAATTCCGACGCACATCGCATAGTATCACTAAACTATGCCGTTGAAGAAGTAGACTCCTGCAGTGCATGCTACAGCTATCTTATGTCTGCACTGGACAGATTAAGATCCGAGGGAAAGCTCAGCTATCTTACCGACACACTGAATATAAGATTTTGTATAGGTCAGGGATATCGTAAGTCAGATACTTCAGCGGATCATACACATGGCAACCATACGCATCACTCTTCAGACGCGCCGCAGAATACATCTTCACATGCTCACCATCCCGAGGGATGCAGCAAGGATTACATTAACTACATAGGAATAGGTGCCTGCACACATTCCTTTGAAAAAAACATCCCCGGATGCCCGCCATCCGAGGATACTATATATGAGTATTTAGTTAAGCTGCTAATACCGGCACTTTAGATAGACTCTGCAAAAGTACTAAACGTGCCAGGACGGCGCAGCAACTGTTAGAAAACTATCAGCGAAGGCATTTTCGAACAGTTGCTCTATATCACCTGGCATCCGTCAGCGCCGTCTATAATTATCTCAGACTCATAGAATGTCTCAAATGCTCTTACTGCATATTCGCTGTCCCTGGCCCCTGCAGTTTCATACGAGCTGTGCATCGCCAGCTGTGGCAAGCCTATATCTACAGCGTGGATGCTGACCTGGGTATTGGACAGATTGCCCAGAGTTGAGCCGCCTGCCACATTGCTTTTGTTTGCAAATGATTGATACGGCACAGCTGCTTTCCGGCAGATACTCTTAAATACACTTCTTGAAAATGCATCTGTTACATACTTCTGTGCTGCATTTTCCTTAATAACGATACCATGGTTTAAGAGCGGTCTGTTGCACTCATCTGTTTTCTCCGGATGGTTAGGATGCAGTGCATGTGCATTATCTGCACTTATCATAAACGATCTGGCCAGTGCCGTATGATAATCTTCCTGTGACAGCCCTAGACTTGCGATAATACGCTTTAGGGTATCTGCCAAAAATGTAGACAGCGCACCTTGCTTAGTGCCTGATCCGACTTCTTCGTTATCAAAGCATGCATATACATTTATGCCCTGCATTTCTGCATTTAAGTCACCGCAATTATTTTCCTGCGGCAGTTTGTTTTCCGAATCAGATTGCTCAATCGCCACAGCTCCATCTGGCTGAGCACATCCATTTGCCGCAATAAATGCCTTAAGTGATGTAAAGGCACACTGAAGGTCGTCCAGCTTAGGCGAAGATATGAATTCATCTGCCGCTCCCCATATAATACCCTGTTGGTGATTAACGAGGAAGAGATTCCTTCCCATTATATCCTCAGCGTCAGCTCCCGCCGTGTGGGCTATCATTGCATCAAAATCTCCCTTGGTCATGTCTCCGGCAGTGAACATAGGACACAGATCCACCTGCCTGTTAAATTCCATACCCTTATTAACATCCCTGTTAAAATGTATACACTGGCTGGGAATGATCAGAATGTCCTTATCAATATTTACAAGGCGGCTCTCAATACCGTTTTCCGTTTTAACCATCACACGGCCGGCGATTCCCAGCGGTCTGTCCAGCCAGGTATAGTCTATCATCCCGCCATATGCCTCAACATTGAGTCTTATATAATTCTCCGGTCCGTTGAGTTCTGCCACATCCTTAACAGCAAATGTAGGCGAATCAGAATGAGACGCTATAATCTTAAAATACGTTCTCCGGATCCCTACGGGAATCGCAAATGCGATTATGCTTGAATTGTTTCTCTTAACATAATATTTGCCGCCATTATGCACATTCCAGCTCTCACCTTCTTTAAGCTGCTTAAATCCCGCCTGCTCTAAATATTCTGCTGCAGTTTTTACCGTATGATACATGCTGGCAGATTTTCTGATAAATTCCAGCAATTCACTGTTAATTGTCATTTCTTTCATCTCTATCTCTACTCATCCTAACTTTTAGTATAACAGCTTTATCTTAACTACACCTATCACTTGCCTATTTCACCAAGAGTATACCCATGGTGGTTATATATTATAACTCATTGTAATTATTTCCTGTCCGTGTGGTCATGTTCCCTGCTATACAATTCCTATTTGCATATGCGGACATCTCTCCGAATAAATACCATCAGCTGCGCAGCCGCTGTCCGGAACTTTTTGAATAGATCATCACCAGGCCAACGACTCCGCCTGCCACCATCGCAATGCTGATCCACTGCGACGTGGAGAGTCCTGCTGCAATTCCTCTGATGCTGTCATATCTGTAAAATTCCAGGATAAACCTAGCTATGCCGTACAATATACAATACAGGCATGTTGTCAGATATCTGGATTTTGTTTTAGCAGATACTGATATCAGAATCAAGAAAATAATTATATCTGCACCGGCCTCGAACAGCTGTACAGGAAGTAACCTGACTCCCGGCGGCGCACCGCCTACTGCCTGCGTATATATTACTCCTATTATGCTGTCTGTAGGTCTGCCATAACAGCATCCTGCGCAAAAGCACCCGATCCTGCCAAATGCATGTCCCAGCGGTACGATCGGAACCACCACATCCAGATAATTTCTGATATCATCCCCGGCAATAGCACTGCCCAGAAACGCCCCCAGTGTACCGCCAATCAAGGCTCCATAAAATACTATGCCGGTCATAGCATTCCAATTGCCCTCTTTAATCAGTGCAATTATCTCCGTCGGGGTATACGTAACCAGGACATAAAGCAAGCCTCCGCCCAGGATTGCACATCCAAGAGCGCAGGCCAAAATTATAATCAGATTCTCACCAATCAATCCCACACGGCGGGCACGTATATATGCAATAGTGCTTCCGCCGATAAATCCTATAGCCATCATAAGCCCATACATTGGGATATTCAGGCCAAATACATCAATAAAAGGCAACATTTGACATTGCACATGCTGTACATGCAGCGCATGCTATCCATAACACAACGCACAGACCTATACCGATTATTGATAATACAAATCCTGCAGTGTTAATGCCATTTTTTTCTTCCTTAAGCGCAATGGCTGCAAGGATCAGACCGACAATGCCGATGATCAATCCAACCCACTTAAGTGTCAGAAATGCACCAAAACAACATGAAATAATACCTAAAACAAATCCTGCTATTCCCATTTTTTATCACCTTAATTCTAGTTAGCTTCTGCTTCTGTGGTAGTTTCTGCAGCCGTGGTTGTTTCTTCTGCTGTAGTAGTTTCTGCCTCTGTAGTTTCAGCAGCACGAGCCTGCTCAATTGCAGAATCAATAATTGACTGTGCTTCCTTCACGTCTGTAACTCCTGTGAGTTCCTCTAAGAAACTTGAAACTTCCTCATCCGTTGCTGCATCGCTGATCAAGCTCTCATACTGACTCTGAAATTCCGGATCAGTCATCATCTCTGTTACAGCACTGCTTACTGCATTTAAGCCAACACAAGCCAATGTAAGGATAAGACCTACTATAACGCCTATGATAGAAACTACCAGACCTGCAACACCTGCACCCCTCTGCAGACGTTTCTTCATCGCTATAGCTGATATAACAATACCGGCAATAGCCAATACCAAGAATACGATCATTAATACCAGTGAGGCACTTACAAAATTACTTGCCGATACAACCGGATAAACAATACTTCCGACAAGACCAATTATACCTAATACTAAACCAATAATTCCCATATATAATTCCTCCTTTTCTGCGGCACAAGCATACCGCTGGTTGGGTAGGTGTATTATATATATCGTATTACATACTGTCAAGTTAGCAGCCGATTTGCATGCTGAAACGAATAATCCCTCGCCATTCTATTAAAATTGAAAATTGCTCACGCACTGGGACGGCGCAGCCACTGCGAGAAATCAATCAGCGTAGGCGATTTCGAGCAGTGGCTGCTACGCCGAGGTTCACAGTGCGTGAACATCTTCTATTTGCATGACATCGTGAATTGCTATTCGGACAGAAGTATCCTATCGTTATCCAGTGCTTCTCCGACTTTGGTCTTAAACCTGTCCAGCAGGTCATTGACCGTGAGCCCTGCCCTTTCTTCATCTCTTACATCGTATATTATATTGCCCTGGTTCATCATAATAGTTCTGTTGCCCAGATCCAGGGCATTTTGCATATTATGAGTTATCATCAGGCATGTAAGATGGTTCTCTGATATTACATTCTGTGTGATATCAAGCACCTTCTCTGCCGTTCCCGGATCCAGAGCTGCTGTGTGTTCATCCAGCAGCAGCAATTTAGGCGGATGGTAGGTTGCCATGAGAAGTGTCAGTGCCTGTCTCTGTCCTCCGGACAGAAGCCTTACAGGTTGACCCATACGATCCTCAAGACCCATACCCAGTACAGAAACTCTGTCTCTGAAATCTTTCTTTTCCTTATTAGATAATATGGACAGCCAGCCTCCCTTGCCGGCCGACAATGCCATGTTATCCATGATGCTCAGATCAGGTGCTGTTCCCAGCATAGGATCCTGGAATAATCTGCCGATCATTTTAGCGCGCTTATGTTCAGGCATCATGGTAATATCCTGACCTCCCAGCTCAATGGATCCCTCGTCTGTAAAGAAGGAGCCTCCGATGGCATTGAAGAGGGTGGATTTGCCGGCACCATTTGCACCTATTATAGTTATGAAATCCCCGGCCTTCACATCTAATGACAGTTTGTTTAACGCAGTCTTGGCATTAATGGTTCCCGAATTAAATGTTACGGATATATCTTTTATCTTCAGCATTATCGCGTACCTTCCTTTCTGCCTGACTTAAGTCCCAGCTTACGCCTCAATGTCGGGTATTTTGTCTTTAAATAAGGAAGGAATATTGCCAGGATGACTATTATTGAAGAGACAAGTCTCAGCATATACGCTGGCATATTAAGTCTGAGGGCGATGGTATAAATCAATCTGAAAACAAATGCGCCTATTACCGCGCCGATTATCTGAACAGGAATTTTTCTCTTACCGAAAAATGTTCGTCCGATGAGAAGTGATGCCAGCGCAATTGTTACCATACCTGTTCCTATATTAATATCCACAGACTTCTGAGCCTGCGCCATAAGACATCCTGACAGTCCTGTAAATGCATTGGCAACACACAATCCGACGGTCGTTGTAAACACCGGATTGATTGATGACGACTTAACCATGGCCGGATTGTTGCCTGTCGCTCTGATGGCAAGACCCAGTCTGGTTTTAAGAAACAGCGTCAATATTACTGCAACCAGGATGACAAAAAGCACTATTACCACCAGCTTATACTGGCTCTTCAGAAATGTATTCTCAAGGAGTGACTTCATCTTGGAAAATACCGTATCGGTTTTGTTCATATTAAGAAGGGATGAGCCGCCCATAATGGCAATATTTATAGAATATAATCCTGTATTGACGATAATGCCCGCCAGCAAGCTGTCTATTCCCATCTTAGTCTGAAGGAATGCTGTAATAAATCCCGATACAATGCCTGCTCCTACAGCAGCTGCAACAGACAGATACGGATGTCCCGATATAGCAACTACTGCTCCTACTACTGCGCCCAATGTGAAGCATCCGTCTGTTGACAGATCGCATACATTAAGCATTGAGTAGCTCAGAAACAATGCCAATACAGTCAAACCGCCTGTAAGTCCCAGTTCTAACGCTGTTTGTATAAGTGGTAATATCACGCTCATAATCATACCTCGGCCCGGACAGCCTAGGCCGCCCGGGTCATATAAATTAATATTTCAATTTCATTTGCTGTTTGATCATATAGGAATGCAGCTCTTCATATATGCTTCGTCAACATAGGCCACCTGCACTCCCGTCATTGTCAGATTATCGTGATTATTAATCGTCGACTATCTAAATCCGTATCTGACATGCAGTTTATTACTCAGCAACATCACTGAAGCTCTCAGCTGTTGTGATTGTCTGAATCTTCAGGCAGTATGGCTCGAAAGCCTTGGAGATCTCATCGAAGTTGTATCCCAGAGTCTCACATGTTTCTGTATTAACAGTTGCTGTACCATTGTCAAATGTAATTACAGGTGTTTCAGCAGGATTCTTGCCATCAACAAGGATTTCCTTAACCATGTCTGCTGTTTCAACTCCCAGCTCTGCATAATCAACACCATATCCGACGAATGCTCCGTTAAGTGCAAATGAGTCTGCGCCTGTGTAGTGTGGGATACCTGCTTCTGCCAGTTCTTCATAAATTGAAAGCTCAGCTGTCATGATCGTATTGTCAGTTGGTGTAAATACCGCATCCATTCCGTCAGCAATGATTGACTGAACTGCCAGCTCTACCTCTGCAACTGTGGTTCCTGTGTACTCTTTGTAGCTTACGCCCTTCTCGTCTAAATATTCCTTAGCAGCTGCGATAGGTGTTGCACTTGAATCCTGACCTATATCATAAAGAAGTGCGATCTGATCTGCATCCGGGTCAGCTGCAAATATAAGATTCATAACTGCTGTTGTGTCCAGATTATCTGAGGATCCGGTTACATTTGAACCAGGAGCATCAAGAGAATCAACCAATTCAACTGATACAGGGTCTGATACAGCTGCAAATACTACCGGGATCTGATTATCTTCTGTAGCTGCCTGCATAGCCATTGCAACAGGTGTTGCTACACCGATCATCAGGTCAACATCATCTGCTATGAAGTTAGAGATGATCTGATTCATAACACTTGAATCTGCCTGGCAGTTGTCCTCAGAGATCTCAAATGTTACACCCAGTTCCTCGCCTAATTCAGCGAGACGGTTTTCAATGTTTTCAACAATCTGATCAAGTGATGCGTCACTTACATAATTGCAGATGCCAACCTTATAAACTGTGCCGGCTTCCTCCGGTGCTGCAAATGCTGTCATTGATGCTGCAATCATTGCTGATAATGTTACGGCTGCTGTTTTCTTGATAAATGATTTCATAGTACAATTCCTTTCACTATTCAAAATGGGGTATTTATTTAAAAGTCCTCACTCACCTGGCTGTACAGCCGCTGTCTGGAACTTTTATAACAAACAAAAATCCCGGCAACATACACTCATAAAAAGTATATGTTGCCGGGACAGGTATAATCAATCTTTCCTGCGGTGCCACCCGACTTGATGCTTCACGCATCCTCTCACTGCACACCATCATGTGCTGACCTGTGATTACGGGAGGCCAAATCCCGTCTCTCATACTTTGCACAACTATGCATTTCTGGTCGCCCTCAAAAGTCCATTCGCTCAAACATTACTTGCTGCAATCTCACCATCTGCAGCTCTCTCATAAGTAAGAGGTAAGAGTTACTCCTCTTTCTCAACGGTTTTCTGATGTGCAACACTTTAGCGCAAAAAAGTGGTGCTGTCAAGCAGATTTATCTGAAATTTTCCGTTGGTTATTTTCGGCTTCAATCTGCTTTTTCTGGGCAATGTTATCCCTGAACTGTATTATCGCCCCCAGAACTATCCAACTGTAATAGCATAATCCGCGCCATACCAACATTCCCCAGAATATCTCGCCGCCGGATAAAACTGAAAATACAGTATAAAATGATGCCTCTGCTGCGCCTGAATTACCTGGCGTGAATATGATCGCTATTGCCGCATAAATATACACGACTCTGCAGAAGCAATCTATAAATCCCATCTCAGCCCCGAAGAACTTCAGGATAAAAAACGGCATACACATAAATGCCAGTTGGTATACAAGCGATAATAAAAAGATCACCACCATCTGTTTCTTATCCTTGGAAAATGTCACCAATGCATCTGTGTATGATTTGAGTGATTCTATTGCCTTGGCATTAGTAGCTTCTGCATCCTTGAGAATATGTATCTTGCCTAATACTTTTGTTCCCCATCCGACTATTGCCTCAAGAAGATGGGGAGCAACTGCGAAGAACAAAATGCAAGCCGGAACAAATGCATAAAACACAAGTCCGACTATCGCTGTAACCCTTATAAATACCAGATCCCCCAAATATGAGGTTCCGCAGATCATTGTAACAAGCCCGATAAGAACGAATGCGAACTGAAGTCCCAGAAATCCCAGTATAGGCAATCCCCCAGCTGTACCCGCGTCGCATCCTGCGCTGCTCAGGTGATACATCTGAAAGCCCTGGCCTCCGGCTCCCGCAGGCGTCAGGTTGTCATAATATTTGCCTATAACCGCAGTGGTAAATCCCAGCGACTTCTTAGTCTTGACACCTCTTTTTTTCAGCATATATGAATATTTAGCTGACTCGGTTATCAGCGCAACCACAAAACATCCCACCGCCAATAATAGATATAAAACATTAAAATCCGGATTTTCTATATGCCTGTTCTGCTCACCGCCAAATTCCCTGATTGCGATCACAGCCACAACAGCAAGGCTGAATGCAAGGAATGCTCCGGTCACGATTCTGGATTTTTTACTTGACTTCTTTGGTGTTTCCATTAAATTCGATTTTACAAAAACGCCAGCTCCTCTGGGTTTCCTCTTCCTCTCCCCTATTACTCCGGAAACGTTGTTTTCCCTACTGCACGCTCATATTCGCGGCACGGCTCAAATGATTTTTCTTAATACCGCCTTGTAGCAAAAGAAACTCTACATCTGCAGAGCCATAGTCAACACTTCCGCACCAAAGTATAGCAAAAACACTCCTATAATTACAAATGCTTTCGCTATTATTCTGTGAAATATTAATGAAATTGCACAGTATTTTCCAAAAATACATATGTTCATTGATATGATGTGTTGAATTTTATCATCTTTTTAAATATAATAACCAAAAATCTTGTTTACAAACATATTATTACAAGGGGATATTATGGGCACAATCGATTTCACTGATAATATTTATGATGCGCAGCAAGGAAGTCAGAGCGCGATCAAATTCATATATGATAATACCATTCAGCTCTTTTATAAGGAATCCATGGTATTTTTGCGCGACAAGGCTGACATTGACGCAGCTATCAGAGATACATATATCTTCATTTTTGACCATTTAAATACGCTGGAGGATGCTTCCAAGTTCTTATTATGGGCAAATGAAGTCTGCAAGAATACATGTATTGCCAGATTAAAGCAATATGGTGCATTTGACGAACGTATTCCTGCTGAGGCAGCTAATCTGGGAGAGATTCTTCCTTCCTCAGATTATGACCAGTATATTAACACAAATGCCAGCATGTCCATCGACCATGTTCGCATCTGCCTGGAGGCAGTTCTTAACAGCCTTCCGGATAACCAGAGAGCATGCGCCGTATTATGGGGCGAAGGATATCCTTTAAAGAGCATCTCCCGTAAGCTCGATATGAGTACAATTGCAGTAAATTACACTCTTGCATGCACACTTGGCAATATCACCAATGCGGTTATCACCTTGGGAGACAACGGACTTCCGCTTTTCTCTATGGAACCGATTCCGTTCTTCCTGTGGCTGCTGATCAATTTCTATGAAAACTATCAGCCTGAGGAACTGGCACCGGGTGCGGAATCAACATTTTCCAACATTCTTCGCATTCTTATGCCTGAAGAAGCCTCCATCTTTATGTCGGACTTTATCTATTCCGAGTCTGAAACGGATGACTCGAATGGCAAGGTGAAACACATCACCGGTATTGAATCAGAACAGTTCAAGGCTGAGGCTCTGGGCTATTCCGATGACATGTATTCTGACGACAACACCACTCACGTTAACGAAGATGCATCAAATTCTTTAGATGAATCAGCTGCTGATGACGAATTTGATGCTGAAGCAGGAACCGACGCAGGTTCCGCAGACCAAGACGGCGAATCCATCTTCGGTTCATCCAGCGATACCGCTGTTCCTGCTCCGGATATGGACATTTATGACGCACGTAAGGGACAGCTTGAAAATGCGGAAGGCTCTTCTGAAGATACAGAGGATGAAACATCTGATGCAGAAACGGATGAAGCAGCGGCAGACGAAAATGATGAAGCCTTAACTGATGAAGTTAGATCTGATGAGGCAGGCATTGCAGCAGATACTGCAGGCGGTGCTTCGGAAACCACGACTGGTGATAATGCTGCATCTGAGAATTTATCTGACGAAGATAAGGCTGCTATAGACAGCATCATAGCCTCGGCTGATGAAGTAGCAGCTGATGGCAATGCCCATAAGAAGAAAAATACAACTCTTATTGTTGTTTTAATAGTTGTAATTGTTATCCTGTTGGCACTCCTGGCAATGTTTATATTCAGAGATCAGGTCAATAAGGTTCTGGGTGATAATTGGTTCGGAAGCTCTCTGTTTGCAACAGCTACACAAGAAGAGACTACCACAGAAGCTGTTACGGAACCTGAGACAACCACTGAGGCTCCGACAACCACAGTTGAGACAACGGTAGAGGAAACCACTACTGAAGAGCCTACTACCGAAGAAATATTTACAGGCACCACATACAATGTATTGATTTATGCTGACGGAGAATCTCTGTCAATGTATTCTCAGCCGACTAACGAGTCTGTAAGGATCACATATGTTCCGTCCGATTATGAGGTTACAGTTACAGAAACCCAGGGCGGATGGGGACACATTAATTACGAGGGCAGTGATGGTTGGATCTGGCTTGAATTTACCAAGGTAGCAACTAACGGTCCGATCCAGGCACCTGACGAGATGCTGGCTCAGACTGAGGAACGCACTGTTATCGACAGTTACTATATGGATCTTCGTCTGGGAGCTACTGTAGCCAGCAGTTCATTCGGAACAGTTCCGGCAGGAACAGTCCTTACTATCGAAGCTTATGATGCTTCATACACATGGGCATATACATCATACAACGGACACCACGGATGGATATCTGTAGAGTCATTGGGATAATCAGATATATAACTTATATGATACCTGAAAGGGGCTATCGCATTGTTGATTTAAAATCAATGGTGCGGCAGCCCCTTTTTTCGAGCGATTCGTTTTGTCAGACAGCATTCTCACCTTAATGTCTTGTATAATCCAACTTACTCATCAGCCATATAAATGTCTTCTCCAGGATTACGCTGATGATTATGATAACTGCGGTCCATGCAAACAGATCCGTTATTTCAAGGTAAATTTTAGAATTATAGAGGGCTGTACCGATGCCATATGTGGGACTGGTCAGTACCTCGGCAGCGATTCCTGCCTTCCATGCCAACCCCATGCCTGTTTTGGCAGAAGCCATGAAATACGGCATTATAGAAGGGATGTAGATGTGTTTTAAGATGGCGGTCTTTTTTATATTGAAGACATGCGCCATTTCAAGAAGCTGATTATCCGTACACTTGATGCCTTCGTATACATTTGCCCAGGTAATAGGAAGCACCATTAAGAATGCAGTAAAGGCCGGAATATTATTTCTTGCCAGAAAGACGAATAGTAAGATAATAAATGATGCCACCGGTGTTGCACGGATTATCTTGGAGACAGGTGACAGGAATGCGTCAAGGATTCGTGAAAGCGCAGTTAGTATGCCAATGATGCAGCCTACGATGATCGCCGCCAGATATCCTATGAGTATGCGGACAATTGACAGTGCAATGTTGCTCCAAAATGCAGATGTGACCGCCAGCGAACATATCCTTCCGAGAACGCTGAAAGGGGAGGGAACAATAAGATCCCTCCCTACAGCCATATGTATTATCTCCCATATAACTATCCATGCCGCAACAATGCACAGTATTTTTAATATCTTAAATAGTCTCGTTTTCGCCATCTGGTCTTTTTATATAACGTGTATGCCACTAACAGTTATAAACTAACTCCCCCATATCACTCGCCTATTTTCTACTACCACAGCAGCTGCCAGCCACCCACTTTTTTTCTGAACTTATTAAAATATTCTGTGTAAATGGTATGGCTATAGGGAAATCGCCATAACAGGTGTGCAGTTATTAAGACACAATCAGTTTGTGACTACTGGGCAGTATAAAACATCTCGGCACCATTTAATGTTCCTCCGATGCTCTGCGGATTAGCCTCATACAGAACTGTAAGCATTTCAGTTACCTCTGTCTTCATCTCATCCCTCGTGTGACAAACAATATGACAGTTCGGAAGTGCCTTCAAAGCGATAGGTGCTTTGGCAACGATGCCGTAGCTTGCAATAATCTCAGATGCCTCTTCCATATTGGCATTAGTATATTCAACAGACTCGGCATATTCATTTAAGAAGCTGTCAACAATCTCCGGATGGTCCTCGGCAAATGCTTTCTGAACTACGATAACGCCCTGAACTAACTGAGGTACATTTTCTGAAGAGGCTTCTGAATAGACTTTGTTCCACTCTTCAGTGATATCCACGGCAATACGAGCGCCCTCAACCTGACTCAGAACTGCAGTCACCTTAGGTTCAGGAATCAGGATTATGTCAGCCGTACCATTTGCCAGGGCTGTTACCGCCTCGTCATGCTCTGATACATATTCTACCTCAACCTGGTCTGTTAAGCCATTTTTTTCAAGAAGATAGTTGAAAACATATTCCGGTGTGCTGCCCTTACCGGAGGCTACGATCTTCTTGCCTGCCAGATCTGCAAGACTGTGAATTGTATCTCCATTCTCCACAACATAGAGTACACCTAATGTATTAACTGCAGCGGTAAGAATCTGACCCTCTGTCTTATTATACAGAACGCTGGCCAGATTAACAGGAACTGCCGCAATGTCAATATTGCCGCTGATAAGTTCACCTGTGATCTCATCCGGAGAGCTGGCATAAGTGATATCATATTTGTATTCGGATGTTCCTTCATCTGACATCTTGTTAAGGTAAGCCATGCCCATGCCGGTAGGACCCTGCATAGCGGCAACAGTAACCTCTGTCTCCGTATTCTGGACTGCAACAGTATCTTCACCTGCCAATATCGGCTGGCACAATGCTGCACATAAAACGACTGCAGTAAGCAATGATAGTATTTTTTTCATTTAATCTTATTCCTTTCCTTGATGCTGATTGATAATTGAGATGCGCCTTCTGCTTCTCTTTATCATCCCTTCTTCTTCCATTTGATCCAGTGTTCTGTATAATGATGCCCGACCCACGCCCAGAAATTCTGCAAATGCACTAAGGCTCATAGGAAGTACAACCTCTCCGTCAACACTATTCTCCTCCAGATACATATGAAGTCTGCCTGCAGCAGAATATCCGGCAAATGATGTGATCTTCTTATTCAGAAAGCATACCCTGCCTGCCAGGAATTCCACCATATTAACAGCAAATTTTCCGCCCTTTTCAATAGCTTCGTAAATAGTACTGCTATCAAGCTTCAGAAGACTGCAGTCAGACAGTGCAAGCATTCGGCTCATTGACGGAGTGCTGAGAAATATTGCAGCCGCATTGATAGCAGCTGACGTCTCCGCCCGTCCCATGGTTACAAATCGCCCGTCAGAAGCCTGCTTCTCTATGAGAATTTTCCCCTCAAGGACTATGTACAGCGCATTGGGACTAATAAACTGCCCTCCCTTAAACTGTATTATTCCTGTCGTGTCGCTCCACAGTACAGAACCGATGTCATCTGAATCCATTCCCTTGAAAAGCGGACATTCAGATATCTGATCATAATGTTGAAAAAAAGTAATCTTATCCATACAGGAATTATGTATCTATCGAGACAAAATGTCAATCTTATATTTTCTCTATCGAGACAAAAAGCAACTCTGTGCCGCAAAATATCATTTTCGGCAATATTCCGTTATGCGATATTAAGATTTTATGCTATCATAACTTTCAACGTTTAATGTGTAGCACTTGCGCCAGGACGGCGCAGACATGGTTTAGTTACTGCATGCTTGCAGCACTCTCACAATTGTACTGCATGAGCAATCCGATCTATCGCTCTGCTTGTTCATGCAGGTTAGCCTGTCTGATATATACGGGTTTGCTGTGTGCAAACGCTGCTCACTTGCAGCTGTCGTCCAGGACTTTTTAAACAGGTACATAATGGAATATATAGATAATCAAACTTTAGAAAAACCACAGGTCATATTGGTAGGACTTGAACTTCCCACCAGCGATAACTTCGAACACAGCATGGATGAAATGAGAAGTCTCATAGAAGCATGTGATATGGAGATCGCTTATTCTCTTACACAGAAGCTGGCCCATCCTGAAGCGGGTTCATATCTGGGAAAAGGCAAGATTGAGGAACTCATAACATTTGTTAAGGAAACTGAAGCCGCTTATTGTATATTTGAGGATAACCTAAGCCCTGCACAGTTAAGAAACCTTCAGAACGAGGTGGGTATCCCAGTATGGGACAGAACCATGCTGATCCTGGAGATCTTCTCACGAAGAGCCAAAACAAGGGAAGCCAGGCTGCAGGTTGAAACTGCATATCTTCAATATATGCTTCCACGACTTACAGGTATGTGGCAGCACCTAGGACGCCAGGGCGGCGGCTCCGGCAGCATGTCTAATAAAGGTATCGGCGAAACCCAGTTAGAGCTGGACAGGCGTCAGATCAAGCACCGCATCAGCGAATTAGAGAAGGAATTAGACACGATCAGCCGCACCAGAAGCGTACAGCGTCAAGGACGTATTAAGGGCGAGCTTCCGCAGGTCGCATTGGTAGGATATACCAATGCCGGCAAATCCACTATCATGAATAAGCTTCTCGAAATACGGGGCATTGATGAGGAAAAGCAGGTATTTCAGAAGGATATGCTCTTCGCCACTCTTGACACCTCAATAAGAAAGATCAGTGTGGAGGGAAATCATGACTTCCTGCTGTCGGACACGGTCGGATTTATAGAAAATCTGCCCCATGCCTTAATCAAGGCCTTCCGCTCGACATTAGAAGAAGCTATAAATGCGGATCTTATACTGATCGTATTAGACGTTTCTGACCCTTATCATCTGCAGCAAAAAAAGATTACAGAAGATACTCTGCGTGAACTGTCAGCTGAGAATATACCAAGGATATATGTCTATAATAAAGCTGATCTGCTGCCAGAGAAAATAACTCTTCCTAAGATCAAGACAGATGAGATCTGGATATCTGCACAGAATAACGAAGGTCTGGAGGAACTGACTGACCTGATCGTTAAGGCTGTCTATAAGGATAATCAGACTCTGACTCTGGTGCTTCCTTATACCCGCGGTGACCTGCTGAATACGCTTCACTCCAAAGCCAATATAATCTCAGAAGAATATATGGCGGAGGGTGTACTGGTCACAGCGGACTGCCCTATCCAGCTGGTGGGACTTGTAAAAGGATTCGAATATACAGCAAAGGAGATGTAAAAATGCCTGTATTTGATTTTAATAACGAAAAGAAAGAAGCTGTAAGCGCAGAGAAAACGTATGAGCTGTTTCACTCTAATCATGCATTTGCCGATGCTCAGCATCCCATCATAATATTGGACAACTCAGAGAAAGAGCTGGATCGGATCTCATCAGGAATGTTCTTAAGCCCTACCCGAGGCACTGCATTTTCATGTGATAATGACGCAAATGGCATTAATCATAATATTCTTAAGATTGATTCCAGATTCGAAAGTCTGGTAAAGTGGCTGGGTGAAAATCATATAATGGTTCGGCTCACCGGTGAAAATATCAATGTCTGTGAGTCTGATAATATCTGCAGCGGCTATGCTGTATATAATATTCAGGAAACCGGTGTCTCGGTGCGCGGTACCAAGCTGTCAGGTGAAAATGGTTTCCTGCAATTCATGATGGACAGACTGTTTCAGAGTGAGGCACCCATCACGACCGATACTGACTCTTCGGAGATGGAAGATGCTGACAGCATGAAGCTTACCAGTATTCAGAGTATTACGGACTATCTTACATGCGCCGGCGGCACCCTCCCGGATAATATCCGCTTATGGGCCAGAAGAAACCTGGCAGTAGCCAAATCTTCAGAAGTAACGCCGGAAGAAAGACGTCACGCTCAGCGTGCCCTGTCAATCATGCTTAACATTCAATGGAAAAGCACCAACTTCGAACCGATCGACCCGGTTGAAGCGAGACGTATCCTGGATGAAGAGCTCTACGGTCTGAATTCAGTTAAACAGCGTATTATTGAAACCATAATACAGATCAACAGAACCCATACCCTTCCTGCTTACGGCATCCTACTCATTGGTCCCGCCGGAACCGGCAAATCTCAGATTGCCTATGCCGTTGCCCGTATTCTGCGCATGTCATGGACAACCCTGGAGATGAGTTCCATCAATGACCCCGAGCAGCTTACGGGAAGTTCAAGGATTTATGCCAATGCCAAGCCAGGACTTATTATGGAAGCATTTGCCAACGCCGAAAGCTCCAATCTGGTATTTGTCATTAATGAGCTGGATAAGGCTTCTTCAGGCAAGGGAAATGGCAATCCCGCCGATGTACTTCTTACACTGCTTGATAATCTGGGATTTACAGACAATTACATTGAATGTAAAATCCCTACAGCCGGTGTATACCCTATTGCTACCGCCAATGACAGAAGCGAGATCAGTGCACCTCTCTTATCAAGATTTGCCATTATCGAACTGCCGGATTATACAGAAGAAGAAAAGCGCATAATCTTCACAGATTTTGCCATGCCTAAAGTTCTTAAGAAGATCGGGCTTAAGCAAGATGAGATTGTATTAAGTGAAGATGCCCTAGACGCCATCGTAGATACCTACAAGAATACATCAGGTATCAGAGATTTAGAGCAGGCAGCAGAGCATCTGTGTGCCAATGCCCTCTATCGCATAGAAGTTGAGAAGGTATCACAGGTGCGATACGACGCAGCAATGATCAGAAAATTGCTGGGATGATAAATTTCATCAATCAGCTAAAAAGCAGCTGCGTGCCGTGAACCTCGGCGTGCAGCAACTACTCGAAAACGCCTTCGCTGATTGTTTTCTCGTAGTTGCTGCGCCGTCCCGGCACGAAAGCAGCTGCTTTTATCTGTGATTACTTCGTATTTTCTTTCTTCAATTCATTCATGCGCATCGCGCGAACTTTAAGCGGCAATCCCCACAATGTGATGAATCCTTCTGCATCATGATGATCGTACATATCACCTGTTGTAAATGATGCCAGGGATTCGCTGTACAATGAGTATGGAGATGTTGTGCCGGCCTTGATGATATTGCCCTTGTACAGTCTTAATTTAGCTTCGCCTGTTACGGTCTGCTGGGTTACGCTGACAAATGCTGAGATAGCCTCGCGACATGGTGTAAACCATTTGCCTTCATAAACAAGACCTGCCATCTTATTGCCCAGATCCTTCTTAAGTGCGATGGTGTCACGGTCAAGGCAGAGCTCCTCTAACTGCTGATGCGCTTCCATAAGGATGGTTCCCCCCGGAGTCTCATAAACACCGCGGCTCTTCATACCTACAACACGGTTTTCCACAATATCAACGATGCCGATGCCATGCTTGCCGCCGATGGTATTAAGCTCACGAATGATATCAGCGACCTTCATCTTTTTGCCGTTCAACGATGTAGGAACACCCTTTTCAAATGTAAGTGTTACCGTCTCATCTTCATCCGGTGCCTTCTCAGGAGTTACTCCCAGAACCAGCATATGGTCATAGTTCGGTGCCTGTGCAGGATCTTCCAGCTCAAGTCCTTCATGGCTGATATGCCAGATATTTCTATCACGGCTGTAGGACTGGTCTGTACCGAACGGAAGGTCAATGCCATGAGCCTTGCAATAATCGATTTCTGCCTGACGGGAATCCATCTGCCACTTATCATCACGCCATGGAGCGATAACCTTAATATCCGGAGCTAACGCCTTGATTCCTAATTCGAATCTGATCTGGTCATTGCCCTTGCCTGTAGCACCATGACAGATTGCTACAGCATTCTCTTTTCTTGCTATCTCCACAAGCTTAGCTGCAATAACAGGTCTTGCCATGGCTGTACCCATGAGATATTTATGCTCATAAACTGCCCCTGCCTGAACACACGGCATGATATAATTCTCACACAGATCATCAACTACATCCTCGATGTAGAGTTTTGATGCTCCTGACAGTTTGGCACGTTCCTCAAGGCCGTCCAGCTCTTCTCCCTGTCCGCAGTTAATGCAGCAGCAGATTACTTCATATCCGTAATTTTCCTTGAGCCACGGGATGATCGCCGTTGTGTCAAGGCCGCCCGAATAGGCCAGTACTACTTTGTCCATTTTATTATCCTCTTTTCTTAAAAGTTGTTTATATTTTCACTCGAAAGTGTAATCATAGCGCAAGCTATAAAAATCTGCAATAACGAATAATTCCCATAATCATGCAACGGTATGGGCATTTGCCTCAATTCATTTCCGCTGTCTCCGGCATTTTAATTATTCCAGGTCCAGCTCCTGTATCTGGGATATTATCTCCCTTTGTCTCTCATAGAATAAGAGTTCCTTGTTATGCTCAAAATACTTGCTGCAGCCATATTTGCTGATAAAACTTGCACCGTAATAACTGATAGTAAGTTCAGTTACAAGAATCAGCATCTCCTGACCATCAGCAAATACTTCCTCGCAGAATGTAAAGAGATTATTAAGCCTCTCACCGGCATCTGCTGCCTTCTGCCTTAATGCATTGACCCTGGTGTCATAGTCTGTCTTAAGCAGTTTAAATGCTTCCCGTGATTGTCCCGCATCGGCTTTCCCTTCAAATGAATCGTACCCTTCTCTTATGAGCAGTTCATTTTGCGCTTCAAGAATTGTTATAGACTTTCTTAATGTATATTCTTCCTCGGCGGATAATGCAGATGCCTTTTCCGCCGTTCTTATGTGCTGATTTTTCTTGTTAATCTGCTCCATGATGGCAGATGTGATATCCCCGCCGGCTCCCGCCGCCATTCTTATTTCTCTTATAGATGTAAGAACGTCGCTTAGTACCTGTTCGTCATTGTAGATCTCCTGCAGTTCATCGGATATTCCATCCACGAGAAGGCCCAGAAGAGACAATCTCTCATCAAATCTGGCCTTCTTAGCCTGAGTCTTGATCTTATCCGGTGTATTGCCCGCCAATATCTGATCGATCTTATAATCTGATCTGTATTTGTTAAACAGATCGTAATATACCGCAAAATCCCTGGCAATCCTTCTGTTCTGAAGATATTGCGATATCAGCTTGTTATCCACCGTTATGCAGTTTTTTTCATAGAGCTTGATCATATCGGAAAGATCCGACCATCCTCTGGCAGTAACGAAACTCTTGCCGTCTACTGTGGTCTCTATCTCATAGAAATCTCCCTTTTTTATATCCAGGTAAGTAATGATCGCGGCATGTACTCCGGTCTTGTACGCATATTCCTTCCATACATCGTAATCAGGCTCAACGTCAATCCTTTTTAGCCTGTCCAGTGTAACAATGTCAAATTCTCTTACGGAATTATTATATTCCGGCGGATTACCTGCCGTAACTACGATCCAGCCATTCGGAACCTGGTGACGGCCGAATATTTTATATTGCAGGAACTGCAGCATAGAAGGTGCCAATGTCTCGGATACGCAGTTGATCTCATCCAGGAATAATATTCCCTCCTTCTTGCCGGTCTCTTCCATCATGTCATATACGGATGCAATTATTTCACTCATCGTATACTCAGATACATCATATTCCCGGCCTGCGTAATTTTTCTTCACTATAAAAGGAAGCCCCAACGCACTCTGTCTTGTATGATGGGTCATGGAATATGACACCAATCCTACTCCCAGTTCCTGTGCTATCTGCTCCATTACAGCAGTTTTGCCTATGCCCGGAGGTCCCATGAGAAAAACCGGCCGCTGCTTCTCTACCGGGATGATATATTTGCCAAATTCATTTTTGGTAAAATATGCCTTCATGGCATTTTTGATCTGTTCTTTTGCTTCCTTTATATTCATGATCAGTCTCACTTTCTGATATCAGCTATGCAAATGTATTATCTCGTTGTCAACCCCCAGGCTGCTGATCAGCTGTCCCCATCTTCAATATGCGGACAAGAATCAGCAGACGTAAGTCTCTATTATGATCCACATTGCAGGTCTGACTGTGTTGCTTTTATTATTTACGAAACATCCGTATTCATTGATGGTACCGTCAGTTACCACATATGTCTCCCTCGTATTATCCCGTCCCGAAGTCCTAAGCCACCAGGATGAGTATCCACCCAGTACAAATGCTCCCTGACTCCTAGCATATTCAGTTGCCGCAGCCGCCCGGTCTTCTGTCTCATCAAAATACGCTTCCGCCTCCTCCAAGGAGAGCAGAAATACATTGTCGACTGTATCTTGGCCACAGGTTGTCTTAAACTTCTGATTTTTGTTGTTGCTTACAAGCGTGCTAACTATCCTTAGTTTTTCTGATTCATTAAATGTATTCTCGTAGAAGGTGCTGTTAAGCCATGTTCTGATGGGCGAATGTTCCCAGTCAGACGGGATAATTCCCGGCGCATATGCCATGGCTGCCACCGCATCCTTACATATTATCAGAGCCTTGTCTCCATCGTTATTCAAAACGATCCACTTCAATGGTTCTATGTCCGTTTCTGATACATTATATCTGCCCAGCACGATCTCCTCGCCTGCCCCATAGTAGGCAGCCGGACGTTCCTTCAGACCGAAATCTATATCCATGTCATTATCTTCCGATTCCAGAGCAAATTCTTCACTAAAATGTTCAGATTTATAATTCAAATAAAAGCTCTTCTTGTCCGTTTCATTTTCTTTAATAGCTCTTTCAATCAGTTTTTTGACGACATTAAACGTATAAAATCCATCCGAATATCCCGTCTCGGTCCAGTTCTGCTCCTGTGACATAAGCCAATCAAGATACAGCTTGATGCCTTCATCCGACTCCCGGCGATATAAAAGGTCTGTTATCCTGACAGTATTCTTCTTTAAGAATTCTCTTATTAATTCTGCCGTCTGTGATGGTGAGCTGTCCCACTCAGCTTGATTTTTTAGATAATATACTGCCAGATATGTTCTGATATATACATTAAAGCGAGCAAACTTGAGATTCTTCTCCCACTTTTTCCTTTCATTTGTACGCATCCATTTAATATATCTGTCTAGGTAGCCGCTTAGTTCGTGAGATATCATGTACAGTAGAATCTCCGGCACCTTGTCCGTCATGAAGGATTTTACTTTGGCCGAAGCCTTGAACTTTTCATTTTCCCAGTCCGCCTCATGGGTTATAAAATGATCTGCCGTGGCTACTCTTCGCTCCATGGACAGCCTTGTTATCTCCCGGGAGGGTTCCGTCCATAGCTGAAACAGCAGAGCAGTCATTATATAGACCGAGCCTTCAGACTCTCTTTTCCTAATCTCAGTGATCTTCTCGTGGCGGGCCAGCTTATCCTCGTCGCAGATTATATAACGCGTTTCTTCAGAATACTCAGCTGCAGTTCCTCCGTTTTTCTTAATAGTTTCTGTGATTTTTCGTCTGTCAGGCGCAGGAAGTCCTATCAGGCTGAATTGAACATTATTAAATTCTATATTGCCGGCACCTGTGGCTGTAATTTTTTTCATTCCATTCTGCTCTCGATTTTCAACTGCCATTATTTATATGATCTTAATCTGATCCTTTTTATCTTCGATACTGCTTCAATCTATCGGCGTGGATCGTTCTTATTACAATAATATTTGCCTAATAGGCATGTGATCCATATTATACGAGATCTTCTCTTGGCAGCACTAGCCTTATGGCCCATGCCGGCACCTGCGGCCTTTCGTAATCGTCATTTACAAATACAAATGCCGTATCAAAATCCGGTTTCTTGGAAGGGAAGGTTCCATATCCATCCGTGAAATATATAAGCCCCTTAAGATTTCTGAATTCCTTATTCTCTATCATATTGTCGACTGCCTCGAATACAGGTCTGAAATCCGTTCCTCCGGCACCGATGATTTTCATATTGTCTATATAATCGTCAAATTCTTCTTTGGTTGTAATCTTCACATGTTCCTTTATCTGGGTATCACACTGAATTATATGAAGATTTATCTTCGAGAAGAAGCTCTCAGTACTCTTAAGTATATTATAAGTCTTGGTTACGAAGGCTTCTACCTGGCTTCCTATTACCGAGCCTGATGTGTCAATGGCAATAACAAATTCTCTGATCCTTTTGGCTTCCTTGTATTCCAGCGGCTCTATAAGCGGCATACGTCCATACATCTTAAGGCCGTATGTATAATAAATGTAATCAAATTCATCATCGCTGATTTTCATTACCTCACCGCGCACTGCAAACTTCTTAAGAAATGCTGTGTAATCATATTTTTCCCGGTTTACCTCATGAAGATTTTGAACCAGATTGCCGGTGTTCCTGCCGATAACCTTGGAAAATGTTTCAAGATCAATCTGCATTCTTTCTGATATCTGCTTCCAGATTTCTTCCTGCTCAGCCCGATTTTCTTTACCGTCCCCGCCGTTATTCAATGCAAATCCCCAGGTACTGCTTTCATTATTCTCGCTGTCTTGGTCACTTTCGTCATTTGATCCTGTACCTTCCTGTTTATCATTGCTTTGGCTGCCCTCACTGCCTTCGCCGCTCTCCTGCTGTTTATTTTCATTCTGCCCGGTGTCAGGATCATTATCTCCGGAAGAGGTATTTTTATTATCAGAGCTTCCGCCTGCACTGTCCGAACCGGCCTCCGATGAATCATCATTATCCTTAATTTCCTGTTGAATGACATCTTCTTCCTGATACCAGAAGGAATGATCATCCGCATAGAATATGCGTTCCAGTCTGCTTATAGTCTTGCCTTTTGTTCCGGTCTGTCTGAGGTATCTGTATATTTTCTCTGCCGTAAGACTTCCGATTTCTTTTTCAAGTTTTTGTATCTCTGGGATTTTCTGAGCTTCACTTGTTGTTTTAGTCGATTTGACATCAAGCCCCGTTATCGCACTTTCTACAGCTATGTCACAAGCCAGGTTCCACAATCTTCTCTCAATATTTGCTGAAACGTACATATGCCGGAATATACAATGAAATAACATATGCAGATATCCACGGGCAACATCCTCCTTACCGGACTGGTACAGAGCCAATATTGATAGCGGATTATAGAACAGATTAAGGCCGTCCGTTCCCATCACCGGCCTGTCCGTAAATGGCACATATTGAAACTGCCCCAATGCAGCATCTAGGAATCTCAGATCTACCAGCAGCGTATTTCTGGATAAGATGAGTATGTCGCGGGACAGCTTATTTATTTTATCAGCTCTATCAGATGTCATTTATTCCAACCAAATCTTTTATAACTTCCCCGCCTATGATACATCCTGCCACTGCAGGGACAAATGCGAGGCTTCCGGGTGTCTGGCGTCTGGATGATTTTCCGGCTTGGGCAGCAGACTGCTTGATTCCGGCTTCAACTCCCTCCACCATATTAAGTTCATCCATATCTGCCTCTGCTTCCGGCTGAAACAGCGGTGTTAATGGTTTTTCGTCCGAATAAACTACTTTAAGATGAGACACTCCCCGTTTTTTTAGCTCGCGCCTCATAACTTTAGCCAGCCTATCTACGTCTGTTTCATATATGTCCGCCACTTTAAACCTTGCAGGGTCTAATTTGTTACCGGCACCCATGGCACTTATAACCGGCACATTTGCCGACTGCGCCTTCATAATAATGGATATTTTAGCTGCGACTGTATCAACTGCATCAACTACATAGTCGTATTCATTGAAATTAAAGGTATCGGCATTTTCCGGCAGGAAAAAACATTGACGGGCTGTTACTTTAATGTCTGGATTAATGCTTAGGATCCTGTCCTTCATAACCTGAACCTTTTCCTGTCCTACCGTAGCACGGGTTGCAATTATCTGACGATTCAGATTAGAGATCGCTACCCGGTCATTATCTATTATATCTATTGCTCCGATACCGCTTCTGGCCAGCACTTCACATACATAGCCGCCAACACCGCCGACGCCAAATACGGCTACGCGCTTATTCCATAACTGATCAGCTGCATCGCCCAGCAGCATCTTCGTTCTCGTAAACTGATCTTCCATTTTATGTTCCACCTATGTATAATCCGGCATTTTGAATTGCAGCCGCCTCTGGGCAGTTCGCTGCTGAAGCAATTAATCCAACCTAATCCCAGCATGGTCTGCCTACTCTCACAGTCAAACCCGAGTCCACAATCCGCTTACCTGTATTTTCTTTCTTCAAAGCATCTCTCACACACTGCATGAGGATATTTCCATGGCAGTTTTCTGCCGCACCTCTTACAGGTTCTGCCTTTAAGATGCTGCTCGTTTAATATTTTTGTGATCTGTTCTGACAACTGTTTCTTACACCTCATAATATTTTCAGTCCATTCATCATGTCTGAACTTATCACAAAAGCCATACAGAAGATCGCATAATCTAAACTGTTCTTCCAGCCATTCGAGGTCATTATCCTGCCACATTTGCGATGCTGCATCAGGAATGTAATGTCCCACCTTAGGCTCTCTACCCCTAGCTTCATCTGTACACAATTCCTTCCACAGATCAAAAAGATACTCATTTTCTGAGTCAAATGCGATGGTAATGCATTTGTATAAGAATTCATTATCCTCCGATATGTCGGAAATCGCATGGCACATGACCAGCTTTTCCTTCATATCTTCCTTGGCAAATCCTGCTTTTGCCGGAATCTCATCCCATCTTTTTAATATATCTTCCAAATGGGCATCCATATTGATCAGTGTCTGTGGAAATGCGATAACTGCCTGATCTATATCCTCCAGTGCTGTGGTAAATGCATCCCTGATCATCTTACGTCCGTATTCTGATGTAACTATACCCTCGTGATACAGTCCTTTTCTTCCGGCACGTCCTGCAATCTGTCTTATCTCATCCGGACGCAGATCCCTTCTGCCTGTTCCGTCGAATTTCTCCAGTTCCAGAAAAACAACTCGTTGAATCGGAAGGTTTAATCCCATACCGATGGCGTCCGTTGCCACAAGCACCTTCGTATTGCCCTCTGAGAAGTCAGCCGCCTGTCCGTGTCTTACATCATACGGAAGACGACCGTAGATTACAGAGGTTTTAATATTATATCTCTGAAGTTCGGAGGCAACCGCGTGCACATCTCTTCTCGAAAATACTATCAGTGCATCCCCTTCCTGAACATCCTGCGGAAAATTGAATTCCTTTTTCTCAATTCTGAGGGGACATAATCTATTATGATGGATGATCTCATAGGTGTCACCGCATTCTTCAATAAGCTGTATGTAGATTTTTTCTGCTTCCGGCGCCAGGCATACATGTATTTCAGATGATACGAGACCTAACAGTGCTGCCGACCAGGCCCCACCTCTGGAAGAGTCATTTATCATCTGCCCTTCATCAATTACTGCTATATCCCACTCATCCTCAATGCTGGCCATCTCTATCGTTGATGCCACACATTCAGCTCCCGGAACATCAATTCTCTCCTCACCTGTGCGAAGTGAGCATATTATTCCATTTCTGTTCAGGCTCTCAAACTGTTCATAAGCAAGAAGCCGCAGTGGTGCTAAATATGTGCATCTCTTTCCTTCTGCAAATGCGTTCACTGCTGCATATGTTTTGCCTGAATTGGTAGGCCCCACATGCAGAATAAAATGTCTCTTCACAGCTCTCGCCGCAGGAAACAGCTCCGGATAAGTATCCGGGATCTGCTTCAGCATGTTCTGGCGTAAAATATTAGCCTTTCTCTCGAGTATGAGATTTTCTCTGTAAATATTGCCGTAATAAGGATTTTGTTCAATGCAGACCTCTATACGCTCAGGCGTAAAATACTCCTCTACCTCTGAGGATATCTGCCTTACAAATACTGTATAATAACTGTCAAACTTTTTCTTTATATCAGTCTCAGGATCATACATGCCAATATTCTTATATGGCTGACCCTGGTTTATGATTTCCTTCAGTGCAGAACTGTTTGTCCTTGCAACATGATACAAATACCCTGAAAAGCGTCCGTTTTTAGCAGTATTGGTTATTAAATTAGGCCAGCTTCTGGCACCATATTGAGGAAAGTTCCTGACATATGTAACTATCTCTGATTCTTCAACCAGTCGGCTTCCCCTGTATCTTCGGTAAACGTAATTGCTCCTGAAACATTCTGCCGACATGGCTAACCTACCTGATGACAACACGTGTTCTATTCTTGCCTCAACCTCTTCAATTACAGTCTTTCTTATCTCTGAGCAGACCATCTTAATGCTGAACTTCTTAACTTCATCAATAAACTGCTGGCATTTCGATAAAAGTGCCATCTGCTCTTCATATTTATGAACGTATTTATCATATTCTTCAGTTATAAAAGGGTCATTAATATCCATGCCGCCCTTAAGGTACAGCATGGCAAATTCCTCTCTTGTCTGAAATGGTTTTAATTTTAGTGTTTTTTTCTTAGTCTTTTTACTCATATGCTGGACTTTAATATGTGACCTCCCGACAAATATCGAGAGGCCACATCTAAACGCTTTTCTCCTTAATATGAAAACCTACAAATTTCCCGTAATAATCTGCAGATTTATTAATTTTCTGAAATTAATCTGCCGCTATCATTAAACAGATAGTTTTTTCCGTCTATTTCCCGTTCTCCCGTAACCATTACACCATCTTCATCAAGATAGTATTTACTCTCATTAACCTCTATCCATCCGATTTCATTAACGCCGAAGAAATTTTTATAATACCAATTGCCATTTTCCTGTTTCCAGCCTTTTGGATTTGCAATAATTATTACTGCCAAAAGTACAACTGTCAGTCCCATAAAAGCTCCTATGCATGCTTTGACATTCTTTTTCGTTATCACCTGCCCTTCTGCGGCCTTTATATACTTCGGCTGCAGCCAACACACAGGATATTGAAAAATCTTCAACGACAGTATAAATGTTACCAAAACGCCCATCAGCAGCCACAATATCATTCCTGTGGATGAACCGAAGAAAAATTCTCGCTGCAGTTGTGTTGCCGTAAAAATATGAATCACAACATAGTGCCAGAAGTACACCTGTACTGTCCGTCCGCCAAACACAGTAATAAAGCCTAAACGTCTGGTTGGTATCATAAACAAAAATGATAATCCAACTATAGATGTTATAATATATGCGAGCATCCTATACAGCCCGCCATATTCAGGCAGCGGCATAACCGTATACTGGTTTCCTCCGGTAAACATAGGTCTGATGCCTTTCAACTGATCAAGAAATACAAAACAAGCCACACACCATGCTGCAAATATTATCAATCCGGTGATTTTTAAAACAGGCTTTGCAAATAACCTTTCCATGCTTTTTCTGTTTATCATGGATCCGGCCAGGAAAAACGGATAAAATGTTATAATTCTGTTCAGCGTAAGAAATGTACCGATCGTGGTATCATAGCCGGCAAATATTGCAATTACAACAGCTATTATAAGTACAAATAATTTATTCTGATTCCTAAACAAATAATTCAAGAGATAAAATACTGCCAACGCAAACATGAACCATGGAAGTCCATCACCGTAAAACAACTTATAATCAGTACTCCATCCTTTTATTAAATACTCAACCAAAAATACTGCTTTACTCACAACATATAAGGCAATAAAGCTCATGATTCGTTCTTTTATGTCCTTATCTTTGTAGAAGAATCCCGATACAAATATAAAGAAAGGCATATGAAACGACGTTATTATCAGGTCGATGCTCCAACACACATTAAAACTGTCTTCAGCTGCTGAAGAAAAATGGCCCACACAAACAAGCAGTATCAGAAGGAATTTTATATTGTCCCATACAGCAATTCTTTTATTTTCTATCATAAGTCCCCTCTTTTCAGTCTCCGTTGTGTTATCTGATTTTCTTAAACAATACTAATATGTTTCTGCCGTTCTTGTATACGTATTTCACATCGTCCATAGTTTTCTTGACGATATGTATACCCAATCCACCCACTTGTCTGTCCTCTGCGTTTTGGGTAATATCCGGATCCTCCCTTTCAAGTGGATTATAAGGCATGCCTCCGTCTTCAAATCTTATCATGACGTTGCCCTCTTCGTCTAATTCCTCGATGACAACAAACATGAAACCGATACTGTCCTTATATGCGTAATACGCTATGTTGCTGGCAATCTCATCAATTGCAACGTCTATCTGCGCCATAGCCTTAGCAGTGCAGTTCATTTTTTCAAGCTTGTCATTTACAAAATCAACGATAACAGGAATGTTGTCAGTTATTGCCTCCACTTTCAGATCATAATGGCCTAATTTGCCTCCATTATATTTAAATCCGATCATCGTAATGTCATCAAACTGTTCTGCATCCCCCTTGAACTTATCGGTGTCTTCTCTAACAGCCGTGCACAGTGCCTCCATACTCATGTTGTGATGACTGTTCAAGAAATCAAGAAGTCTCTTCTCTCCGTACAGCTCATTTTGAGTATTGGTACTCTCTGTTACACCATCTGTATACAAGAAGATAATATCTCCCGGTTCTAACTGAAGGTACTGGCTCTGATACTTAAGTCCTTCCATTCCTGCCAATACAAATCCAGGCTTGCACTTAAGATATGCAAATTCTCCGTCATGGCAGATTGCCGGCGGGTTGTGTCCTGCATTGGCAAAATCCACCTTACCGGTGCTGAGTTCTACGATACCAAGCCAGCCTGTGACAAACATTCCTATAGCATTGCCTTCACACAGAAGCGAGTTGGCCTGAGAAAGTATATCTCCTGCGCTGAGTCCCGCCATACAATGATCCTTGATAAGAGTCCGGGTTGTAACCATAAAAAGTGCTGCCGGAACACCCTTGCCGGATACATCTGCAATCACCAGAGCAATATGGTCAGCATCGACCATAAAGAAGTCATAGAAGTCACCGCCCACTTCCTTGGCCGGATCCATGCTGGCAAAAAGGTCAAAATCATTCCTGTGCGGATATGCAGGAAATGTTTTCGGCAAAAGATTAGCCTGAATATCTGCAGCCACAGACAGCTCACTTCCTATTCTTTCCCTGTCCTTAAGCGCTCTTACCATGTCATTAACACAAGTAGCAACCTGGGTAATCTCATCCCTGGTATTTAATTCCAGCTTATCATCGGGAAGCTCGCCATTTTTTATTCTGTTCAGGTAATTTTCGACCTTCTTGACTGCTTTCGTCCATGTAGACAATGCAAATGCGATCAATACACATACGAAGATCAGAACAGCAATTATTAAGATCATTATGCGGATAGTTGCCTTGGATGCAGTTTCAATGATCTCGGTCATACTTCTTCCTACAACTATAGCTCCGACCGTCTCACCCTCGGAATTTTGCAGTGTTTTATAATAACAGTAGATCTTGCCCCCCGTTACATTAGCCTCGCCGTAATATTCACCTGTTTCATCAAGAATATCTGCTACCTTTTTGTCGATGTATGTTCCGACTATAGATTCGCCATCTGTACCCTTAGTGGTTCCGGCAACTCTGATATAATGTCCCTGCATATATCCGGTAGAATTATCTCCGATCCATTCAAGACCTTCATCTGAGCATCTCATGAATGTGTATACAAATGTGCCTGTTTTTTCTTCTGCCGTGTAGAATGGTTCAAGATTAGCATTCTCTTCAGTTGCGTCACCTATCGGCACATCACCACAATACAATGTACCATCCTTTATGTACCATTCAACTTCCTTAAAATTGCTCAGCACATCCTGCAGGTAATTCATATCTGTTTGGAGCTTATCTAAAACAAGCTCTTCGTTCATTGAAACTGAAAAATTGGAAAATATAATAATAAGTGCTACCGTGAGAATAATAAACCCCAACAGCAGCGAATTGATGATCTTTGAACCGATGGTTCTGAATGACAGGCCCTTTTTGAATTTCTGACCAAATGTTAATTTATTCATAATCGTCCTCACCGGCAGATATTAACATAACTCTCATATGTTATAATACCGCCTTCGCGCAGCGCGATTGTTTATTTGATATTCAACTGTGACATCAGCCTTACTCGATATCAAGGATGTCACTAAATCCGGTAATCTCAAATACTTCCATGATAGTTTCATTATCCTTGGCACCTGTAATTACCATCTTACCCTGTGTAAGCATTTTCTTGTGAGTTGAAAGCAGGACTCTAAGACCTGCAGATGAGATATAAGCCAAATTGCTGCAGTCAATTACGAGGAGTGTGATGCCGTCAAGGCATTTGCTCAGTTCATCATCCAACTGCGGTGATGATGTTGTATCCAGACGTCCTGTAAGATGAATTGTAAGTTTGCTTCCTTCAAGTTCCTTTTTGATTTCCATGCCAATCTCCTTTATCTTACCTAGAATTTTTATTTAAACCGCAGCTATCGCTGCCGTTGCAAGTTTCATCTGCCAGCATACAAATGCCGCCTTATTCAGCAAATATATGGCTTTATTATATATTCCTGCAGCAATTTTCTCAACATAAAGTTCCGCTTTGAGCTCGCCAATACAACATTTTAAGAAAAAAGACCCCCGAGATAAACTCGGGAGCCCTATCTGATTCATTCAATACTTGTGCTTACGCACTCGCCGAATATTCAATGATTACTCAATGATTGTAGCAACCTTACCTGAACCTACTGTACGTCCACCTTCACGGATAGCGAAACCAAGACCTGGCTCCATAGCGATTGGGTGAATAAGTTCAACTGTGATTTCTACGTTATCACCAGGCATACACATTTCTGTTCCTTCTGGAAGGTTGCAAACGCCTGTTACGTCAGTTGTTCTGAAATAGAACTGTGGTCTGTAGTTGTTGAAGAAAGGAGTATGACGTCCACCTTCTTCTTTTGTAAGTACGTAAACCTGACCTGTGAACTTTGTATGGCATGTTACTGTACCTGGCTTACAAACAACCTGTCCTCTTTCGATGTCTTTTCTGTCAACACCACGAAGAAGAAGACCAACGTTATCACCAGCCTGACCTTCATCAAGAAGCTTTCTGAACATTTCAATACCTGTACAAACAGTGCTCATCTTCTCTTCCTTGATACCAACGATTTCTACTGGATCCTGCATATGGATAACACCACGCTCGATACGTCCTGTAGCAACAGTACCACGACCTGTGATTGTGAATACGTCTTCTACTGGCATAAGGAATGGCTTCTCTGTATCACGAACTGGGTCTGGAATAAAGTCATCAACAGCCTGCATAAGCTCGATAACCTTCTCCTGCCATACTGGATCGCCTTCAAGAGCCTTAAGAGCTGAACCACGGATGATAGGTGTATCATCTCCTGGGAAGCCATACTCATCAAGAAGTTCTCTAACGTCCATTTCAACGAGTTCAAGAAGTTCCTCGTCATCAACCATATCACACTTGTTCAGGAATACTACGATGTAAGGTACACCTACCTGACGTGAAAGAAGAACGTGCTCCTTTGTCTGAGCCATAACACCATCAGTAGCTGCAACAACAAGGATTGTACCATCCATCTGAGCAGCACCAGTGATCATGTTCTTAACGTAGTCAGCATGTCCCGGGCAGTCAACGTGTGCATAGTGACGATTTGGTGTCTCGTATTCAACGTGTGCTGTTGAGATCGTTATACCACGTGCTCTCTCTTCTGGAGCCTTATCAATGTTAGCGAAATCAACGAATTCTCCCAGACCATATTTGTCATGAAGAGTCTTTGTGATAGCAGCTGTTAAAGTTGTTTTACCATGGTCAACGTGGCCAATGGTACCAATATTACAATGTGCTTTTCCTCTTTCGAATTTAGCTTTTGCCATTTTGTAAAATCCTCCTTGAAAATTCATACCCTATACGGGCCAATTACCTGAACCCGTAACGGGTCAATTCTTAATAAAGGCTATTGCAGATTATATTAAATATCTGCCTTATTTTCAAGCATTATTCAGCCTTTAGTATTATTTTTTAGTGTTTATGATCTTGTCCTGAACTGACTTAGGTACCTTCTCATATTTCTCGAAGAACATTGAGTAGTTACCACGTCCCTGAGTCTTAGAACGAAGATCTGTTGCATATCCGAACATCTCTGACAGTGGAACAAATCCCTTGATCATTCTTGCTCCGCCGATATCTTCCATACCTTCGATACGTCCACGACGGCTGTTGATGTCGCCGATAACGTCGCCCATGTATTCCTCAGGTGTATTAACCTCAACCTTCATGATAGGCTCAAGCAGAACCGGATCGCCCTTGCTCATAGCATCCTTGAATGCCAATGAACCGGCAATATGGAATGCCATTTCAGATGAGTCGACTTCATGATAAGAACCGTCCCAAACAGTAGCCTTAACACCGAGTACAGGGAATCCTGCAAGAACACCGGCCTTAGCAGCTTCTTCAATACCCTCGCCAATAGCCGGAATGTATTCCTTAGGAATAGCACCGCCTGTAACTTCATTAACGAACTCGAAGGTTGTCTCTCCGTTAGGATCCATTGGCTCGAATTTAACTTTACAATGTCCGTACTGTCCTTTACCACCTGACTGCTTAGCATATTTGCTGTCAACATCAACTGCCTTAGTAAATGTCTCCTTGTATGCAACCTGTGGAGCACCAACATTTGCTTCTACTTTGAATTCACGAAGAAGTCTGTCTACGATGATCTCAAGGTGAAGCTCACCCATGCCGGCGATGATGGTCTGGCCTGTGTCTGTATTAGTATATGCTCTGAATGTAGGATCTTCTTCAGCAAGTTTCTGAAGTGCCTCACCCATCTTGCCCTGACCTGCTTTGGTCTTAGGCTCAATAGCAACCTCGATAACCGGCTCAGGGAATTCCATAGATTCAAGAATTACAGGATGCTGCTCATCGCAGATCGTATCACCTGTTGTAGTAGACTTAAATCCGACTACTGCAGCGATATCGCCTGAATATACCTTGTCGATCTCCTGACGCTTGTTAGCATGCATCTGAACAATACGTCCGGCACGTTCCTTCTTGCCCTTTGTTGCATTAAGCACATATGAGCCAGAATTCATTGTACCTGAGTAAACTCTGATATAAGCAAGACGTCCAACGAATGGGTCTGTCATGATCTTGAATGCAAGAGCTGCAAACGGTTCATCATCAGATGACGGACGTGTTGTCGGATTGCCTTCTAAGTCAACACCTTCGATATCCGGGATATCAAGCGGTGATGGCATAAATTCAATAATTGCATCCAGAAGTTTCTGAACACCTTTATTTCTGTAAGCAGTACCGCAGCATACAGGAACTGCCTTACCCTCGCATGTGCCCTTTCTGAGAGCTGCCTTGAGCTGTTCTGTTGTGATTTCTTCACCTTCAAGGTATGCCATTGTAAGATCATCATCTAATTCGCAGATCTTCTCGATCATGTCATCGTGATAGATCTCTGACTGATCCTTCATATCCTCCGGAATCGGAACGATTGAGATATCTTCACCCTTATCATCATTATAGATATAAGCCTGCATCTCAAAAAGGTCTACGATTCCGACGAATGAATCTTCAGCTCCGATAGGAAGCTGAATAGGAATAGCATTCTTGCCCAAACGGCTCTTAATCATGCTTACTGCGTTGTAGAAATTTGCGCCCATGATATCCATCTTATTGATGAATGCCATACGAGGTACATTGTACTTGTCAGCCTGTCTCCAAACGTTTTCAGACTGAGGCTCAACGCCGCCCTTAGCACAGAATACACCTACAGCGCCATCAAGTACACGCAGTGAACGCTCAACTTCTACTGTGAAGTCAACGTGTCCCGGTGTATCAATGATATTGATACGGTGTTCCAATGCTCCGGGCATCTTCTTGTTTTCCTTCTGCAAGGTCCAATGGCATGTTGTAGCTGCGGAAGTGATCGTGATACCTCTCTCCTGCTCCTGTTCCATCCAGTCCATGGTAGCAGTTCCTTCATGTGTATCACCAATCTTGTAATTTACACCGGTATAATAAAGGATACGTTCAGTAAGTGTGGTCTTGCCGGCATCGATATGAGCCATGATACCAATATTCCTGGTGCGTTCCAGTGGATATTCTCTTCCTGCCATTTTTCCTCCTAATTAAAACCTATAATGAGCAAATGCCTTATTAGCCTCTGCCATTCTATGCATGTCTTCTTTTCTCTTAACTGATGAGCCTGTTTCATTAGCTGCATCCATAATCTCGTTAGCAAGTCTTTCTTCCATGGTCTTCTCAGATCTGGCACGTGAGAAAGTAGTAAGCCAACGAAGGCCGAGAGCCTGACGTCTCTCAGGTCTTACTTCCATAGGTACCTGATATGTAGCACCACCGATTCTTCTTGCCTTAACTTCTAACTGAGGCATAACATTATTAAGCGCCTGTTCGAATGTTTCGAGAGCCGGCTTACCGGTCTTCTCTTCAACTCTTGCAAACGCACCATAAACGATTTTCTGTGCTACGCCCTTCTTACCATCAAGCATAACCTGATTGATAAGCTTTGTTACAACTTTGCTGCCGTACAGCGGATCCGCCAATACGTCTCTTTTTGGGGTATGTCCTTTACGTGGCACGTTTCTTCCCTCCTTAACTAAAAAATTAATTCATAGGTACTCACTTTTTGTGTCGGTGCCGGACATAAAATAGATTCTAAACAGATGTGGGCGGGACCATGAATTAAGCCCCGTCCCCTCCGCAGGCACTTTAGAACACCTGCAGATTTATTTATTGGAATAATATGTTCCAGCAACCATCTTCAATTGTAAGTTTTGGTGTTATTTCTTCTTAGCCTTAGGCTTCTTAGCGCCATATTTGCTGCGAGCCTGCATACGATTAGCAACACCGGCGGTATCTAATGTACCTCTGATTACGTGGTATCTTGTACCTGGAAGGTCTTTTACTCTTCCGCCACGAACCAGAACAACGCTATGCTCCTGAAGGTTGTGTCCTTCACCCGGAATGTAGCTTGTTACTTCAATACCATTTGACAGACGAACTCTGGCAATCTTTCTAAGAGCTGAATTAGGCTTCTTAGGTGTAGCTGTCTTAACTGCTGTACAAACGCCACGCTTCTGTGGTGAAGGTGTATCATTTGTCTTCTTGCGAAGAGAGTTGAAACTCTTCTGAAGAGCAGGAGCTGTAGACTTCTTAACTGCTGTCTGTCTGCCTTTTCTAACTAACTGGTTAAATGTTGGCATATTATTCTCCTTTCCTTGATAATTATGCAAATGTCACGCTTAATCGGGCACAAAAAACCGGCACCCAAAAATCGCGTGCCCCAGCATTATACTGCAGCACTACTTACCGTGTCAACCGGAAAATTCCGGAGATCTACGGCAAAAAATCAAGTAAATTCTCCCTGAATTTTGTTTTTATTGACACTTTGTTCGTTTAGAGTATTATTTCTTTAAATGCGCGGTAACTGTATACTGAAATTTTTAGTACGCAGCAACTAGCTTTTAATTATTGTTATGTCTGTTAAAGCAGTCATTATTTATGAAAGAGAAAGTTCAGAGGTTTTCTTATGTATAAATTAGGATTTATAGGTGCAGGTAACATGGGTTCTGCCCTGGTGATGGCAGCAGCCAGAGAGATCGGCGGCTGTGAGATTCTTATATATGACCACAATCAAGATAAAATGGATCAGCTCGTACAGGCTGTGGGATGTGCTGTCGCTGCAGATGAAGCGCAGATCGCACAGGAAGCCGAGTATGTGGTACTGGCTGTTAAGCCGAATGTGATTAGAAATGCAGCATCTTCTATCGCTCCCGTTCTGGCAGAGCATAAGGCGAATGGCATCAAACACGTTGTCGTTACCATCGCCGCGGGGGTCACGATTGACACTATCAGCCAATGTATTGCAAATGCTTATCCTGTCGTAAGACTCATGCCAAACACTCCTGTTGCCATCGGCAAAGGCACTATCCTGTACACATATGATGATGGCATTTCAGAGGATATTCTTCAGGAATTTCTTCAGATCATGTCTCATGCAGGAAGTTTTGAATATATCGCCGAGGCTAAATTCGACATCACCTCAAGCATCAGCGGCTGTGCCCCTGCCTATGTATATATGTTTATTGAAGCGCTGGCAGACGGTGCCGTTGAAGTAGGGGTTCCTCGTAATCTCGCCATCAAGCTGGCTGCACAGACAGTCATGGGATCTGCTGCAATGGTTCTTGAATCAGGCAAGCATCCTGAACAGTTAAAGGACGATGTATGCTCCCCTGGCGGTTCTACGATCGCAGGTGTATCTGCCCTCGAGGCTAACGGCTTTAGATTCGCAGCTGCCCAGTCGATCGTTAAATCCACTGAGAAGAACTGCAAACTGGGCAAGTAGTTATGAACAGCACCGATATACTCCTAAATCACCTGCGGGACCTGGCAGGAAGATCCTACAGTAATAATATGTATACATTTTCTAACTTTCTCTCAGAGTCTGAAATCGCGGAATTTATGAGCATCGAGAAGGAATTATGTTATGCCGGGATTACGATATCCGGCGGTGTTGAAACGGCTGAGCGATGTGTTGTAAGATTTGGAAGGGAATCTGACCTTGGCTACAATCAGTCCTTCCCGATTTCATGCCTTATTGTTCAGCCGTTAATGAAAAAATTCGGTGAAGACTTAAGCCACAGGGATTACCTCGGCGCTCTCATGAGTCTTGGAATTGAGCGGGAGCTTCTCGGGGACATCATGATTTCAGATAAGACAGCATACATATTCTGTCTTGAGCATATCGCAGATTATATCAAGGAAAAATTAGTTCAGATAAGACATACATCCGTTAAGGTTGAAATTGCAGATTCTCTTCCGGAGGCTGTCGCCCCGCACATTGACAGGCGTCAGCTGATAATTTCTTCCGAACGTCTCGATGCAGTTATTTCGAAACTGTATAATCTGTCACGCAGCCAGGCCCAGGACTTATTCAAATCCAAGAAGGTCCTCGTAAACGGGCTTCAATGTGAGAATACCAGCTATTCTCCTAAGCCTGACTCACGGATCTCAGTTCGGGGATTCGGCAAATTTATATATGCAGGGATGGACGGCATGACCAGTAAGGGCAGATACAAGGTTAATGTTGACGTCTATATCTGATGACTGCTCTTCCCACCTCATAATGCTAAAATCATGAAATGCTCGGCTTGATAGACTTGCCATTATCCAATACTAAACGTCAGAAAATATACTTTCTCTATTCCTGCATTTTTCAGCGTTCTGGCGCACTCTGACAGTGTCGCTCCCGATGTATAAATGTCATCTATGAGTAATACGTTTTTATATTCACAGTATTCCAACACTTTTTCATTCACCTCGAATGCATCCCTCAGATTATCCTGTCGTTGTTCATTTCCCAGCTTCTTCTGGGCTATGGTCTGTTTGTTTCTCTTAAGAAGCCGTGCGTCCAACCTGTATTCATGTTCTTCGGCTTTCATAAAATTCACAAGCCTACTGGCCAGAACCTCAGCCTGATTATAGCCTCTTTCAAGTTCACGCTTTCTGTGGACAGGAACCGATACTATCACATCAGGATTCCAATAGTCGATAACATCCGAGAGCCTTCTGGCAGCTTCATATGCCAACACATCAGCATTATCCCGTTTATTTGAATATTTAAGACCGTATACGATCTTTTTAGATACATCATCATGAATCAGAAGCGAGATTCCCTGGTCAAAGTGCCTTATCTTTGACGCACAATCAGCACAATACTCTGCTGTATTATCCTCAAGAGGGCGTGAACATTTCATACAGCGCGTGCCGGATATGATATTTAATTTTTTATAGCAGGTTGGACAGATATACGGATTACAATCACCTGTATTACAATGAATGATAGTTTTCTCGGCGTTAATGATCCTGCCGCATACCGGGCATTTTCTGGGATACAGCAGCTGAAGTATACTGTTTTTGTAACATGTCAGTTTCTTAGATTCTAACATAACTGTCTTTTTTACAGGACTATTTCCCTAACTCTATCCTTCAACCCCGTATACCGTTCCTGCTCCCTGGTATTTTCTATCATCCGTTCTACCACGGTTTCATTTCCCACTATAACAACGCATTTTTTAGCACGGGTTACAGCTGTATATAGAATGTTTCTGTTCATCAGGATCTGTGGCCCCGTAAGAAGCGGCAGGATCACCGCCGGATATTCACTTCCCTGAGATTTATGAACCGTCGCAGCATAGGATAATGTAAGCTCCTCCAACTGCTCGTATCCGTAGATAACATATTTGCCGTCGTCGAATATTACCTCTAACATCTGACGATGCTCGTTTATCTGATTAATAATACCGATATCACCGTTAAATACGCCTGTTCCCTTATCGTATGCAAATCCCGTGGCAGTCCTCATCTCCCATTCCAGGTCATAATTGTTCTTAATATGCATGACCTTATCGCCTTCACGGAAAATCATGGTGCCCACAGCCAGTTCTTTCTTGTCAGGTGAAGCCGGATTAAGGCTGGTCTGTAAGAATCTGTTAAGCGCAATAACTCCCAGATTGCCATTCTTCATAGGAGCCAGAACCTGTATTTCCCTTATATCGGTATTGACATATTTAGGAAGTTTATCCCGAACAAGAGTCAGCACGGCACTTGCAACCGCCTGAGGCGTCTCTCTTCTAAGGAATATAAAATCCTTGCTGTTACTTTTTAATGTTATCGGCTCACCGTTATTTATTTTATGAGCATTAACAACGATCTCGCTTTCCTCGGCCTGTCTGAAGATCTTAACCAGCTTAACCGTGTTAAACCTTCCGCTGTCTATCAGATCCTTCAATACATTTCCCGCCCCTACGCTGGGCAGCTGATCCACATCGCCTACCAGGATAAGCCTTGTTCCCGGAGCAATGGCTCTAAGGAGAGCATTCATCAGGAATATATCAACCATTGACATCTCATCCACGATTATCACATCGGCTTCCAGCGGACAATCTTCATTTCTGTTAAATCTGGCGCCTGCTGACGTATCGTCGAGCTTGGTTGACAGTTCCAGCATACGGTGAATTGTCTTGGCCTCGTACCCTGTAGCCTCTGTCATCCGCTTGGCTGCGCGCCCCGTAGGTGCAGCCAGAAGGATCTCTCTTTTGTCGTCCTCGAAATATTTTATAAGGGCATTGATGGTAGTCGTCTTCCCTGTTCCCGGTCCTCCGGTGATGATCAATATTCCTGAATTAACCGCGGCTCTGACAGCCTGTCTCTGAAGTTCATCCAGTTTAATTCCTGTACTGTCCTCCACTTCTTTTACGCGAGTTTCAAACCTGCTGTCATCTGTATCAGTCTTAAGATTTAGATCCACCATCATTCTGGCAATGCCTAATTCTGTGTAATAGTTCTGAGAATAATATACCTGGCGCGACTCATCCTGACCGCCTTCTGCCTGCTCGCATACAGGCATCCGCACCTGCAGATCATTGCCATAGAATTCAAGATTGACACCATCCTGAGCAGCTGACGGTGCAGCTGAATCAACTGTTAAATTACCCGCTAAACCGCCTGCAGCATTAGCCACTGAATTGCTCACAGAATTACCTGCAGATTCACCCTCTGCATTTTCCAATGTTTGAGTAATACTCTTCTTCTGCATCTTTACAGACTTAATTATTACCCTGCTGTCGATTGCAAGATCCATCAGGCATCGTTCTAGATCTGGATCCTCTATCTCGCATACCCCGTCCATTGTTGCAGGCTGCAGTGTCATAAGAACCTTATTTTTCAACATATCAGCCGGCAGATATGTATGGCCATTATCAAGGGCATGCTGTAATTCATATATCATACATGCCTTAATTCTAAAATCACTGCCGGGGTCAATCCCTGCTTTAAATGCGATCTCATCAGCCTTCTTAAAGCCCATGCCATTTACTTCATCAGCCAGCTGATACGGATTATCCCTGATGATCGTATAAATATCCTGTCCATATTGTCCATAGAGCTTAACTGCCAGAGCATTGGATATGCCATAATCTCCCAGAAAGATCATGGCATTTCGCATATCCTTCTTTTCCTCCTGAGACGAAGCTATCTCTAAAGCCTTCTTCCTGGTTATTCCTTTTATCTCTGCCAGCCGTTCCGGCTCCTCATCCAGGATTCTCAGGGTATCTGCTCCGAACTTGGCGACAATCCTCTTGGCTGTAACTGCACCAATCCCCTTGATGGCTCCGCTTCCCAGGTATCTCTCAATTGCATCTATGTCCTCCGGAATTACGCTTCTGGCAGATTGAGCCTTGAACTGTTCGCCATATTTAGGATGATATGCAAATTCGCCGGAAAATTCCATGAATTCCCCGGCGTTTATCTCCTGAAAACATCCGACGCACACATATATATCATCGTTGTTCTCTACACTCAAAACTGTATAACCATTTTCACGATTTCTGAATATTACTTTCTCTACACAGCCCTTTAATGTGTCCAATGTAAGTCCCTTTATATCCTTGAAAGTCTCCGGGTTTTGCCAACTATGAAAACCCTAGGATAATGTCTTATCTCCGCTTAAGTACTCTATAAACATGCCTGTGCCGATGGCTACGCACAGCATGGGATCCTCTGCTGTAATAGCATTGATTCCTATCTTATCCTCAATGATCTGTTCCAGGCCTCTTAACAGGCATCCGCCGCCGGTCATTACAATACCTCTGTCTGCAATGTCTGCCGCAAGCTCCGGTGGAGTTTTCTCCAGAACCTCATGGATTGCTTCAACTATCTGTGAAACTGACTCTCTTAAGGCTTCCTCCGTCTCTGTAGAAGTAATCGTTACCCTTCTCGGAAGTCCGGATACCAGATTACGTCCACGCACATCCATGCTCATCTCTTCGCCCTGGGGATAACATGTACCTATCTGAATCTTAATCTCCTCTGCGGTTCTCTCGCCGATAAGAAGATTATGCTTCTTTCTCATATACCTTACGATGGCTTCGTCGAAATCATCACCTGCGATCTTAACAGATGTGCTTGCAACGACGCCGCCCAGCGAAATAACAGCAATATCTGTTGTTCCGCCGCCTATGTCTACTATCATATTGCCGCAAGGCTTGGTTATATCAACACCTGCTCCGATGGCAGCTGCTATCGGTTCCTCAATAACCGCAACCTCTCTGGCTCCCGCCTGATATGCAGCATCCTCAACAGCCTTCTTCTCAACCTCCGTTACACGGCTGGGTACGCACACACTGATTCTTGGTTTCCTGAATGTTCTCTTGCCGATGGCCTTCTGGATAAAGTGCTTCAGCATCTTCTCGGTAACTGTATAATCTGAGATAACACCCTGTCTTAAAGGTCTGATAGCCACAATATTGCCCGGTGTCCTGCCGATCATCAATCTGGCCTCTTCACCGATTGCCTTGATCTTCTTAGTATCTCTGTCAAATGCAACTACCGAAGGCTCCTTCAGCACCACACCCTTGCCTGTAATATATACTAAAACACTGGCAGTTCCTAAATCTACTCCAATATCAGTGCTTGCCATGTGCATACTCCTTTCTCTTCTTCATCTCATATCTATCAACATCTTCTGATACATCTTCACAAACTGACGATTAATTATATATCGGAGACTGTATTTTTTCAATCACCACAGTAAATACTTTTCACTGTTTCGATGCTCTGCAGCAGCTGCCACGCCAAGGATTAACAATGCTTTGTAAAGTCAATACTTAAATGTGCCGGGACGTCGCAGATGCTGCAAGGGCTGTCACGCATTTGCGCAACAGCCCCGGTAAAATCATTCAATATTTAATCTCTCTCTGATCAGCCCGTCAGATCTTAGTGGAATAATCCGCCGATAAGACCATACTCGCCAACTGCGATAAACAGAGGAACGAATACCAGTGAAACAACTGTCATAAGCTTGATAAGGATGTTGATTGAAGGACCTGATGTATCCTTGAACGGATCACCAACTGTGTCGCCGGTAACAGCTGACTTATGAGCATCTGAGCCCTTGCCGCCGTGCTTGCCGCCTTCAATATACTTCTTTGCATTGTCCCATGCGCCACCTGCGTTGCTCATGAAGATAGCCATAAGAACACCTGTGATAAGTGCACCTGCCAGAAGTCCGCCCAGGGCAGCTACACCCAGGAGCACGCCCAGAACAACCGGTGCTACGATAGCTATAACTGCAGGAAGGATCATCTGCTTAAGAGATGCCTTAGTAGAGATAGCTACACAACGTGTGTAATCCGGCTTAGCCTTGCCTTCAAGGATGCCAGGGATCTCTCTGAACTGACGACGAACCTCAACAACCATCTGGTTAGCAGCCTTAGAAACTGATGACATGGTAAGTGCTGAGAATAAGAATACCAGCATACCGCCAACAAGAAGGCCGATAACTACTGTAGGCTGAAGAATGTCGATGCTGTTCATTGAGAAAGATGCACCTGAGCTGTTAACTGATACTGCAAATGATGAGAACAATGCCAGAGCTGTAAGTGCTGCAGATCCGATAGCGAATCCCTTACCGATAGCAGCTGTTGTATTACCAACTGAGTCCAGCTTATCTGTAATGTTACGAACGCTTTCATCAAGTTCACTCATCTCAGCGATACCGCCGGCGTTATCTGCGATAGGGCCATAAGCATCAACTGCAACTGTGATACCTGTTGTTGAAAGCATACCAACTGCTGCAAGAGCGATACCAAATACACCGCTTGCAGGTGTTGTGAAACCATCCATTACTGCATATGATACGAAGATACCGATGCAGATAAGGATGATAGGAAGTACTGTTGATTTCATACCAACTGACAGACCAGCGATGATTGTTGTAGCATGTCCTGTCTCTGACTGCTTAGCAATTTCCTTAACTGAGCCATATTTGTCAGATGTATAAATCTCTGTAAGTGTACCGATCAAAAGTCCTACGACAATACCGGCAACTATTGCAATAGCCGGCATCAATGTGCCCAGAAGAACTGAGCTGAAGATAAATGCACAGATAATTACAATTGCTGATGATACATATGTACCAATGTTCAGAGCAACCTGTGGATTTGAACCTTCCTTGGTACGAACAAATAATGTACCGTTAATAGAAGCGATAAGACCGATTGCTGAGATAAGTACAGGGAATACTATGTAATTGTCAAATGCGCTGCCGCCCTCACCAACAAATGCAACTGCAAGTGTAATTGCGGAAATAAGTGAGCCTGCATATGATTCAAAAAGGTCTGCACCCATACCTGCAACGTCACCAACGTTATCACCAACGTTATCAGCGATTGTTGCCGGGTTACGCGGGTCATCCTCAGGGATACCTGCCTCAACCTTACCTACAAGGTCAGCACCAACGTCTGCAGCCTTGGTATAAATACCGCCGCCTACACGTGCGAACAGTGCGATTGAAGAAGCACCCAGTGAGAAACCGAATAATACATCGGCGTCTCTTGTAATGAAGTAGATAGCTGTTACGCCCAGGCAGCCAAGACCTGCTACGCACATACCCATAACTGCGCCGCCCTTGAAGGCTACGCCCAGGGCCCCGTTCATGCCCTTCGTTCTTGCTGCATTGGCTGTTCTTACGTTAGCCTTTGTTGCAACAGACATTCCGAAGAAGCCGGCAAGTACAGAGAATACTGCACCAACCAGGAAGCATAATGCTTCAATCCAGTTGCCCAGTGCAAGACCGATGATAAGTCCTACTACAATTACGAAAACTACAAGAATCTTGTACTCTGAGAAGAGGAATGCTCTTGCGCCTTCGGCGATAGCCTTAGCGATTTCCTTCATTCTGTCGGTACCAGCATCCTGTTTGGAAACGATTGTTGCAAGTACTAATGCATAAAGCAATGCAATAACACCTGCAGCGATTCCACACCACATTAATGCGCTCATTTGTTACTCTCCTTCCAAGTTAAACTGGCTTATGCCATTTTGTTAACTGCTTTTGCAAGTCTTGAAACCTTACGAGCTGTCATATTCTTATGATAAATGCCCTTCGTTTCAGCCTTGTCCAGCTGAGCTGTTGCCAGTTTCAGAGCTTCCATAGCTGCTGCCTTGTCATTTGACTCGATAGCTGTATAAACCTTCTTAACAGCTGTCTTAGTAGCTGACTTAACAGCCTTGTTTCTGTCTGCTCTCTTCTGACTTGTGATTACTCTTTTTTTTGCTGATTTAATGTTTGCCATTGTTTCAATTTCCTCCACATTTTGTGCATAAGCTGTCATGCTTTTTCATGCAACAGTGCGGAAAAATCCTGTCGCACAAAAAACACAATCATGCCACTTTCGGCATACTTGCGTTTTCAACTTGAATAGCTCATACAATATACTCTTGTTGTCTGACTTATCCGAGAGAGAGTGTGTGGACTTGCCAGGCGCTACTACCGACGGGCTGCGGACGTGCCCGTTTCGATACGGGGACAGTTTAAGATAATGGTCCCTCGTTGTCAATTAAAACTATGACAATTTGAGCACTTTTTTCAAAAATATTGACATAAATGTACTGGTACACTATTATGTTCATAATATTTTTATGCGAGGTTGTTCATGAACATTGTCGAAACTGATATTTTAAAAACATTGTATTCAGAAAGTTATAATAGCCAGCGAGATTTATCACTGAAAACAGGACATTCCCTAGGTTCCGTTAATCAAGCTCTTAAATGTCTGTCAGAAGATCTATACCTGACTTCTGACTTCAGTCTTACCGCAAAGGGCAAGAAATATATAACAGACCGCAGTCCTAAACAGGCCATAATTCTGGCTGCCGGATACGGGATGAGGTCTGTCCCTATTAATATCGAAACTCCAAAAGGACTTATCGAAATCCACGGGGAACCTCTGATTGAAAGGATTATCCGACAGCTTCACCAGATCAATGTAAACGAGATTTATATAGTTGTCGGTTACATGAAGGAAAAATACGAGTATCTGATCGATGAATTCGGCGTTAACCTTATAATAAACATGCAGTACAGCTCTAAAAATAATCTCTGTTCTCTAAATGCTGCCTGCAGCCATTTAGAAAATGCATATATAATCCCATGCGACATATGGTGTCGCAGCAATCCTTTTAACAGTGCAGAGCTGTGCACCTGGTATATGATATCCGATGCAGCGTCCGACTCAAGCAATGTTTACATTGCAAGGAATAAAACATTGTCCCCATGCACTTCCGGCGGCAATAAAATGGTAGGTATTGCCTACATTTCCTCAGATGATGCTCCGACGCTGAGAAAAAATCTGAATGATTTAAGCAACCTCAGCGAATATGATAATTCATTTTGGGAAGATGCATTATTCTACAAAAAGAGTATTCATGTTGTTCCTAACGTGGTCTCCGACAATGATGTTGTTGAAATCAACACTTATGAACAGCTCAGAGACTTCGACAGTTCATCAAGTCACCTTAAAGTTGAAGCTATAAATATCATTTGCTCAATACTCAACACCGACGCATCGAATATTCAAAATATATCTTCTTTGAAGAAGGGAATGACTAATCGCTCATTTTTGTTCGAATGCAGTGGTCGAAAATATATCATGCGTATCCCCGGGGAAGGAACATCGCAGCTGATAGATCGAAAAAATGAGGCAGCCGTATATTCAGCAATCAAAAACTACAATATAAGTGACAACGTTCTGTATATTAGTCCGGATAATGGCTACAAACTGACAGAATATATTGAAGATGTAAGAGCCTGTGATGCCAATGATCAAGCAGATCTTGCAGCAAGTATGAATCTTCTAAGGAAGTTCCATAGTCTTAACCTCACAGTTGATCACGAGTTTGATATTTTCGGGCAGCTTGAATATTATGAGTCCTTATGGAACAGCAGGCCGTCTGTTTACAGAGATTATTCAACGACCAAAGAGCATGTGTTGTCACTTCGCTCATATATAGAATCTATGAGCCCTGTAAAATACCTGACACATATGGATCCTAATCCTGACAATATATTATTTCACCATGATAACTGCGGCAGCGAGATTCCTGTCCTTATAGATTGGGAATATGCAGGAATGGCGGATCCTCTCATTGATATCGCGATGTTTGCTATCTATGCTTACTATGACAGGAAGCAGGTAGATAACTTAATCTCCCTTTATTATCCGGAGGGATGCAGTAATAAAATTCGGATAAAAATCTACTGCTATGTCGCCGTATGCGGCCTTTTATGGAGCAACTGGTGTGAATATAAAGAATCTCTCGGTATCGAATTCGGAGAATACGCGCTGAAACAATATCGTTATGCCAAGGATTTCTACAATATCGTAACAGACGAATTAAGGAAGGCGGGTGAATCACTGTGAACCAGGTACAAAGGGCTATTATAATGGCAGCCGGCAAGGGAACACGTATGCAGCCACTTACATTTACAACACCCAAACCGCTCGTCAATATCAATGGCAAACCAATGATTGAAAGCGTGATAGACGCCTTGCATTCTAACGGGATTAATGAAATATATGTGGTGATCGGTTATCTGAAGGAGCAGTTTTCATATCTGCCGCAGAAGTACCGTGGACTCACACTGATCGAAAATCCATATTTTGACACTTGTAACAACATCTCATCGCTGTACTGCGCCCGCGACCACATTGAAAATGCAATTATTCTGGACGGCGATCAGATTATAAATAATCCTGATGTATTATCCCGTGAATTTGAACTGTCAGGATATAACAGTGTCTACGTTGAACAGGAAACCGATGAATGGCTGCAGCAGGCAGAAAATGGGATCGTGACTTCCTGCAGCAGAACCGGCGGCAAATGCGGCTGGCAATTATATAGTGTATCCAGATGGACAGCTGCAGACGGTAAAAAACTAAAGTCGCATCTCGAATATGAATTTGATGTTCAAAGGAACCGGCAGATTTATTGGGATGATGTGGCAATGTTCTGCCATAAGAATGAATATACATTAGGAATACGTCCGATGCAGCAAGGTGATGTTATCGAGATTGACAGTCTCGCGGAGCTTGCTCATATTGATTCAAGTTACCTTCCGCTCATCCGGGCGTAAATATAGTTCATGTAAAAATCAGCTTCAAATATATAATGTATCGGCTGACTCAGACCGTATACGTCTGTCAGAAAGGAGTACCAAATGGCCTCTAAGCAGTTAAATAAAAAGAATATCGACTGGATCATTACTATAGTTCCGTTGGCACTTATCATCGGACTTTGCATACTTTTTTTCTTTTTTCCAAATCAATCCAATGCTATTTTAAGCCAGCTCAGATTTTTCTTCGGTGATACCTTCGGAGTTTATTACCTGATCATAGGACTTGGAATATTTCTCGTATCCATTTTTATCGCATTTTCCAAATACGGTGATATTGTATTGGGAAATCCCGACGAAAAGCCTAAATACTCCTTTTTCGCCTGGGGTTCCATGATGTTTACCTGCGGACTTGCCGCAGATATTTTGTTCTATTCTTTTTCAGAATGGATTTTATATGCCACAGATGCCCATATTGAAGAATTAGGCAGCATTCAGGAATGGGCCGGGGTTTTCCCGCTGTTTCATTGGAGCCTTATTCCATGGGGCTTCTATCTTGTACTTGCTGTTGCATTCGGCTTCATGCTCCATGTAAGAAAGAAGAGCAAACAGAAGTATTCAGAAGCCTGCAGACCGATTTTGGAAAAATACACCGATAAGGCTCCCGGACGTATTATTGACCTTCTTGCAGTATTTGCGCTTATTGCGGGAACTGCCACAACCTTCAGCATCGCTACCCCACTCATGGCCAATATAATCGCAGACCTTTTTCATCTGTCCGTCAGTGTAACAGTAATTAATATCATTATTCTGTTAATCACATGCTTTGTATATACCTATTCACTGCTGCATGGATTTAAAGGTATTAATGTACTGGCTAAAGTATGTATATACTTATTTTTTGCACTCCTGACCTTTGTTCTTATATTCTGCGGTGAAACCAAATATATCATCGAAACCGGTCTGTCGTCGCTGGGAACCATGGTTCAGAATTTCATAGGATTATCCACATTTACGGACGCGCTCAGAACATCGAATTTTCCTCAAACCTGGACCATCTATTACTGGGCTTATTGGATGGTATGGTGTGTTGCCGCTCCATTTTTTATCGGAAATATTTCAAGGGGCAGAACCGTTCGTCAGACTATTCTGGGCGGATATGGATTTGGCGTAGGCTCAACCATAATAAGCTTTATTATTCTGGGCAATTATTCTATGGGAAAGCAAATGTCAGGCACTGCTGATTTTATATCTCAGTATCTTCAAAGCGGCGACCTCTACGGCACTATTATTTCAATCATCAAATCCATGCCGCTGGCACCTGTAATACTTATAGTTGTACTTCTTACAATGATCGCATTCTATGCCACATCCTTTGACTCCATCGCGTACATTGCTTCTTGCTACAGCTATAAATCTCTTTCGAACGGACAGCACCCTCACAGAGCAATACAGTTCATGTGGTGCATACTGCTGATCTTGCTTCCAATTGCTCTTTTATTCTCAGAAAGTTCCATGAATAACCTGCAGTCAGTAAGTATAATTGCAGCATTCCCAATTGGCATTGTAATGGTTCTTATAGTTATAAGCTTTATTAAAGATGCAAAATCATATATGCAAGGTGATATTCATAGCAAATGTTTAGTCGAAACTCCTGAGATATCAGAAGCTGAAGTTGCAAAATAAATCTATGTCAGAATATATAATAAGACCAATAGCAAGGATATATACAGATTTTAATGAGCGTTTCGGTATTCCCCGTCAGGCGGGACTGGCTGACGAACTTACGGCGCGAATTGTATTTGAAGAAGATTTTCGTGATATCAATGCCATACGCGGCATCGAATCCTTCAGCCACCTATGGCTCATTTGGAATTTTTCAGAAACAAGAATCGATATGAGTGCTGACCCTGTTAAATGGTCAGCACTTGTTACGCCTCCCCGATTAGGCGGTAAGATCAAAGAGGGAGTATTTGCCACAAGATCTCCCTACAGGCCTAACTCTCTGGGGCTTTCGTCAGTAAAGCTTTTGAAGGTGCAGCCCCATACAAATGACGGCCCGATCCTTGTAGTGGGCGGAGCAGATATCCTAAACGGAACCGAAATATTTGACATCAAGCCATATCTGCCATATACAGATTTACATGCTGACGCAGCAGGCGGATTTGCCTGCTGCGAAAAAAAAGTTTTAAATATAGACTTCCCAGAAGATCTTATAAACATAATACCAATGGAAAAGCAAAAATCTCTGCTTCAGATCCTGCAGCAGGATCCCCGCGGTGCTTACGAAAAGCAGAGCGGCTATGTGTACGGCCTTAGCTTCGACAGTTTCGATATCAGGTTTACCGTAGAAGAAGATGTACTCAGGGTATTTGAAGTATTACGTCGATCCGACGGTTCGAAACCATTTCACAATATAAAATAGCCTCTCCTACAAGACCCTTGAGCTGCTCTGCTTAAGATTAGATATTGCTGTTTTAACTGCCTGAAGCTCTGATTCTGTGCATTTGGCAGGATTGTTCTTCGATACAGCCTTCTGAAGCTCTGCAATGTCATTTTTAAGGAACTTTTTATCTTCCTTGCTGATCTCTTTTTTCTTATTCTGAAGCGCAGTCTGGACCTCGTTTAACAGCTGATTAGCTTCGTTATTGGTTTCTACAGCCTGCCTTCTGATCCCGTCCTGAGCTGCGTATTGCTGTGCATCTCTTATGGCCTGCTCGATTTCAGAATCGGACATTCTCTCATTATTATCAATGGTAATTGACTGAGCCCTGCCTGTGGCCAGATCCTTGGCTGCTACCTTGAGGATTCCATTTGCATCAATATCAAATGTTACTTCAATCTGCGGTACACCTGCCGGGGCCCCCTTAATTCCGCCGAGCCTGAATTTGCCGATAGACTTATTATCCCTTGCCATAGGGCGCTCGCCCTGAAGGACATTTATCTCAACACTTCTCTGATAAGGAGCCGCCGTTGTAAATATCTGAGAATAATGAACCGGCAATGTGCTGTTCCTCTCCACTACTCTTGTGGCAACGCCGCCTACTGTTTCGATGGCAAGGCTTAACGGAGTTACATCTAACAGAAGCAAACCGCTGCCTCCGTTATACAGCTGGATCGTTCCCTCTGATAATATATCTCCCTGAAGTGCAGCCCCTTGTGCTACACACTCGTCCGGGTTGATGCTCTTGGCAGGGATCTTGCCTGTGAGCTGGCGGACCTTCTCCTGAACTGCCGGTATTCTCGTCGATCCGCCTACCAGGATAACCTTGCCCAGCTCTGATGCCGCAATGCCCGCGTCATTCAAGGCATTCTGAACCGGCCCTGCGGTTCTGTCCACAAGATCTCTGGTAAAATCATTAAACATTCCGCGTGTAAGCGTATACTCGAAGTTAAGTGGTTCTCCCTTCATCATCGAAAGGTACGGAAGATATATTCTTCCGTTGTCTGACTGAGACAGCTCCTTCTTACACTGCTCGGCAGCTTCCTTCAGCCGCTGCATGGCTGATACATCCTTTCTCAGATCCACACCGTGCTGGCTCTTAATTATCCCCAGCAAATGTGTCACGATCTTCTCATCGAAGTCATCACCGCCCAGATGATTGTCGCCATTCGTTGCAAGGACTTCTATTACATCATCCCCGATTTCAATTATCGAAACGTCAAATGTTCCGCCACCCAAGTCATATACCAGGATCTTCTGTGCAGCGCCGTTGTTAAGACCATAAGCTAATGCCGCACTCGTAGGCTCATTTATGATTCTCTTAACATTAAGACCTGCTATGCGTCCTGCATCCTTAGTTGCCTGGCGCTGAATATCATTAAAATATGCCGGAACAGTGACAACTGCATCCGTTACCGCTTCGCCCAGATAATTCTCCGCATCCTTTTTTAATTTGCGCAGAATTATCGAACTGATCTCCTGCGGAGTATATCTCTTGCCATCAATATTTTTAGTCCAATTTGTTCCCATCTGTCTCTTAATTGAACTGATGGTCCTGTCACTGTTTACTGCTGCCTGCCTCTGTGCAGCCTCGCCTACCAGCTGCTCGCCCACCTTGGTAAATGCAACGACACTCGGGGTTGTACGATTGCCCTTTTCATTCGGAATTACCACCGGCTGTCCGTTTTCTACCACTGCTACGCAGCTATTAGTTGTGCCAAGATCTATACCTATTGTTTTTCCCATTCTTAATCCTCTTTTCATCTGCCCCGTGATTTATGTCTGACTCTCTGGTTGACTACCTCACGGCTGCGGCAACTTTTCACTTATATATTTGGTCATTTATCAGCACCATGTGTCTGTTTAATTTACATCGGTTAACAAACCTCAGTCTTCTTCGTCATAGCATTTGTCGGCACTGCGTGCCTGTTTAATACTTATCCGTGAAAGTATAGCACAGCATTTTTGAATGGTATAATGAAAATTCTGTGAGCAAATATGTGCCCCGGATCGAGGCCGTGAAACTAGATTGTGAAATCACATCGGATGAGGATTTTGTCTAGATACCAGCGGATTACCCGTACAGAATCATAATGCCTGTGGCAATTGAGATCGCAGGGCCAAATGGGAAATATCTGCCCTTATCTTTTATCCGTGTTACCACAAAGGAGGCTAATGCCAGCACACATGCGGCAAGTACCATAAATACGCTCTTCGAAGGTCCTAATATAAGTCCCACTGCAAATGCCAGCTTAATGTCTCCGCCTCCCAGGGATTGTCTTTTGATGATTTTATTGGCCAGCCATCTGGTGAAAACAAAGGCACCGGCCAAAGCAGCAGCTGTCATCACATTTGAAATGATCTGACATTGCATCCGGGATCTGCTTGTTACCTCAGACTGAAATACCAGGCTTATAAGCCATAGCCCAATCAGGGATAAAACGCAGGCATTCGGTATTTTTCGAGTTTTTATATCAATGAAAGTCACGAATGTCAGCACGCATATGATACACCCATTGATAAACCCCATGCCCAGCCCGTCTGACGGCGATATACCTATAGTACACTTATATAATTGACCATTTGCCAGTACAGCAGTCAGACCGATACATACCAATAGCAGCATTACAGCTGTCATTGAAATATCGGTCTGACTGTTGAATTGCTTGTTCATTATATTAGATTCCTCCACTTAGCAGCGCAAACAGTACGTACGAGTATGTTAGTCTAATAGATTAAATCGTGCGCCGGGACGGTGTAACCACTGCAAAAATAGTTAGCGCAAGCGTTTTCGAGCAATGGCTGCATGCCGAGGTCCACGGCGCAGGGCTATAATATTCATTACAGCATATGACTGTCTCAATCACATATCATTTCTGTAAGGCACGAGGCGCCTGTCTGCCATCTTGATCAGCGCCATGCCTATAAGTGTTATTATACATAAAATAAGGATCGGGGCAAATACCGCCGCGCCGTCCATTTTGCTTATCATTCTTCGGCTGAAATACCCCAGGCCTTCTGTTGCTCCCAGCCATTCGGCTACCGCCGCATCTATTACTGCCCAAGGCAGAGTCATCTTAAGAGACGTCATAAACATCGGAAGTGCTGAAGGGATCTCCAATTGTGTAAATATCTGAAATCTGCCTGCCCCATAGGTTTTCATCAACTCTTTTTTTCTGCTGTCTGTGTTCTTAAGTCCGTCATAAGTATTAAGCGTTATCGCAAAAAATGTTGACAGAACAACTGCCAGAAGTCTGGCTCCCAACGTATATCCCAGCCATACTACAAATAACGGTGATATACACATTACAGGTATAGTTTGTGTAACAACAAGCGCAGGATGAAGCATCGCCTCCCCATGGCGGCTTATGTGCATCAGCACCGCCAGTATAACACCGACCGCTACCGACAGACACCATCCTGTAACTATTGTAATAAGAGTTGCAGGCAAATGATGCAGAACCAATGATTCTCTTAATTGCCAGGTCCTTATAATTATCTGCACAGGCCCCGGAAGAATATGAGACATCCCCACAATCTGTGCAGCAATCTGCCATAGCACAAGAAGCGTAAGTGCCAGAATGATGGCCGGAATATTCAATTTTGCTGTTAATTTTTGTCTCATATGGTGATTATCATAAAGGTTCTGACACAATGCAAGTTCACGCGCCGTGAACCTCGGCGTGCAGCCCCTGCTCGAAAACGCCTACGCTAAGCAGGGGGTCTGCGCCATCCCGGCGCATGAGCACATATATTTTACGCAGCAGAACCTTCTAAGCATTTATCTCTGCCATAACTGCAGATGCATCAAATCCTTCCTCTATCTGCTGTGTTTGTACCATCCAGTCAATTACTGACTGCCATATATCCTTAGACATTGACAGAAATGTACTTCCTTCCGGCTCCATCTTAGGAAGAAGTATTTCGTAGCTTTCGCGCTGCTGGGTTTCGTCAAGCGGGTTATCATCTGTGCTCATGTTGGCCATAATAAAGTCAAGTGCTGCATCCTCATCTGCCTTCATATCTTCGAAGCCCTTCTTGCTCGCACGAAGAAATGCCTCATATACTTCAGAATTTTCTGCGAAATCTTCACTATTTACAGCCATGATAAGTCCATATAATTCCGGTACGCCGTAATCTTGCTCGCTGTATACATTCAATTCATATCCTGCATTTTTCATTGTTACGACTTCGTCATTAATGAATGGTCCGATGATCAGATCAGCGCTTCCCGTGGTAAGTGCTGTTACAAGGTCAAATCCTACCGTAACAATTTCAAAATCATCTTCCGCAAGCCCTGCATTGGCTGCGATCGTATTAATAACGGCCTTGCTGATCTGTGTTCCGGTAATTCCGACTTTCTTGCCCTTTAAGCTGGTCATGTCATCTGTAATTGAATTAGAAGACAGCGAGCACATGCACTCAAGTGCCTCTTGTGCGATCGCGCCTATTGAGGTTACAGGCATGCCTGATGCGTAAGCCTGAACCACATCGATCGGATAGGTAAGTCCGATCTGTGCTCTTCCCGATGCAACAAAATTAATGGCATCAACGCTGTCTGCAGGACTTATAAGGCTGACTTCAAGCCCTTCCTCCTCAAAATATCCATTTTCGATGGCTTCAAACAAGAATGTGTGGATCGCATTTGGATACCAATCCAGCACTACATCTAAGTGGGTCAGTTCATCTGCCTGAACTGTGCCAAATGACATGGCGCTTGCTGCAATTGTGCAGATTAATAATGTTGATATTTTTTTATTTAATTTCATAATTTCCTCCATTTCGCTGCTGTGTACAGCGATTAATTATATATTGTTTTAAAAATTCTCATTGTCATTTCAAATTCGTACTGTCGTCATAAGTGCTCTCGAAGTCCAGACTATGGTCCTGTTTGTTCATATTCTCCAGTCCGTCCAATGAACATACAATTGTACGGGCAAACTCGTTTAACTGCACCTCCCGTTTCCTGGGATTTTCGCAAAATCGATGGGTGCTGCGTTGCCTCAATCACGAGGACTTTTACTGATATGACACAAGCCTGCGCTCCAAAATATTTAAAATATAATTCAGCAGCAGCGCGATCATCGTAAGCAATACCAGCGGTGCCAGCAGCCCTGCTGCATCAAGACTGGCCATGCAGTTACGGCTGTATGTTCCCAGTCCCTTCGGAGCTCCCAGCCACTCAGCAACTGCTGCTCCCACCGCTGACCAGGGTAGTGCCACGTGCAGAGCCGTAAAAAAGTATGGCAGGGCTGCAGGCCATTTGGCCAATACAAGACATTGCCATCTTCCGGCACCATAGGTTTGCAGCAATTCTTCTCTTGCCTTCTTAGACGCCTTAAATCCGTCAAATACATTAACCGTAATTGAGAAAAATGTAACCAGTACCACAACCAGTGCCCTCATCCCTGTAGAATACCCAAACCACAATACAAACACCGGTGAGACGCACATAACCGGAACCGTCTGTGTGAAGGTAAGGATCGGATACAGTGCCCGCTCGGCCGTCCTGCTTACGTCCATAAGCACGGCCAATCCCACTCCCAATACTATGGATATTGCACAGCCTATGGCCATAACAAGCATTGTCGCCGGCAAATGTTCCGTAAATATCTCCGTTCTGTTCTTCCACAGACTTTCTATAACCTCAACGGGACTGGGTAGTATATAACTCTTGTCTATTATCATGGCCAGCACCTGCCAGAATATGATAAGGAATACCAGAAATCCTATGCTCCAGGCATGTTTCTGCCGGCCCGATAATGGTGGTCGTTCCTTAAATTTCGTCATATCCCGCTGCCTCCGGCATTTTTTTCAGCCTCATGCTGCAGTTTTGCTATCAATTGCTCCTTGAGATTTATAACATCCGGGTGAGTCAGCATTTCACGAGTTCTGTCAGCCTGACACGGAACCGCATACTCCTCGGCATTTGCAACCGGTCTTCCTGTAAGTACAAGTATTCGCTGTGACAGGTATAGTGCCTCTTCCACATCATGAGTTATAAACAGTATGGTTTTGCCCAGCTGTCTCCACTGCTCTAACAGCCATTCCTGCAGCCCGATTCTGGTTATGGAATCCAATGCACTGAAGGGTTCATCCAGCAGAAGTATATCCGCACCCACACACAGCGTCCTGGCAAATGAGACTCTCTGTCTCATTCCCCCGGACAACTCACTTGGTTTCTTATCCGCCCACTCAAGAAGTCCTACCTGTTTTAACATTTGTCTGGCACGTTCTTTCTTTTCAGCCTTGGCTACCTTCCGTACCGTCATGGGCAGCATGACATTTTCCTCCACAGTAAGCCACGGGAACAATAAGTCTTGCTGCGGCATATATGACGTGTAGTTATTCAATTGTCTGATATCTGTATCATCTACAAGAATTGAACCGCTGTCTGGGATTTCCAGCTTATTAAGCAGGCGGAACAGTGTTGTCTTACCGCTGCCGCTGGTTCCGATTATTGCTGTAAATGAGCCAGTTTCCGCCGCAAATGACAGATCCTTGATTATCGGTTCATCGGAGTTCTGATACTGAAAAGATATGTTATTAAACCTCAGCATCAGTCATTTCCTTCAGGCATTCTGCTGTAAATTTATTAGAGATTGCAAATCCGTGATCCATCGGTCCGCTGCCGTGTCCTAAATTCAGCATTGCCGCGAGCGCTCCGGAGATATATTCTTTGGCTCTTCTTACGGACTTATCAAGGTCATATCCTTTGGCAAGGTTTGAGGCGATGGCTGATGACAGCGTGCATCCTGTTCCGTGGGTATTCGGATTGTCTATCCTTACTCCATTGAACCATTTTGCCATGCCTTTTGCATACAACAGATCATTTGCATCATTAAGACTATGGCCGCCCTTACATAACACAGCGCAGTTGTACTCCTCTGAGATCTTCCTAGCTGCTGCAATCATGTCCTCTGCAGAGTCAATCTTCATGCCGGTCAGTTCCCTGGCCTCCGGAATATTAGGAGTCAGCACATCTGCCAGCGGGAAGAGTTCCTCTTTCAATGTAGATACTGCGTCCTCACTTATAAGTCTGGCTCCTGATGTTGCCACCATCACAGGGTCTACAACGATATTAGAAGCCCTGTACTCCTTCAATTTTTCTGCGATTACATGGATTAGATTGCGTTCTGACACCATACCGATCTTAACCGCATCAGGGAATATGTCAGTAAATATGCTGTCCAATTCCTGAGCCAGAAATTCTGGTGTGGCATTCATGATAGATGTGACGCCGGTTGTGTTTTGGGCGGTCAGCGCAGTGACAGCACTCATGGCATATACACCATTGGCTATCATTGTTTTGATATCTGCCTGAATTCCGGCGCCTCCGCTGGAATCACTTCCGGCGATCGTTAATGCTGTTTTCATTTCATTTGTCCTTTCGTTTTACAGCTAACGTTTTGTATAGCGGCAATAGGTGGTGCCCCCGAATTACCGCTTGGGCTGGTGAGATTATCTTCGTTCAGGTTGGATTTTCTATATCTATGGACATGCGTGCCACTGCTCGAAAACGCCTGCGCTGATTGTTTTCTCGCAGTGACACGCAATGGCCCTACACGTAAACAGTCCTGCAACATACGTCTCTTTCAACTGTAAAACTATTCAGAATAGTCTCTAAAAACATTAACGGCGAGAACCGTAGTTCTCGCCGTCATAAAATCTCATCAGCTATTTCCCTACGTTGGCATTATCCAAATCAGGTTATGGGTTACGGCAGATCCAGCCGAATCTCAGCCTACTTTCTGTAAGCTCCCCGTTTATATGTGCAAAGGTCAGATACCCTCGCAACAGCTGCAAGTATAGTCAGCGCCAGCAATATTGTCAAGGCTGTGCTTCATTTCTTCCGTGATATTCACTAATTTTCCGTATGTGAAGACAATACGGCTGCCTCTGCCACATTTTTCATCTCTATTCTCGTACCATCTGTGAATTTAATTTCTCCGGTTACCTCATTAATACTTCTTATAATGCCGGATTTAGTCACATATCTGCCCCCGTTTTTTAATTCATCCGGTTCAAAATATGTGATCTTCACCACAATATCAGCGGTTTCATTTTGCATCACATATGAAAACGTCTCGTTGATCTTCCTTATCTGCTCATCTGAAATATCAACCTTCTGCTCCGTTCGTCTGCCAGTCTCTACGATCATTCCTCCGAAGCCGTTCAGTGCAGCAAATGGCGCAAACTGCCCGGCACGACTTTCCATACTCATGTGAGGATGTGTAGAGGCAGGCCTGTCCATATACAGCATATCCGCATATTTATCGCTATCTAAATCTTTTATATTCATACTTTCTATCGATTTTCTCTACAAGTTGTATATTTATATGCATGCCGTGACTGCGCAGGCGTTTTTGCACAGTGACTGCACGCCGAGGTTCACGGCATGCCTCTATGCCTTATGCCCGCCTATCTGCCGATTCCTGTTTATTTCATTGGCACCTTCTTCCAGATTCATACCCTTGAGAATGGAATTTTTGCCGAATTTTCGCCTTATCTGAAGAGCCGCCTGCTGCATTCGTTTTTCCTTGGCAAGCTGCGCATTTTCATGCTTGTTTTGTTCTTCCCGGGACTTGTAATCAGTGAAGAAATCCAGCTGCTCATATTCATGGGACTTTGACTCAATCTCCGCAGCCTTATTTTCAGTCAAAACATTATTAGCTGTTACATATATCTTTCTGATCAACAGATTTTTACGAACTTCCCTGTTATATATCTGAAGCGCCGCTTCAATTATCAGCCTGGCAGATGCTGTATACCTGCCGATATTTTGCGTTCCGTGAGCATGTTTAGGCACTTTCCTGCCGTAAAAGTCCGTTGCGACTTCTCCCTTATACGAACCGTTCTTAAGATTATCCACATCATAGCAGATCGTAAGAACCATTTGATCAGTCACCAGATTTTTTGACACCAGTTCCAGCGCCAGTGTATCCGCCATCTCCTTGACTATCAGTTGTCCCTGCGCATACTCGTAAGGGCATTGCAGCACCTGCCCATACCCTAGGCTCCTGCTGCCCGGCTTATAGGCCTTGATATCTGCAATTGTGCACGGCTCATACCCCCACGCATGGTCAATCAAGAGCTCCGCATTTACTCCGAACATCTTAAACAGATAGTCTTCATTGTAATAGTCATTCGGTCCTCCCAGTGAACATCTGGCGATATCTCCCATGGTGCAAATACCCCGCTCCTCCAGCTTTTTGGCGTAGCCCCTTCCCACACGCCAAAAGTCCGTAAGTGGTCTGTGATCCCACAGTAATTTTCTGTAAGTTAAGACATCCAACTCTGCTATCCTGACGCCGTCCTTATCCGCCGGTATGTGCTTGGCCACAATGTCCATTGCTATCTTGCACAGGTATAGATTAGGCGCAATCCCGGCAGTTGCTGTTATCCCTGTCTCAGCCAGAATATCCGATATTATGGTTCTGACCATTTCGTGAGCATTCATATTTCTGGCCTTCAGATATGTTGTAAGATCAATAAACACCTCGTCAACCGAATACACATGTATGTCCTCCGGAGCAGCGTATTTTAGATATATGCTGTACACCCTGGAACTGTATTCCATATATAATGCCATTCTCGGCGGCGCAACTATATAATCCAATTCCAGTGACGGATCAACAGCAAGTTCTGCCGCGTCATAGCTTTTGCCGGTAAATCCCTCCTTCGCAGCTGCCAGTCTTGCCTTGTTAACATCTCTTACCTTCTGAACAACTTCAAAAAGCCTGGCTCTTCCGGGGATCTTATACTCCTTAAGAGAAGGCGTAACTGCAAGACAAATAGTTTTCTCCGTTCTGCTTGAATCGGCCACAACGAGATTAGTCTTAAGGGGGTCTAATCCCCGCTCCCGGCACTCAACTGAAGCAAAGAAAGATTTGAGATCTATTGCCGCATATATTCTGTTTTCATTAGATGTTCTGCTTAGCAATTCTTGCTGACTTTCTCCTGTATTCAATCGGCGTCATATCGTGATATCTTCTGAATATTTTCCCAAAATATGCACTGTCTGTAAACCCTGTTTTCATGGCAATATCGGTAATGCTGTCCTCCGTGTCCGACAGCAGTCTCCGGGCAACACTGATCCTGTAATCAATAAGATAGTCAATGGGGGATTTTCCTCTGATCTTCTTAAAGCATCTGGTAGCCTCTCTGGTGCTGATATTGGCAGCTGATGCAATATCTTCAAGACTTATCTTCTCCGAATAATGTCTCTGAATATATGCTACCATATGCTGCAGTCTGTTCTGGGCTCCGGCACTCTCCTTCGGCAGACTGGCTTCATAATCTCTGATTTCCTGAATGATCAGAATCCAGGCCTCCGACAGAAAGTTTCTTACCTTGAACTCATATCCTTCCGACTCTTCTAAGTCCTTCAGCTGTTTTAGGATATTAATGATCCTGGCACCGTTTTTCGTTTTGTTTGTAAATTTGGCAACCTCTATATCAGGATTGTTGATCACGGGATTAACATATTTCGTTTCAAATATGGAATGAAAATGTCCGCATAGAAATACCGGATGGAACAGGTTGCATTCCTCTACAACCGGCCTGCTTGTGTCCATGCTGTATTTGCTGTTCATAACGTTTGTATTGAGAAGGTATGCCTCACCCTCATGAATTTCATATGTCGATGAATTGGTATATACTTTAATCTTACCTTCTATTATGTAATTCAGCTCCACCTCCTCATGCCAATGCCACTCCACTCCGCTTATTCCCGCATAAGAGCCCATCACCAGCTTATATGGAAAATCATAAGTCATCCCTTCTATAGTTTCCTGTTTATGTTCATCAAGGTTCATATTCGTTGTCCGCCTATCATTTTGCACAAATTTTCTTCACATTTTTAAGCATTTTCACAATAGTTATAATCTTTAGTCATTTTTTGTCTTAATAGTTATAATATTCGTCCATCTTAGTATATTTTTCCAGCCTATTCAAGTATATAATTAAGGCAACTTCGAAAGAACAGGAGGTAATAAAATATGAAGTTATATAATATTAAAAATATCAACAGATTTTTCGAGGCTGTCAAGGAATGTGAAGGTGATGTAAACATGGTTCTTCCTAATGAGATCATTAATCTCAAGAACGATGTCAAAACCTATTCTAATATATTTTCTGGTATAACAACATCAGAGGGAATTCCTGAACTCGACATCCGTACGGATTGTTCTGAAGATACGATCAAGCTTCTTAGGTTTGCTATCGCAGGCTGACAACCAGCCCGAAGCAATGTTAAAAGGGCAGCTTACTGTATTAAATGCAGTGAGCCGCCCTTTTTTCTTTATTTATTACTGTCATGTGTTTCATAGCCGATCATATTCATATTCCTGACTGACCACCATTTAACTGCCTAAATTAAGTTCAGTAATTCAAATATATTCTCATGCCAGAAATCAGGACCTAAAAAATCGATGAAGCAGTGCAACCGGTTATTTCGACCGTATATCCCTACGCAGCAAGATTACAGCTGCAGCCAGTGTTATGGCCTCTGCTATCGGAATTGCAGTCCATAAACTCATCTCCCCGATAAACAGTTCCATTACATACAACAGGATTATGGGCATTACCGCGCTTCTGCCCAGCAGAATGATAAGAGACTGCGCCGGCCTAGCCTTCGCCTGGAAATATATGCCCAGAAGTATGGAACCTGACATGAATAAAAATGCAAAGGCATACCAATTAAGTCCCATAATTCCCATATTCAGGACCTCTTCACTGTCTGTAACAAGCATTTTTACAAGACTTCCGGTAAGAAGTTCACTTAATATAAAAAATACTATTCCAAATGCCGCTGATGCCATAAGTCCATATTTCAGGAATTTCAGCATGCGTTTATTATCATTTGCCGCATAGCAGGTGCTTACAAGCGGCTGCATGCCCTGAGCCACGCCATTTATCAGCGAATATACAACCAGGTTGAAAGTAATAAGGACAGTAAATGCCGATATACCATTTGCGCCATAATACTTGCCTGCAAAATGCAGGAAAACTACAGATATTACGGCTGATGAGATTTCGAGTACAAATGAACTGAAGCCTATCTTAACGATTCCTGTCAAATTTTTAAGACAGCTGATCTTGATGGTTGGTATCAGGTTAGTTTTCTTGAATATCGCATATCCGAATGTAATGCATACCGATATTACAGATGCCAGACATGTGGCAGATGCAGCGCCTGACATTCCCCATCCGAAGCCCATTACAAATACAAAATCCAATATGATATTAGTAACCGTTCCCGTGACAGTCGCTACCATGGATACATTAGGATGGCCGTCATTTCGCATGAACTGATTCATGATAAGATCCAATATCATCACACCCGAAAGAGAAATTATCCACCGCAGGTATTCCACCGCAAGATCGTGATTTTCTGCAGTGGCTCCCAGAAAGGCGGTTATCTGCTCTATCCAGATATTGCCGCACACCGCAATTATCATCCACAATACTATTGCCATATAGAAGGCTGCCGAGAACATGGATCTTGCATGTTCTTTATCTCCCTTACCCATGGAAATCGTGTAATTAACTGCACCGCCTGCACCCAGTAAGAATCCTAGCGCATACATAATGCACACCATAGGCGTGCCCAGCCCCATTGCCGCCACTGCCTGTGAGCCTACACCCTGGCCTACAACAAATGTATCCACGAATGAATATGCAGATACTCCCAGCATACCCAGGATACTGGGGATCAGGTATTTGAAAAATATTTTTCTTTCGTTTTCAACTAAAATCTGATTTTCCATAACAGTCTTCTTTCTTAAATATATTTTGGCTATATGTCTCGGACAGTGCCTGCTCACCTATAACCCGGGCATAAGGTCGACATGCATATGCTGCCGTGCCAGACTAACACATAATGATTTCCCAAACCTTCCATGCATAAGTCAGATCTGCATATGTTATTTCATCAAACAATACACAAGAAATTTCATGCCCGCTGTCACCGCAAAAATCTCCTGTAAAATGACAAATGAGCCGGATAAGACATATGTCTTATCCGGCTCATCAAATTAATCATCTTTAGAATACTTTCTCATCTTGATTGAATCTGTATTCTGAACATCCATGTTGATCTGCGTCCGTCCGGGAACTTACCTTCGTAAGCACCTTGCAAGGTGGCCCTGCCACCGTCCGACGGCGCAGACTATAACATAACCGACATTTACTTGTCAACAACAGATCCGCCACGAATTTATACGGTTTACAAAAGCCAGACTGCCCAACTGCAGCCTGGCTTTATGACTATATCCTGCTGAAAGGTTATATTTTCTTTACTGTTCTGCCGGAGCTTCACCTTCCGGTGATTCGCCTGCAGGCATTTCTGGCGGAACTTCACCAGCTGATTCACCGTCAGCTGACTCGCCCTGTGACTGTGCTGCTGCTTCTGCAGCTGCAGCTTCCTCAGCTGCCTTAGCTTCTTCATATGCTGCTACTGCGTCTGCATCAGGCTCAACTACGATCTCGCCTGTATATGTTCCTGCACCTTCAACAACTTCGCCGTCAACAGTAATTGTACCAACTACCTTAGATGTCTCATCGATAGTAAGCTCTGTGAGGTAAGATGTCTCTAATGCTGTCCATGTAGAAGCATTTACAAGTGTAAGTGACAGACCGAAGCCTTCATCATGGAAGCTGCCTAACTCTGTTGCTGATGCATAACCAATTGCCTGAGTTGTATTAGAACCTGAAGCAAAATATGTTGTTGACCATGTATCGCTGCCCAGTGAGATAGCACCTGAAATATCAGATGCATCAAGTGTTACTTCCAGACTGCGGGCTGTACGAACGCCTTCACCTGCAGGACCGCTGGTTGCAGTATTTTCATCACCTTCCATAGCTGCTGTATTTAAGATATCACCAGCCATTGTTGAATTCTTGATCGTAACTACAGGAGCTGCGCCTGTTGATTCTGTACCAGAACCTCCGTCTGAGTTGTGGATCAGCTTAACGATGCAGTTAGAGTCTTCTGCTCTGTAAACTGTATGCTCGAATGAATCATAAACACCGTTGAATGTTCCGAAATATCCGTCCATGCCGGCTACGTCAACACCTGACATCTTAGCCTTCATCTGATCCATTTCATATGTACCGTCAAATGCTAATGTACAATTGTCGATTTCTACATTATTAGCTGTATCACGAAGCATAACGATAGTTTCACCTACGTGAATCTCGCTGTTCTTGAAGATGATATCACCCTTACTGTTGCCTGAGTGTGTCATAACACCATACATACCTGCATTGATGTAGCAATCATCAAAAGAAACAATACCGCTGCCGGTTTCAACTGCTGCATAATCCGGAACATCGATTACAGAACCTACGAAGTAGTCCTCAGCTGCTCCGTCTGAATATGCGCCATATCCGCTGGTAAGAACTGCGATATAGCTGTCATTGATTGACAGAACTGTAGGATCTCCTGCAACTGTATACAGGTCATCACTGTCTGTTGACAGAGCGCCCCATCCCTGAGAGATAACTACTGAATCGTTATATGTTACATGTGATGCGCCTACAGCATTTGTAGCACGAACATGACCTTCAAGGAATAATCCCGGAGGGCATCCCTGCATAGTCTGGATCGTATCATCAGAAACTGCATAGAAGGTTGAATTATTAACTGTTACCTGAGCACCGAAACGTGTAAATAATGTTCCGCGTCCAGGACCTCTTGTTATTACTGTGAAATTATTAAGTTCAGCTACAGCATTGTCTGATACATAAACAGCTGCGCCGAAACCACCCATATCATTAGAGCCTGAGCCAGCCAGGTCGATATAATAATCGTTAAGAACTACTGTCTCCGGAGCTGTTGTTACTACATTTGTATAGCTGCTTGAGCTGCTGTTGGCAACGATATCTGCTGCCATATCTGCCAGTTCTGTACCTGCAGGATATCCCATCGCTTCGCAGAACTTATCCCAGTCGCCGCCGAAATCGCCGGATACGAATGAGAAGTTAAGTCTCTCAGCTACCAAATCAGGATCTGACTGACCGCCTAAAACGAATGAGCCTGTATTTCTGATGGCAATACCTACAACGTCATCCTCACGCTCTTCGTTAACGATCTTGGTAACGCCATCCTCTTCAGTTACGTTAGCCATGGTAGAATGTGCTTCGTCAAGAACGCCGCCATCGTACATAATAGAAGCTGTTGTAACGAGCTGTCTAACCTGACCCATTGCTATACCATCTAATGTGATAGCCTTGTCCGGATCAGCCTCTGCTGATTCTGTATATGTAGGCTCACTGCTGCCTGAATCACCTGCAGACTCGCCTTCTCCTGAATCACCTGCGGACTCGCCGCCTGCCTCTTCACCTGCAGACTCACCATTATCTTCAACAACAGCTGCGCCGTCAGCCGCTGCCGGAGCATCCGGTGCTGCAAATGCTGCTGTGTACAAGCTCATAGAAAGAGCTGCACATACAGCAAGTGTAAATACTTTTTTCATATTACCTTCTCCTTTCAAATATACAACTATATAGCTTATTAAACACAACTGACACTGATCAGTCGTGACAGCTAACCCCCTCATCCCCTTTTATAACCATTTTTTATAAAATCTCAATATAAAAAGTGGTACCATCAGGAATATCTATATGATGATACCACTTTTATATTATTTTTATTGTTCTTTATTGTGTACAATCGCTAAAATTATGCTATGCAGATTTCCTTATTATTGCAGAATTTGCCCAATGTTCCTATCAGCATAAGTCACCGGATCATTATTTTCTGCAGATCATATTGCGCATTCATCGTTATCATCAGGATATCTGCTGAAATAATATTGGTTATATTTCCCCATGCATACAAATAAAGGCACACTACCGGAGGCATCTTCATCCGGATCTGACATAAATCCGAACTTCAGCTGCCTGGCACCTGAGACTTTCTCTTGATATTTTCTTTTTTCCTTCTTCGTCATGGGTCTCATGGCAGATGACTCCTGTTTATTATTCGTTATGTCTTTACACTGCCTTGGAAGCTTTCATAACCCTTTCCATAAATTTTCAGTGTACAGACATGTGAGAAATTAATCAGCACAGGCGATTTCTAGCAGTGCCTGCATGCATAAAGAGCTGTATGAATTAGAAAAATCAGTTCTCCTGTGCGGCATTAGAAGATATCCTTCGTAAGCTGCCTTAATTCGGCTGCTGCAGCCTTAATATCAGGCTGGGCAAATACAGCACTTATTACCGCGATTCCTGCAATACCGCTGCCCTTCAGCTGGATTACATTCTCCTTAGTAATGCCGCCGATGGCAACCACAGGAATAGACACCGCCTCGCAGATCGTCCGAAGTACCTCCGGTCCTACCTCGACCGCGTCCTCCTTAGAACTCGTAGCAAATACTGCTCCTACTCCCAGGTAGTCAGCCCCGCTCTTTTCTGCCAATAATGCCTGCTCCACTGTCCTGGCTGATACGCCGATGATCTTATCAGGTCCTAGCTTAGCACGCACATCTCCCGCCTGCATATCAGACTGCCCTACATGCACGCCGTCAGCATCAATCTGCAATGCAAGATCCACATCATCATTGATCACAAAGGGTACCTTATATTCTGCACAGAGAGCCTTGATCTCTATGGCTTCTTTCAGAAATTCTTCCCTGCTCAGATGTTTTTCTCTCAGCTGAATAAATGTAGCTCCGCCTTCTATAGCCTTCTTAACCTGATCATACAGAGTTTCCCCCTTCAGCCAATGCCTGTCGGTTACCGCATACAGTGCAAGATCCTTCTTATCACAGTTCATGTTTAGTTCCTTTACTCAGCATTTTTCTTATTTACCGCACAGTTTTCTGCCTACCTCGCAAAAATCAAGTGTTGCGAAATAATCCGCCGGTGTTTCAGCCCTTCTTATAAGCTGAGCCGAACCATCTGCCTTATATAATATCTCCGCCGATCTTAATTTGCCATTGTAGTTGTATCCCATGGAATGACCGTGGGCTCCTGCATCATGAATGAAGAGAACATCTCCGTCGTCAATCTCCGGAAGCTCTCTGTCCACTGCAAATTTATCACAGTTTTCACACAGAGAACCTGTTACATCGTACACATGATCCTTAGGCGCATCTTCCTTACCCATCACGGTAATGTGATGGTATGCTCCATAGATGGCCGGTCGCATCAGATTCGCTGCACAGGCATCACAGCCCACATATTCCTTGTGGATATGCTTATGATGAAGCACGGTTGTAACTAATCCGCCGTAAGGCCCCATCATGAACCTTCCCAGCTCTGTGTAAATAGCAATATCGTCCATGCCCTCAGGAACAAGGATCTCTTCGTAAACTCTTCTTACACCCTCGCCGATCACTGCAATATCATTCGGTTCCTGATCCGGCTTATAAGGAATACCGATTCCGCCTGACAGATTAATAAAGCTAATGTGTGCACCAGTCTGTTTCTTGAGCTCTACAGCCAGTTCGAACAAAGTCTTGGCAAGTGTCGGGTAATATTCATTAGTAACCGTATTGCTGGCAAGAAATGCATGGATTCCGAAATTTTCTGCTCCCTTGGCCTTTAACTGTCTGAAGGCTTCAAATATCTGCTCAGTTGTCATACCATACTTGGCATCTCCCGGATTATCCATAATGTTGTTACTGATAGAGAAGAACCCTCCCGGATTATAGCGGCAGCTGATAGTCTTAGGGATATGTCCTATGGTTTTCTCAAGAAAATCTATATGCGTAATATCATCAAGATTGATGATTGCACCGATTTCATCCGCATATGCATATTCTGATGCAGGTGTAGCATTTGATGAAAACATGATGTCCTCACTCTTAACGCCCATGGCATGAGCCAGCATTAACTCTGTCATTGATGAACAGTCGCAGCCGCAGCCGTATTCTCTTAATATGTCTATAAGGAATGGATTTGGGGTCGCCTTGACAGCGAAATATTCCTTATATCCCTTGTTCCATGCAAATGCCTTCTTTAATTTTTCTGCATTTGCTCTTATGCCCTTCTCATCATAAATATGGAAGGGTGTCGGGTACTGCTCGATAATCTTATCGAGAGACTCCTTTGTTATAAATGGTCTTTTCTCCATCTTGTATGGTTTTCCTTTCCCAAAAATTTATTATAATCACGAAAACTGCAAAAAACGCCGCTGTTTCAAGGCGGCATGATCTGCAGCATGACTTTCTCTTCGTAAACTCACCATTGATTATGTATAATCTGCAAAATACTATTTGATAGGGAGATTGTGGCCCAATCTCTCACAGGCAATAAGATCTCTGTAAGCGTCAGTCCAGTTACACAGACTGTCAACAAAGATTTTTTTCAGCAGGTCATGGCTCCAGTTATCATATCTTTCGATATATCTTGCTCCGGATGATGGCCATGAATCAAAATCATGTCCTCTCCAGTTTCGTTTGATATCCCCGGCCAATGCAGAATCTCCCAGACAATTGGTGCAGAAGAGCCAGGTGTAAAATGTAGCACAGCTCTCGGATATAACCTTCATACCCTGAATTCTGGCATCCCAGACATTGCCGGAATTCTTCACACACTCCTGATGATACAGTTTAAATATTTCATGGGCAAATACCGAGATGAACATCGGATTCTCAGACAGCGACTTCTCATATGCATACTCGCAGATGCTCTTAATATATATAGTGATCTTGCCATTTTTATAATCGCCCATCACCATATGTGAAGAAGTACGGCTCCTGATCTCTTCAATAAATTTCTTGATATCATAAATGTCAGACGCTTCGATTTCATTGTTGTTAAAAAGATTGGCCGCGTCTGTAATTCTTATAAGCTCCTCGACCTTGTCATTTAAGGAATTTTCATCTATCTCAGTTTCCTTCAGTTCAGTCTTGATGCGGTTCAGCCTCTCTACCAGCGCCGCAGGGTACTCCTCCCTGCTTTCCATATGTCTGACAACTTCACCTATTTCAGATGCAATTTTCTCTGCGCTCTTGCCATTTGAATTCTTATTAATTACTTCATCAGAAAATGTTATGCTGAAATTCAGATTCTTGCTTACGCCCTTTGGCCAATAACCTGTCACCGAAGCAATATCTTCAGCAATGTCTTCGGCCATTGTTATCATGTTCTGTTTCAGCAGATCTTCACCATTTTCGCTGAAAAATCTGTGATTGGTGCAATCATAGTAAGAATTAAGCGCAATTATATTCATCTCATTCTCCCTGTATTACTTTAAAATGTCTCTGTGATCTTCATACATCAATTATCATATAATATTGCATAAAGTATTTTTATTCAAGTTATAAGTATCCAACAGCAATTAACCAATCCCGGATTAAATATCAGGAAATCATCTATTCAATACTTAAATTGTCCGGAAAATAATATCTCATTACATAAAACGCCCGAAAACCATACCCTCAATATAGGAATTCCTGCATGAGCATAGGGTTTCCGGGCAATCTATATCGTGAGCTTATGCCTTACGGGCTGTCCATGTCAGGACCTACTCACTTGTTGCGCTATCTTAGTTTTTCTTAGAGCTTTCAAGGCATTTATAAACGATTGCCGCAATAGCAGCGCCTACGAAAGGTCCTACGATAAATACCCAGATGCATCCCATCGGTGCACTGTTGCCTGTAAGAGCAGCTGTAACAGCAGGTCCTAAGCTTCTGGCAGGATTAACGCTTGTGCCTGTAAGTCCGATGCCCAGAATGTGTACCAATACAAGGGTGAAGCCTATAACAAGGCCGCCGAAAGAACCATGGTTTGCCTTCTTGGATGTAACACCCAGGATAACCATAACGAAGATGAATGTAAGAACTACTTCTACGATAAGTCCTGCAAGAGCGTTTCCGTTAACCCCTGCCAGTCCGTTTGTGCCAAATCCGCCTGTCTTATCTTCTACGCCTCCGAGGGTAAAGATCCCGTTGAGGATTTCAGATCCGGCAAATGCTCCTAAGCACTGTGCTATAACATATCCGATGAAGTCTGTTACAGACATTCCGCCACTGATCAGAACTCCCAGTGATACAGCCGGATTGATGTGGCATCCTGAGATATTGCCTACGCAATAAGCCATTCCTACGATTACAAGTCCGAATGCCAGTGCCGTAAGAAGGTATCCGGAACCCTGTTCTGAGTTGCAGCCCACAAGCATAGCTGTTCCGCAGCCCATTACTACCAGTACCAATGTTCCGATAAATTCTGCTACAAATTTTTTCATTTCAAGTCTCCTCTTAAAATATTTGTTTATTAATACAGCTCATAGCTGATATTTACTAAAGCCTCAGGCTGATGCAGCAGCCGCCTTAATTTTCCTTAATATCTGTATTTTCGAATGCCTCTGCCTGCTTCTCTACAAACTTATCCGCCTGCTTCTTCTGCTTCTCACTTGTCTCATGGTGGATCTCCTCCGGCTGATCGAGGCTAAGATGAGGATTCGTAGTATTAATATTGTATTTGTCGAATATAAGCTTTAACTGTCTTCTTAAGTCTCTGTCCAACTGAACCCTGTTGGACTCAGTACATTTGGCAATAATCTTAATGTTCAATGAGCTGTCTGCCAATTCAGATACACCCCTGTAAAATGGACCTTCAACTATAGCCGGAAGTTTCTTCTGGATGTTAGGGAACTCTTTTTGAAGAACCTTCTCTACATAGTAGAGGTCTTCTCCGTTCTTAATGCTCATATCAAGTGCAACAACCGAATAATCCTTAGTCATGTTAAGTACGTTGTTTACACTTCTGTTAGAAAATACCTTGATATTGCCGGCACCTTCCTTAACCTTAACAGTTCTCACACCTATTTCAATAACAGTACCTCTGAAGCCGTCAATCGTAACGATGTCGCCGACCTGGAATTCACCCTCGAATACAATAAAGAGTCCCGCCAGTATATCACTTATCAGGCTGTTTGCACCCAAGCCGATAACCAAGGACAATATGCCTGCCGATGCCACCAGTGTTGTTGTATTAACCCCCAGAGTTCCCAGGCAGTAATATAAGAGGCCGATTACCGATGCTATCTTGATGAAGCTGTCCACAAGGCGGCAGATAGTCTCGCCTCGTGCATTTAGGCTCTGGGCCAGCCACATTACTAACTTTCTTAAGATTGCAGCGATCTCTACGATGCAGACAATTATAAGGATGCAGTATGTAACAGAGAATATATTAATGCCCTTCTGCCACTGTCCCTTGATAATAAAGTGTACCAGCGAATCAGCCGCAAATATCTTATCAGCAAATATTACAGCCACTAAGATCAGGAACGCTATTATCATGAGGATGATATTAAGTATCGTTGTGGTCTTCTCACCTGCGCTCTTGCTGTCCCATTTAAGGGTTCTATGGCTCCATCTTGATGTAACTGATCGCGCTTTGGCCTTTCTGCCGTCACCCATATCTACATCAACGGTTTCCTTATCGACCGCATCATCCATATCCTTTGCAACATTTACAGCCTTATCAGCCGGCCTCTGAGTAATGCTGAACAAAAGCCACATGATAAGCATAAATACCAGCATGATTCCGGTTGTTCCCAGAGCCACCGGCATAGCTGTCGTATTCAGATAAGACATCGGCACTGCGATGTAGATAATATAATCATCATAATCGCTGGCCGCGCAGTAATACGATGTTCCGTCTATAGTAAGGAAGTCATTGTAGTTTCCGACTATCTGGCTCTCCTTGATACCATAATTGGTTACATCCTTGCCGACGAGTTCTTCATTCGGATAGTAGGCAAATGTATTATCTTCCTTATTGATCGCAAATGCGAATCCATTCTTGCCTACCTGGATTCCAGATATTACATTGGCAAAATCCGTATTTTTAAGGGCTTTTTCCAGTGCATCTGCCGACAGACCCATCTCAACCATGCCGATTGTCTTATGCGAATCATCAATGATCGCACTTGCCACATACTGTCTCAATTTACCGGAATCGTCCTGCTGCAGATCCTGAATAAGCTCTGTCTGTTTGCCATTTAACACATCCCAGAACTGATATGACTGATCATTTTCATCGGTGCTTAAGCTAAAGCTCCACAGATTAGACGCCCGCGCGATAATTTCGCCGTCAGTGCCGAAATATTCCAGGCTTTCTGCACCTAATGCATTTCTTAATGAGACCATATATTCCTGAGTCAGCTTCTTCGTGGACGTATTTTTAATGATATAAGCCGCTACACGGACCTTCTCAAGATTAGTTTCCTTATACTCAGCTGTTTGAGTCTCTACAGTTGCCTCATTATCTGACAGGGTTGTAAGAGTCTCTGCTATGCTCTTATTATTGGTAATGGACTGCTGTGACAAGGAAAACAGGGTCTGCACATAATATGTAATGGCAAATGTCAGCACCACGCCGCAGACTGTGATTGCCAGGATCTTCTTGCCCAGATTTTTATTATACCAGCATTTTCTTCTGTCACTTCGTGCAGGTGCATCGTTGTCTATAATTCCATTTCTTATATGTTCTCTGTGAAGAAGGGTTGAATAAATAATAACTATAGCGATAAATACTGCATATATGATCATACTGATGATCACTGACATCAGGCAGTTAGCATCAATCTCACTTCTCGGAACTGCGCATATGATAAGGCCATGGTCAATCTGCTTGACGGAGCAGAAATAAACCGTTCCGTCTACAGTTATGTCTGTATCATTGCCGTCATAAAGAAGGCTCATGTCTATGCCATGATCCTCGGCCATTGTTCCTATTAAGCTTTCATCAGGAGAATATATGATAGTTTTCTTTTCTGAATGAACCGCAAATGCAAATCCGTTCTGTCCCACGTGGACATCGTCCAAAACATAGGCCAAAGAAGCATTTGCATCAAGATTGTCCTGAAGTTTCTGAGAACTGTGGATGATCTTAATATTTTTATTATCCTTGGTTGGGGCTTCATATGTACGAGGCTCGCTGTCTTCTGAAGGCCACTCGCCTGCCTGACATAAGGTCTTGCCTACAGCATCCGTTATCTCAAGATAGTCAACCTGCATGAGACTTCTTATGTCTTCTGCATACAGGTCATTGTATTCAAAGCTGTTTAGATTATCAGCCATAAATGCAACGGTATTAACCTTCGACTCATATTCCTTGTCGTAATTTTCGGTGATCGTAACCTCATCAGTCTTACTCTGCTGGACCATATCATAGATAAGTTCCAGTTTCGTATGAGAATTTTCGATCTGTGCATTGACAGCAATTTCGCTGTGAATCTGTGAAACAGTTAATCCTATGATCAGCGCTCCAATAATGCCCAGAATAACAGCTACGACAACTTTTGCATTTGCCTTCTTCAATTTTCTCTCCTCCGATTCAGTCTGTCTTAACACATTTACCGCACAATAATTAAACGTTCGCTATAATATATAACGATATGTACAAATTTTCAATTTTAATTTTGATGATTATGCTGACCTGCCTGTGGTTAAGTCTGCATTAGTATTCATTCTTTTGACTTATAATATAGAAGGCAGTGACAATACCCTTCAAAATCCGGATCTTTAATCTGATCCCTGAACTCCTTGCACATGCACTTAGTGTCTTGTGTGCGCTCCAGACGGCACGGACAATACCCTCCGGTTCTGGCCAGTCCTTCCTTTATGGTCTTAACAACTTCTTCATTTTCATTCAGTGTGATATGCATAATGACCCCCTCCGGTTGTTGTAAATTGGCAATATTTTTTAATAGCCGCATTTGTCAGGTGAATTCCGGTTCATGGCACTTGTTTTGTGATGCGCCTAACCGGCTCTGAACAGTTACAATTTATCACGATATTGAGTGAATTCATAGATAAATTAATCTTGAAACTCATGTGTCTTATAAATGAACATTCGATGAAATATGTTTCCCAAGGGTTGGAATAAATCTGATTTATGGTACTCTACCTCTACCTGGTATAGCAGTTTTAAATTAACTACAGATATCGCGTGTCTGTTTTCTCAATAATACAGGCGAAAAATTTCAGCATACCAGAGAATTTCAAATCAGGAGGAAATCAGCAATGATAAAAAAGAAAGCAATGATGATCTTAATGACGGGCATCCTGTCTGCAGCATTTATAAATTCAGCCATGGCGGCAACCACAGCATCTGATGGAGAACAGGCAGCAGGCGACGCCATAGTAGTATCAGATGAAGGCATAGTAATATCCGGTGACGGCGATGACGGCGGGCTTGTAATAACAAAATCAGTCAAAGCTTCTGAAATGGGAATGCTCTCTCAGGATTCCTATGATTACCCATATCTGGGCTTAAAGGCAGTGCTGCCGGAGGAGTTAAAAAAGCAGCTGGACAGTTCTGATGTTCTGATGATGAGCGATGAGATCTGGAATGATGATCTGAGCGGATTAAAATATGCATATATTCATTGGAACAAATTGACTGACGAGCAGAAGGAAGAAGAAGTTAATTTGATTGGAACAGGCTACGAAGATTGGCTCAAAACCATTGAAAGAATCGGTGTGCTCGGAGTTTACAGCACAGATGTGATTGATGAATTGGACACCATCACAGGATGTACAGAACATAAGGAATTAGGCGAGAGTGCAGACGGCAAATACAAATATTACCTGAGCATCAATAAGGATGCTGATCCTGAACTTACAACAGAGCTGGAGAAAACAGAAGTAACATTGACAGATATGACTGCATTTGACTCAACCAAATCAGTATTTGATACCCCTTCTGAAAATAAGGGCTCCGATTCTCAGGCATCTGATACAGATTCCCAGTCCGTGGGTGCATTTGAAACCACGGACATCAATGGCAATTCTTATACAGAATCCATATTCAGCGAATATGACCTGACGTTGGTTAATATATTTGCAACATGGTGCTCCCCATGTGTAAGTGAGATGCCGGAACTTGAGCAGCTGTATCAGGATCTGAAGGATCAGGGTGTAGGCATAATCGGATTCGCATTAGATACTGCAGACGGCACCGGTCAGACTGATCCTACAGCTGTGGAAACAGCTCAGCAGCTGCAGGAAAAAACAGGCGTTACCTATCCGCTTCTGATCCCTGACAGCACTATGCTTAATGGCAGGCTCTCCGATATTCAGGCTGTTCCTGAGACCTTCTTCGTAGATAAGAATGGTAATATCGTGGGAGATACAATAGTCGGTGCAAATGACTACGATACATGGAAGACTACGATAGAAGAACTGCTTCAGAAGATTAAAGCTGAGTAACGGATAAGGAGATGCCTGTGAAAAATTTCATACATTCAAAATGGATTGGTGTCGCTCTCGCAGTACTGGGAGTTGCAGCAATATTCTATGGAATCTACCGTGGTGAGGTGCAGGTTGTACTTACTAAGGCTATTCACATATGTACAGAATGTATCGGCATAGGGTAAGAGTATGAAAACAAAGATCAAAGAATGGCCTCGTCATATTACGCAGGCCGGATGGGCACTGCTTACAAATGCTAATCTGAAGGGATTTGTAACGGGCAAGATATATACAGGAAATGCCAAGAAGGTATGCGTGCCGGGACTTAACTGTTATTCTTGCCCCGGTGCTGTAGGTTCCTGTCCCATAGGCTCTCTGCAGGCAGTCCTGGGCAGCTGGAACTTCAAAATGGCATATTATGTCGTGGGCATCCTGATCTTCGTAGGTGCCATATTCGGAAGGATCGTTTGCGGATTCTTATGCCCTTTCGGACTTATTCAGGAACTTCTGAATAAGATTCCCTTTCCCAAGAAGATCAAGACATTCAAGGGCGATAAGCTGCTGCGCAGGCTGAAATACGTAATACTGCTGGTATTTGTAATACTCCTGCCTCTATTCGTTACTGATGTAATAGGCCAGGGCGCTCCGTATTTCTGCAAATTGATATGCCCTGCAGGAACACTGGAAGGCGGCATTCCGCTGGTATTGTTAAATGAAACTATGCGCAGCGCCATTGGCTGGCTCTATGCATGGAAAAATCTTATATTGATTATAACCATCATTGCCGCTATTATAATTTATAGGCCATTTTGCCGATACATTTGCCCTCTGGGAGCAATTTATTCCTTGTTCAACAAGGTGTCTATCTATCGATATCAGGTGGATAAGCATAAGTGTATCAGCTGCGGCAAATGTGCCGATGCATGCAAGATGGCTGTAAATCCGGTAAAAAATGCCAACAGTCTGGAATGCATCCGCTGCGGCAGATGCAAACAGGCATGCCCTACAGATGCAATTGAGAGCGGTATATCAATTCAATTAAGGAGGAAATTAAATGTCAGAAATCGTACTCACTAAAGATAATTTTGAATCAGAAGTATTGAACAGTACAGGTTATGTGCTGGTAGATTTTTGGGCATCATGGTGCGGTCCATGCAAGATGATCGCGCCTATAGTTGCCGAGATCGCCGAAGAAAATAAAGGTTTTATCAAGGTGGGCAAGGTCAATGTAGATGATGAAATGAGCCTTGCTATGTCATACGGGGTATCCAGCATACCTACATTGATCTTATTCAAGGACGGCAAACCGGTTAACCAGAGTATCGGTTATGTAGATAAGGCCACAATTGAGCAGATGTGGAAATAATCTTTTCCCAGCATGGTCAACAAGTGACCATGCTGCTGCTCTAAAGGGGCTTCAGAGATAATCCTCGTTATACAGTAAGCTGTTTAGTACGTTGCAGTAACCTGGTTCTAAAGAGGCTGTAGAAATTGGTATTTACCATTTCCTGCAGCCTCTTTAAGTTTGTCAAGTAAAGTGTGTAAGTTTTTTGTTACCTGTAGCTTCCACACTTTATTTTGCACTCTCGACTCTTACTTATATTGATAATAATTTCTTCCGGCCATCTGTGACAGATAATGAAGCTCACTTGATGTTGCGGCCCATTGATCTGCAAGCAACTGCATCAAACGAGTTGCCAGATTATAATTTTACAGATTCAAAGATCTAATCTGCTGCATCAGTTCAATATCCTCTTCATTAACCCTCATGTTGCCGGTTACCTTCGTGCCGTCAGCCTTGGTAATTGTAAGCTCAATTACACTTCCGTTCTCTACCATGCCGCCTGATGCGATGGTCCCCAGCATTGCTGCGAATTTCGGATGATTTGTTTCAAACTTTTTCTTTATATCCAATATTTTGGTGATATTTCCAATATTAAACATGCGCTTCTCCTACTCTATTTTTATTATCCTATTCAAGTTTTCACTTTTGTTATGATTAATCTCGGCATTTACTTATAGGAACGCCGGAATTTTGTTATTCCTCACCTTCCAGATGAACAATGATCATATCATGATGCATAGCCTCAAGCAGCGGACCGAACATATCCTTTGTATATAATTTCAGGCTGGTTGTATTAATGCAGGGATGGCATCCCACGAACTCACCCTTTAGCACATCTTCATCCACAAGGAGCTGCACTGCATTCTCGATATCATTCATAAGTCCCAGAATACTTACCGACCCCGGCGTGATATCCAGGTATTTTTCCATATCCTCAGCTCCTGCGAAGCTTAATCTGGCGCTGTTGATCTGATTCGATAATTCCTTGGTTTTAAACACCTTATCTCCCGGCATCATAAGCAAATAGAATTTAGTTTTCTGTCTGTTGCACAGGAACAGATTTTTACATACAACTGCCTCCAGGATTGAATCTATTACAAGGCAGTCCGCCATGGTATTGGCATTTGCATCAAAATGATCGCAGCGCCAATAATCAATATTTAGACTATCCAGTAATTTATAGCATCTTATTTCCTTATCGAGCCGTCCTTCCATTGATGCCGGGCTGCCCTTCTCTAGCTTTAGTTCCATTGTTGTTATTTACCGTCCTAATCCATTTAATTGTAATCACATCATTTGATCATAACCACTCATACCCGCGCTTTTTCAAATTACTTATGAAAGCATATGTTAAAACCAGTCATTCTCTGAGCAGTTATTCTTGTTCCGTGAAAATCCCGCGCATATTATATACGATAGCTTCACATTTTGCACAGAATTTATACGGGCAATTCTCAATGAGTGAAGCGCACCATCTCTGTCGTTTGCTTATGCATACCATTTATACAGGTTTTTATACACGTAGTCACAGTCTTGCTTGTCTTAACAATTTCTTTGGTTTATACTTGAAAAATATTTCTATCATACGAAAGAATTAAGAAAAATTATGCCAATAAAGATGATCGGACTGGACCTGGACGGAACGGTCCTTAATAGTAAGAAACAAATGTCAGAGGCAGTGGGCAATGCCATAAAAGCTGCAGTTAACGCCGGAATCGTGGTTGTACCGGTAACAGGTCGTCCCCTGACGGGCATACCGAAATTCATTTTTGACAATACCGATATAAGATATGCCATCACATCAAACGGCGCCGTTATAACCGATACCGTGAGCAATTCGGTATGTGAAGCGCATTTTCTCTCACGAAACGTAGCAGAAGAAGCTGTTAAGCATGCGGCCACTTTCGGCCAGCTGTACAGCATATTTGTAAATGGCACCGGATACAGCGAGGTGAAGGAATTCCACCTGATCAAATCAGTATTCGAGGGTTCTAATCTTGAGGAATATGTAGAGGACAGCCGTAAGCCTGTGGATGATATTGTATCTTTTCTGAACCAGCCATCGAGATTTTTCTCATCAGCCAATGATATACGCTTAAACTACGACTGCGTGGAAAATATCTGGTTTCATTTCGCCGATCCGAAGGAATGCGATACCGCCGAAGCCTTATTCAAAACCATTGCTCCGAATGCGATGATCCATAGGATGGTGGAGGATGAATTCGAGATGGCAGCTCCGGATGCTGACAAGGGCTCTTCATTTATCTCACTTGCGCAGATGTTAGGCATCAGTCAAGAGGAGACCATGGCTATCGGAGACAGTGTTAATGACATCGGCTTCATGAAACAAGCAGGCATTTCCGTCGCTATGGGTAATTCCAGACCCGTGATCAAGGAGCTCGCTGACTTTACTACAGATGATAACAACCATGACGGTGTCGCCAAGGCAATATATAGATTCATGTCGTCCTGAGTTCTCTCGATGCGAGGGAAAATTGTTTATGTCTGGATGAATGACATGGATTTATATCTTCCTGACAGTTCTTAGTACGGGGCTCAAGCGTAAGACAACACAAGTTCTATAAAGGGATATTTTAATCAACGCCAAACGGCGCATAGCTGACTTATCTGCTATGCGCCGTCTTATGTTAATCTATTCTTATTAGTTTGATGTGGAAGATTTGCTTCCCTGAGCATACATAACAATCTGCAAAATTCTGTAGATAAGCTCCAGGAGCGCTATGATCATATTATTTATATATTCTATATTGTAGAGTTTGAAGAGAGCCTTACACATCTCGATCTCTTCCGCTGTTGCCAAGCCTTCTTCACTCATGATCTTGATTGCTCTTACCTGAGCCTTCTTCTCTGTCCTAAGTTCATAGACAGACATGGCAAATGAAATCAGATAAATTACAAGTCCTATTATTGAACAAACAATAACCGCATGACCTGAAGATGAATCGAAGATCAATATATCCAGTACCAATCCGATAATGATAAGCGGAACAAACGCAAGAGGTCCTACATAGATCAATGGTGTAAGCTTTACTCGCATCTTCATGTCCGCATCTCCTTCTTTGTCAAGGATTGCCAGCGAAGACTTCTGAGACGCCATTGCAAGTGATGTCAGGCTGTCCTTCTGCCAAGTACGTCTTCTGAGACGTACTTTCTTAAAATAATGGCTGTAGCTGTTTCCGAATAAAAACGAGCCGGATTTTGACACCTTAATCCAAGACAGACCATTGTTGTCTAAGATTTCTCTGGCCACCTGCTCACCGGTTTTGCCGCAGCTGTTTTTTCTTTTGTTGTATTTTACATACCTAATTCCCAGGACTATTTCTACGATCAATGCATATATAGAAACAAGCACTAACAGTCCTGCTATGACCAGCATTGTATAAATGACAGCGCTTGATACATTAGTCATATCCAGATCTGTCGCTTCGCCCAGGATCCTTCTCAATGTTTCTTCCATAATGTTCCCCTTTCCAGTGATAACTATTAAATTCCTGCATACCTGCGGTGAATCATTCAAGTACAAACGGGTTGATCTTGGCAAGAGGAGCTACACCCCGATTCAGCCGCACGAGCATTATATATCAGCCCAGCCCTTTTTAAAAGGAGTTTCGGCGAGCATGGCAAACAAAACTCGTTGAGTTTTACCAATTTCCCCGCGCCTTAAAAGTTACAACTTGTCCATTATTTCTGTTGATTGAGCAATTATTGGTTGTATAATAGCGGATATGCTTTTTTTTGCAGAACAAATTGACATGCAAATCATGACGATACAGTCAAAAACGCCCCCGAGGCAGCGGTCTTAAGTTCTAATTATAGCTACAGAAGGGTCAAGTATGAAATATTTAAAGCAATTTTTGATTATACTAACAATCTCTCTCATCGGAGAAGTTCTCAAAGCACTTATTCCTCTTCCGATTCCCGCAAGTATCTACGGCATGGTGATTTTATTTGTCTGCCTGCTGAGCGGCGCCATTAAGCTTGATGCTGTACGTGATGCAGGAACATTTCTCATACAGATAATGCCGGTTATGTTCATTCCTGCCGGAGTTCAGCTTATGGCCTCCTGGAATGTTCTCTCACCGTTACTGGTTCCTGCATCAGTTGTAACTGTGGTTGTCCTTATTGCAGTTATGGTTGTTACAGGCCGTGTCTCTCAGAGAATCATTCGCCTTGAGCGAAAACGCGGCAAAAATGATGCCGAATAATTATTTTCCAGATATTGTAAGCCATCCGCAAATGGCTTCTCACAAAATACACAAAGGATAATACCTCACAATGAATGAATTTTTCCAAACCTCCGCATTTGCCGGTGTAGCACTTAGTCTTATAGCATATTTTATAGGTGATTTTCTCAAGAAAAAATTTAAGCTGGGATTTTTAAATCCGCTGCTTATTTCAATCATAATTACTATAGCAGTTCTGCTGATCGCACATGTAGACTATGAAGCCTACAATGAAAGTGCCAAATACATCAGCTGGTTTTTAACTCCTGCCACGGTCTGCCTTGCCATTCCGATGTACGAGCAGTGGCAGCTGCTGAAGAAAAATTATAAGGCCGTATTTTTCGGAATATTAAGCGGTGTGCTGACAAGTCTTATTACAATATTTGTTATTGCTAAGATAATGCACCTGTCACACACAGAATATGTAACCATGCTTCCGAAGTCCATCACAACTGCCATCGGAATGGGTGTTTCCGAGGAACTGGGCGGATATGTAACCATAACTGTTGCAGTTATCATTATCACCGGTGTCATAGGCAATATCATTGCAGACTTTATTTATAAGATCTTCAAAATAGAAGAACCCATTTCCAAGGGGCTGGGTCTGGGTACATCGGCACATGCTATTGGTACCGCCAAGGCCATGGAAATGGGTGAGATCGAAGGCGCCATGAGTTCACTGTCAATTGCGATCAGCGGTGTAATGACGGTTATATTGGCACCGATATTTGCCGGATTGATTCAGTAAACTCATATCAGAACACGACTGTTCCGTGAACCTCGGCGTGCAGCCCCGGCACAGTCGCATTCTTACTCTAAATTCAGGCTGAATATCTGGCATCAATCCAGAATATTCCCGTCAATGCCGATGGTCACAACTCGCCACGGAATGAACTTGCCGCTGGCCTGAAGAGCCTTCTTAGCAGCCATCTCAAGGCCTCCGCAGCATGGAACTTCCATTCTGATAATTGTAACTTTCTTAATGTCATTATTTCTTATGATCTCTGTCAGTTTCTCGCTGTAATCAACAGCATCCAGCTTAGGACATCCGATCAGTGTAACCTTACCTCTTATAAATTCCTGATGAAAATTCGCATATGCATATGCGGTGCAGTCAGCTGCAATAAGAAGTTTAGCGCCATTAAAATATGATGTCTGGATAGGAGCCAGCTTGATCTGTACCGGCCAGTTGGATAATTGTGATTGAACAGGTGCCGCACATGAAGCTGCCGAAGCCAGACTCTCTGCCCTTCTGTTCATCTCACGAACTTTAGCCCCCGGGCATCCGCCTCCGTGATGATGCTCTGCCATATGACCGGCAGTAGCATTTGCTGTCTGATGCACTGCGCCGTGATCATGATGTTCTGCATTATTTTGTGCAGCCGCGGCTCGCTTCTTCATATTCTCCTCAACTGCTGCCCTGTCATAATCTGCAGCTTCTCTGTTTTCAAATGTTATGGCTCCTGTCGGGCAGTTAGGAAGGCAATCTCCCATGCCATCACAATAATCGTCACGGATAAGCTCAGCCTTACCGTCGATCATTGCAATTGCACCCTCATGGCACGCATCTGCACATGCGCCGCATCCGTTACATTTTTCCTTATCAATGTGAATGATCTGTCTTACCATCTTCGTAATTCCTCCAACAAATTGCTGTATTTTGCCGATTCCATGTCATATCCCAGATAAACGATTATCTTGTATGCCACGTCCGGCAGCATTCTTTTTCCTTCATTATATTTTTCTAAAACTACTCTCTTTAACTCCGACCAGGTATGTTCCTTGGCTCGCAATATCTCCGGCCCGCATTCGTGCCAGTGCGACATATCATAGTCGGAGGTGTTCCCGCATGGGTTCATGCAGGATGCACAATTTGGAGAGATTTTATTCTTTTCATTATGGATTTTCTCAATTGCCTTTTCAATATCTGTATCGTCTGACTTCTCAGAGATCAGTGTATCCATTACTACTGCATCCGTAGTATCTGTTCGTCCATTGTTGCTCATGGCACCCGCTAGACCAATCAATGCACTAAGTATCTTTTTATCGTCCATATCACTGCCTCTCCCTAAGATCACAACCCATCTATATTCCTGTTCTTCACAAATTTATCTGCTTACTTTAACTTGAAATTTTTATTATATCAACAAAGTCATAAGCCTGTCGCAGACTTCCTTCGCTGCTGCCAGCTTGTACATAAGCCTGGTTGGCTGCGGCGGGATCTCTGTATGAAAAGCTTGTACACTGCCCTTAAAACAAATCGCAAAATATACATGTCCCGGTACAGAAGCTGCCTCATTAGACGGATCAATATTACCCATGGTTCCGGTTACACCGATTCCAATATCCGCACCATAGGCCGTAGCGCAGGCCATCGCCATGGCTGACGCGGTTTCCTTTGAATAAACCGTATACTTTTCAATTATCCCGGTCGGAACTCCCTGCATAATTTTCGCTTCATTACAGTACGTCACAAATGCCCCTTTAAGCACTGCAGATGAGCCTTCCGTATCTGTAATAAGCGATGCTATCTGTCCCGCCGTCGCAGATTCCATTGTAGTAATCGTCAGATGCTTCTCTATTAACAGCTGTGTCAGCCTGGTATAGTCATTTCTGATTTCATCATCTATATATTTCATATCCGTTTTAACTTTCCTGCAATCTAAGATCCCCAGCAGTGGCTGTTACAATTCGATGTTTCTCAACATCGCCTGTCTCAAGGATGTCAGTAAGCTGCGACTGTCACATTTCAATATTGCTCAACATCGTCAGCTTCGAAGATACCAGTAGGCAGCAGTTGTCCCATTTCACCATTTCTTAACCTCTTCTGCTTCGAAAGTACCGACCAACACCTTTAAAATCGAGACAACTCACAGCCGTCGAATTTCTTACTGCGCAGTCCTGCCAGTCGATTACTGCAGAAAGTCCACTCGTCCTGTCTTTAGATGGTAGATCGCACCCTCTACCCTGAGTCCATCATCCTCAAGGATACGCATATCATTGTTTTCTTCAATGATCCTGACGCTGCGCATTACATTAAGACATGATGCTCTGTATTCATCAGTTTCGTTTCCGATTGCCAGTTTGATCTCGTCCGTGATAAATTTTATATGGCCGTCCGGATCATGGTGTATGGCCGCCTCCACCGCGCCGCAGTGATCATGTCCCATCACTACAACCAGCTTGCACCCCAAATGATCCGCCGCATATTCGATGCTGCCCAATTGATGGGAATCTACCACATTTCCTGCAACACGAATGACAAACAGATCTCCTATCCCTGCAGAGAATATGGCCTCCGGAACCTCTCTCGAATCCGAACAGCACAGCACTATCGCATAAGGATGCTGCCCTTCCTCGCAGGTCTTCTTACGTATCTCCGGGGATATATCTCCGTCATTTTGTCTCGCATATAGGTATTTTTCATTTCCCTTTATCAATCTTTCTTTGGCTTCCCTGGCTGATATCATTATTTTTACCTATTTTTATGTACACTCTGTTATCAATATTTTTATGATCTTGATGCAACTATTTTCTGCTTCATCATTACTCTTCGACTATGTATCTTCAGATTTTCAAGCCAAATCAATCATAATTATAATCGACCATCTGATTTTAGTCGACCATGTTTCTGTGGAAATTGGGAAACTATCAGAACATCTTTTCCCATAAATTGCAGAGAAATACGACTCTCACCAGGCAATTCTTTCGGAAATCGCTATTGTATTAAAGTTTGTACATGGTTTCTGGTTGACAAGCCGTCAAAAAGCATATATAGTGGAGTAGCAGCGTTGAAATTGCAAGTTTGAGCTGCAGCTGGAGTGCTACAAAATACAACACACGAAAGCAAAAAGAGAGAGGAACAACTAAAAAGATCTTAATGGTGCTGCATTCATGAGCAGCTTTATTTGTGGCACTATCGATAAGACGACACAGCAGATGTGTCATTCCTTGTTCATTTCTCAGATTAGCTGTATATTGCCACAGGCATAGCGGTTTTTACAGTTACCAATATGCCAAGAGCTGGAATATATGGGGTCGTTACCTTCTATTCCTTTTTTCTCTTAAACTCCGAAGAGAAAAACATAACATTAGGTGCTGTCCGTGCACAGCTTGCTGTGCATGGACAGCACAAAGTGTTGTTATCAATTTTATCTATTGTCTATTTTCTCAGGATACATGTCATGGTGGGTCATTCTCTCCCAGGCAACCTGCTCCCACTTCGTACCCGGCTGACCATAATTGCAGTAAGGATCGATTGACAGCCCGCCTCGCGGTAAGAATTTGCCCCATACTTCAATATATTTCGGATCCATCAATTTAATCAGGTCTTTCATTATGATATTAACAACATCCTCGTGAAAGTCGCCATGATTTCTAAACGAGAACAGGTAGAGCTTCAGAGATTTGCTTTCTACCATACGCTCTCCCGGGACATAAGATATGGTAATTGTCGCAAAATCCGGCTGTCCGGTGATCGGACACAGACTGGTAAATTCCGGACAATTGAATTTAACAAAGTAATCGTTTCCCGGATGCTTATTAACAAATGTTTCCAGAACCCCCGGATCATAATCCATGCTGTATTTCGTGCCCTGACTTCCCAGCTTGGTTAGTCCTTCTTTTTCTCTTTTTACAGTTTCACTCATAATCAGTTCCTCACTATTCTAATGTTCACAAACATTCATCACACACTGAAGTCCCCGGCACGCATGACGTATATAACGCAATCCACTGATAAAATATATAACAAAAGAGGGATTGTTTCGCACTTTGTGCTTTCACAATCCCGACGACCTTCGCAATCCGGACTATCGTCCTACTTGCTCATGTCGTCTAGCCCGTCCAATGGAAGCACAGCTACATAAGTAAACTTGTGTAGCTGTGCTTCCGCTGTCCGGGACTTTTATGACACATCAGCGAAGGAGTTTTCGAGCAGTGGCTGCACGCCGAGGTTCACGGCACGCATATAATATGTCTATTTCATGTGCGTGCCGGGATAGCGCAGTCCACTACTCTGCACTTGCTACAGGCGTAATCTTTCTTGCCAGATATGCAAACGGAGTATCAAGCAGCGCTACAATTGCCTTAAACAGATACGTCGTAAGCAGAATGCTGATAAAAACATTCGTCGGATATGTTCCCCAGAACGCCAGAGTCGTAAATATTACAGTATCAATCGCCTGGCTGATAAGCGTACCACCATTATTCCTAAGCCACATCTTCTCCTTGCCGCCGCCGCTCTTCTTCCATATCGCATGATACAGCATAACATCCAGACTCTGGCTGCATATGTACCCAACCACGCTGGCAATCGTAACACGAGGCACCAGTGCAAATAATCCGTCCATACTTGAGCTTACCATATCATTTGCATTAGGCGTAAGCCACAGCAGGAGCTGAGTTCCTACAATCCACAGGAGCATCGTTGCAAGACTGTATTTTACTGCCTTCTGCGCTTCTTTCTTACCATAATTTTCCGATAAAATATCCGTGATTAAAAACGTTGATGCATACAGAACATTTCCGGCAGTTGTTGAAAGGCCGAATATATCCACACATTTGCATACAGCAATATTACCCAAAATCGTTCCAAATACCGAAAACGCATACAAGCCATTCTTGCCAAACAGCTTATAAAACAGCACTACACATCCCAGGTACACAAGTACCGATAGCAAAAAAATCAATTCATTAGACATATGTTTCCCCTACCACTCTATTATAATTTTTCTAAAATAGCCATACAGAACAAGGCTGATCAGCTCATTTTTTCGTAAAAAAAGGCCCCGCATAAGCGAGGCCGTCAAAAAGATCAAACATATATACCGTGAAACACATTCAGCATTTCACGGAACCTGTTTCACCAAAATGAACAGTCCCGGTTTTATTTAACGACAGGAAGGTACTAATGAACTGTCGGTTTGCGCAACGGTGGTATTATATCATCACCAAACACTATGTCAAGAAATAAAAAAGGTCATTAAAATGACCCGCAACATTTGAATAATAACACAGCATTGTATAAAAGTGAATACAAATCAAGCATTTAGTAATGTTCTTTTTTAGTACCTTCAAAAGCATTGACGCAGCTAAAAAAGCCTTGTATTATTCAGACAGAAACAGAGACAAGCTTCAAAAAATAAAAGCGTAAAAGCTCGAAGCGGCGACGGAAACGAAACGAAGCGGTTACTGAAGATTCGTTAGGATGGTAACGAGAGACAGCAATAAATGATTTGAAAATAACAGGTATCAATGAGATACCGGTTGGTTAAGTAACAAAGTAGTTAAAGCAATAATTATCAACAATAACCGCTCGGATATCAGTAGCTCGGCTGTAACTAGGGGGTGTGATATCAATAATAGCAAGGAGGATTTCTTCTTCATTGATAGGAGTCATGACTTGCGGGGGCCGATATCACTTATGAGAAGGTGAATGTATAAACAAATAACAGCAGCCACTGATGTCAATGAAATATATACGAAAGCGAGGTGCAGTCCCATGGGCTAGTTACTTTCAAGTAAATAAAAATTAGATTTATACAATATCTGAATGAATCATTATTTAAACAAACTGAATCGTAAATAGATTATATTTAAGGTAGATAAATTAAAGCAGGTTATGTGATTAAATCGAATGGATCCTCAGATAGAATCAAATTTTTAGTTACTTACAGTAGGTGAAGGTTGTAGTTTTAAATGAATCATAATTTTAAATATAGATTGTTTAGATAACTCGTAATTTGAATAACTTGTAATCTGAATCACAAGGAATGAGGATAGTTTGCAGATAAGACAGCGATCCATAGATCGGATAAATAAACAATATATTCTCATAAAAATTTAAAAGGTGGTGGTTTGAGTTACTCGTAAGTTTGGATAACCTGTAAATTTAAATAGATGTTAATTTTTAATAAATGTTAATTTAAAACGAGTAGTTTATGATCGAACTGAATAAGTTCAAGGAGGTTATACAGTGAAGCTTCAGGAAATTCATCAATAGCCCGTTCGTGTGTAAAGAAACCGAACGGGCTATTTTTTTATTTAACATTCATTTTTCAATTATTCATTTCCCGGGAATTTCGGGATTCCATCAAATCCCTTCTGAAGGTCTGCATCTGTCGGAATGTAGTCTGTCATCGTTCCGTCATGGAACTGTTCATATGCGAACATATCAAAATATCCTGTTCCGGTAAGTCCGAATAAGATAGTCTTCTCCTCACCAGTCTCCTTACATTTGAGCGCTTCATCGATGGCAGCTCTGATAGCATGTGAGCTCTCCGGAGCCGGAAGTATACCTTCTGCACGGGCAAATTGCTCCGCCGCCTGGAATACTGAGGTCTGCTCTACTGACCTTGCCTCCATATATCCGTCATGATACAGCTGTGATAAAATCGTGCTCATGCCATGGAATCTGAGGCCGCCTGCATGGTTAGGTGACGGGATAAATCCACTGCCTAAAGTATACATCTTAGCAAGCGGGCAGATCATACCAGTATCGCAGAAATCATAAGCAAATCGTCCTCTGGTAAAGCTCGGGCAAGATGCAGGCTCAACTGCGATTATCCTGTAATCCTTCTCTCCCCGCAGCTTTTCTCCCATAAATGGTGCTATTAATCCACCCAGATTAGAGCCGCCGCCTGCACATCCGATGATAATATCCGGGGTGACATTATATTTATCTAATGCTGCCTTGGCCTCAAGTCCGATAACTGACTGATGCAGAAGAACCTGATTTAACACGCTGCCTAATACATATCTGTATCCTTCATTGCTTGTGGCTACTTCAACGGCCTCCGAAATAGCGCAGCCGAGGCTTCCTGTCGTGCCGGGATGTTCGGCTAAAATCTTACGTCCCACCTCTGTTGTATCAGAAGGTGAAGGTGTAACCGTTGCACCGTAGGTTCTCATTACTTCTCGACGGAATGGCTTCTGCTCATAAGAAACCTTAACCATGAATACCTTGCAGTCCAGATCAAAATATGCACAGGCCATTGACAGTGCTGTGCCCCACTGACCTGCTCCGGTCTCCGTAGTAACTCCCTTAAGGCCCTGCTTCTTAGCATAATATGCCTGGGCAAGGGCAGAATTCAGCTTGTGGCTGCCGCTGGTGTTATTGCCTTCGAATTTATAATAAATCTTGGCCGGTGTTCCTAATGCCTTCTCCAAATGATAAGCTCTCATGGTAGGTGACGGTCTGTATGTTTTATAATATTCCTGAATCTCTGCCGGAATATCCACATATGCTGTCTCATCGTCCAATTCCTGTTTAACTAATTCCTCACAGAAAATCGGTGCCAGCTCCTCAGCCTTAAGGGGCTGCAAAGTGCCAGGATTTAACAATGGTGCCGGCTTAATCTTCATGTCAGCACGCACATTGTACCATTGCTTAGGAATCTCATCTTCACTAAGGTAAATCTTGTATGGGATTTTTTCTGTACTCATCTTCTTTTCCTCCGAAATTCTGGTGCTGCCGGGCTGTCCTTTTAAAAGTACGATATGATCGTGAATATTTACTCCAAAAGTTTTTTCGCAGCTCTGTCATAACATTTGCTTGCAGTATATACTTGTAATTATGGATTGTGAAATGATAATATACGGTTACTTGATAAGATAAACTTATTACCAAGTTCCATACGTCGAGACAACTTGCATTAGAGTCTACGATTGATACTGCGTGCCGGGACGGCGCAGTCCCGGCACGCATATATAGGCTCTGATTTATTTGGTTTATCGAGACAACGCGATACATAACTTGCAGAGGAAAGCTGTCATGAATTTCAATCAACTAACCTACTTCATAAATGTTGCAGAAACTCTTAATTTTACCAAGGCTGCCGCCAATTGCTTCATCTCGCAGACGGCGATGACACAGCAGATCCATGCTCTGGAGAAGACTGTGGGAGTTCCCCTATTTACCAGGGACAAGCATCATGTCGAATTAACTGCCGCCGGTAAGGTATACCTTAACGAGGCAAGGATTTTGCTCGAACGCAATAACGATGCCATTAGATTGGCCAGACTTGTTACAGAAGGAATCCAGGGCGACCTTACCATTGGTTATATCAGCGGATTTGGCCAGAGCGATTTTGCAGATCCGCTGCGATATTTTCATAATGCCTACCCTTCTATCCAGCTGCATTTGTTTCACAACAATATGAGTGTACTCTTCGAGAAATTGGGAAAGCACGAGTGTGACATGATAATTACCATATCTCCGCTGGTCAGAAACTTCATCGGTATTGATCACCGATACCTGAAAAGCTATCCTGTACTGGCCGTACTTCCTGCCACTCATCAGCTGGCCGGTAAAACAAGCCTGACCTATCAAGATTTAAGAAATGAGAAATTTATTATGATGGAACCTTCCACCAGGCCTAAGGATCAGATGGAAGAATCCATCCTTATCTATGAGCGCGGCGGATATTATCCTGACATCACTGCCATGGAGGGCAATCCTGAGACACTGCTCTTAATGATCTCAGTCGGTCTCGGCATAAGTATCCTGCCGGAATACATTGTCAGATTGTACAGAAATAACAAGGATCTGCGGATCATTCCTCTCATTAAGGCAGACGGTTCGGCGGAAGTCATGGATCTGGAAATTGACTGGCTTGAAGACAATAAAAATCCTGCCCTCGATCATATTCTCGAGAGCATGCATATATGACGGACAAAGCGTTATTTTTTGAATACCCCCACAATGATGTCCACTATTGACACGAGGTAATTGTTCTCATAGATAAATGTAAGAAACTGGCTGTCTGCAATGACTTTCTGGCAGCTTATGCCAAACTCTGTGCCTGAGAGCATCATGATAGCCATGCTGATCAGCCACAAGAATAAAACGCCCTCAGCCAATCCAAATACAGCACCGATTATCCTGTTTACACCGCCTATTATAGGAATGTGGTTTATAATGCGTGACAGCCGCAATATCAGTCTGATCACTATGAAAATCACTATAAACAGCACTACATAACACAGGATCTTAAGAATCAGCGTTGTAAGATTTACCGCTATATATTCAGCAAAATTAGACACACCCTCATCTACGTAATTAGCCAATGTATTGCCCGACTTCAGATCAGTTTTCATTGACTCTGTCACAGGCAATGAATCGATGAAGTTATTTTCAACATTTGATACGCCCGTCGTTAATGAGTCCATATTTTCGCTGACATAATTTTCAATCTGTGTTTTAACCCTCGGGCCTATAACAGTATTGTTTTCAACATAATTTTCCAATGGCTGAGTCAGCATACTTGCCAGAACGAGGGTAATTATAAGTGAAAATGTGGTAAGGACAACCCTCAAAAATCCCTTATAAAATCCAATCACAAGGAATACTGCCAGAAATATTACTACTGCAATTGTTGCTATCATTGAAGCACTCATTTATATCCCCTTCTCTATTCTACTGCAAGCGTATAATCTTGGTCTCGCCGCTTGTGGCATATATAAAGTCGCGGCCATTTGCAGACATAAGCGCATTAATTGTCTCTTCAAATCTATATGTAAACTTACATACGCCGGCAAATGAATACATCTCGCACTCCGAATCCGAATACAACAGTACGTTGCTGCCGGCAAATGTAATATGACTATATGCCTTCTCCAGACCCATCTCAAACTGCATATTGCCGGTACGGTCAAATACCTTGATGTCATAATTGCTGTCTGACTCAGAATTTTCAACCAACATGCCGATATACTTATCACTGTAAAACAGCGACCTGATCTCTCCTGCGAATGCAAGATCCTCGTATACCAGTTCCGGACTTTCCTCAAATGTATAAATTGACATGGCTGTATCGCCCACTACGCTTATGATGTTATTGGCAAGAAAATGTACATTTGCCAGCAACACCGACTCATACTGGTCAAATGTAGTTGTAACAGGCTCCTCGCCTGACAGATCATAAAATACCACCTTAGAATCCAGCGTTCCCTGGGCTACAGTTACGAAGATCGCTGCCAGCTTAGTTCCGTTGTCAGACATGGCTATGTCCATAAGATATCCCTGAGATGAAAGCAGGCTCTTCTGTACCATGATCTCATTACCGTTCTTATCAAATATCTGCAGATAACTAATATCTCCATCGCTGCTGGACACTGCGACCACGCCTAGTTTTGAGATCTCAACATCCGTTACATTATAATTTAAAACGATTTCATTTACTAATCCCGCTTTGTCGTAGATAAAGACGCTCTTTTTAGATGTATCTGCCACCGCAATATAATTTTCGCAAATATCTACAACCGGCTGTATCATCGAGGCGCTTTCGCTCCATATTATGCGGCTTTCATCAAAATATGTAACCCCGTTACTCGAACATTTCAGGTAACCGTCTGCGTATTTGTAATACTGAACAGCATTTTCTGAATTACTGATATTCAGCGTTGATGAGGTTGTATATCCGGCAAATGTTCTATACTTAATGAACAGGACAATTCCGACAACCAGAGCTGCTGTTATAATAAATATCAGCATGGTTATGATGATCGGTTTCCTGTTTATATTTCGCTTTAATCTTCTGCGTTTTTTCGCTTTGCCGGATTTTTGCTGAACAGTCTTTCGTCTCTCTTGTTCTGACCTTCTGCTGCCTGACCTGTCACGACTTGCCGACCTGTTTCTTGTCTGTCCTGATTTTTGTTTCTGTCTCTCTCTGCGCTTTCTGCGATTTTTGTTGCCTGCACCCTTCTTCTTGGATCGTTGATGCCCGTCTATTGATCTGCGGCTCTCTGAATGTTCATATTCTGACTCATCTTTTTCATAATCATCATAATAGTCAGTATAGCCGTCATAATCTGTCATGCTGCGGCTGTTATACTCGTTATATACATCCCGGCTGTCATCATATGCATCATAGTTGTCACTATATTCATCTGCATACAAGTCTCTGTGGGCATAATTTTCTTGTTCACCAGTTCTGTAATTATAGCCATCATTTTGGCGGTTCACGCTCTCACTATACCTGTCAGCCCTAGATTCCTCATACTCACCGTAATCATTAACGCTACTGCTGCGACCATCATAATACTCTCTGTGGCCTTCCCTTCCATAGTGATCCTCGACTCTGCGGTATTTTTGACTGGCAGCCGCCTCATATTCAGCCATGCTACTGCCGCCGGTCTTAAGCCGCTGCAGGTCGCTCTGCCCCAGCTGACTGATGGTCTGCCTTACATTTCCGGTAGGCTCCTTCTGACTGCGCGCAGAACCATAAGCAGCCGCCCTCTGGCGGCTGCTTTCTGACATTTGTGAATTTCGGCGATTGTCCGAAACCGAATGTCCCTTATTCTTATTGTGTTTTCGTTCTTTTTTACGCGAAGTCATGAGATATTTTGAGGTGTGCCATGAACGGCATAATTCAACAAGACGAGTGTCTGCACGCCGAGGTTCACGGCACTCATCAGTTTATGTTCACATGTGCCGAAATCGGCATTATTTATTTTTATTTTTCACAAAATCCAGTGCCTGATTGATCGTTGTAACTGAAGGATCATCAAAGGCGCTGATGAGTTCATCAATCTTGTCAGCCTTCATGTTTTTATCCCCCAACTGAGCTGCATAATCAGCAACAAGAGCTGCTGCCTCATTACGGCTTGTATCCTTAGTATTGCGATCTTCAGTCATTCTTGTAATGTCCTTGTTCAATTCACTGAACATGTCAGCGTTTTCATTTTCAACCTTATCACGAATGCTGACAGACTCAACCTCCTCGAAATTCTTCACTGCCTGGTCCTTGCGGGCAAGAACATCATCTAATTGATTCTTGGCCTCATCAAGCTGAGCATCGAATTCAGCCAGATCGTACTGACTTTCATCAGGGTCTGCCTTAATATTTTTGTTTCTCTTCTTGATGAACTTTTTGTTGTCACTTATTCTTTCGATATTTACACGCATCTTAACGATCGTATCGTTTTTTTCGCCTTTCTTACTCAAGGCTGCAACGAGAAAATATATTGCCCCGAAAAATATCGCGATCAATATCCACATGATAACTACTAATGCAGTGGAGGAAATAAATCTCGTAACAATGAACGGAATAAGTCCGGCAAATATCAATAATGCTGCAGCGCATACTACATAATCAATCTTCTTAGACGGCAGGAAGAGCATATAATATAATCTGCATTTGCAGATAAATGGAACCTTGCTTTCCTTGAAACGGCTGTCAATCTCAGCCGACATAACTTTATTTTCATCTATCAATGCAGAATTTTCTATCTGCATTCTTCTGTTTATAGCTTCGGCTTTGGCGGTCTTCTTCTGCTGCTCTGCTTCCTTTTTAGCCTTTTCTGCAGTATTTATCTGCTCATCAAATCCCTTTTCTAACTCAGTGCGTGCCTTCTTAATAGCAGAATTTATCTTCTCATCTACTCGTTTTCTCTGGATATCATATTCCTTCTGTCTGGCCTTAAGTGTTTTGTCGATATCTTTGAATTCTTCTTCTTTTGTTGCTGCATCCGCAATGGCTGTCTTAATCTCTGTCAGCTTGTCTCGTCCGCTTTCTAAAAAGTTATCCATATATCTGCACCTCCATTATAATTGTGAAAAGACTTCACCTATTTTGTCATTTATTATTAAATCTGCCATTTTATCTCTTGATGTGCTGCTCTTGTTTATCAGCACCAGCTTATTCCCACGATAATAATCTATAAGTCCCGCTGCCGGGTATACAACCAGGCTGGTTCCGCCGATTATGAGGACATCTGCCTCTGCAATCGCCCTTATGGCACCCGTAACGATGTCGTTGTCAAGTCCCTCTTCATAGAGAACAACATCCGGCTTGATCATGCCACCGCATTCACTGCAATAAGGCACACCCTCAGCCGTTTTTATATATTCAGGACCGAAGAAATGACCGCACTTCATGCAGTAATTCCTATGAACCGAACCATGCAGCTCATATACCCTTCTGCTGCCTGCTGCCTGATGAAGCCCGTCAATATTCTGAGTAATTACCGCTTTCAGCTTGCCCTGAGCCTCCCACTCTGCCAGCTTATAATGCGCTGCATTAGGCTTAGCATCCAGTATCAGCATCTTATTCTTGTAGAATCTGTAGAATTCCTCAGGATTTCTCATAAAAAATGTATGGCTTAAGATTGTCTCCGGCGGATAATCATACTCCTGATTGTACAATCCGTCCACACTTCTGAAGTCCGGTATATTGCTCTCAGTAGACACTCCGGCACCGCCGAAGAACACTATATTATCACTGGCATCGATCCAGTCTTTTAGTTTTCTTATCTCGTCATTCATAAATAAATATTCCCTTGATACCTCACCCGGCGCAAACGTTCAGCCAGTTATGCACCGCGATTCCAGGCACACAGGTTTCAGTTACTTTCGCTTTTAATTCATACGTCCCCTATGTTATAATCTCCGCATGTTTAGACTCTGGGGCAAATTATACAAAAACAATAAGATGATCGCTGACCTTACTGTGGAGAATCCGTCTGAGGATACCCGCACCCATAAGGTTTTTTCTGCTATCACTGAGATTTGCCTTCATTTTGACCTTTCAGAGCCCATCTGGCTCAATACTAATATCACAGAATTCAAACGCCGTTCACGCACAAGATTTACACAGGATAACTTCATTGAAGCGATTGCATTTGACTTCATGGAAATCCAAATCATAGAAGAGGATTAATCCATATATTTGCTCAGCAATTCCTTGATATTTTTCTTGTAAGCCTCTACTCCCGGCTGATTGAATGGATTAACCCCTTCAATATACGCGCTTACACCGCATACGAACTCGAAGAAATAGAACAATTCTCCCAGACTGAATTCATCCTTGCCTGCAACGCCGATATATACCTGCGGCACCTCGCCGTCAATATGCGCCATTGCAACGCCGTCAACTGCTGTCTGATTCAGCACAGCAACCGGCTTGCCTTCTAAATATTTGAATCCGTCAAAATCATCATCGAATTCAGGAATTACGATATCCGCAGGTTCTGACTCGATATTAATTACTGTCTCGAAGATATTTCTCTCGCCCTGCTGGATCATCTGTCCCATGGAATGAAGATCCGATGTATAGCTTACCGATGCAGGGAAGATGCCATAGCCTTCCTTGCCCTCACTCTCACCGAAGAGCTGCTTAAGCCATTCTCCGAATAATCTTAAGTCCGGGTCATAATTAGCAAATATCTCAATGTATTTGTCCCAATCATATAACTGCTGACGCAGTGCTGCATATGCCATGGCCTCATTGATCTCTTCTGGGTCTGCCATCAGCTCCTCACGCATGGAAGCTGCACCCTCCATCAGTGAATCTATATCACATCCTGCTGCCGCTATCGGAAGCAGACCTACTGCAGTAAGAACCGAATATCTGCCGCCTACATCGTCAGGAACTACAAAGGTCTCGTATCCCTCCTCATCGGCAAGAGCCTTCAACGCGCCCTTGCAGCTGTCTGTAGTTGCGTATATTCTGTCGGCAGCGCCTTCCCTGCCGTATCTGTTTTCCAGCATTTTACGGAAAATTCTGAAGGAAATCGATGTCTCCATGGTTGTGCCCGACTTGGAGATTACATTTACTGAGAAATCTCTGTCGCCAATAAGATCAATTACATCTGCTATATATGCCGGTGTAAGATTATTGCCCACAAAATACACCTCAATATCCTGAGCCTCGCTGTCGCCCCGCAGTTTCATGTTGTACATAGAACCACGCAGGAAATCAATTGCAGCTGCTGCTCCCAGATATGATCCTCCGATGCCGCACACGATCAATACCTGAGACTGACTGCGGATTTTGTCTGCCGCAATCTTGATGCGGGCAAACTCTTCCTTATCGTAGTCCACCGGAAGATCAACCCAACCGGTAAATTCACTTCCCGGTCCTAACTTTTCAACCAAAGTTTTATATGCCAAGAGGGCTTCTTCATCAAATTGTTCAACTTCCTCGTCCGGGAGCCAATCAATGCCGCCAAATTCAACTGTTAAATTCTTCATATACGTTTCCCTTCCCCACAAGCCTCCGGCTCGTTAGTGTTGCTGTGAAAATGTTTCTGTCTATAAAAGTCTGTCACTGCATGAGCAATTGAAATCAATCACAGTCTGCATACGATTCTGATCATCTGAGTCTTGCCGCAATCTTCTCACACTCATCCATAACCTTCTGCACGTTAATTGTGAGAATCTGTCTGTTTTCCATGAGTACCTTGCCATTTACTATAGCAGTCTCAACTTCTGACCCCTTGGCAGAATATACAAGTCCGCTTACGGTATTGTTCTTAGGAACAAACTGCGGCACATTGAGATCTAATATTATTATATCAGCGATGGCTCCCTCTGCGATTGTTCCAAGCTTTCCTTCCATGCCGAGAGCCTTCGCGCCATTTACTGTTGCCATATCGAGCACATCCGCTGCATCTACGCACTTGGCCTTCTTCTCCTTGCCCTTGTACACCAGGGAGGCTATGTTCATTTCCTGAAACATATTCTGCGTATTATTGCTACCGCTTCCGTCCGTTCCGAGGCATACATTTATGCCTGCTTCCAAGAATCTGTCCACCGGGGCAAATCCATTGCCTAACTTCATATTACTCTTCGGGTTTATGGCAACGCTGACATTTTTTTCTTTAAACAGCTTAATGTCATCATCGGTTGCATTAACACAGTGAGCTGCGATTACCGGCAGCTCGAATAATCGGCCATTATCAACATACTGTACCGGTGTTATTCCTCCGTTATCCTGAGCCATATTTCTCATCTCTGTCTCACTCTCGGAGATGTGAATGGTCGCCATCATGTGCCTCTCATGGCCATAATCTGTGACTTTCTTCAGCAGGCTGGGCATTACCGAATATGGCGCATGAGGTCCTAACAGGAACTTCACACGATCATCGTCTTTATACAGATCAGCTTCCCCGAAGAATTCCCTGAATCTTCTGAGGGAATCCTTATCATCTGCCTCGCCTACCAGGCCTCTGCTTATGTATGCCCGGATGCCGCTCTCATTTGCAGCTGCCGAACTGGCACCCTCAGGGCCTGTCTTCGCACCATTTTTAGCACTTCTTATATTCATGTCTACGAAACATGTGGTTCCCGACTGCAGCATCTCGATAATCGACAGCAATGTGGTCCAATAGCAGTCCTCTTCTGTCATATAATCTTCAACTCGATTGACTGTTCCCAGCCAATCGAAGAAGTCGAGGTCATCTGCCATATTTCTGAATACACTCATATATGCATGGGTGTGCGCATTAATAAGACCCGGCATAACCAGTTTGCCGGAAGCATCAATGACCTTGTCAGCGTTATCGCATATGCTTCCTTGTTCCTCCTTCAGAGCCACCTTGCTGATCAGTCGGTCTTCAATCAGCATATCACCGTCTGCTGTTATATATCTGCCATTCTCCCGGAGGAGTAACTTGCCATTCTTAATTAAAATCTTCATGTATATTCCAAATGTAATTATTGTTTTCTCAACCGGCATCGTAAGGACGCTCAGAATGCGCCGTAATCCGGATTTTCGTGCCTTCATTGTATCTCAAAAAGCCATGGAATACCACCAAAATTTATGACTTCATTTTAATATATATACGTAGTATAATGACTTCGGCATTTTTATATTATGCTGCGAACTTGCGCACATCAAAATAGTCCTGCCGGCAGGATCTACCATCGGGTGCGGACGCCTGCCATATGTTTTTCATCCACAAGAGCTGCGCATTCACTAAACAGATTAACCAATACGAACTAATAAATTTAAGAATTTCAAAAATATAAGTCAGATTATGAAGAAGATTTTATTAACCGGCGGCGGAACTGCTGGACACGTTACCCCCAACCTCGCGTTGGTTCCCGGACTCAGACAGGCCGGATTTACCATTGAATACATGGGCTCTTATGACGGAATTGAAAAATCGCTGGTTGAGAAGGCCAGTTTACCGTATTATGGCATTTCATCCGGCAAGCTGCGCAGATATTTAGATGTCAAGAACCTTACCGACCCCATCATGATCATCAAGGG
>CAVBWS010000002.1:0-101997 GCA_963599255.1 Treponemataceae bacterium
CTTAAAATGTATTTTTTGTCTCCGTATATTCTGGTTTTATAATATTCAGACACAATGTAATATTCATCATTGCCTTCTTCTGTAGTTCGAGTCACCTGATAGTCAAGCCTGAAAAATGCAACATCATTATCCACGTCAATTATACTTATAACCGGTTCTTCCACCTCTGAGACATCCATTGTGCCCCATGTCATGGAACCCAGAGTCGAATAAAGTGAGATATCACCGTAGTTGGTGCTGTCATTTGCCGCAGAGTTAGGAGTCTGGTAATCTGCCAGTATGTCATCCTTGTCCCCGTTATACATGGCATTATGGTGTTCCAGCACCAGTGCCATGCTCTTCGCCATATTAGTTGTGGAATCCTTAATAACACGGGAATAATAATGTATTTCTCTGTTATTGCCGTCAGTCAGCTTGATATCAAGGAAATATTCTTCATTTTCATCAATCATATTCTCAAGCCGCAGCTGAGCAGTCATCGTGTCATTGCCTGTCAGTGTGTATTCGGAGACAGTCTGCCTCTGTATGAGCTTGTCCTCATCAAGATCGGTCAGCGAAAACTCCAGGCCCCTTACGGTATTGCCATAGAGCTGAGCCTCTATGGTAATATCATAATCATAATCCAGCACAAATATACTGTCTCTCATGTAATGAGCATCCATTTCCCTGACATAACCATACATCCTGTTGATGGCCTGACCATTATAATCCATTGTGAGGGTCGGCAGAGAGCACTCCTCCAGTTCGCTGTAGTACACCGTCTCCTCACTGTTCTTTTTATTTATATAAAGAAAAACAGCTGCCGCTATTAATAGCGCCAGTACTATCGCTCCGATAATGATAAACGTTTTCTTGCTGCGAATATATTCTTTTCTGTAATATCGCTTATATGTAGAGTGCTTTCTTCTGCTCATTAATTAATCCTGTAATTTGTTATAAAAGTCCTGTACGACAGATGCGAGTGAGCCGTGCTTGCACGAGCGAACTCGTATCTATCGGACAGTCTAACCTGCATGAGCAAGTAGAGCAATAGCTCGGATTGCGAATGCAGTACAACTGTGGGTGTGCTGCAAGCACGTGCCGTGAACCTCGGCGTGCAGCCACACAACCACTTTATCTGATAAAATTAGTATAACTTCCGGTTTCCATCACAGGCTGCTCAATGCCATTTGCCTTGCCTGATTCTATCAGTTTCATGACCCATGTCAGATAAGCGGCCGAATTTCTCATGGTCTTAAGGCCTTCTGCATCCTCCATAACCTGTCCCGGCTTAGCGCCATGAGCAGTGCCCCAATATGTGGAGCCCACGTAGATCATTCCGCTGATAGCGAAATATTTGCTGAGTACATCAACAGAAGCCGTAGTTCCGCCTCTTCTGGCAACTGCCACCGTAAATCCCGGTTTGCCGGCAAATATCTTACCTGATCCATAGAACGCTCTGTCCAGAAATGACAATATCCGTCCGCTGGGATGGGCATAATATACAGGAGTGCCGAATACGAATCCGTCTGCTTCCTTGGCCTTTTCTATGAATTCGTGTACCTGATCGTCTGTAAATACGCAGCTTCCGGTCTTTCTGCACTGCTCGCAGCCTATACAGTCTCTGAGAGGCTCCGCGCTGATCTGAAATATCTCATAATCAATGCCCTGGGAGTTCAGGAACCTTCCCGCCTCTTCCAGGATCTGATGTGTATTGCCATTTTTTCTTGCACTACCGTTAAGCATAAGTACCTTCATTGTCGTAACCTCGCTTTCTCCTTTTTCTTTCGCTAAGTATACCTAATCACTTGCGTTTTTCAAGCCCCGAAAGCGCCTTCTCCGGACCCTATTCTGTGCTGCTGATTACCTGTTCATCTGTACATGTGCTGCCGGGCGGCTTATTGAAGGCGGGATCTTAACCTGACTGAGCAGAAGTCAATCACCCATACAATTATAATGAGTCCCCATGAGATGGCGCCGGCTGTAGTCCAATCGTAGTGATTCATTGCAAATATTAAAGGCGTTCCTATTCCGCCGGCTCCCACCAGTCCTAATACCGACGCCTCTCTTATATTAACATCAAATCTGTATAATATAACTGAAGCAAATTGCGGGCCCAACTGCGGAAGCAGACAATATCTTATTCTCTTAAATGATGTGATGCCCATGGATTTAAGGGCATTATAGCTTCTCAGATCCAGTGCATCGATGGATTGTGTGAATCTCTTAGTCAATAAACCGATGCTACATACAGTCATGGTCAGCACTCCGGTAAATGCTCCCTGCCCCGTCACTCTGACAAAAATTATTCCGTATATAACAAAGGGTACCGCCCTGACAGCCATAACAACCAGTCTGAATATAAGGCTGATGGGACGGGGCATCAGCTTCGATGTATTAAGGAGTGACAAAGGTATGGATATCACCGCTCCCAGAAGTGTTCCCAGAAATGATATGCAGACAGTCTCCAGCAGCAGATACAAAAGGCCTGAGGTGCTCATATCCGTAATAAATGAAAAATCCGGACGGACAAATCCCATCAGCATATTTTTTATAACGGTAAGAGACGTGTGGCTGAAATCCGGCGGACTCTGCGTAATTATGCAGTACAAGAATATGGCCGCGAGAACTATGACTATCAGCTTCTTACACCTCTTCGGCAGTTTCTTCTCATTTCGCACAACCGCTGTCAGAAACTGGCTCAGCCACTCAATCGCACAAACAACTACATACAGAACGATCAGGATCATTCCTACCTTGCTGTATTCCCGCCAGGACACCTTCTCATTGATCAAGAGCCCGATGCCGCCTGCTCCCACATAACCCAGGATCGCACTCTGGCGCACATTGGACTCTAACATATAGAGCGCATTTGTAAGATACGACGGCAATATATCCGGCAGTGTGCCCCTCATGAACGCCTTGTATCTTCCCACGCCCATGTTTCTTATGGCCATATATGTTCTCTGCCCCATGCTCTCTGCGTCCTCGTAGGTCAGTCTGGTCATAATTGCAAATGTATATATAGTAAGCGCCGCTGTTCCTGCAAATGTTCCTAATCCAAATACAAATGTGGCTGAAAGTGCAAGTATTAATGCCGGAAATGACCTCATAACCTGAATTATCAGCTTCAATATTCCCCGTATCCATGCAGGAAAGACCACAACATTTGCACACAAGGGTGCAAATAGCAATGCGAAGAAGGCGCCCATTACTGTTCCTGCAACAGACATCTGCAGTGTGGAGATGACCGGTTCAATGATCTTAGAAATATAATCCCATTCAGGCGGAAACATCTTGCCCACGATATCAGTAAGATGACCAGCGCGCTTAAAAAAATAACCTGCATCTATATCAAGCAATTTAGATGCAAGATAAACAAGAAGCAGAACCCCTGCGAACCATATCCATTTCTTTATAGAAGTTCTTTTTATTTCACTCTGATTCATTTGCTTCTGACATAACGTGTGCAGCGTCCTGTTCCAACCTTGCGAAGCTGCCCTTCCCTTACCATTTTTCCCAGAACAGATTCCACTGTGGTGGCACTGACATCAGGCAGGATCTTGCAAATATCTGATTTTGAAATAGGTGTAAGCGAATTCATCACAGTGGCTTCAATTCTTGCCTGTTTTGTAACCTTTCGGTTCCCAAGAACGGCAAACCGTTTGTCCAGTTCCTTATAGCACGAGTATAACGTTATCAGAAACTCCAGAATAAATGCTGAATAATCATTCTCTCCCTCGTGCCATCCTGCAGATGACTGCTTCAGCGCATCGTAATAGTTGCCGTTTCGTTTGTTGATCTGCTCCTCAAACGAAATATATTTACCGGCATCAAAACCATTCTTGTACAGCAAAAGGAGAGATAGTAATCTGGAAATCCTGCCATTTCCGTCACGAAACGGATGTATGCAGAGAAAATCCAGAATTACACAAGGAATCAGCAGGAGCTGATTTATATTAGGATTGTCACGGGCCTCCTGATATGCCAAAAGAAGTTGTTCCATCGCTTCAGGCGTATCTGCTGCGGAAGTCGGATGGAAACGAACCCTCCTGCGGCCATCCTGGTCTTCTTCTATGATGTCATTGTCAACCTCTTTGTATTTCCCTGCTGAGGAATATCCTGCAATGTTCATCATGGTGGCATGAAGTCGAAGGATATCTGCCTGCCTAAAATCCATATTCAGATAATCGGTATGAACTTCAGCCAAGGCGTCCCTATAGCCTGCAATTTCCTGCTCACTATGGTTCAATGGAGCACTGCTCCCATTTACAATTTCATTGATACGTTCATCAGTAGTAATAATACCTTCGATCGCATTGGAACTCTTAATTGACTGAACCCTGGCTACTCTGGCCAGTTCTGTAAACACATCAGCAAATTGGTCTTTTCTGTTCCATGCCATGGCACGAAGAGAATAAATATCTGTTGCTATATTCAATAATCCTGCCGGAAGCATCCCGTTGTACAGAAATGAATAATCGAATCTACGCATAGCCCAGTCCCTTTCTGCATGCAATTCTACCATTTTTTATGCAGATAGTTAAGATGTATCTGCATAAAAATCATTCTATTTTTATGCAGATAAGAGTTCTATTTCTTATGTGTTATTTTTTTATTACTGTGTATCCAATCATTGAAAAATATCCTCTGCTCCGATTCTGCATGGTTTTCAATGTACCGAAACATCTCTTTCAAGTCCTTCTCGTCCCACAGAACACTCTTTGTCAAATTCTTCTGATGTGTGCCGATTATTCCAGAAAAGATTCACTTTCATACGCTTGGTAATAATCACTTTTTCGAATCGACACATGAATCGCCATATTACTCCAAAGAACGCCAGACTATATGGTTATTCCCTGTTCTGTGAATATATATGGTCTATATCTCCGTCCGCCTCTTACGTTTGGGATTGCAATTTGTGACCCTAAACTATCTCATCGTTTATCATTAATAAATTCACTAAAAAATATTATAAAAGTTGTCTTATACAATAATCAAGACTTGGTACTAGCCTTTTTATTTTAATCCTGGAATGCAGACTTTTATATTTTAGGGAACAATTTTGTTGTTTTATTCGTGAAAAGTTTCCTAATGCTCGTTGACTATTAGGGAACTTTTCGATATATTGATGCCATAAAAAGTTCCCTAAAGGAGATGGTGCAATGTCAGTGCAATACGATGAAATACAGGAATTATTAAGAAGTCGTGCTGATCTGCATGCAAGATTAAGCCTAATGCCCTACGATGGCTCACCCGAGATCAAGGAGAGCGGTGGCGGAAAATATCTCTATGTAAGAAAGCGAGTGGCAGGCAAACTTACATCAACCTATGTAGGCATATATACCGAAGAACTGTATAATCTGCTCCTTCGTAATGCCAGAGATGCTCGTGAAATCAGAAAATCACTTCGCCGCATTGAAAAGCAGCTTGCTGCCGCCGGATATTCTGAAGATGAACTTTCTGCTGATGTTGTAAATAACATAGCATTTGCACGTGCTAATATGAAAATGAACATCTATGACCAGGCTGTTTTGGAGGGTGTTGCAACCTCCTTTCCGCAGACAGAGGAAATCATAGAAAACGGAAAGGTCTCTGGCATGACCGCTACTGATGTGCAGAAAATCCTGAACTTGAAACACGCATGGGAGTTTATTCTAGACCGGGACGTGATTGCAAGCCGTTCTGACTACTATATGCTCAGTCATATTGCCAGGCTGGTGAATGAAGGATTTTTTGCTGAGGGTGGCCGAATTCGAGGAGTTCCGGTTACCATAGGTGGCTCATCCTATGTTCCGCCGCTGCCAAACGAACCGGATGTAAAGGGAAAAATCAGACAGATAGTCCAAGAAAATGATGAAGTTATTAATATTGCAGTAAAACTTTGTCTCTACTGTATGAAAACTCAGATCTTTCTGGATGGCAATAAACGCGCTGCCGTCATTTTCGCCAACCATTATCTGATTTCGCATGGCGGAGGTTTTCTGGTGATTCCTGAAAAGGAAGTGCCGGAGTTTAAGCGACTGCTCGTAGAGTATTATGAAGGTGATGATATTACTATCATCGCGGACTTTATGAAAGAGCGCTGTTGGAAAAATATTCAATGACCATTATCATAAATCCTGCGTATGATCTCGTCACTAAGCTGCTGCGGACTTCCGTCAAATACAACCAGTCCCCGCCTCATGCCTATCAGCCGATCTGACACCTCCTGTGACACTGCCAGATTATGACTGTTCATTAATACTGTAAGATTCTCGCTCTGCTGGAGGTCCTTCAGCAGCTGAATTATCTGCCTTCCTGTTACCGGATCCAGAGATGCTACGGGTTCATCCGCCAGGATTATCTCCGGCTCCTGCATCAGCGCTCTTGCAATGGCCACACGCTGTTTCTGTCCTCCTGACAGGTTCTTGACAGGTTCGTTTATTTTATCCGCCAATCCGACTCTTTCAAGCAAGGCTGTCGCCTTCTGCCTTCGGACCCTTCCGAATGCTCCCACTGCCGCCGTGATAAAATTCATGTCATATAGGCTGGCATTAAGGACATTTTGTATGCAGCTTGACTGCTCCACCAGGCAGAAATCCTGATAGATCGTTCCTATCTTATGCTGAAGTCTTCTTTTTTCCTTACCTTTGCATAAAACAAAATCAGTGTCATCGATCAGTATTCTGCCAGTATCCGGTTTAATTGCACCATTAAGGGTGCGGAAAAGGGTTGTCTTTCCCGCACCCGATAATCCGATGACAGAGACGAATTCTCCCGCCTCTGTATCAAATGATACATCAGCCAATGCTGCTGTATTTTCAAAATTCTTTTTTAAATGCTCTATTCTTAATTTCATTTACACATTGAAAATGTTATCATGCTGCTGTCCTTGACACGCGGAGCCTGCTGCAGACCGCAATCATTCCATGGACTTAAGAAGTTCCTGTGCAGCCCTCTCGCCGTCATAATCAGAGTCCTGACCCCAGGTGTAGCCCACCTGGCTGAATACACTGATGATATCCTGACCCTCCTGCGTCTCACCTATCTCTATAAATGCCTCGCCTACTGCCTGACGGAAGTCTTCATCTTCCATGGTCTCGGAAGTCTTGCTATAGGCTATCATATCATTATATATACCCTCTGTCACACCGATAATGCCGGTCTGCTCCACCATAGGTGCGGTTCCGCCCAGCTCAGATTCCCAGATTGGCGCGTTCTTGATACGGATATGTCCGTATGAAACCATTACATCCACCTGTCCGGCTGCCAGACGGGATACAGCCGTTGTATGTGATTCTGACTCAACAACATTTTCAAGGTCACTGATGCTCTTACCATAATTTTCCTGCAGCCACAGGCATGGATAGATATATCCAGATGCCGATGTTGGGCTAAGTACTGTCCAAGAAGCACTATTCAGATCTTCCCAGATAAGCTCTTCCCCTGCATTTACCTTGGCTAGAAGCTCCTGACCCTTCTGTGTCGGGCCTGCCAGAATTATACATCTGTAGTATGTCGCATATTCATCTGTATACTCCTCTATAGTTCCGTCATTCCAGTCCTTAGGGTCGGTCGAGTCCTTATTGATAGCCTTCCTGAGCGCCGTAAGCAGAACATCGCAGTCATCCGAAAACAGCACATAATTGCCGCCCGAGATAAATCCCAGATCCGCGCTGCCCGCTGACAGAGCCTCCCCGACCGCTGTGTAACTGGTGCCCACAGTCATATCAATGTCCTTGACATCATAACCCTTTTCCAGGAGTTTGTCCTTAAGAAGCTGCTCTAACGGCTCCGTGGCCGTTGTGATCTCGTCCGCATCTGCATAAGGCGAGAAAGCGATCTTAAGGCTCTCAACTTCCTTAACCTCTGTTGGCTGATCGCTTGCTGCATCCGACGCCATCACCGGTAAGGCTGCCATAGATACTGCCAATGTTGCTGCAGCAAATAGTTTAATAAGTTTCTTCATTTGTTCTTACCTCCAGATCCTTTTCTTCCGCCGGAAGCTGATCACTACGCACCATCTCGGAGCATTGTATGTAACAGTCATAAAATCTCGTTACATAAAAATAGACATATGCGCCTCTGCACATATATCTATGTATGATCGACCTCGGCAGACGCTGTTTCTCCGCGCACCACGCGGATAGTGGTCGGTCGACTCTCTCTGGAATCCTCTCAACCCGGAACACGGGCTCCCTCGCAATCTGGTTTTGTCGTCTATATTCAGACCGCTGTCATTCGGGAGCTCCCCCGCTGCAGCATTTCCGAAAACCACGCTGATTTTATATTAATTATAATATTATTTCAAGCAGTTTGACGGCAGTGGGCCGTGTGAGTTTATACTCGAATTAAATTTAGCTTCCTGGGTATAGGCACTTGCCTGCTTCTTACTAACCCACATACTGAAAATGCTGGTAATCTGTATTATAGGTCCACCATCCGCCCCAGTCGAATCCGGCATCGGTAAACAGGGTATAACATAGATCACCCACCTCTATTTTATAAGGAAAGTCCGAATCTCTGTCCAGGTACTGCCAACCATCCTCAGGGAATATGTAATTCTCCGAGGCGATATAATATACGTTATAGTAAGGATTTATGTCTATCGCCAGTCCGTATGCATGGTTAGATATCTCGTCCGTGTTATCCACCGTTCTGAAATTAAATGCTGACGTATTATCTGCCATAATAGAGGTCTCATCATCCGCATCAAAATCATCCACCAGTATCATGCTCTCTATCGGATATTGGGCATCATACAGCTGCCTGAAAATATTGCATACCGTATCGGCTACGCTGACATTCATCACCAGCTCTCCTACCTTGATATTGCCGTCTATATCACAGTGAAGGCACCTGATATATCTCAGCTCATCTCTCGGCACGGTGCAGTTTTCCTTATAAGACTTAAGCCACATCCTGGCAAATGTCTTATCACTGATCTCTTCTACATAGAAGAAATAGTCGGCACCTATACTGTTCACCTGCGCTTCTGTAAGCACGGTTCCGGCCTTCAGGCGTGCAACCAATTCATGAGGATCAGACAGATTGATCGGCTTGTAAGTGGTTTTCTGCGAACTTGTCTTAGCTTCAGATGAAGTGTCTGCCTCGGAACTGGCTGCTGCACTCGTCTCCTCTGTTATACCAGTTTCATCTGTTGTATCCGCTGCCTCGGTTTCAACAGCAGCTGTTGCCTCAGTTTCTTCTATTATGTTGGTTGCGTCGTTTGCAGCAGGTTCATATGCTGCAGCATCATCTGCCATAACAGTGCTCATCGCTAAACCGCTTGTAAAAATCATCACGCTCACAGTTACGACCGCCCGTATAATCATTATTTTCTTCGCTAATTTTCTGTCCATATATTCTTTCCGCTGCAGCAGTATGTATTCTGCTGCTTTTTGAAGGTATTTTTTGTTCCGTTCTCAGTTATCCCGGCACGCAGGATAGCTTCTACATATGTCGAAGCAATGCATACTTAGGTACTCTACCACTATCCCGCTCCTCAAACAACCTTAGCCCGGCTGAATGCTTTCATGTTCATAGCATTACTGCGTTTTATCCGGCTGAATATTTTCGGATTCAGAACCTTTCCGGATTTTTATCCGGTTGACTTTTATGCAGCACATATCTACACTTTATCCATGTGGTGTATGTGGTTCATGCAGCAGCAAAATGCAAATAACCACGGCACCTGCCTATATTTTTCATGGAATGCGGGAATAAATTATATGATGATACTTATAACCGGCGGCTCTGGCTGCGGCAAGAGTTCTTATGCTGAAAAACTTGCGGTCAGCCTTCCTATGCCCCGCTATTATATAGCAGCAATGAAGCCATATGATGACGAATGTCTGAGAAAAATTGACAGGCATAGACGTCTTCGTGCCAAAAAGGGTTTCGAGACAATCGAGCAGTATACCGACCTTGACAATATCACAGTCTCCGAGGGAACGGCGCTTCTTGAATGTATGTGCAACCTGACTGCTAATGAAATGTTTGACGATGAAGGAAACTGCCACGATGTGTATGATAAGATTCTTCAGGAAATCCTGCACCTAAAGTCCCAATTTGACAATCTGATAATCGTAACTAATGATGTGGGAAACGACTGCCGTGAATACGGCCCCGGCACCATGAATTATATAACCACCCTCGGGCGGCTGAACTGCGCTCTGGCTCAGGAAGCTGATGTTGTAACTGAAGTCGTGTGCGGCATACCGATCACTATTAAGCAGTCAACTACTATCGAGTAAGAAATGGTCTTATAAAAGAATACAGCCCTTTAATGACTATTTATACTGTCAATTGAAAGGCTGCAGAATGGAGATAAAATGATTCTTATAATAGGAAGTGAAGCCTCCGGCAAAAGAGAATATGTTAAAAGTCTCGGGTATACTGATGACATGATATCCGAGTGCATGGATGACAACAGGCCTGTTTTATACGGCCTTCACAAAATTGTTGCGGCTAACCCCGAGAAGATCCGTAACACTCTCAGCCGTATGGAAAATCTGGTTTCAGAAAATGTGCACAGCGCAGCAGTTCCAGGAGGTTCCGCTGGAGAATCAACAAAGCCTACTGCTGAATCCAGCTCCGCTCCTAAGAAATCTGCAGAGCCCTCAGCAAAAATCAATGAGGCAGCTGATAAAATAAATCCAGCAGATCAGTGGCTTACTAATCTGCTGGCTAAGGAAGTCATTGTATGTAATGAAGTGGGATCCGGCATCATTCCTATGCTGGCTTCAGAACGTATGTACCGGGAGCAAACCGGAAGGTTATGTACCCTGCTGGCAAGTCATGCTGATCATGTTATCCGCCTGGTCTGCGGCATCGCTGTTAATCTAAAGTAGCGATGTTCTTACCCAGATCATTTAATACATACCATCCTATAGAAAGCACCAGCTTGAACAAAACCGTTGTTCACAATTCGTTATGAACAGTCCTTCTGTGATTTAGAATGAACTACCATCAGCATCCGGCAGCACCTTAACTGCTGCCGTCCTGGCAAATACCAGCGGTTCATCCTGCTGGAAGAATATGATCCCATCTGCCGGGGAGATAAGCTCCTCTGTCTTTTCTCCATTGCAGGTGTCATATATCTCAGCGCATACATCTCCTTTTTTGACTCTGTCTCCCGGCTTTACCTGTGGCTTGTAGAATCCTGCAGTTTTATTTCTGACCGGGATCATCTCTGTATCGTAGAAGATCCTAGGCTTAAATCCCTCTGTCTTGCAGCATTTTATCTCGTCATTCTGAGCACTAATGCCTGATTCTGCTTCGCCATTCTTCTGTTCATTACGAGCATTTGCACATCCTGGCTTACATGTGTTCTTGTTTTCAATATTCGCCTGCGCCGTACCCGAGTGCTCGCTATTTTCGGGGCAATTACCGATACCGAGGGGATCTGCATCAGCAATTGCTGCCTCCCGCAATATATTATTCTTCACCATAAACCTCTTGGCGCCGTCCAAAACTATCTCCGCGCTCACAGGGTCTATGTTCCTAGTTGTGCTGGAGTAGAGGCTGTATGCATCAGTCTCCCATACCTGCCAATTATAATTAAGGGTCGTTGTGTCATACGGATGAGGCTTGCGCACCACCACATAAGGTATGCCGAAATCCGCTGCCTTATCCAGATTTTCATACCCTGTATGGGTGAGCCTTACATGAGGCATGAAGGAACCCGGCATATAGAAGGAGGAAAACTGGATCCCGTTCTCATATTTATTAACCACGTCGAATACTCCCGCCGCAATTCTCTGAGTAGTCTCTCCCTGGTCATATCCCGGGAACATCCTGTTAATGTCCGTATTATCTATGGCCCAAAACTGCTTGGAGATATTCATGGAGCTGGGATTAAGCGTAGGAATGACCAATATCTGCTTGCCGGATTCTATCATCCCCGCATTTTCCATGTCCTTGAGATATTTTACCAGCTGCGATGCCATATACAGCTGCTGATACTCGTGGCCTCTCAGGCTTCCGACTATGCACAGGCTCTTCTCACCCTGTCCGAACACATAGCCCTTCACTCTGAAATCATCTCTGTATAAGGAGGAAGTCTGATATACAATTATCTCTTTCATCTGTTTCTCTCCTTCACCAATATTCTTCCCATCAGCGAGCCCTCATCCACCAGCGGATATTCCCTGACGGTAAACAGCAGTCCGCTCTTAGACGCATTGATATATTCCTTAATCTCGCCGGTAAGGGGATCGAATATATATCCTACAGTTTCACCCTTCCTTACCCAACTGCCGTGGGACTTAACCTTCATAAACATTCCCGAAGTCGGGGCATTTAGAAACACTACCTCATCCGGATCATCCGATACTATCGGCTCTCTTACCGGCGCCGTATCGCCGTCCCACATACCCATTTCCTTCATTATATTAAATATACCGTCGCAGATCTGTCTTCCGTACTCTTCGGTAAGCCTCATGCCCACCCCCATCTCTACAACCAGACAAGGAGTTCCGGTGCTGTTTAATGAGTATGCAAATGTTGACTCCAGCACAGTGCTGGCTCCGTGCACCCAGATGAAATCCACATTGGCCCTTCTGGCCCATGGAAGCAATACATCTTCATGCAGCTGATTTATCCTGATCTGCGGCATCTCGGTCAGATATATATTGCTGGCATGAATATCCAAAACCATGTCAGCGCCCCTGATATCCTCTATGATCCTGGCCGCAGAAAACTCAACCATGCTGCCCTCCGGATCCCCCGGGAATGTCCTGTTCATATCCAGCTCGAAGACAGGTATGCTCCTGTTAATGGAATCGATTCCCAGAGGGTTGGTCGCCGGATATATCTCCACAGTTCCGCGCAAATGCTCCATCTCATTTTTCAGTCTCTGCGCCACCAGGAAGCAGGCATACTGACCCTCCAGCTCATCTCCATGGGTTCCTGTTACAATGCATATTCGCTTACCTTCTTCGTTCGAGAAGGTATTTTTCTTAATATTAAATGTCTCATTTACCGGCAGCGGCAAAGAGACTATATTGCTTATCATCTGTTTTCTCCTATCGAACTGTGCCGCCCACATATGCGGGCAGCCTCAGCCTTCACTCTTCTGCGCCTTTAACGCTCACATATATGCTCTGATACTGCTGCGCCCTTCCAGCCAGGCAGCCTATATTGATCATGCAGTCCTTATAATCCCGGCCGTGAGACATCTTGATATGATGATCCGTAACCCGCACATTATTGGTCGGATCGAACCCATACCATCGCCCGTCAGACTTTACCTCTACCCAGGCATGACTTAAGCCCTCACCCGGGAGCATACCCACAACATATCTGGAGCATATGCCCCGGGACCTTAACATGGACAGCATGATATGCGCATAATCCTGGCACACTCCCTGTTTCATGGCAAATGCTTCGGCAGCTGTCGTATCCACCGCCGTACTGCCCGGTGTATATATCATATTTTCTGATAAATATGCCATGATGCCGGCCGCCATATCTATCGGATCCTCGCTGATCTTCTGTCCATTTGTTCTTATTATCTCGGACACAGCATCAAGAACAGCCCTGTCCGGTTTAGTCAGAGCTGTCTGATATTTGAAAATATTCTCCCTGTATTTATTAACCTCAGCCGTACTGTCTGATAATCCGACTCTGGCTGTGCCCCTTACGTCCACCTCAAAATGACTGTGCTGTTTCTTAATGCTTCCGGCAGCATATCTGTTGCCGAAGTTATCCTCCATGAACCACAGGGATTCCTGAGGAAGGAGGTTAAACTTCATGTCATCTATCTGCTGGCGCTCGTCTGTCTGAGGGCAGCATCTCAGGGCGAAATTATGATTATGTACAGGCGCATCAAAATCTATGTTCAAGTGATAATTAAATGACAGTTCTGTCAAAAAGTTACACCTCCGTAAGGCTCTCAATCTCATTTACGATCTGATGATGATCAAGCACCTGCGCATCGCACAGCTTAATAAGGTGTTCTAACTTCTCCTCGCTGTACTTAAGACCGCTTTCCTTAAGCCTCGGAATGAGTCTGCTCATCTCGCGCCTTAAGGCCTCGTCATGGGTTCTTACCCGCGCATACAGGTCAACTCGCTCTATACGTTTGCCTACCTTAATAATATTCCTGGTAGTCTTATCATCTGTCTGATCATCCACTATACCCCAGAATGCCAGGATATCGTCCATGACCTTCTGCAGTTCAAGAAACGGAGCGCTTGACACCTTGGCCTTCTGTATGCTGTACACCGACAGCTGAATATAAGCCAGGGATTCACTTCCTATCTCTTCTCTTAATTCAATGGCATTGTCATAAGCTCTCATGAGATTAGACATTATGGAATTAGGATCCTCCTGGTCAAATGCATACCTAGCGATGAAGTCATCCTTATCCTTATATATGTTAGGGATCTCAAGCTGATCACAAAACTCAGCATACTCTCTATTATCCGCCTCAATAAGCTTATCGAAGCTGACCTCGAACATCTTAAGTGTTGTATAAACTCTGGCGGTATATCGTCCCAGCCAGTACAAACGGTCTGTTGTTATTACTGATTTAGTATCCATGTGTCCTTGAAACCTCCTCCCTGAGATGAATTAACAATAAATGAATCCGGATTTCTGGAGAAACGGGTAAGACCGCTCTTCCATACTATCTGGTCATCCGCGCTTAAAACAAATGCTCTTAAGTCTGCCTTCCTATCTACTAATTGGCCGTTATCCATGATCGGGATGTCGCAGAAATCCACAACCTCCTGAGCTATGAACCTTCTAGGCTCAGCCTTAACCATGGCCTTGAACTGTTCTCTTTCTTCAGAACTCATCTTACTGCCAAATACAACGCCATAGCCTCCGGCCTCTGCCACATCCTTGATAACCAGGGTATCGAATCTGTCCATAACATACTTCATGTCCTCCTCATAGAACGGCAGATATGTAGGCGCATTGTGAAGAATTGCTTCCTCTCCCAGGTAGTATTTGATCATCTTAGGAACGAAATAATATATGCCCTTATCATCAGCAATGCCATTGCCCGGCGCATTGATAAGCGCAACATTGCCCTTGCGGTAAACATCAAATATATGAGGTATTCCTATTACCGACTCATGGTTAAATGTAATAGGATCCAGATATTCATCAGAAATCCTGCGATATACAGCTCCGACCTTCTCTCTCTTGCCTGCATATCCCTTCATATACAGATAATCGCCATCAACCTCCAGATCGTTATATGTAACAAGAGGTACACCCATCTTCTCGGCAAAATATGAATGTTCAAAATACGCCGCATTGTAACGGCCAGGTGTCATAACAACATTCAGACCGCCGGTATTGGCATAATTCATGGTTGCCTTGAGAAGTTCAGCATAATTTCTGTTGTCTGCGATTGTTTGTTTACTAAAAGTTCTCGGGCTGGCCTTACGGCACAGATCTCTGGCGATCATAGGATATGATGCACCGGAAGGTACCCGGAGATTGTCTTCAAGAATGTACCATACTCCATCCTTACCTAATACCAAGTCAATTCCCGATATGTGAGAATAAACCTCCTTAGGTGGGATCACTCCCTCGCATGGTGCCAGGTATCCGCTGGCCGCATAAACAAAATCCTCAGGGACCACACCGTCTCTGATGATCTTCTTGTCATTGTAAACATCCTTGATGAAAAGATTAAGAGCCTTAACTCTCTGTTTGAGTCCTCGCTCCAGATAATCGAATTCCGATTTGCCGATTATCCTCGGAACTGCGTCGAAAGGGAACAACTGCTCTTTGAAGGTTCCATTCTTGTAGATTCCGAACTTGACACCATATCTTGCAAGCAATTCATTAATGGCGTCAGCGCTGCCCAGCAGATCATAATTTTCCATCTGCATTTCCTCCTTCACTTATATCCCGCACAAGCAGGTTATTGTTATCCCCCTTAGATAATGAAAGTATTATACACTTTTGTTTGAATTTTTAAATACCCAGTTTGTATACCAAAATCCGGCAGATAAGCAATCCACCTATCTGCCGGATATTAAATCCTCTCAGCTATCTTCCGCTGATAACATATATAATATTTCTGCTGCCTTATGCCTTCCACAAGCCATGCAGGTTGCAGTATGCATACACCGCCTCAACCTCGTCCCTCTCGCACAATGCGAAGCACGCCTGAGGCGCCTCCCCTACATTCAAGACCTTGCGTTGATTGCCCTGCTTAGTCTGCAGCGATATCCATTCAATATGATGCTCTGCTGCCATAGGATGCTCTGCTACCCCTACCTTTACGGTCACGGTGCTGCCCTCTACGGTATATACAGGGACATGCTTCTCATGAGATGCATCAACCGTTCCCGGGATCAGCTCCTTCATTGGTTCACCGCAGCAGATAACAGGAATACCGGATTCCTTAACATAAGCAATAATATTGCCGCATTTACTGCATCTGTAGAAATGTTGTTCCATCACTTGCCTCCCTTCGAAAAATCATTAACTCAAACATAGCTCATTTATAACTATAATTTAAAATTCCAATTCGATAAGACAGACATTCGTCCCGGATAATTCTCAGTAGGATATTACAAATTTCAATGGCTTCTGTCAACCGCTATTATCCCTGACCCTGCGACGCTGCACACCAGCACGATAAGCAGGTATAAGGCAATTGCACTCACATTCTCAGCTTCAGCGATCAAATCCATGTTTCCGGTTACTATCAAGCCTAGTATGCACATTAATGCCATGGAAATTGCTATTGTAATGATCATCTGAATAATGAATATCAGGATAATATCCCGGAAGCATAATCCATTCATCCTATACAGTATATAATTTTCACGATTGGTTTTTGTTTTCGTGATCATCTGCAGCAGGACACTGATGCATCCCAGTACAATAACAAGATATTTAAGCAGCGTGCATGCCATAGATACCAGCAGATTCAATTCATGATAACTTACCAGTTGGGATGATATATCGCGTAATGTCATATTAGGATATTCTGATGCCAGATTATTAATTTCCGTTCTGAGGCTGTCCATATCCGCATCCTCTTCTGCAAATATCCTTACTCTCGTATATGTTGAATCTATATCCAGCGTATCGAAGGCTCCACATGATGTTATCAATGCATATGTCCTAGGCTGAAATTGCACCTCATCCGTTCTATCAAACCAGCCGGCATGGCTTCTGATCATGGCGCCTATTCTGACAGTATGGTCATGTCGTTCGATCAGATTTCGCGCCTCCGCTTCATTTATTCCCGAATTTATTTCAGTAAGAACTCTATACTCTGAGACAGTGATCTCATCTCCCACATGAAACAGTGTATCATTGATGGCATTCTCATCCGTATAATTTACATAACCTATACCTCTGCTCGGCGGCTCTCCGTCCCTGCTAACACCATATTCTTCATATATGCAGGCAGGAACCACCATTATTATCTCTTCACCGCTGTTAAGTTTTTCTATATCAATGGTCCCTTCTGTTACATATTCACTGAGAAATTGCATATCACTGGCCGGGTATCCCTTCATAACAGTTTGTATTATCGTATTATTCTGATATCCTACTATCCGAAGCAGCTCATCATGGCCCGACACAAACCTCTGTCTGCCAAGTGTATTAATACTGTATTGGCCGTCAAGATATGTATCAGAAATATCCAGATACTCATCGAAGCTGTCCGCATCTTTCAGAAGCAATATTTTATCCGTTATTTTATATGCATTGACCTGCCCTACGCCCTCCGTCTCTGCAAATTTCTGCAGATCATCTGCCGCAATTCCATTTTTCTCATATGTATATATATAACTGATATCTCCTTCCTCTGTACCATCATATGATTTGTTCTTCGCCAGTAATTCAAAATCATAATTCATAGGCATCTCACCGTCGTATCCGCCCGCATAGGCGGTCTGTGCGCTAAAATTCTTAATGTAATTATTAATATAGATCACGAAGAATGCAGAAATAACAATAATAAGGATCGTAAGTATGAAGGCCTTGGGAACGGTTTTATATTCCAGAAATGCCAGCCTCATATACCCTGTCTTATGAGCCCTGTGGCGAATGCGATTTTCTTTTATTTTATTGTCCTTCAATCTGAAGATCAGATTGCCGACAACAAAAACTATAACGGCATTTGCAAGAATGATCATAAGTATATTGAGAATGTCAACCTGTATATCAATGCTTCGCTCCAGTCTGTCTCCCAGGCTCCTTACCGCCAAAACCGTGCCTGCCATACCTAGCATCAGTCCCACAGCATTACCGATGATGAGATATATTCCCAGCTCCAGATTATAATATTTTCTGGCCCGCCCCCATTCTATCCCCAGCATCCACATGAAGCGGTATCTTCTTATAATAGAACGACAACTAAATATCATGGTACCCAGCAGCAGGAATGCACATACAACCCCCGATATTGCAAGAAAGCTCTGCGGAGTATCGAAGCTGCTATTTTGAAGCTGCGCATTTTTCCAATTATAGTTTTCATACATGCCATCTCCGTCAGATATACCAGCCGTCACGCCATCACTCGACAGCAAGAACAAACAGATGTTCACTCCTGTCTTAGCTCTTAAATCCTCCATATCAGAACTGTCTACGAACACATCTATATTGTCCAATGACATGTCATTTTGTTTCTTTCCTCTAGGCCACAATCTTCCATAGTCAGCCACCACACCTGCCACATCAATTTCATATCCCAGTGCATCTTCGATATCCTGGATGTATTCCATTGCCGATTCCGTAACCGCTATCTCTCCGGATTTCTCCGGCAAATGTCCTGAGACTAACCTGATTCCGCTTAATCTGACTCCTTCCTCGTCAGCATACCCGGCATGGAATATATTCTCACCGCCGGATATTATACCCGCAATGTTCATTCTTCCAATGTCAGTGAATGAAGCTTCACTTTCTATCCGATTAATTTCATTCTGAACATCCTCTGATGAAGAACTCAGGTCAGCATAAAATATATAATCAAACCCTCCATAAACCTCCGCCACTGATTCTGTCACCGACTGCAATATACTGCGAGATGAATTAAGAAGGACAGATGGCATAATAACAAAAACCGCTATACACAAAATTATAAGCAGCGCCGAAGGATTATGTTGGAAGGTACTCTTTAGAACTGCCTTAAGCAGTCCCCATCTGTTTTCTTTCATTTTCATATTTCCTCTAATCTTCCGTCGCACATTTCATATGTCCGACTTGCATACTCAAGCCATGCCATGTCGTGCGTTACTATCAGATACGTCTGCCCGAAGTCCTGATTAGTCTTTTTAATATATTTCATCAGTTCCTTGCTCATCTTAGAGTCGATATTTCCATTAGGCTCATCAGCAAGTATGATCGAAGGCCGCTTAATAAGTGCCCTGGCGATCGCCGTCCTCTGCCTCTCTCCGCCTGACAGCTGAGATGGAAAAAAATTCAGCCTGTCCTTGAGCAGCAACAGCTGAATAATCTGTTTTTCATATTCTAAATCGTATTTTCTGCCTGCAATATCGAAGGGGAGCCTGATATTTTCAAGTACGTTCAGCTCTTTTATAAGATTAAATTCCTGATATACATAACCGATTTTATTGTTGCGGATCTTAGCACGCCTGCTGTCACTTATTCCCAGGAGTCCTATCGCGCCCTGATTATCTGAATACATTGTCTCCCCATCTATTATCACGCTGCCGCTGTCAGGCTTCAGTAAGCCGCCTATAACATTCATAAGAGTGCTCTTTCCGGATCCGCTTCGTCCTATCAGCACGCATATATCTCCTTGATTGATATTCAGATTTATATTGTCCAGTGCGCGGACCGTATAATTTTTAGTTTTGAATTCTTTCGATAGATTTTCCACTGTTATTATCGGTCTCATCCCGTCCCCCCTCTCGTGTAAAGTTGATGTTTGTAATTTTCAAAATGGGCGGCAGCATAGCTGCCACCCATTTATTCAGACTATTTAATAGTAAACTGTTTTGGTCGACTGTTTTGACCAATTTGCATAATTAATAATCGATGCGTAGCCATGGCTGTTCGTCCTACCAATGTAAACATATTGACCTAACGCTTGTCCGGCACTTACGCCAGTAATATAATCATAGTATCCATATTTCCAGCCATAGGTATAGTCAAAATTACTAGGATCTATTCCCAGCATATTTTCATAGGCACTAGACCATACGTAATCCACAGCGTAGTTTCCAGTTGTAGATACAGAATTACTCAAAGTGCCATATGAAGACGTTGCTAGCGCAGTAAATGAAAATCCAGCTATTACCGCCATACACACAATACATAAAATAATGCTTTTTGACTTTTTCATGTCTTACCTCCTCCTGTCTACTAAATTCTTAACTATGTTACCACCTCGAGGCATTTTGAATATATCAGGTCCATATTTAGCGTGCAACCAGATTTGACTGAGCGTTAAAAAATAGGCTATGAGCGTTGAGTTTTATGATGAAAAAGGTGATTTTGCAGATATTGCACAGATTATTCTTGTATATTTCATGTTTCTTTGTTAACATTTTCACATTGGATTGAATGACTTGATTTTTTGAAAGGATTAAACCATGCTCTCAATTGTAGTTTGTGATGACGATGTCAACTTTATCAACTATGTTTTAAAGCCAGCTTTTGACGAACTACTGGAGCATAATTCAGCCCGATTCACTGTTCAATATTTCAACAATCCGCTGCAAGTTCTTGAGTTTTTTAAAGCAGGCAGCAGCCCTGACATTCTATTTCTTGATATAGAAATGCCTGACATGAACGGTAAGGTTCTGGCCGGAAAACTGCGTGCAATTGACAGATCATTCTCACTGGTATTCATTTCATCATATGAAAAAGAGGTATTCGATTCCTTTAAATACCAGACAACGGATTTTATTCCCAAGAACCTGATTGAAGAGCCCTACAGTTTAAGGTTGCTGCAGATCATGCAGCGGCATTCTTCAATGCAGCTGCCTGCTGAACCAATTGAAATCATTGATAAATCAGGTCAGCTTATGCAGCAGAAATTTTTGGTGAATAATATCCTGGGGTTCTATATGAAAAATCGTTCCATATACCTAATGACATATTCCGAGGAATTCGAACTGGTTGAAAAGACATTTAAAAAAATAGAAGACTCTTATCTTCCTCGAGGATTTGCAGTGTCTCACAGAAATTATCTCATTAATGTAAGCCATATCAAGGCATTTAGATGTGACGAGTTATTGCTTGATAATGGAAAAAACGTCCCAGTAAGTGTGCGGTGTTTAAAGCCGCTGCGCGATGCATTCAACAAATACCTGGCAAATGGAGCTATATAATATGACTCTTAATCTGATCATCGAAGTCGCTTCTTATCTGATTGAAAATGCATTCTTCTTTTTCATCTTAGATAGATTATTTCAAAGACGCTATAATGTTATTACCACAATAGCTGCCATACTCACAAAAACTATTGCAGACACCTTGGCTTTTAATCTGCCAATCTGGCTGAGAGCGCCTATTTCTGTTATTGTATGCATACTATTATGCATTGCTGTGTATACTATGAAGCCATACATTGCCAGTGCCCTGTGCATTATGTTCGGCTATATTGTGTGTATTGTAAATCTTCTTGTCGGAATTTTGCTTTCTGTGTGTTTTAACAAGTATATTCTTGTTATTCTCCGCGGCAACTCTTCGCAGCATATTATTTCACATATTTTAATAGAGGTTGCAGTTATAGGAATACTATTCTATTTTGCCGGTATCTCGAAGAAGTTTTCATTAGAATATGGTCTTCAGTTTTGGAAAATATTCAACTTTCTGATGTTCACATTCTTTATTATTTCTGTAATGTTTTTGACTGCATATCCAGTCACATCTCCTTCGTCCATTGCAGCACGCATATATATTTTCACCACTGTGATATTTTTTGTTCTTACAATGGTAATCATACAGCTTTCTATTGTGATATCAGACAAACTTCGGCAGGCTGACAAACTGCGTACAATAAGAGATACTTTTGAAAATCTTGAAGAGGCCTATTATGTCCAACTTGATGCCATCACTGCAACGAGGAAGATGCGTCATGATATGAAGGCTCACCTATCAGCAGTCACAGCACTCCTACGGCAAAACGAAATTGAAGAAGCTATATCCATGATGGATGAGCTCAATACCCATCTGGAACTGCCGTCAGCTAAAATTGAAAAATTGACAGGAAATATCTATATTGACATTATACTGACCAATAAGCTGGCCATGTTCAGGCAGCATGACATTAACTTCGAATACGAACTGGATTCTCTCAATGATGTTCACATAGAAAATATAGATATCACATCCGTTGTTTCAAATCTATTGGACAATGCTTATGAAGCTGCTTCTGTTTCCAAAAAGAAGTATATCAGATTTCAGCTCATGGACTACGATTCACATGTCTTCATCCGCACTCTTAACAGTTATGCTACAGAACCTATCGCAAGTTCTGTCCGTGGTCATATATTAAACTCTACGAAAAAGGATTCTGGTGTCCACGGTCTCGGAATGGAGATTATCCGCGATCTGGCTGATAAATATAACGGCAGTTTTATCTGGGAGATACACGACGGTTTGTTCGATGCCTATGTCACTATGGCCAAGGATGTTTATTATCCCGATGAGTCAGCTAAATAGGTATTACAGGAAAACAGATTCTGAATCTGTAGGAGGAAGTAGCGAATGAAACAATCCGCATTACAAAGGATCCTTATTATCTTTGGCATTCTGATTGCAATATTTGCAATAATCAATCTGGCATGGCTGTTCATGATCAAGCTGCCGTATGAGCACTATTGTGAGCGAAGTGAACAATTCTGCACAAGCAGCAAATTCACTGCCATGAAAGAAGTTGAGATGTATTTTCATACGTATTATGACGACGAATTGGGATACGGCTATAAAATATATCAACCCGCTTATCTTAGATTCATTCCCCTAACATTGGCAATCGGGGATAATCGCCATGTTACTGCTACAATCAATACGGAAACTGGCGAGATAACAAATCTGGATGAACCGCTTCTAAGGATAAGCATAATTAGAAATGCATGGGGACAGTGCAGCTATTCCATATCTTCCTTGAATGGAGATGGCAGTGGATATTCGGTAGAAATCAACAAAGACTTTGAAATTATTTCAGCATGGACTGATAAGGCGCATGATGAAATTCAAAAATTGATTGATAAAAATTATGAACATATTAATGAAATCATGGACTATGCAGCTGAGATGTGGAAACTGCCATGAAAATAGTGAAACACAACTTCCGTCGTTTCTCTCAAAATCCCGTACATAGTCATTAATAAGTGTGGTGAACGCAGAGATATTTTCAGTCCCGCAACGTTATTGTATATTACTTTTCTCCAAAAAAATCTCCGCCGCCGAATTCTTTCCACACGCGATACATATCCAAATAATTTTCCTTTATGAATTTAGATATGGCGTTGATCTCGATATTGGTTAGATCGCCTTTATTCTGGAGAACCGAACTACCATCAGCCTTAACGAAAAATTTAGCTGAGTTTGACTCAGTTAGTTTTCTATCACTAGCATGGACATGCATTGCTTCAACGATACACTGTGAAGTAAAATAAAGATAGTGATCTGCAATCTTAAACGGATAATATTTAGGCATTTTCTACCTCCATGAACTGGAGATTTTTACGGCAGATGCCTAAAACTATCTGCTGTTCAATTGGATCCATGTTTGTCTCAATGACATCACAATCCCAATTGATGACCATTGCGCAGTCAGGATGATTTAGGTTAAGAATACTGACAAATCCATCCTCACGTTGTAAGAACGCATATCCACACACTATCAGCTTCGCTTTATCCGCAATACTGTCAACAACATTTTTATTGAGCATATTCAATCCTCACATTCTTTATAGGAGCAAGAAATGCGTCCTTGTCCATATATAAATCATCTAGCACTGGTTCCAGGTCTATATATTCCTCAATCTCATGTTCTCTCTGGCGGTATTTTGCCATAACTTCGATATACCCCTTATCCCATGTCAGCACCTTAACATATCGTTCCAAACCGGCGCAGGTGCGGAAGGTGAGTGTTTTACCACCAAAGGAGAATGTCGTGTAATTTTTAAAACTACTCAAAACAGCTGTATCTTCCATAGTAAGCATCTCCTTTCAAACGATCCTTGCTCAGATGGATACAACAAACCCATCATATTTATATCGTAGGCTAAAACTCGTTTTTGTCAATACCCGACCTATTATATATTTAGCAGAATTCTCCGGATCCTCATGTGACATTTTTAACACTCACAACCTATTTTTTACCGATCAGCAAAAAGTAATTGCAGCAGTGACATGACAATTGATATATTAAAAGTATTTCAGTAAAAAAGTTCAAGTTGTAGGAGATGGGTTTATCTTACAGGAGGGCAAAGGCGTGAAGAGATCTGCATTAAAGAGGATACTTCTTATTATTGGCATACCGCTTGCAGCATTTGCAATAATCAATCTGGCATGGCTGTTCATGATCAAGCTACCGTATGAGCACTATTGTGAGCGAAGTGAACAATTCTGCACAAGTAGTAAATTCACTGCGAAGGAAGAGGTCAAAATGTATTATCATACATATTTTGAAGATGAATTAGAATATGGATATAAAATATACCAACCACGATATCTGAGTTTTCGAGGGATTTCACTTGCTATAGGAGATAACAGGCACACACGGTCAGCAATAAATGCAGAGACAGGAGAAGTAACAAACCTGGATGACCCATTGCTAATAATACATATAGGTAGAAATGCATGGGGACAATACCGCTATATTTTGTCCTCGTGGGGCGGTGATGGTGCAGGATATGCAGCTTACATAAACAGGAACCTTGAAATTGTTTCCGCAGCAAATCAAGAAGCGAATGAAAGGCTTCAAGAACTCATTGATAAAAATTATAACCATCTTCTGGAAATCCTGGACTATGCAGCTGAGATGTGGGAATTGCCATGAAAATAATAAAATGGGTTATAAGTCTGATATTATTTGCCGCATGTCTGATTCTTACAGCGGAGACATACCAGAATTATCTGAATACATTCAATGATGGAATGTACTATTTTTATGATGATAAACGTATGTCTGCCGAAGAGACAGAAAAATTCTGCAGATCATTGCAGAAGGCTGCCCAAGAGGAAGATGTGTACGTGTTTACCGTAAGCCGTATCATTACTGCTGCCGATAACTGTACCTGCGAGATATTTGCAGCGGAAGGCTGCAAGGAGATACTGGAAGAAGTCTACGGTATCTCAGAAGGTGTTTTTGAAAGTCTTCTGTCCGGGGTTACAACTGTTAAAATTTCAGATTTTTCAGAGTGGACAGAGAAATCCAAAACCATTAGAGAGTATCCGAGGTACTTCATCATAGGAACGGAAGAACAGGTCAAAAGCGTGGATGATAAACTGCATGCGGAAGAGACAACAATCTCACATATTAAGAGAGATAATCGTGCGAATCTATACATTATTGTTGCAGGCGTCTGGGGTGTCGCATTTTTATTCTTGCTGCTGCTTACATGGTTCAGCATCCAGTTTGATAAGAAGAAAAACTTCCTAAAAATCTCGCTAGGATGTTCAACTGCGCAGATCATTACGAGAGCTATTATTCAAAACATCATAGCATTTTCTGTGGGATTTATTGCCATGTATTTAGTGTTCAGACAGCTGGCATATGTAGGATATGGCATGAGAACACAGCTGATTGCCTTTTCTGTCTTTCTTGTTTTAAACTCGATCCTGCATTTCTCACTTCTCAGACCTGACTACAAGGCGATCTTGTATGGCGCCAATCTTAACCAGAACCTGCTGGTTAATTGCTATGCCTTGAAAACCATCACATCCTTAGTCGTTATATTTTCCCTGTCAGCTATTTTTGTATTTATATCTCAAAATACAGATTATATCTTTTTAGAAGACAAGGTCATGGCAATGAGCTCATATCAATTCCTGGATTTTCAGCAGAGCTCCATAGAATCTGATGACGATGGCAGGGAACATCAGCAAAACATATTGGAGGCCCTGCAAAGAGATAACAGGATAAAAAATTGCAGTGCAACAGCATTGCGTTTGGTAAAACTCGAAGCAGAAAATGGTGAGGAAATCGAGTTTCTGAAGTTTAACCAGAAATGCAGGCAGTTTATTACCATAAGTGGTTTCGAGGATATTATCAATGGAACGGATGTTGATTATTATATCTTTGTTCCCCGAAATAAACAGAGCCTTATTGATTACGAGAGTCTGGCTTATGATTATATATATAGAAGGAACTCGGTGGCTGACGGCAGTTTTACTGTATCTTTCCATGTTTATGAAGGAAATGAAAAAATATTCTATTTTGAGCCGCAGGAAGAATACGGCTTCAGCCTGTCAGAGAATCCGTTTATCATCTACTGTGCGCTGACGGATGAGGAACTGCAGCAGTCAGGATCGGCCATTGCTAATATAGAACGGAGCATTTTCAACATTTCGTCAGAGACCATGGAAGAATTGCGGGAGACTTACGGTTTGGATTATCTTACCGGAACTTCTGTGGGTCAGGTCTGTGAGAGGAGCTATCATATTATAAAGCGTATCATGCTGATGAACTGTGTCCTCAGCCTGCTTCTTCTGCTTCTGGAATTCTTCGTTATCTCTGTTATTGTACGGCTGGAGTATATGGTGAATGCGAAGCTCCTTACGATTCAGAAGATATTGGGATATTCCCTGCTGCAGAAACACAATATGACGTTGATTTTGAATTTTGTGACCGTAATCGGCGGGATAGGAATCAACGCACTTTTCTCTGTATTTCATGAGTGGTTTCCTTGGTGGTATCCGCTTCTGTGCGGTACAGCACTTCTGATTTTTGAAGTGGTACTTATGATTGTGATTATTCAAAGATATGAACAAGTAAACGCTGCAAAGATTCTTAAAGGAGGCAGCCTATGATCGAATTCGTAAATGTATCCAAAGCATTTGGAGACAAGACGCTTCTGAGCAATTTTAATTTAAGTATACCGGATGGGGAATTTGTCGTTTTTGCCGGCAAGAGCGGCTGCGGGAAGACTACTCTTCTTAACATGATAGGCGGTCTGGAAAAGCCGGATAGCGGTCAGCTTATTGTTGACGGCGTCGATTTATATAAGAGAAGAAATAAGACCGATTATTTTACCTACAAGGTGGGGTTCCTATTCCAGAATTTCGCATTAATTGAGGACAGAACCGTAGCGCAAAACCTGAATCTGGTACAGAAAAAGGCCCGCTCCGGTATGGAGTTGACAGAGATTCTGGCCACTCTGGGCATTCAGGATAAGCTTAAAGAAAAAGTATATAAACTGTCCGGTGGTGAGCAGCAGCGTGTGGCATTGGCCCGTCTGATGTTCAAACAATGCGACATTATACTGGCTGACGAACCTACAGGATCACTTGATAATGAGAATGCGAAAATGGTCATCGATATCCTGCATAAGATGAATGATATGGGCAAGACAATAATCCTGGTAACCCACAGCGAGGCAATAATACGGGCAGAGAAGAACATTATTATGCTGTAAAAATATAAAGTCAATGTCAATTTTCTTGTATCCATCCTTATGACACTTTTATGACACTTTTAACGCAGTTTTTCGGAGAAGTTTATCTTGAGTCCTTATATAATGACCAGCGTAAGAGATAAACAACACCGAAACAATCAACAAGATGTTCTAAGCACTCTTGCAAATGCCCAAAATAAACTTTGAGCAGGAACTGGCAACAAAAGAGATTAAATTAATACACAATCAACTACCAAAGAAAAGTAAGGAGAAAAAACATGAAAAAGACATTAAAAAAAGCATCAGTAGCAACTCTCGCCGGAATTATGGCGGCAGCAGTACCATTTACAGCAATGGCATCTGAGCCGGCAGCAATTATGCCGGACTCATCTGAGCAGACAGAGATCTCAGTTGAGATTACAGACGAAGACGTTGACGCATTCTTAAATGAATTGGCAGCTTTATTCGCTGAAGACACGGAATCAGATTACAGCTACGATGATGATTACAATTTCGGAGCTGACGTAACCACATTTGAAGAAGACTTACTGGACATCCTTGATCAGATCGGTACAGAGATCCAGAATGCACTCACTGAGGAACAGATTCAGGAGATCAATGATGCATTTGACACGCTCTTAATCGGAGTTACAGATCATGCAGAAGTATTTCTGAACAAATTGATTGAGATATTCGGTGAAGTAGACTCAGACATCAGCCTGGACGAGGACGATGCAAGCTTTTTCGAAATGTCACCTGAAGAAGAAGCTGTTTACGGCCAGATGTGCGATGTATATGACGCACTCGACATTCTCGAATATTTAAACATTGATACATGGAAGAAGCTGTATCAGAATACTACAGCTGCAGACATCACCGCTGACTTCGACGAATCATCATTTATCATCAAATCTAAGAATCTGACAACAGATGAGAAGAACGTTCTCCTTCAGCAGATTGAACAGGAAGATACATACCAGGCACAGCTTAGTGAATTACAGGATGAACTCTCTGCTATCAATAACACAGACTACTCAGGCGGCATGAGTGACGATGAGCAGGCCGCTTGGAACAAGATCTTAACATTCTATAACCGTGCATATGCAGTTCGTCAGGCAAATGCTGACCTGTGGGAAGTAATTGACAACGCACTTAACGAATCTGACGACTACTTCACAGTTATTGAAGACCTTGATTCATTCATAAACAGCCTTGATGCTCTTACAAATGAAGAGAAGGTTGATGCAATTGCTGACAATAACTTAATCGAAATCTTCAATGCTCAGGCTGACTCTCTCCTGGATGAATACTATGACATCTCTGCAGATGAGACAGTTGACAGTTCAGAAGCAGTAGGCTGATTGCCGGTCACTGTGTACCAGGTGTACAAACACCATTGAGATTTTAATTAATCTGCAATTTTAGGTCCTCCGTTAACCTATAAGAACATTGCAATCATATGCCGCTAACCCCGGCACACATTATCCACAAAAACGAACTTCCCATTGCCAAGATCTATGGCGGTGGGAAGTTCGCTTTTATCGCCTTATTCGGTTCAGGTCGAAAATCCGGGGATTGTTCCATTCTGGCGAAATTTTTTCTTAAAACCCTGCCTGTTCATATATCGCGGAGCATATGCTGAAACTCTATACATAAGAATATTTGATTCATTCATGACTTTTTTGTCTCCTTCTTACAGATTTTTTCACTTCGAATATAATATTCCAGAAGGCGCAATACATATTCCGGTGCATGACGGTTTCCAAGTTCCCAGTCCGTCACAGTCCGATACGGGATATCAAAACGCTCACAGAATTCCCTACGATTCATTCCGGTTTCTTCTCGTATTGCACGCATTTTATTGTCATCCATTTATCTTCCTCCGATTTTTATTACGCATTGCGTATCAATTATATCACCATTCGTAAGAATACGCAACGCGTATAGTAACATTATCAATTTTCTTTTTATGCCGTTATTTTTCCTTCGTTCGCACATCCAACTCGATGATTTTATTGTTCTCAACTGACTCTTGTGATTCCAAAACCTGTTTCCGGCTCTGTGTGTCCTGATACAAAATTATTTCTATGACATTACCGCAAATGGCATCATGTCACAAAATGCTATTATTGATCTGGCTATTGAGCCTTTGCTTGCATTAAAAGAATCCAATCCACCAAACAAATCTGCACTTACAGAACAGATCAATGCCCTAAAGGCAAGTAAAATAAAAAAAAGAAGCAGACATTGAAAAGATCAAAAATCTGCTTCTTACCCGAAAAATAGGGCTAATAATGAAAGATAAAAACGACCATGCAAAAGCAATTCCGTTCTTGCATTGTCGCTGTATCAGTCTGCCAGCCTGCGCTCGTACGAGCTGCTGACATACGCCCCCCATCAGATCATCTTGAAGCATTTCAGTGCCTTGGTAATGGCAGCTTCCTTTTCGGGAGGGCATTGAGGCTGTTTGTTGTCCTCGGATTTCGGCTTGTTATAATTCTCCCGCTCTATAATTCCATATTCCTGCTTCACCTGTGCAATATAGAGACTGCTCACCTTTAAACCGCTATTTTCTCTTCTTTATAAGTATCCCACGAAATACTATTAAGGAAGTTCCGCTCTCGCTGCGCTCGACAGAACGGCTGCTTCTCTAGACTCAAGCTTCGCTATCGCTTGCTTTCGTCAAGAGACAGCATGCTTCAACATGAGAGGTATACGGAAACATATCCACAGGCTGGATTTTCTTAACCTTGTATCCCCTGGACGTCAGAAAAGCCAGATCTCTGGCCTGTGTCTCTGGGTTGCAGGATATGTAAATGATCCTGGACGGCGCCAATTTTATAAGTGAATTTAAGAACTTCTTATCACTTCCGGCTCTCGGCGGATCCATAAATACCACATCCGCCCGCTGCCCTGCCGATGCTGTCCTTGCCATATACTCGCCTGCATCGCCGGCATAAAACCGTGCATTTGTCACCTTGTTAAGTTTGGCATTGGATATGGCATCCCTCACAGCATTCGAGTTAAGTTCAATTCCCGTAAGCTGCAGTTCTCTTTTCTTCTCAGTGGCCACTATATCAGCTCCGGCGCCGGATATCGTGGATGCCTTTATCGAAACATCTTCTTCAGCAGCATTTGCTGCAAATTTTTCTCGCATAATGCCAACAGCACTCAACCCTATGGTACCTATACCGCAGTAGGCATCAATGATGCTCTCGCCGCCTTGCAGCTCGGCCATATTAATTGCTGCCCTGTAGAGTTTCTCCGTCTGTATAGGGTTTATCTGGTAAAATGCGTCCGGCGATATCCGAAATCTCATGCCGCACAGCACATCTTCAATATACCCGGCTCCGTACAGTATTATATTTTTAGTGCCTAATACCATACTATCGCTTCTGTTATTTACGTTAAGAATAATGGTCGTGATCTCAGGATGCTCCTTCAGCAGAGCCTTGACGAAATTGTTCTTAGAAGGGATTATCGCAGATGCTGCAACAAGCACCACCATAATCTGCCCGGTGTTGAAGCCTTTTCTTATAAGCACGTGACGCAGAAGGCCATAGCGCGTATCTTCATCATATATTTTGAGCTTAAACGAGCCTGCCAGCCTGCGTATGGTTCTTATGATCTTCTGGCAGTCCCGATCCTCCAGCATGCATTCATCTGTAGGCACAACCCTGTGTGTGCCCTCCTCGTAGCTGCCTGATATTATGTTTTTCTGTCTGTCAAGGCTCAGCACATGATGAACCTTATTTCTGTAGTATGCAGCTTCCTGCAAATGCAGATTACATCCGGACTTACTCGGCACACAATCTGCTGCTCCCGATGTCCGATTATCATCAACTGTCATTCCTATGATAGGAGATACCTTGCCATATTTTCCCAACAGTTTAGCCGCAAATGCCTGTTTTTTCTTAAGCTGTTCACAATATTCCACGCCTTGATACCGGCAGCCGCCGCATTTTTTATATGCCTTACATATTTTCATGTGCATTTCCCTTCAGATGATCACAATAATTTATTTTTATTATAGCATATACAAACCGCCTATTCATCTCATGAATCCTTGTAATCAGCATTTAACAAATGCTGTCCTCTGTGATATTCTATTTGCAGAAAGGAGATGTGCCATTTTGAAAATGTCGCATAAAACTCTGCGAATCAGACAAGTGTGGCACTAGTACGATCGATGAAAATTATACATACACCGGAGGCTCCTGCAGCTATCGGACCTTACTCACAAGCTTATACAACAGGCAATCTCATTTATACCTCAGGTCAGTTAGGAGTAAATCCACAGACAGGTGCTTTCGATTCAGAAACTATTGAAGGTCAGACTCAGCAGTCTATCAAAAATATCGAGGCAATTTTGACAGCAGCAGGCACAGACCTTACTAAGGTCATCAAGACCACCTGCTTCTTGCAGAACATTTCAGACTTTGCCGCATTCAATGCAGAATACGAAAAATATTTTACAGGCAAGCCAGCCAGAAGCTGCGTAGAAGTCGCTGCACTCCCTAAAAATGCATTAGTTGAGATTGAAGTTATCGCTGAATTATAGAACACTCGCCCGAATGTAAGAAAAGGTCCACCGTAATTTGATAAAACTACGGTGGACCTTTTAGCAAGCTACAGATGAGTTAGCTCATGTTTTCTTCTTTATTGAAGTCGTTGTACCCTCTTCCAACCACTGCACTACAATATTGAGAACTTTCTTTATGCTGTCCTTACGTACAACTTTAATCGGATAATATCTACATTCCGACTCCCAATGAGTGTACATATCAGCTTTCTCTCTTATAATCCTAGGAATCGCAATATCAACACCGGCATCATCGCAACGTTTTATCAGAACATCTATATCATGTCCCCATAAATTAAGACCAGCAATCTCTGCTTTTAATTTAATAGTTTTTTCTATCGCCTGCTGCATATGGTATGCTGCCTGCAATCTCAATGCTTTGTCATCGGAGTTCCAGTTTTGAGAAACAAGATGCAGATCGGCAAGAATCATAGCCTTATATTGTTTTTTGTTCTCTGGTCATATATTATTACTCCGTCTTTTTCAATCTGTTTCCACAGTGGGCTTTTTTTCATGTTGTTGAGATCTCTCTTCCCACCATATGCTAAAAGATTAAATTCTGCTGGGAAAGAATCATATAAATCATATTTAAATGCTTTATATCGTTTATCGGCGCCAAACCTTGCTGTTGTCATATCCGGATTTTTGGGTTCAATATAAAGGTCAATATCAGATTTTCCATTTGCCTCATCTCTGGAATAAGAGCCAAACAAAATCACCCTGCCAAGTATATCGGCGTGGGAATCACAGACATTTTTCAATTTTTTTACTAACTGATCTCTCGAATCCATAACATTTCTATCCTGTTCTTCTTTTCCTTCGTTTTTATTGTAAATGATATTTGTTTTGAATACAATCCAACATTAGATTTCTTTAACAATCCATTTGCCGGCTTTGGTTGAACCCTCTCGTACAATGATTCCCCCTTTACGAAGCTGATTTTTCTTTTTGCCTTCTTGGGCAAATATCCTTCCAGAAATTAAAACATTGAGGAGAATACCCGGCTTCGCCTGTTTCTTTCTCAAATCTTTTTGCATAAACATCTAACCTGCCTTGAAATCTAGCAAAAAACAGATCCACCATATACAGATATGACTGTCATTGAAATCGTTTTTCTTCTTACATTGACAAGTAGAGCCTAGATAACACGAAATACGCAGCCAATTGCAGAGACTGAAATACTTTTATATCAAGAATGGTCATCCCCACATAACATGCCTGTTCTTCGTTCGGTCTTGCATTTTTTCGTTTTTTCTTATATTCTGACAGGGTTGGATATTTGTCATCCTAAACGATATGCGCCATATTTCATGTCCTGAAAAAAACACATAAAACATGCCAAACGAATAACCTGTGCCAGCAGAAAAACTGTCGGAGGAAGCCATATGGAAACCTTTACTGATTGTTCCAAATTAGATTTTTATATTGAAAAATACAATATCCAGTCCTTTTTCTCCCCGAAATTATGGGAACATTATAGAGAATGTATGGTACTTACACGTTTTCATGTAGATGAATACATTCAGAACCATAGAGGTGGAACACACTATTTATATATTTTTTTGAATGGCAAAATAAAGGTCTGTTCCCTCACCAGCAATGGAAATGAAGCACTTTTAAACATGATCACAGGTATGTGCGTGATGGGAGATCTAGAAATATTCGATTTGGAAGCTTCCAATATTACCATCGAAGCCATGAAGGATTCGTATGCCATTGAGCTTCCTCTGGATAAAGTTAAATCATACATCGACCAGGATCCTGTATTTCTGAAATATTTGGGTCAGCTGCTGGCGCAAAAGATCAATAATTTTTCCAACAACGTAGCGGTTAATACCAGCTTTCCGCTTATAAATCGACTTAGCGCCTACATTAGCTTTGCAGCGCAGTCGGTGACCTTTTCCGGGGAAACCTATCTGTATTTTCACGAAGACCTCACCACCTTATCCCAACTGCTTTTTACCAGTTACCGTCATTTACTACGTACCTTAAAGGAGCTGCGGGAGCTGCAGATCATAGAACCACATAAGCGAGGGTATTTCATCACGGATGAAACCGCACTCCATGCCCTCGCCTCTGATAAGTATCTAAAATAATAAACACTTGGAAGATTTTTCTGAAAACTGATCACTTCTGTTCAAACAGTTCAATGATGGTATCATCCTTGATGATGAATGCCAACCGTGTTTTTTCGTCAAAACTCAATGGTGGAAAGATTATCTGATCTGCATCTTCCAGATATGGTGTCATATCATCTACTTTGTATGCCACGTGCGGATTTTTGTGCATAATTTCCGGAAATGGCGTTCCTTCTTCAAATTTCAAGTATTCAATCTTATAATCATAGTCATCCACATCAGTATTAACCCAGAATTTCAGTGTCTCATTGTATACCATATTTGGTTTTTTATTTGTTACCGGAATTCCTACATGCATATATTCTGCTGCCATGTTATACCCTCCATACCATCATTGCTTCGTATCCAAAAAAAATTCGTAAGCTTCCTTATCCGTGAAGTGCTCGTGTACTACTTTTGCGATTGCCTGTGCCATAGCTCTAGGATTCTCGCTCTGGAAAATATTTCTTCCCATATCAACGCCGTGTGCTCCCTCACTGATAGCTCGATAAGCCATGGTAAGAGCTTCCTGTTCAGGCAGTTTCTTACCTCCGGCAATGATGATAGGAACCGGACATGCTGCCACAATCTTTTCAAAATCCTCGCAGTAATATGTCTTAATAAAATGCGCACCATGCTCTGCCAGCATCCTAGTTGCCAGAAGGAAAAACTTCGGTGTCCGTTCCATCTGCTTTCCTACCGCTACAACACCAAGCACAGGCATGCCATATCGATTACCTGCATCTACGTATCGGCACAATGTTTCCAGAGATCTTGCCTCCCCCGGTGCACCAATGAAAGTCTGCACCGCCACTGCCTGGGCATTCATTCGGACAGCATCTTCCATCTCCACACCAATACCATTTCCAACGGACATATCGTCATAAAGAACAGATGCGTCATAGGTTGCCCGCAAGCAAACAGACGGGTGCATGGTCGGAGAAAAGCTGGAACGGATCGCCCCTCGTGTACCCATAAATACATCCACATACTCTCCTAACGGTGCAATCGTTACGTCGAGTCTCTCCAATCCTGCCGTAGATCCCATGATATAGCCATGGTCAAAGGCCAGCACTACAGCATTGCCGGACACCGGGTTAAAAATATGCGAAAGACGATTTTTCAGTCCAAAGTCATTATTATTAAGTCCCTTCAGATAAAATGCCTCCGATACGACCGGCACATCCAGATAATATTCTTTGCTTTCTCTATTTCCAATGTTATCAGCCACAATAAACCTCCTGTTATTTAAATCGCTACGGCGTTTTACCTGTTTTCACATCGGTTACCGCAGCAGTGTATGTTATCGGGAAAATGCAAATGTTCTCGCTGGCGTATTCCATAGTTTCAGGAATTCCTCGTCCCATTTTGAAATGTTGAGTTGAAAACCTGCCTGTTCCTGAACAGTCAATACCTCTCCTACCATATTGGCAACAACCTCAATTCCCTGAGATTCCAGATACTTTACACAGTCCTTATAAAGTATGAACATTTCCATTAATGTGGTAGCCCCGGATCCATTGACCATCACAAAGCATTTGTCTCCTCTCTTAAGTGGAATATCCTTTATCAGGGCATTTGCCATGATCTCAATAGTTTCTTTTGCGCTCTTCATTGATTGGCGTCCGCCACCACCTTCACCATGCTGACCCATGCCGATTTCCATATCATCATCACCGAGATCCCCGAAGGATTCTCCATTAGCCGGATGTGTAGCGCAGCGTACCGCAACAGAAATGGTAGCCATTGAATCCGCATAACGCTGTGCCAGATTAGCAACTTCATCAAGATTTCTGCCCTCCCTGGCAGCGGCTGCGGCGATATGGTACAGTGGAACCGCACCGGCAAGACCTCTTCTATCATCAGAATTTTCTCTTGGTGCATTTGCGATGTCTTCCTGGGTAACTACTTTACGAACATTCAGTCCCTCTCGCTGTGCCATCTTCATTACCATGTTGCCGCACAACATATCGCCTGCATGATTCAGTACCAAAAGCAATGTCCCGTGTCCTTTATCGGCCAGCTTCAACGCTTCAAATACATCTTGTGGACTCGGAGCCGCAAATACATCTCCAACTACCTGAATATCCAGCATGCCGGATCCCACGAATCCCATCTGTGCCGGCTCATGTCCGGAACCGCCCATGGTAACAATTGTTACCCTGTCCGCTTTTTCCAGATCCCTGCTGATTACCAGATGTCCCTTTACCTCTACAAGATCTGCCGCACATAAGCTGTATCCCTCCAGCAGCTCATCCGTTAATGTTTCTGCACTATTTAAAAACTTTTTCATCTTCATGGTATGTTCCTCCATTTGCTATGCCTGATAGCCTTTCTGAAATCCCTCAAATATCAACGCCATAGAGCAGGCACCCGCATCCTTTACGCCAATGGATCGTTCGCCATAGTTTTTCGCCCGTCCAAATTTTGCTATATAATCGCTTGTTCTCTCTGCCCCTTTTCTGGCCGCCTCTGCTGCCAGTGCAAATGCCTCTTCATCTGTTTTCGCACCCTTCATCGCTTCCACTGCCGGAATCAGCGCATCCATCATGGTCTTTTCTCCTACCTTCGCGGTACTTAATGTCTGTAACTCCTTAAGGGCACATTCTGCGTACTCCGCAGCACTGGCATCCGGCGACGCATTCTGGAAACCGGAGAAAAATGTACCAAACAATGGACCAGCACTTCCGCCCTGCACATTGATGGCATCCCATCCCAGATCATCGAAAAGCTTTGCAGTAGATTCGTGATCATATTGCACTTTTTCCTTCATTAAATGTGCTATCTTGGCAATAGTAATACCATGGTCTCCATCCCCGATCACCGCATCAATCTTCGATAGCTCATTTGCATTCTCAAGCAGCAGATCAGCTGTCACATCCAGCATATGTTTCCACTGTCCTAATGTAATCGCCATATCATACCTCCTGATAAATCTTTTTTTCGATTGCCTTGATCTTCTCCTGTGCATCCAGAAGAAAGTCATGAAAATCGTCGAGACCATCCGTAATCTGTGTTTCCAGGAAGGTATCAACAATCTGGCATCCCAAGAACGGAGCAATAATAAACCCTCCCATAGCTAATACATTGGAATTGTTAATTGCCCGAGACATCTTCGCTGCGAAAGTGCTTTCAACCACAGCCGCACGGATTCCCTGGTAGCTATTTGCCATCTGAGCCATACCCATACCAGTGCCGCAGCACAGGATCGCATAGTCAAATTCTCCCTTTTGAAGTGCCGGTGCTATCTCTGGAACAATATCATAGTATTCTCGTGCCTGTGGCGCATAATCGATACAGATTATGCCTTTTGCTTCCAAATGTTCCTTTACTGCTTCCTTTAATGCAAAACCGGAAGCATCCGCTCCTATCGCTATCTTCATATTCCTTCTTCTCCTTTATCTGTTTACCATTGATCTGAACAATGGTTTTATCTTTTCTTTCACTGCATGCAGCCTTGTGCTATCCAATTTATACTGATAGTTCTTCCCTCTCCATAATGGATTCCTGCAATTCCTTTGTAAGATCCACGAACACAGCACTATAGCCTCCTACCCGTACCAGCAAATCCCGGTAACTATCCGGATCCTTCTGTGCACGTGACAGATCCTTTGCATCCAGCACCAAATACTGAATCTGTTGTCCGCCGGCATCCATATAGGTTTTCACCAGATCCATCCATTTTTGAATATCACGTTCGCCTGTCACGGCACTGATCGGAATCCGTTGATTGAAGGTAACGCCATTCGTAGTATGGTATGTATCGATCGCCCTAGCTGCTGAACGATGTCTCTCTGTGATACTTCCCTCCTGTGCATACCGAGAAGGAGCAACGGAATCTGACAGAGGTTCTTCGTTTCTTCTTCCGTCCGGGGTTGCTCCCGTCCAGCTTCCAAGCGTAAGGTAGCTTTCCATGCTAATGAGGCCTCCGATAAAATGCCCGCCATGGGCAGTTCGATGCGATTCCAAATTTTCAAACCAATAGTCCAGAACCTTTTTGCAGAAAAGATCCGCATATGGGTTATCCTTTCCATATTTCGGCGCTTCAATGCATTTCCTGCGAAGCTCCTCGTATCCTTCCCAATTCCTGGACAGAGCTGTTTTCAATTCTTTCCAATCAGTCACCCTCTCCCGATAAATCAGAGTATCAATAGCGCTCAGACAGTCTCCCGCGGTTCCAAGCCCAATTCCCAAAGGACCAGTCCAACTGTATCGTGAACCGCCATTTACAAAATCAATACCGCTTTTTCGCGAGGTTGGATGCATCAGATTGTGCCATACTGATGGGTAAAATGTGGTAAATACATAGTCATTTACATTGTTGGTCACCACGTTCATTTCTACGGCATACCTCATCTGCGCTTCTACCGCAGCCAGAAATTCCTGCATAGTCGCAAAGCTTTCCGGTTCTCCGGTTACAGGTCCTACCTGTCTTCCATTGCACGGATTAACTCCATTCCAGATGGCAAGCTCAACGGGCTTTACCAGACTGAAAAATCCACCATTTTGTCTTCCGGATGTATCCGCTCCCGTCATATTAGGATCCGTTACATTTTCCTGACATCCCACATCCCCATAATTGCGGGCATCTCCCAGTGACACACCACAATTACTTACCATACCGGGGATTATGGCGTTATCATTAAGAAGCAGCGGCAAGCCACCGCCTAACCTTAATACATCCAATGCTGCATGAAGCAGCGCGTCCGGCGTTTCATGGTTTATACGAACCGACAGTGCCGGATCTGTCAGATGCACATGGGCATGAGCTTCCAACAACATATATGAAAGCTCATTGGTTGCGTCATACCCCTGCGTATCGATACCCCCGAGATTGATCTTGTCATTGTTTCCTCTTGGACACCCAATGCCCATAGTAAATGCCGTACTCTCATTCCATTTCAGGAACAAGCATTCCAGCAGTTCCTGTGCCTGTTTTCTATTGATTTCCCCTGTCTCCAGATCTCGCTTAAGGATAGGCAGCATGTACTGATCAAAACGTCCCAAAGAATGAGAGTCCATTCCCTCGATCAGGGAAGTGCCTGCGCGTAGAAAGTGGATGCACTGCAACGCTTCCCACCAGGTCCTGGCAGGATATTCTGGTACCTGCCGACAATTTTTAGCCATCTGCGAAAGTTCCGCCTTGCGTTTCACATCTGTTTCCTTTTCCGCAAGCTGCTGTGCATAATCAGCATTTCGATGTGCATAAGTAATCATCGCCTCAGCTGCGATAAGCATCCCCTTCATCTGATCTCGCCGTTCCAGTGTCGTCATTCCCTCCGGGTTTCGGATATCCAGCTGTTCCATTTCCTGCCTAATCTCCTGCATCAAACCCGATAGTCCTTTTTCAATAACAGAACGGTAATCCTGGATCGTATGTGCCAACGGACCTCCTACCGTCGGAATATAACACTGACTGTCATTCATAAATTGATATGCTTCCGGATAATTCAGCGCCATTTCCTTCAGCAAATAGTCCATACGTCCCTTGTTTTTCCAATATGGAAGGATCTGCTCCTGAAATTCCCGCAGTTCCTCGGGATCGTAGACATAAATTCGATCCAGCTCCGCACAGGTTCCTTTTTCTGGAAAATCCAGTGCCGGGAAATGCGGATTAAAATCCACATAATGCGGTCCCGCACTTGCACCTCCCATCAGAAGCTGTCCTTCGGTAAGTCCTAGCGGGATTTCCTCTAATCCCCGCTTGATGGATAATGCTCTGCGTATCGCCGGATGCAGCCCTTCAGTTTCCATGTAGGAACGAGTCACACTGACTGCCCAATGAAATGAAAGCCTTCGCTTCCCTTTATAATATCGAGGAAGCATGCCTCGTCGAATTTTCTGAATCCGCTGTTCTTCCGGATCATCCTCTCGCAATATCATTTGGTCAAAAAACTCTCCGGTAAAGGGCATATTCTTTTCTCTCCACCACGCACTTCCTGCCATAGTCCAATCTCCTTCATTCATGCAGTCTCTCTAAAACAAGAAAACCACCTTCGTCGCTTTATGATTTTTTACCAGATTGAATCCATACACACAGTCTTCTGGCTGCAATACATGACTAATATATTCATAAGGATTAATCTTTCCTTCTAATACAAGCTGCGCCATTTCTTCATTGGCATCTTCTTCATCCGGCCAGCGCACCCACACACGAGGGTCATTACGCAGTTCAGGTGCCCAGGAAAGTCCCGGAGCTGCGCCATAGAGCTGTACGGTTCCCTTTTCCCCTACAACATCCAGACAAGTCTTAAGTGCACTGTCGCTTCCAACAGCTTCGATTACCTTTAACAGGCCTCCGTCATCAAGTATCTTTTTTAGTTCATCCGGATATTTATCACCAACGACATACAGGTCTGCTCCCGCCGCAGTGAATTTCTCTCGATGATCCTCTTTTCTGCCAAATACCACTATAGGACTTGCTCCCATTACCTTAGCAAACTTGGTAAAGCAATATGCCACAGGGCCGGTACCTACTATGCCCAGTGGTTCGCCTGCCTTGACATCAAAGTTTCTGAGAGTAGTCCATGTCTCTTTCAGCGTGATCATGATCGCTCCCTGTACGCTGTCGATTCCCTTCGGCAGGATCTGATGCTTAGTCGCCTGATAATTTAACGGAATATCAGCTCCATCTTCTTTTATCGCTGCCAGATCCTGTACAACACCATATTCACTCATGCCGCCTTCTGAACCAATCCCTCCAGGATAATGACCCCAAGTATGGGCACGAAGCACCCTGTCACCGATCTTAAAATTTCGGCATTTCTCGCCCAATTCAATGACCACACCACAGGATTCATGTCCCAAATTAATAGGCAGTCCTTCCGGGAATCCACCGCCTTCAGGTCCTCCAAATACGCGGTTAACAAACATCATGTCTGTATTGTTGCAGATAGCGCAGGCCTCAATCTTTACCAACGCTTCATAAGGTCCAGGCTTTGGTACAGGGATCTCCCCCAGCATAACTTTTCCCGGTTCCGATGAAATGATTGTCTTCATATGTAATACCTCCATTTTTTTGATAACTTTATCCGCCTGTTTCTACGCGGAATCCCTTCTGTTCCAGATAGCGTTTCCACTGCTCCAACTCTGTTGTATCTTCTGCAGATTGCCGAAGTGCTTTTTTCTCCGGCAGCGCATAATCTCTTCCCAACCTTTTGTATTTATCTTTCCCCAATTGATGAAAAGGCATCAGATGAATTTCCCGAACAGCGGTATCCTGTAAAAATGCTGCCAGCATCCTCAGATTTTCCTTTTGAAAATTAAGTCCAGGGATTACCGGTATCCGGATAATGATCCTGCTTCCGTGTTTTATAAGACGCCGCAGATTTTCCAATATCAGGTCATTCGATACACCCGTTAACGTTTTATGAATCTGCGGATCCATATGCTTCAGATCATACAGAAAAAGATTTGTATACTCTGCTGCCTGCTCCAAGATTCTCCATTTCGTATTACCCGTGGTTTCCACTGCCGTATTGATATTTCGTTTGTAACAGTTCTCAAGGATCCCAATTGCAAATTCCTCTTGCAAAAAGGGTTCTCCTCCGGAAAGGGTGATGCCGCCTCCAGATTTTCGATAATAATCCCTGTCCCTTTGTACCTGTGCCACAACCTCCTCAACAGACATTTGTTTTCCCACCATGCGAAGCGCTCCGACAAAACAATGTTCCGTACAGATACCGCAGTTGTCACATACAGTCCTGTCAATCTGATTGCACCGCTGACCCTCGAAAATCGTAATAGCATGCCGCGGGCATACAATAATGCATTTGCCGCATTTGATACATTTCTGATACCTATATTCCAGTTCTGGAAAAGTATGCTGGGATTCCGGATTGCAGCACCAAAGGCATCGCAAGGGACAGCCCTTTAAAAATACCACCGTCCGAATTCCAGGTCCGTCATGAGTTGAATATTTCTGGATATCAAATACTGTTCCTTTCATCAGGTGTTAAATTCCGGATTTTCTTCCGGCTTATAAATGTACGGAATCATAACTTTGCCACCATCAATTAAAATATTTTCTGCAGTGATCCAGCCAGAATATTCATCACTTGCCAGTACCACGCACATGCGCCCATGGTCCTTATAGCAATCACCACAACGTCCCAGTGGAATAGTTTCCGCAATTTTATCTGCTACCTCATGCATAAAAGTATTCATACCGGTAGGGGTTGGTCCCGGAGCAATAGAATTGACACGGATATGATGAGGAGCCAGTACCCCAGCCAGTGCCAATGTTATCGCTTGTACACCGCCTTTTGATGCGCTGTAACCCACGCCCTCCGGAAAGCAGGAAGAAACGGCCTCTGAAGAAAAATTCACTATAGAACCGTGCACCTTATTTTCAATCATGGTTTTTGCAACAATCTGTGTCACGATGAATACACTCTCCAGATTTATCTTCACTTCCCTTTCAAATTCCTCCACCGTCTGCTCAAAGAAATCCTTCCAGTAAATTACACCGGCATTGTTGATCAAGGTTGTAACCGGTCCAAAAGTGTCGATAGTAAGCTGTACCATCGCCTTTACGCTTTCCGGATCCGTTACATCTACTCTGGTCGCAATCGCTCTGCCGCCCGCATCTGTGATCTCTTTCGCAACGTTTTTTGCATTTTCCTCATTAAGGTCACATACCATAACTGCTGCACCGTGATCTGCCAAGGCCATAGCAACGCCTCTGCCGTTTCCGCGCCCACTTCCTGTAACGATAGCCACCTTGTCATTTAACTGTAACATCTGTTTCTCCTCCTATTTTTATGTTCTCTATCGTGTTTTCTTTTTTGTATCTCAATTATAAAATCCTGTTCCTTTTTCTTCGCTGACACATGTCACATAAAGTCGATTATTTATATGACAAATGTCACAGCAATATCAGAGTTAAAAAAACGGGATCCTGATAAATATCAGAATCCCGAAAAAAAGGTAGGGCATAAAAGCAACCTCGCTTTTACCACAATATATTATTTCCATGTACCTGCTCCTGCCACCAGGATCTCCTGAGGTACATGGCTTAACCGAACCGCTCCATTTATTCCTGTCAGGAAGTTGTCGCAGCAGAATATGTATGCATCCTCAGTAATTCCGAAAGGATGAATAGCAATATTCATGTTTTCTTCTATCCGCATTGTCTCCGCCTCATAGATTACCGGACGTTCTGCCAACTCATAACCCTGTCCATGAGAGAAGATCATTCCACGGTTCGGATAATCCCGCTCTCGCATAAACCTTTCGTTGAAGGCTGCTATCTCCTTCGGCGACGCACCTTTTTTCATAAGAGCGGCCGCTTGCTGCTGTGCTTCTCTGGCGATTTCCCAGCCCCTTAGCAGCCGTTTGGAAGGTTCACCGATACAGATAGTTCTTCCTACCTCTTGATACATGCCGCCCGGTCCGCTGACCTCCAGCATCACCAGTACCTGATCTCCCGGCTGCAATATCCGTTTCATCAGATAGTCCATTTTATGAGACGCCGGCATTCCCATGGGAGCTGAACCTACCACGATCATCTGCTCCTCGCTTCCAAGTTCCACCAGAAGATGCCTGATATCATTTGCCACCTCATACTCACGTCTTCCGGGACGCACAAAGGCAGGAACTGCTGCAAATGCAGCATCTACAATATCAGCTGTCTTTTTTATCAGTGCAATTTCTTCTTCACTCTTAACGCACTTGATGCTGTCAGTTTCTTCTGTAAAATCCACAAATTCCGCATCCGGAAGCGACTCTTTCAGACAACGCCAGGTAGCCGCAGACATGGCAGCAGGTGCTATCAGACCAATTTTCTGATATCCTCCATTTTTCAACACAGCAACAGCTGCATCACCATCTTCCCGATTGGTATAATGTATCCCACGATAATAAGGAAGCACAATATCCTCACGAATGCCGCGCATCATCCATGACGGCAGGGTCAGAGAAGGGATATTGCCCTCGGTAATAATGGTCATCTCTTCCTCCAACGGAAAGATTACCGTAATAGGGGTTCCGAATTTTGTGGGTATATCCGTAAACCAACGAACATAGCCACACATGAAGGATTCACTGTTTTGCAGTACCAGACAATCCAACCCAGCATCTTTCATTTTTCTTCTGACAGCTCTCCAGCGTCTATTTAACTCCTGATCCGATATCGGATATAATGCATTTTCTAATAATTCCCTATCCATATCTTGTCTCCATCTATTCTGTTTTGGACTCTGCCAACTTCTTTTTATCCGACCTGAGGTTTATCCCCTCTGTACGAATGGTGATAAATAAGATCACCATCAGCAGTATTCCCTCAATCAGTTCTGAGTATTCGCTGGACGCAATTCCCATCAGCTTTAAACCATTTTCAATAATAACAAATACCAGACATCCAATGATCATCTTATAGGTTGAAGCGGTAGAACCACCTTTTACAAGGATACCTCCTACATAGATCGCGATCAGAGAACGCATTTCAAACATAGTACCCATGGAAGTTGTCGTACCTCCGCTTCTTGCAATGATAAACATTCCTGCAATCGCGGCAGTCAGTCCAGAGATCATAAAGCAGATTATTTTCAAACTGATCACTGGCTTTCCAACGCTGACAGCCAGCACTTCATTTTCACCGATTGCCTTGATATCCCTTCCGAATGAGGTACGTTCCAGAAAGTACCATGAAAACGCAAGCACCAAAAGCAGGAATGGAAGTTTAATACAAACCTTATCAATAGCCTTGATAAATGTGCCGGCATATGTAAGTCCCGTAAAGCTTTGAATATAATTTATAATACCCCTAACCCCGATCAGCATAGCAAGAGTTACCATGAAAGATGGTACCTTGAATTTTGCGTTGATGATGCCATTTAAAGCACCTAGTCCAATGCCTATCGCAAATGCAGTAAGCAGCATCAGCAGTACACTCCCCGTTGCTGTAAATACAACATCTCCTACTACAGCGCTTAGTCCTGCGTTAACGCCTACAGAAAGATCACTGCATCCAAGTGCTACCACAAAAATTGCCCCACTGCACAAAACCAGCAGCACCACGACCTGATTCAACAAAGAATTCAAGTTAAATGGTGTAAACATTTTCCCTTTAGTCAGAATCCCAAAGAGCAGCAGGATCACCACCAAAGTGATAAAAGGAACCAGTTTTCGTATATCGATTCTATTCTTCATCAGACCATCACCTCGATCAATGCTTCCTGGGTAAAATTCTCTCCCCGTATAAATTCTCCTGTAATTTTTCCGTCCTTCATCACCAATAATCTATCCGACATGCCCAACAGTTCCGGAAGTTCATCCGAGATCAAAATCATGGAAAGTCCTTTTTTCTTTGCTTCTGCCATAACATGGTAGATATACGCCTTGACACTGACATCCACTCCTCGGGTCGGGCAGTCCAGTACCAACACATTCAGATCTTTTAAAAGCCACCTTCCCAGGTTGACCTTCTGCTTATTGCCGCCTGAAAGGTCCGACATACGCTGTCCCGGTCCGACGCATTTGACATTAAATTCCTCGATTCCCTTCTGCGCAAATGCTTTCAGTTTGCCTGGCCGCAGATACATTGCCTTTCCCTGCAATTCCTGTGTTGATGGAAGGACGAAATTGCTTAGTATCGTATCTGAGATCATGAGAGCTGCTCCATCTCTGTCCTTTGGTACATATGCCATACCATGTTTTTGTGCCGTAACAGCATTGTTGATTTCGACATTCTCCTGCATGCACAGGCGAACTTCTCCCTTTCGTCCTTCAGAAAGTCCAAAAATCGCCATACCTACATCATGGATACCAGAGTCACTCAGTCCGCCAAATCCCAGGATTTCTCCCTTGTGAAGTTCAAAAGAAACCCCTTCCAATGCATGCGGGACCTCCACATTTTCTACCTTCAGCACAACCTCATCCTCATAGTTTGCTTCCAAATCTTCCCGATAGTATGCAGAATTAACCTCTCGGCCTACCATCAGACGTTTAATCTCATCTACCGTCAGTTCGCTGCTTTTTCGATCTGCTATGATCTTGCCATCCCGCAGCACAGTAATGTTATCGCACAGCTCCAACATTTCCTCTAGGTCATGGGTAATGATCACAATGGTCTTACCTTCACTTTTCAGACGATGGATCAACCGATAGAGCATTTCCCTGTTATTTTGAGACAATGACTGGGTCAGCTCATCCAGAATCAAAATGTCCGGATCTTCAGACAGCGCCCTGGCAAGTTCCAGCATTTTCCGGGATTCGATATGCATTTCCGAGCAGTCTCCGTTCAGAGGGATTTTCATCAGCCCATATTCCTCAAATATTTCCTCTGCCTTCCGATACATCTTCTTGATGTTCACGAAGCCATATTTGGCAAAACGATCCCAGCTTCCCGCAAAAACATTCATGCCTGCAGGCAGCGTGTTCAGTACGCCCAGCTCCTGCACTACAATGCCGATCTTATTCTTTTTTGCATCTAATGGACTTTTGGGATCATAAGATTTTCCATGTAATGTAATGGTTCCCTCATCCTTTAGATAAATACCGGCTATCTGCTGCAAAAGCGTGGATTTTCCAGATCCGTTTTCTCCCGCCAGTCCTCGTACTTCACCCTTTTGCAGTGAAAAATCAATATGGTCATTGGCGATAGTCGGTCCAAAATATTTGCAAAGTCCTTTTACCTCTAAAATTGTTTCCATCATTTCACCACCTTCTTTACGCCTCGCTGTGCCATGATACCAAATACAATTACGATCAAGCCCAGCACAGCTTCCTGCAGAGTTCCGGATGGAACACCTGCAATGGTCAGCATATTAAAAAGCGCATAAACAAAAAGCGAACATATAGGAACACCAATTATGATATTAATACGAGATTTTAAGACTTGTGCCAGCATAACAGCCGCAATAGGCTGAAAGATCATAGTCATGCCGGTAAGTCCACTCTTAATATTCATACGTGAATTATAGCTTTCATTCAGGAACGCAGAACAACCCACAAATATTCCCACAATGATACCCACGAGTAAAATTGTTTTTACAATGTTAATACCCATGGCTTCGGAGATGCGCTGTCCGCTTCCCAGGGAGCGGACCTTCAGTCCAATCGTTGTGTAATTATAAAGAACATACGCAAGAATAAAACCAACGAAAAATACAACATAGATCATAGGTGCCCTTGCAAGTTCCCGCATATCCTCACTCAACTGGGCGATAGATCCTCCATGGGAGAACTGATAATTGGAGTAAAAAACTCCGACCGCCTCATAGACCATTACCATGCCGATGCTGACAATCCACGACGGAATCCTTGATTTGGCAAACAGCAGAAAATTGATCATGACACAGATAATAGATACCACCATGGCTCCCAGAATGATCCCAAAATATCCCAGTGATGTTGAGCCCAGAATGCCGGCTGCATTTGCAGCAAGGATTACAATTGGGCCTAACGACATATCAGTAAAATCACAGGCAAATACAAAGCACAGTGCCCACCCCAAAAAACACGGAATGATCGCATGTGGAAAAAGCGCAAGAATGTTATTGCTTGTCAGGAATATCCGTCCGGTAAGAAAATGAAAAACGATACATACCACAGCAACCAATGCAAGAACGATCACAAGACGGACGATACTTTTCTTCTTTTTTGTCTCCATAAAAATCCACCCTTCTCCTTAACGAGGTCGGTACTGACTCGCACCGGCCTCGTTTTTCTATAGTCAGTCTGTGCTTGTCTCTATACCGTAGTTCTCGATAAATTCCACGAAGGTCTCATATGTTGCATCGTCTGCAATAAGCTCTGCGAAATGCTCCGCCGTAAGAGGATGTCCTTCCAGATAATATTTAGAAAAATCGTCTGCATTATCTGCTGTAATAACAAACGGAACCACATTGTTGAAATGCGGAGCATTTCCGTCTTTGTCAGTTATGCGGTTGCCTTTTGCATTATTGATAAGCAGTGCAGAAGCGATAGGGATAACGATCTTAGAACCGCTGTCCGCGTAAGCGATCGTTCCATCTTTAATATATTGGATATTTTCTGCTGTTGCACCGGATACATATATCTTTAAATCCAGATCACTGTGATTATTCAGTGCCGCAATAGCTGCTACTGCATAGTCACCTGAAAGAGCATAAATTGCTTGTGCCTGTGTGTTAGCGATCAGAAGATCATCACATTTCTGAGTTCCTTCAGAAGGATCCGTACATCTGGCAGCTGCCATCAGGGTTCCTCCTCCTTCGGTAAACGCATCTGTAAATCCTGCCACGCGCTTGTCATGAATTGTATCTCCTACTGAACCGCCCAAAACCAGAGCCTGTGTATAACCATCTGCCAGCATATTCTGTGCTGCCTGTACACCTTCTGCATAGCTATCTGTACCTACACAACCCAAATAGTATTCATTTTCATTGAGCATTGCGAGCACTGCTTCATCATTAGGGATCTGATCAAACATGGTAAAATACGTACCGGCCGATTTCAGGATGGATGAAATCTGCTCATACGCAGCCGTATTCCATCCATATATCAAAAGCCCGTCATAGCCTCGGCCCGCCATTGTTTCCACATTAGACATCTGCATATCTGCAGTAAAGTTGTCATTGTAAATCTGGAAGGTATAACCAGCGTTTTCAAAATTGTACTGCATCTCACTGACGAACAGATCCAGTGCAGCACCTCCCTGTCCTACAATGTCTCCCGCAAAGCTGTAGTCTGCCGCCTTTGTAATCTGTGCATTTAGACCACTTGCAGATACCAAAATTACCCCCATAGCAACCGCAAGAATCTTTACCGAATTTTTTCTTGAAATTGTCATCTCTGTTTCCTCCATTTCATCCATAAAATAATTTTTCCAGCCTTCTCTGGTTCCCTTCCTTACAGCATTATTCTACTGCAGCGGATAATGTCACAGCTATGACATATGTCATAGCATTAATAAAAAAATTATGACACATGTCACATTGTTAAGCGATATTTACAGTCAGCTATACTTGCATCTATCAGTCGGATCTGCGACTTGTACTCATTAAAATGTTTGCCGACTGATGCACAAAAAAAGACTTTTGCATTATTGATATACAAAAGCCTTTTTATACTATATTTATATGCTATTTTCAGAATCTGATGTTTTTTCGGTCTTCCCAAAAGAGTTGAACATTTCGAAATTCCGTCTGCAGTTCCCGCATACTATGCTGCACTTGACCTCTTGCATCTGCTTCCGGCACCGCTTCGTTTTCCGGAATCATACGTACGCTTTTTCCATTCTTCCAATGAACTCCATGCCATACAGTAAAAATCGTTTCCTGCCCATCCGGAAGATCTCTGATATAACGTACTGCCGTGGCATAACGAGGGAACCGCGAAATGTGATACAGCGGATAGGATATCCCGTTTCCTCCGCTGATCCCGATACAGGCCGCATCCCTTTCAGAAAGACTGTTGTCTATCCCCAGAATTTGCGCATTAAGCGGTGCGACAAACTCCACTGCCTCCAGGCCGCATCCCACATCTTCAATTGCCATATTGATATAATGTCGCAGGTGTGCTCCAGGAAACCAGATTTTATAAAACAGATCTTGTTCTTCAGGTCTGAAATGATCTTGAAAAAACCGCATTTTCTCCTCAGTGATCCCCTCGCCCTTCACCCTGATAAGAGAAAACCCTATTCCATTTTTCATGACCCTATATCCCGTACGGAGCCTATTGATCTCCGATGTATTCATGATTTTGGCATAATCCTCAGGCATAAAGCATTCTTCTTCTGCCAACAAGGTGCCTCTTTGTGCTGCAAGTTCATTTTCCGGTGTTGCGTTCGCCGCTCCCAAATAGAAATATTTGGCATAAGGAGATTTCTGTTCTTCTTCTGTAAGTTGTAGCGACATGGTTTTAATTTCCGAATCCCAGTCACTTATTTCCCAAGATCCTCGTCCGCAATTCTGTACCTGCCAGATGGTTCGTTCTTTATCTGCCATTGCCATTTCCCTCCTCTGAATTTATGTTCCCTTCGGCTGTTTTAATCGCCACTATAAAGAATGGGTCGCAACCTGTCAAGAAACTGGCCCTATATTTATCTTCAGAAGAAACATTGACAAAACTCTTTCGGAAGTATGATAATGTCCCTGTGATTGCTGCGCTTGATTATATATTGCGAATGAAATTATGAGATTGAGAGTACTTTATCCTAATGTCCTGAACAACAAAACACCGGGATCACTCGTAATCCAAGTGATCCCGGCATTCCATCCAGCGGAGAAGGAGGGATTTGAACCCTCGCGCCGCGTTAACGACCTACACCCTTAGCAGGGGCGCCTCTTCGGCCTCTTGAGTACTTCTCCTCATTAGTCCAAAGTCTGTAAGACTTCTGTTAAATTATGCACTGCCAAGTCACAGTGCAAGATGTATTTTACAGGAGTCTCTGCATTTTGTCAAGAACAACGAAGGAAGGAAATCTTATGAATACTATGCAAATCGACTGCTTTCTGGAAGCTGCCAAATGCAAGTCTTTTTCTACCGCTGCTTCCAGATTATTTGTTTCCCAGCCTACTTTAAGCAGGAACATTGCTCTTCTTGAAAAGGAATTAGGCCTGACCCTGTTCCTTCGCAATTCATTTCGGGGAATAGATCTGACAGAGTCAGGCAAAATAATGATGGAAGCCTTCTCCAGTGCCAAAAGAACAACCGCAGCCGCCCTGACACATGCGCTGGAGATTGAAAATTCCAAAACCATACACATGACCCTGGGTTTACTGGAAGGACAGCTGCTGGATGACAAGCTGGGAGCACTGTTAGACTCCTTTAAGCAAAGTTATCCGAACATAAAGATCAATATCCGAAGGGCATCCTATCAGGTGCTGATGCAGGAACTGCGAAGCGACGAGATCGCTCTGGTTTTCATGCCTGCATGGCAGTTTGCCGAAAGCTCCGGCCTATCTATATATCACGTATGCGACATTGAAACAGTACTTGTCATACCTAAGCGCCTTATTCCCCATATTGATGATGGAGTCCATTCTCTTCGGGAATTTGAGAAATATCCCATTGTATCTGCAGACGAGAACGAGAGCCGTATTTCCTGTGAGATGCTGCAGCACCTCTGTCAGGAATCAGGGATCAACCCGCCTATTCAATATGTGAACAACCTTCATGAACAGATTCAGGCGGTGGAAATGGGAGAGGCCATGACCCTCATCAACCCGTACAATTCCATCTGCTACAGCCCTAACGTAAACTGCGTAAAGGTCAAGGAACTTATTCCGCAGCCATTCGCCATCGCATGGAGCAATGACAATTACTCTGAAGGAACCGAATATTTTCATTCGTTTCTCGCCAATACAGGTATTACATGTTTGTCAGATTATGACGAATGAGTTCCTGAATTCATATATCGGCGCTGGCTTTACAGCAATAATCATAAATGGAATCCGTTATACTGCCGATTCCTGCGATTCGTGCGCCCGAAAAATACCGCACAATCCCGCACTCCTTCAGAAAGTCAATCTTTCTTTCTGTGATCTGTGCAGGTGTAAGTCCATTATATAACTGCATTATGACATAGAGGACACCCCGGATAAGCATCGTATCCGAGGTCGCCTCCATCTGAAACGTCTTATCCTGCATATGATATTTTATCCATACCTTCGATTGACATCCTCTCTGCAAATATTCATCCTTCATCAGCTCTGGCTGGTCAGGCGGCACATATGCAGATAATTCCACGAGAAATGAATATCCCAGCAGTTCATCTTCAAATGCATTTAATTCTTCTTTTATTTCCTTGATTCTTTCTTCCATTTTATTTTTTCCAGAATGATCCGGGCAAGTTCATCTGTGGTCCCAATGTCAGCAGTATTATACGGAGGATAACTGAAATCAAACTCCTCCGAAAGCGACATGAACAGCAGCACCTTCTTAGTCATGAATGAGCTTGTAGCCCCGCAATGCTTAGATACGTCCAGAAGAGCCGCCTCATTAGGATTCAATCTGGAGGCCTTAGCCACGCTTAGCTGTGCCAGTTCATTCAGGTTGTGAGTCGGCGGCAGCTCCTTCTCGTCATCCAGCAAGAATTTATATATGACATAACGATAAATATGTTCAGAAAATTCTGAAGGAGTCGGATCTGCCAGCTCCTTCAGAATATGTATTTCTTTTTCTGCCTGAACATTTGCAATGGTCAATCTTTTGATAATTCCATTTTTGTCAAGCATAATGCCCTCTTTCCTTTTTTAGCCAAATTTTTCTGATCTTCCCTGCGATCAGCGTCTAACAGACAAGTACCTCCAAACCTAAAATTCTGCCCAATTCTTTCATTTCTTCGTAGTAATCGCCATATACAAATGGTACGTGATTGCCTACCTGAATCTGAGCATCATAGAATTTCTGAGTATCTGCTATTTGGAATAATGTGCCATGTGTGCAGTTATCCATGTCATATCCGAATCCGCCCTTCAAGGTGCCCCTGGATACCAGCAGCTTGTCGCAGTTCGGGCTGAAACGGCACATGGTGATTACCTGTCCCTGATCCGCATCGAAATCTCTTCTCATGGTTACGCCGAATCCGCTATATGCAAATGGTCTGATAGAGAATCTTGCGCCTTCTTCGTCGAATCCCTTCATCTTACGATTTCCTACAGAATGCTGGGTCATAACCATGTTAGGTACGCCGCGCAGAGCATTCCATTTCTCTGTTCCTATATGATCCTTAGAGAAATGCTGAACATATCCGTCTTCTGTTAGTGTTCCGTCCGGTAATGTAAGTACTGCTGTATTGCCCATATATGAAGCCTTGCCTGCCACAGCCTGAAGTGCTGCCTGAGCGATTACCGCACCTATATCGTATTCACATGCAGATGGTACGCCATTTTCATTATTCAGAGAATGAGCGATGCAGAAGGTGAAACGTTCCTTGTTGATACGGCATGTAGAACATGCATCCGGGCAGTTTGCCGTAAATGCATTGCACTCATTTACCTTCAGAAGCTTTTGTACCAGCTGGTACATCTTAACAGAAGGAACCATGTTTTCTCTGTCCATTGCGCACGGATCAGCATCCTTCATAAGTTCATCTATTATCTCATTTACATGAACCATGTCCTCGGCATTGATATTTTCCTGATGTCTTCCCGGCGTAGTATAATTCGTGGTAGGATCGATCTCATGAATCTGGTCAATAACTTCATGCAGATTAGCAAATCTGAACTTCGTTCCCAGAACCTCTGTAACCTTATCAAGACTTATAAACGAATCATTTGAATCGTGTAATGAGTAATCATGTCCGAATCTTGATACGCATAAAACTCTGGTATTGGCCAATGCTTTTCTTGCTCTTAATACACGCAGCTGTCTTTTGAACTGATCCCAGTTGAGAAGCGAATACGTTTCAACACCTCTTGCCAGCATGGCTGATGTATTGATGGTTGCGCCGTAATCATTGCCTACAAATATAACCGGCTTTTTCACCATCTGGGCAAATTCAACTATCATCTCTCCTGTTCTGCCTGTGGTGGATACGAAATATACGTCCGTGTCCTCTGAACCTACACAGAGTTTTCTCATTTCTTCCTCAGAAACACGCCAGTTTTCCGTATGATTCATATACCTCTTAGGCTCAAGAAGTTCTACGCCCTCCGGCAGATTATAACGGATGCCCATCTGAACGCCCTTGTAAGCCTCATTATTGATCATCTCGTCAAACTCACGCTCTAATTCCTTACCCTTGCCGAATCGACAAGGTCCCTCATACGGCAGTTCGTGAACTATGTCGAAAAATACCAGACGACATTTTAATACTGTATCATGAATTGTTTCAAAATCAGTGCCCATAAAAAACCTCCTCTTTGCAGTGTTTTTGGTAACAAGGTTATCGTAGCACAACAAAAAGAAGGTTCTCTAATTGATTCTAAGCATAACTGATTTAATTATTAAATACACATATTCCAGACTTCGCCCGCAGCCTGATTTTTTAATGCTAACTTGCTTTGGATGCTGACTTCACCCCCTTCATGCAGAGTGTACAGCACTCGCTCTGTTAAGAAGAGCCTCTCCGTTAGCCTTAAGCCAGTCATGCCACTTGTAATATTCCGGATAGACCTTCAGGACCTCTTCGTAGAATCTGCCGGAATGGTTCATTTCCTTCCTGTGGCACAGTTCATGTACGACCACACTGTCTAATACCTCCGGCGGCGCCAGCATGAGAAGACAATTAAAATTAAGATTGCCCTTACTGCTGCAGCTCCCCCATCTTGTTTTCTGGCATCTTATGGTAATCCGGCCATATGTAACACCTATCAGCGGCGCATAATATCTTACTCGTTCAGGGATCACTTGCACCGCCCTTTGACCTAACTCATTTATCTGTTCTAATGTAAGTGCGCCCTGTACTGCTGCCTTATCTTTCTGATCATTTGCCATGGCAAGATGTTTTTCTATCCAATTCCTGTGTTTCTGGACGAATTGCCTAATCTCTGAATCAGAACAAATAAGAGGTGCCCTGACTACCAGAGCACCATTTTTTATTTCTGCAGATATAGTCCTTCGCCTGCTTCGTATGACCCTCACATCAAGACCATCTATCTCAATCAATTTTATATCCTCACAATATACCTTTCCCGTGGCAATCTCATATATCAGGCACGGATGTACAACAAATTTCATTAAATGATATCCTGCGTACCGGAACTGTGTCAATATTGCTCGCCCTTATCTTCCCCTCTGATCATTTTATGACGCATCTTCCTGCACTTTACATATTCAACACTCACTCCGAACCGGATCTATTGATATATTTAATATAATATCTTCCTGTATCCGGGATATTTTGAAAACCACTTCTTCGCACATTCATCATATGAGGCATAATCGGGATCCCCTCTATGATCCGTCAGATCATACATTTCCTTCAGGTCCTCACCCAAGGCTCTTGTGAATTTGACGCTGCCTGATATATTCAGATGCTGCCAGTCTGCACACTGTGTCTGATAGTCTATACCCACAGAATTCTCTGGCAGATTATAATTGATGCCGGTTATGCCATATTTTTCAGCAATTTCAAATGCCGCACAATAATACAGATGATCATGCTTATAGTCAGCATTAGGATATCCTATCAGCTGAACCGTGATATCATTATCTACGCACAGCTGTAATATCTTCTCAAAATATTCTATCTCATGCTCATTTACATAGCTGGCTGTTTTAAAGGAATAATCAATATTCGGCTCATCGTGTGCCGCTGTTTCATCCTTCTCGATATATCCCTTCCAGCTGCTGCCTCTCTTGCCGTATGACGGCGGGATGTCGAAATCAGACCAGGTCCTGCTCACATAGTTTGTATGGATCTGCGGAAATGCCAGTGCATACCCCAGGAATTCCTCCGGCTCCACACATTCATATATGCACTGCAGTCTGCTGATCGGATTAAGCAGACCAAATGAACACAGTACGGTCCTCGTTCTGTCCACCTTATCATCAAGGTATGTTATCGCCTTAAGGTCCAGCAACACCACCTTCGGCTTTTGATATTTCAAGGCTTCCTTAAGATAAAAATATGTACTCCAATACGGCTGCTCAGCCGTAGCCAGATCATAACATGCGATTCCGTATTCATCCCACAGGATGTTGGTATTAAGATCCGTATATGTAAGGCTGGTTCCGATTGCCAGCACGTCTATGTTCCCCTCAGGTATACTGTAATAATTATATAAGGCGCATATTCCGTATGGATATTTCGGGGTCAGAACATAGATAACATAGGTAAGCAGCATCAGCATAACCGCCACAAATGCTATAAGTCTCACCCAGAATAGTTTCTTTCTTCGATTTTCCTTAATCTCTTTTTTATCTTCCATATCAGTATTATCTATTATGTAAAATTCATTGCAAAAATTTGCTCTCAGCTCTCTCAGGTTGTCTGATCATTTATACATACCCACAGCAGTTCTTTTGATCAAGCGTCCCTATTGCACAAGAAGCATTTCTCCCTTTGCGGCTTCTAAAAATGTGTATACAGGAAGGCTGACGCATCAAATCCTGTTCCGTAGCAGCCGTAAACCAGCACGATCAGTATAAGTACGATAATGATCGGCCATCTGATGAAGAACGGCCCCTTGGCCAGCTTCATATTAAGGTCAGGCTTCTTCTCACAAATGATATCGACCACCAGAAGGATAACACACGCCCCTGCTGCTATATACCATTCAAGAGCCGTCATCGCTGAAGTAAACTGAACCGCCGGATTATGGAAGTTCCAGTTCTTAAAGGAATTGACTAACATCTGCCAGCCCACCGAAGGACCTGAGGTAAATGCAAAATATTGCGGAATAAGTATCAATATCCAGGTCCGGACCATGGTAAATGTCTTCCAGCCCAGACTCTTTTCATTTACATGAAGTTTCTTCTTCAACTTCTTAAATGCCGGATCCAGCAGCAGCTCGATTCCCATGGTAAGGCCGTAGTAAAGTCCGAATATAAGAGCGTTGCCATTGGCCGTATGCCATATTCCGATGAGGAAGAATATAATGATTGTGGAAACTGTTGCCGGAAGTGCACGGCCTGCCTTCTTACCGAAGAGCTTTCGGCCTATCTTGCTCAGCACAAGACCAAATCCGCTGGTTGTGATGGGATAAAACAGATAACTTCTGAACCAGGTGCCCAGTGTTATATGCCATCTGCGCCAATATTCAGCCACACTGTGGGAGAAGAACGGCCTTCTGAAATTCTCTGCCATATCTATGCCCATCATCTTAGCCGCACCTCTTATGACATCCATGCCGCCGGAGAAGTCAGCATATAATCTGACCGAATAAATAATAACTGCCAGAACAATAAACCAGCCCTTATAGTCAGGATTTATAACATCTGTAACCAGTGCCAGTCGGTCGGCTATTACCATTTTTTTGAAGAATCCCCACAAGGCCAGTTGTACACCCATGACAAAATTGTCCGGATCGAATCTGTTGCCGTTAATAAGCTGAGGCATTAACTGCGGATATGTGGATATAGGTCCCTGGGTCATCTGCGGGAAGAAGGATACAAACAGGAGGTACTTAAACGGATTTTTTTCAGCTGGGTATTTGCCTCTGTAAATATCTACCATATATCCTACGCTCTGGAACGTAAAATACGATAATCCCAGCGGGACTATCAGGCTTAACTGCGGAATTGAAGTGATCCACGCCCGCAGACAGTCATAATATTTCGTAAATGCCATTGCCGCAAAGGGCAGGATAATAGAGACTGCCAGTACGATTTTCCTGAGCTTTTTGGTATTGCGGCTGGAGGAAAACCAACCCTTGTCAGGAAGGCGGGAAATATAATGACCGTCCCCATTTTCATTAGCAGCCTCCCTTAAGGCTTCCTCTATTCTGGAGATTTCCTTTTCCTTACCGATCAGCCGTTCCTGCAGAATTGACGACAGGAAGGTAACGCCCGCCACAAGCACCAGCCATACGCAGCCCTGCCAACCGGACAATGCATAGAAAACACAGCTGGCTGCAAGTAAGACCAGCCACCTGTGTTTCAGAGGTATGATGTAATAAAGAATAACTGTAGCTAAAACAAATGCTACGAATTCAATTGAGAGTATGCTCATTTTCCCACTCCTGTCTTATTCGGACACGGTCCATTTTACCGTTGCCGGTTTCGGGGAGAGAATCTTTATGAACATATATATCGGGTAACATATATTTAGGAAGCTTTTTCTTGAGGGCTCTTGTGATTTCCTTCTCATCAGGCTCCCCCGTATAAAAGCTTATGATGTCTTCTGTCTTACTGTCGAACAGACAGCATCCCTTCTTAATGCCCGGAATGCTGCTCAATGCCGTCTCTATCTCGCCGAGTTCAATCCTGTATCCGTGGCGTTTGATCTGAGAATCCTTGCGTCCTAAGAACATCAATTCACCACGATCATTATACTCGCCCAGGTCTCCTGTTTTGTAGATGATCTCTCTTATCTGAGGCCTTAACGGATTCTGGACAAATACTTCTGATGTCTTCTGCGGAGCATTATAATATCCCGGTGACAGACACGTTCCGCCTACGCAGATCTCACCGTCTATCAGTCCCACCCAAGTGTTCGCACAGGCCTTGCCTATAGGAAGCGAATCCGTATCAGCAAATTCTCGATCGATTATATAATACGCACACACATCTGTTATTTCCGTAGGACCGTACATATTAACATATGATGCCTTCGGAAGATATTTTTTCCAGATATTCAGCGTACTGCAATGCATAACTTCACCGCAGAAGAATATATTTTTGATCGCCGGTACGGTCTGCTCCAGTGCTCCGCTTGATGCAACATTTGCCAGTGCGGACGGAACCCAGAACAGCGTATTGATGCCCCGTTCTTCTATATATTTTAATAATTTGCCCGGAAATGAAAACAGTGATGCCGGAATGAAATCCACGCATGCACCAACTCTGATGGACGTGTATATATCAAGCACGGAATTGTCGAAATAAAGCGGCGCCTGATTGCCGAAAATGCAGCTCTCGTCCACCGGAAGTGTTGATGATGTCCAGTCTATAAAATCAACAACGCTTCTGTGTGTGATCGCTACGCCCTTAGGAAGTCCTGTTGAGCCGCTGGTAAAGAGTACATACAGAAGGTCGTTGTCCAGATGCTGTTCCCTGACTTCTGCCAATGCATCCTCATCGATTTCAGCCGGAATGTCTTCCTCTGCAAATACTTCCACATCAGCCAGTTCTCTGGCCGTGTCTGTATGCTTGCTGCTGCAGACAATGCAGGAAGGCTGAAGCACTGAAACTATGAGCTTCATTCTCTCCTTCGGCATAGCCGGATCTATTGGTGTGTAAAAGCATCCCGCCCTTACTATTCCCTGCATGGCGCACAAACACAAAGGTCCCTTATCCATAAATAAAAGAACCCCTGTCTGCCTGTCAACCTTATGTGCCAGGAAACTTCCGATCTGCTTAGATCTTAAATTCAGCTGTGAATATGTGACTTCGGTGTCTTTGCCTTTAAATGCCGGAGCATTCGGCCTGCGCTGTGCAGATGCTTCCAGCCAGTCTAAAACATTGCGTGTCATCTCTTAGCCTGATAGCGCTTAACAGTCTCAAGTATTGACTCAACACTGTTGAAGTTCTCCGGTTCGATCTCAGATGCTTCTATACGAATGTTAAATTCTTCATCCAGCGCAGTGATGATAGATGTAATATCGAAAGAATCTATTAGACCATCGTCTACTAATGCTTTCTCGTGTTCGAAATCCACGTCTTCATTAATGTCGACTAAAATTTCAATCAGTTTTTTAATTTCTTCGTTCATATTTTCCTCTCTCTTAAGCGCAGGCCGCTATATTATTGCATAACCAATGCCGCCTGCCCGTGGGATAGTATATCCATTCTCACCAAAAATTACAACATTTACTAATTTTAAAATTTATCAAAAATATAGTTGACATATTGTAACATTGAATGTACAATACATTCGAAGTTAGCCAATGCTAACCGCGCAGAGACGATTTAATGACATAGGGACTTGTCTCAAGAAGTCTCAGCCGATATGATTTTAGTTGCTATCAGCTAACTGATGTCGGTCAATTTGTTAAAAGCATTCCGGTTTTTTCCTTGCTCCGGAACCTCACAAATTGCAATCTGCACTTTTTCCTTTATTATTGTTGTAACGATAAAACCCGCACATAGGTGCGGGTTTTACGTTATGCAGCCAATATTCTTTTTCAATACAGCCGATTAAATAAATTTCAATTTCCCGGTTAAATGAGTCGCGCCTTCATCGGCATCAACTTGTTGTACCATTCCAACGCCATACCTTTATCAGTTTTTAGTGCTGTTTATAAAGCTCATGTGATCTGCAGCATTGCAGCTTCTGGATTTTTTATCCCACGGTGACATCAGCGTATTGAAATCTTATCACCTTGCTTATGTCCGCAGGATTAACCTCAACCTGATATCCCACCTTACCCGCGCTGAATATGATCGTGTCAAATCCCTCGGCACTCTTATCTATGGTGGTCGTAAAAAACTTCTTCATACCTATAGGCGAGCATCCGCCATGTACATATCCCGTTAACGGCAGAAGTTCCTTCTGAGGGATCATCTCTATGTTCTTCTCTCCTACTGCTGCCGCAGCCTTCTTAAGATCCAGCTCACAGCCTACCGGAATCACAAAAACATAGTGATTCTTGGTTTTGCCCACCGTCACAAGTGTTTTAAATACCTGGTCAGGATTCTGCCCATTCATTTGTGCGACCTGCACTCCGGTAAGGGCAGCATCCAGCTCCTTATGAAAGGATTTATACTCCACCTTTTTCTGATCCAATACTCTCATTACATTTGTTTTATCGTCATTCTTAGCCATTTAAATTTCCTCTGATATATTTTTATAGTACCTGTACGATGCGTAACTGTATAATGTGTGAATCATACAATGCACGTAAAATTTCCGTTTACAAGTTCTGCAAATGCGGCTGCTGATATAATGCAGCCCGCCGCCGAACAAAAAGTCCGTGCAATCATCTGACAGGTTTCAGAGACATTTTACTACATTAATTTTTTCATTACATTAAAAACATGTTTCATTACATCATTCAACATTTCAACTCAATTATGTGCTATATTGTCATCGTCGGATCATCGACAGAGAGGTGGTGATAGATTGATCATTACAATTAGAGTATCTGATCTGGATGGTGCTCTAATCAAGCGTTATGCAGCTTTCAATAAGGAAACCGTAAGTTCTATCCTTAAACGTCTCATAATGGAGCAGATTGAAAGTGACTATATTAAGCTGCTAGGTGATCGAAAGCCCGCTGATTAACACTTGATCAGAAAAGCCACGCCTCGATCATGTCATTGATGTGATAAAAAAGTCCCGGACAGCGGCTGCGCGGATGGGCAAGCTTGCTTGCACAGCCGTGCAGACATTGGACGGGCTAGACGACATTCCTCTCAATCTTTCCTATCCTTGTTCCTCTGATCACAATAAGCGTAGTACGCACAAATCCCTATCCCCACCAGGACCCATATTATTGCACCTTCGCAGAAGTCGTGAAAGCCCCCGCCAACAATAATGCTTATCCCATAGACAACGAGAACCATCGCGACTATTATTGCAAATAATATTATCAGGTATTTATTTGCCTTCGCGTCCTTCAGATCATTTTTAGACTTTTCTTTCATTTCAAAATCCCTTCTCACTGCTCATTATTCGGCTTACCAGATACTATGTTATATACGTAACAAAAGTAAAAAGCACTAGCTGCCCATTGTAAAATCGAAGGCAAATGCCTTGACTTATAACTTGATGTTGATAATATAGCTTTGAAATTTAATTTTATTCATTTTATAAATTAGATTTACTCATTTTATTTATGGAATGAAGACATATTAGATCTGCATGAACGCCATGCCAGCGTACCCGGCGCAGGCATATTAAAGTTAATGTCTGCCAAAGCGCCAAAACTCAGTTGCCAAACATAAAGAGACGAGGAAATATTATGATCTACACAGACGATAAATATGTATCCGAAACAATTTTCAAGAGACTACCCGATGCCCATAAGGGAGATTTCGGTAAATTATTAATATTTGCAGGCTCCGAAGGCATGGCCGGCGCAGCCACCTTAGCAGGACGTTCTGCTCTTAAGAGCGGTGTGGGTCTCGTAAGATTTCTGCTGCCTGACTTCACCTCAAGTCTTCTTCCCATCTTACAGATAAATGTTCCCGAAGCAACATGTATATGCTGGCATGAGCATCTGGATTTATCCGAATATTCTGCAATCGCTGCCGGAAGCGGGCTGGGTAAAAGTCATAAAGTTCTGAAAATACTTACATATATAATTGACAATTACACGGGCATCCTGGTACTTGACGCCGATGCCCTTAATCTGATATCGGAAAATACTGTTCTCGCAGATAAAGTCCGCGGATCCGGGGCCACTATTATCATCACCCCTCATGTGGGCGAAGCCAAAAGGCTGCTTCATACCTGCGAGGGGATCGCAGGCATAGGCTCAAGGAAGAACGCGGTCTGTGCCTTATCAGAGCAGTATAACTGCATCGCCGTATTAAAGGGCTCCGGCACCCTGGTAGCTCAGCAAAATCATAATTCCGTCAGCAATATATCCCACGCTCCCGCATTTGACATTTATCAAAATACTACAGGCAATCCGGGCATGGCAACGGGAGGCTCCGGCGACTGTCTCACCGGTATAATATCCTCTCTTGCAGCGCAAAGGTATACCCCCATCGATGCTGCCCGGATCGGCGTTTTTATTCACGGCAAGGCGGGCGACCTGGCCAGCGACCAGCTAGGTGAGATGGGCATAACGGCGGGTGATATTGTTGCATATACACCATATGCCTTGAAACTTTCATCAGATAAATGAACAAATGGCAGCTGACATTCTGCTGCTAAGCGTTACTATATGGCGCACACCTAGACAAATCAAAGAGAGGTTTCATCATGACAATATTATCATATCAGGTTTTTAAGGCTGTCGTAGAGCAAGGCAGTTTCATCAAGGCAGCAAATGTCCTGGACATTACGCCTTCTGCCGTAAGCCACGCCATCGCCTCCATGGAGGATGAGCTGGGAACATCACTTTTTATCCGCAGCAGATCCGGCAACAGCCTCACTAATTTCGGCAAGGAACTGCTTCCTTATGTAAACGCGGTATTAAACAGTGAATCCGCCCTGCGCCAGGCGGTATCTCAATTGGGAGGTCTCAAGCACGGCCATGTTAAACTGGGAACCTTTTCTTCCGTCTGCACCAACTGGATTCCCGATATCCTGCACTCATTTTCAAGAGAAAATCCCAATGTGATCATCGATGTCTACCAGGGTTCCTATGGCGATATCCGCAGCTGGCTGCGTTCCGGCATTATCGATTTCAGTTTTATCTCTCAGAGCTCAGCGGAGGATCTTACATTTGAGCCGCTGTATAATGATCCCCTTGTGTGTGTCACCCCCAGGTCTTTCACGAAACGCGACTCCTCCAAATATATAGACATCGATGAGATCCGCGATATGCCATTTATCATGCTGCAGGAATCCGTAGATACCGACATTAAAAATTTTCTGAAGGATCACAATATCGTATATCGGTCAAATGGCCATATCGAAGACGACCTGTCCGCCCTTGTTATGGTGGAAAACGGATTCGGATTTGCCATTATGCCGGAGATGGTGCTTAAAGGCATCACCTGCAATGTAAATATTTATCCATTTGAGCATCCGGGATACCGCGTCGTGGGGCTTGCCACCATAGAACGCTCAGTTATGTCTCCGGCTGCACAAGTTTTGTACAATCATATCGTAAAAACATATAAAACAATGCCGTAATTTTGCGCAAATATGCAGAGTTAACTTCCGTTGTAATTTTATACAAATATGATAGAATGGACTTAAGTTTATACTATTTGCTAAAATAAGCAGGGCATTTTAATGTCAAATTGCACAAAAAACAGAGGACTTTATTGATGATTGACACAAGCAGATTTACAGAAATTTATACTCAGGTGCTTAAATCTCTCTACGGCAAGCCTGTAGAAGAGTGTTCAACCCTCGAACAGTACGCTGCACTCGTTAATACCATTACCAGAACTGCTGCCTACAAAAGGGCAACAACTGAAGAAAGTATTATCAAAGACAAACAAAAAAAGGTATTTTATTTCTCCATGGAGTTTCTTATCGGCAAGCTCCTTGAGAATTATCTGTATACAGTAGGAATATATGATGAAGCTAAGGCAGGTCTTGCCATTCTGGGCATAGAACTGCAGGATCTTCTGGATATGGAACCTGAACCGGGTCTCGGAAATGGCGGTCTCGGAAGACTTGCCGCATGTTTCCTGGACTCAATGGCTTCTCTTGATATCGCAGGTGAAGGCATAGGTCTCAGATACAAATTTGGTCTGTTCAGGCAGAAGATCATAGACGACAGACAGGTAGAGCTGCCGGATCCGTGGCTTGAGAATGGCTATCCGTGGGAAAATGCCAGACATGAAGGCGAGGTCGTCGTCCGTTACGGCGGATACGTAGACAGACGTTTTGAAAATGGCAGAATGATATATGAGCACAAGAACTATCAGGCAGTAAGTGCCCTTCCTTATGATGTTCCGATCATCGGGGAAGGGGGCGATCACATCAGTGTTCTGCACCTTTTTGCTGCCCGCCCGGTTCATGAAACCATTGATATGGATGCATTCAACCGGGGAGACTATGCTGCTTCCATGAGAGAATATTGCGATATTTCAGCCATGACAAGCATTCTCTACCCTGATGATTCCAACGGCATGGGTAAGAAGCTGCGTTTGAGACAGGAATATCTGCTGGTAGCTGCAGGCCTGGGCAATATCGTTCGCGAATACGTGAGGCAGTATGGCCATGATGACTGGGCTGCATTTCCTGACAGAATCAGTATTCATATTAATGATACTCACCCGACACTATGCATTCCGGAGCTCTTAAGGATTCTGATCGACGACGAACATCTGGAATGGGATGATGCATGGGAGATCACAAGGAATACCATCTCCTTCACTAACCACACGGTACTTCCGGAGGCTCTTGAGACCTGGCCTATCGATATGTTCCAGTCTCTGCTTCCTAGAGTGTATATGATGGTAGAAGAGATCGATCGACGTTTCCGTGAATTTATGAGCAAACGCGGCACCGATACCTCAGTTCTTAAGAATACCTGCATCTTATGGGATGGCGTTGTCAGAATGGCTAACTTAAGCATCATTGGTTCCCATTCTACCAATGGCGTTGCAGAACTCCATACACAGATTCTCAAAAATGATGTATTTAAGGATTTCTACAATATCTTCCCGGAGCGCTTCAACAATAAGACTAACGGCGTCAGTCATCGCCGCTTCCTTATGCAGGCCAATCCGGGGCTCAGCGACCTTCTTACTGATGTGCTGGGCAATGAATGGAAATACGATATTCGTAAGCTCGACCAGCTGGAAAATCATCAGGACGACGCCAAACTGCTTGCCGAGCTGCACCGGATAAAACGGGAAAATAAGATCCGTTTGTCCAATTTCCTGCTTAAGACTCAAGGCGTCGAACTTGACCCTGACTCTGTATTTGATGTTCAGGTTAAACGTATTCATGCTTATAAGCGTCAGCTTCTGTTTGCGCTTAAGATCTTAGACATTTACAATCGTCTGATTGATGATCCGAAGCTGCCGATTCATTCTTATACATTTATATTTGCAGGCAAAGCAGCCCAAGGTTATGCATTTGCGAAGGACGTTATCTATCTTATCAATACTATTGCCAGACTGGTCAATACAGATAAGCGTGTAAATAAGAAGATCAAGGTTATATTTATTGAAAACTTCTGCACATCCAATGCGCAGCTCATATACCCCGCAGCCGATATCTCTGAGCAGATCTCCACTGCAGGCAAGGAGGCCAGCGGAACAGGAAATATGAAATTCATGATGAACGGTGCCATTACTCTGGGTACACTTGACGGCGCAAATGTGGAGATCAAGGAACACGTAGGCGATGATAATATTACTATATTCGGACTTACCGCCGATGAAGCCATGAATTATTATACTAAGGGCGGCTACGATTCAAGACAGCTTATTTCATCTAATCCGCGCATAAGCAGGCTGGTAAATCAGCTTGTTGACGGCACCCTGAAGGATGCTTACGGCAAACCGATAAGCTTCTGGTCTATCTACGATGCGCTCATGGATCGCGGAGATGAATATTTTGTAATAAAAGACTTCTTGTCTTATGTCGAGGCTTGGGAGAAGCTGGGCAATATATATAGTGACACTGAAAAATGGGGTCGGATGTCTCTTATGAATATTGCGAGATCCGCTTACTTCTCCAGCGACAGAACTATAAAAGAATATGCGGAGGATATCTGGCATACGTATCATAAATAATGGAGGGTATTTATATGAACGGCAAAGAATGTATTGCGATGCTGCTTGCAGGCGGTCAGGGAAGCCGTCTGGGGGTTTTAACAAAAAAGATTGCCAAGCCTGCTGTGTCATTCGGCGGCAAATACAGGATCATTGATTTTTGCTTATCCAACTGCGTCAACTCCGGTATCGACACTGTCGGAGTTTTGACTCAGTATAAGCCCCTTGCGCTCAACCGATATATCGGCACCGGCGAATCATGGGATCTGGATTCTGCCACCGGCGGCACATCTATGCTTCCGCCTTATGCAACAGAACACGGAGGCAACTGGTATGACGGCACGGCCGACGCCATCTACAGAAATATCGACTTTATCGACTCTTATGATCCGGAATATGTCCTGATCTTATCAGGTGACCACCTGTATAAGATGGACTATAATGAGATGCTTGCAACCCACAAGAATTCAGAAGCGGCTCTTACTATTGCTGTATATGAAGTCTCATGGGAGGAGGCCAGCCGTTTCGGCATAATGAGTGTTGACGGAAATCATACTATCTGCAAATTCTCAGAAAAGCCTAAGAATCCTGACAGTAATCTGGCTTCTATGGGTATCTATATCTTCACCTGGGATGTACTGCGTGCAGCCCTCATCGAGGATCATAAAGATAAAAAATCCGAACACGATTTCGGCAAAAATATCATTCCTATGTTGTTAGGTCAGGGCAAAAAACTGGTCCCTTATCGTTTTAACGGATATTGGAAGGATGTGGGAACCATTGACAGCTATTACGAAGCTAATATGGATCTGCTTGATAAGAACCTGGGACTTCGTCTCTTTGTCGAGGGAACTCCGGTATTTTCCAATTCCAATCTCTATACTCCGCAGTACATAGGCAAGAAGGGCTCCGTTACCAACTCTATTGTCAGCAACGGCTGCTATATCATCGGCAATGTAGAGCATACAATCCTAAGTTCCGGCGTCAGCGTCGGCGAGAACAGTGAGATCAGGGATTCTGTCATCCTGCCTGACGTTAAGATCGGTGCGGACTGCAGAATAACTAAGGCTATTATTAATGAAGGTGTCAGCATAAAGGCCGGCTCTGTTATAGAAGATCCGGAAGGCAAAATCCTGGTTATCGGTGCTGACAGCGAATATGCGGGGTGAGTGAAATGAACAAAACAATCGGACTTATTACAGCAAATTATTATTCGGATGCATTAAGTGATGCAACCATCACACGTCCGTTGTCGGCTCTTCCATTTGCCGGCAGATACAGACTTATTGATTTCCCGTTATCCAACATGGTTAACTCCAACATTTCCACTGTGGGACTCATTATGCCTTTCAACAATCGTTCGTTAATTGACCATGTGGGAACCGGTAAATCCTGGGGTTTCGGACGCAAAACCCATTCCCTGTTCATGCTGCCGGGCAGTTTATACGGAAGGCGGAGCAAATCAAGCATTTTCCTGCTTCGCGATATTAAGGACAACTTCAGATTTTTCACTTATGATAACGCGGATTATATGCTTATAACCGCGTCAAACAGAGTATACAGCATGGATTATCGGCCTATGATCGAAGCCCATGCCAACTCCTCCAGCCCTGTTACCATGCTGTATAAAGGCAATGAATTCATGGACTGTATGGTTGCGGACATCTCATTTCTCCGGGACATGGTAGACTGGTTCTCTAATATTGATTTCATGGGAATACCTGAACTCCTGGAAAAATACATGCCGGAATGCCCTGTTCAGCGTTATGAATTCATAGGTTATGAACATATTATTTATACCCAGCATGACTACTACGAAGCCAGCATGGATCTTCTGAAAGAAACCACCAATCATATGATATTTAATTCCAACGGAACGATCTTCACTAATATCCAGGACAGATGTCCTACCTTCTTCGCACCGACAGCCAAGGTTAAGAATTCCATTATTGCAGCCGGCTGTACCATCGAAGGCGATGTGGAAGACAGTATCATATTCAGAAGTTCTCATATTGCTGCGGGGGCTTCGGTAAAAAAGAGCGTCCTCATGCAGCATGCAGAAGTAGAAAGCGGCGCAGACCTTAAGTATTTCATCTGCGATAAACGTGTAACCATCACCAGCGGAAGCAAGATTCACGGAACTAAGGAGTCTCCATTTTTTGCCAAGAAAGGAACGATTATCTGATGCAGGTATTATTTACAGCTTATGAAGCAGATCCCTTTATGAAAACCGGCGGACTGGCAGATGTGGCCGGATCTATGCCGGCAGCCGTTAAGGCCCTGGGCGGTCCCGATCCTGTAGATATTCGTGTTATGCTGCCTAAGGCGTCTGTTATCCCGCAGAAATATGTGGAAAATATGCAGTATCTGGGATATTTCTATGTGGATCTGGCGTGGCGTCATGAATATTGCGGATTATTTTCTCTGGAACACAAGGGTGTAACCTTCTATTTTCTGGACAGCGAGAGATATTTTTACCGTGACCAGTTGTACGGAGGGGATGACGAAGCTGAGAGAATGGCATTTTTCTCCAAGGCATGCCTTGAAGCATGTCTTCATATAGATGATTTTGAGCCGGATATTCTTCATTGCAATGACTGGCATACAGCACTTACTCCGGTATTTATGCGCGAATTCTATATGCAGACCAAATTCAGCAAAACCAAGTCTGTATATACGATCCACAATCTTAAGTTTCAGGGCTTATTTGATCCGTTTATCATCGGTGATATCTGCGGTCTTAACAATACTAACGCTGATAACCAGCTGCGCCAGAGAAGATTCAACAGCGTATGCGCCAACTTCATGCTAGGGGCCTGTCTGTATGCAGACAGGATCACCACCGTAAGCCCGACATATGCCCAGGAGATCTGCACGCCTTATTTCGGCGAGGGATTGGACTGGCTCTTTAATGCCCGCAGACCGATTCTGAGCGGTATATTAAACGGCATCGACTATGACACATGGAATCCGGAGACTGATCAATTCCTTGAAGATAATAATGACGGCGAATACCATTTCACCAATTATAATCTCGAAAACTGCAGAGAGAAGAAGGCTCAGAACAAGATGCGGCTTCAGTCCATGCTGGGTCTTAAGGTTGATCCGGATATCCCGATGTATGCCATCATCAGCCGTCTGACAGAACAAAAAGGTCTGGACCTGGTAACCTATAACCTGCCGCATATCGCCGAGTCCAACATGCAGCTGGTGGTACTGGGTACCGGCGAACATAAATTTGAAGAAGCCTTCAGTTGGTACGCCTCTATGTATCCTGACAGGATCTCTGCCCAGATTAAATTCGACAATGCGCTGTCACATAATATATATGCTGCAGCTGATGTCATTATGGTTCCGTCAAGATTTGAACCATGCGGACTGACTCAGCTTATTGCCATGCGCTACGGCGTACTGCCTCTGGTTCGCGAAACCGGCGGACTTAAGGACACTGTTAATAACAGTAACGGTTTCTCATTCATGACATTTAATGCAGATGATATGAAATACGCATTAGACTGCTCGCTGGATGTCTGGTTCAACAAACCTGACGAGTGGCGAACTAAACAGATCTGTGCCATGACTGCCGATTATTCATGGACTGCGTCAGCTAAAATCTACAAGGAACTCTACGAACATATGCTATGAATATAATTCACGATTCTCAGGATATTCGCTACAGAAGCCGATTCGGCGCATGCCGCACAGGCGATGAAATAACACTTTCGATATATGCCCCTGAGGCAGACAGTGTACAGTTAAGATTATGGAGAGATGGACACGGAGAAGACCTGGTTAATATGGATCAGGTCTTGTCTGTATTTACGACAACCATAACCCTGCCTTCTGCTCCGTGCGCCTTATTTTATTACTTTATAGTGGCAAATGCCTCTAAAACCGTGTTCTACGGCAATAATCCCGACAGTCTCGGAGGACTGGGTCAGGTATATGACCACCCTCCTGTTTCTTTTCAGATTACGGTCTATAAGGAGACTCCCGTGCCGGAATGGTTTAAAAATGCCATAGTTTATCAGATATTTCCGGATAGATTTGCCAGAAGTTCGGCATTCGATCCGGATAATTTCGGTACCCTTCCGGACGTAAGGGGCGGCGTACAACGTGTTGTAGAAACTGACTGGAACCAACCGCCCGTAAATGAATTTGACAAAAACGGTGAGATCAGCCGCTGGAGATTCTATGGCGGTTCCCTCGACGGAATCCGAGAGAAACTGGATTATCTGGAAGGCCTCGGCGTAACCGTGATCTATCTGAATCCTATATTTCTGGCCAGATCCACCCACAGATACGATACTGCAGATTATAATATGATAGATCCGGGCTTAGGAGATGAAGAATCCTTCAAAAAGCTGACAGACGAGGCTCTTAAGCACGGTATTCGCATCATACTTGACGGCGTGTTTAACCACTGCGGAGCTGACAGCAAATATTTCGACCTCTATGATCAATATTACCAGGAGGGCGGCGAGAAGGGTGCCATGAACCATATGGATTCACCTTATCGCTCATGGTTTACCTTCCAGCCAGACGGTCACGGCTACAGATGCTGGTGGAATATCGCTGACATGCCGGACTTCGTCACCGTCAACCCTGAATACGCGGAATTTATAACAGGTGAAAATGGAATCCTTCGCAAATGGCTGCGGCTGGGTGCGTCAGGCTGGCGGTTAGATGTAGCCGACGAGCTTCCTAATTCATTTATTAAGGCTATCAGAAAAGCCATTAAGGCAGAAGGTGAAGATAAGCTGCTGCTGGGAGAAGTCTGGGATGATCCTACCAATAAATATAATTATGGTCAGCCCATGGAATATTTTCTGGGTGAAGAACTGGATTCTACTATGAATTATCCATTTCGTATGGCTGCATTGGCATTTATTACAGGGCAGATTAATTCTGCTGAATTTTGCAAACAATTTATGAGCATTGCAGAAAATTTCCCGCCGGAAAATTTCTACGGAGCCCTTAATCTCCTGGGAAGCCATGACAGAGAACGAGTCATGAATATACTGGGAGGATATCCTATTGCCCAATACGGCTGCGGTCAGAAAATAGCATATCAGGATCTAAGCCCGGATCAATATAACCTGGCTAGGATCAGATATAAGACTCTCTCCATACTTCAATATGCCCTGCCCGGAGTTCCCGACATTTACTACGGAGACGAAGCCGGACTGATGGGCGGAAGCGACCCCGACTGCAGACGAACATATCCCTGGGGTAATGAGGATAAGGACTTATTAGAGCATTTCAGATGGCTGGGGGATTTCTATCACTCTCATCCGTGTCTTAAAGAAGGCGGCTTCAGACTGACCCCCGTTAATGACGATGTTATTGCCCTGGAACGGTTCACAGATGATGATAAGATCCTTCTGTTCGTCAATCGCTCCGACAGCAGCATGGATATCACCTTCAAGGGTAAGATATACAGCCTGTGGGCTTACGAGGCGAAGATCATTTACTAGCACGCGCCGAAGCCGCGCAGCAGCCGCGTGTTTTAAATACTTTACCAGACGCGCCGTGAAACTCGGCGTGCAGCCCCTGCTCGAAAACGCCTTCGCTGATTGTTTTCTCGCAGGGGACTGCGCCGTCCCGGCGCGTATATTAATGTACTAGCACGCGGCTATGCTATTGTTCACTGCACGCATAGTGAATTTATAACTCTAACACACCGTTGATGGAGAAAATAACCCACTCGGCGATATTCGTCGCATGATCTCCTATTCTCTCCAGGTATTTGTCAACCATCAGCATATCAGCCGCATGCTCCTCGTAGTCAGGATTGCTCTTCATGAGATCTACCAGCTCCTGCTTTACCTCAATAAATAGTTCATCTACGATATCATCATGAGCGATAACTTCCTTCGCCTTATCAATATCTTTCTCTACATATGCCTCTATGGCGTGAAGCAGCATGATGATAGTCTCTGCTGCCATTTTCTTAATTAATTCTGTATTAAATTTATACGGTGTGTCAGCACTTGCAATGGTTATCTCAGAAATATCAGCCGCATGATCGCCGATCCTCTCCATATCAGTAACCATCTTAAGGGCTGCTGTAATATTTCTCAGATCCCTTGCCACCGGCTGCTGCTGGATCAATAGATTCAGGCAGATGCCTTCGATGGTTTTCTGCTCATGGTCTATCTGCTCATCTTCTTCCATGATCTTCTTAGCAAGGGCAGTATTTTGAGTAAGGAATGCATTTATTGCCTGCTGAATAGCCTCCTGAATCATGGTTCCCATATTTGTCATTTCAATATTAAGCTGCTTAAGCTGCTCGTCGAATTTCAATCTCATCAGCCAAATCTCCCTGTAATATAATCTTCTGTTTTCTTCTCCTGCGGATTGGAGAAGATCTTCTTGGTAGCACCAAACTCTACCAGCTCTCCTAATAAGAAAAAGGCTGTATAATCAGATACACGTGCAGCCTGCTGCATGTTGTGAGTTACAACTACTACAGTATATTTTTTCTTCAGCTCCTCCATCAGGTCTTCGATCTTGGAGGTTGAAATAGGATCCAGTGCTGATGTAGGCTCATCCATAAGAAGCACCTCAGGCTGAACTGCCAGTGCTCTTGCGATACAGATCCTCTGCTGCTGTCCGCCAGACAGTCCCAGTGCAGATTTTTTTAATCTGTCCTTGACCTCGTCAAATATTGCTGCGCCCCTTAGACTTTCCTCAACGATCTCATCTAATTCATGCTTGTTCTTGACCCCATGAACTCTCGGGCCGTAGGCGATGTTGTCATAAATGCTCATCGGAAATGGATTAGGCTGCTGGAATACCATGCCCACCTTTTTGCGAAGAACTGTTACATCAACTCTCGGATCATAGATATCCTCTCCGTCTAATAATACCTTGCCTTCAATCCTTACATTGTCCACCAGGTCATTCATCCTGTTAAGTGTCTTCAAAAATGTTGATTTTCCGCATCCCGAAGGTCCTATAAATGCAGTGACAGCATTAGGACAGATATTCATATTTATACCCTTTAATGCATGATTTTCTCCGTAGTATAAATGCAGATTCTCAACAGAAATTTTATAATTTTGCTCCATTTTATTTCATCCTTGTTCTGTCAAATTTCCTCATAAGTCTCTTAGTTCCCAGGTTAATTAAGAAAACGATTACCAGCAGTATGACTGCGATACCAAATGCTGTATCAAAATCCCCCTCGCTGGTTGCACTTAAATACAACTGGGTTGTAAGTGTTCCGCCTGACTGGAATATCTTGCCGAATAGCGCTCCTATATTGGCAGGCAGTGATTTGCCGCTTCCTGCTGTAAAGAGAAGTGCCGCCGACTCACCTACGATACGCCCGACTGCCAGGATAATACCTGTAATTATGCCCGGCATTGCCGACGGGATCAGAATAGTTCTTATGGTATACCATTTGCCGGCACCTAAGCCCACTGCGCCGCTTCTGTAACTGTCAGGAACAGTCTTAAGTGCCTCCTGTGTATTTCTCGTTATAAGCGGAAGCACCATCAGGAATAATGTCAGGGAACCTGTAAGCAGCGAATAACCCATGCCCAGTACCTGCCCGAAGAATACCATACCGAACAGACCGAATATGATTGACGGGATGCCTGACAGTGTCTCGGTAGCAAATACTATGATATTAACCAGTGTCCCCGGCTTGGCATATTCATTCAGGTAAATGGCCGCGCCAACTCCCAGAGGGATTGAGATTATCAAGGTCAATATGAGAACTATCAAGGTATTTACTATATTGCCGGCGATGCCTACGGTGCCCTTAAGGACTGATGTTACCGATGTCAGGAACTCCCAATTAATGGAACCAACGCCCTTAACTAATACATATACAATAATGCCTGCAATAAGGAGCACTGTAAATGCTGCGCACAGATAGATGAAGAAATACTGCATCTTATCCTTCGGCCTGCGTCTTTTCTGCATAAGGCTGCCGCCGGTATTCAGATTTGTCTTCTCCAGACTGGAATGCTGACCTGCGGCAGAACCCGGCAGGATATTTGTCATTTGATCAGTCATCCTTCTCAGCCCCCTTCTTAACACGCATTAATACAAGATTTACGATCATAATGAATATGAACAACACAAGACCTACGCTGAACAGAACCTGTCTGTGAGTTCCTTCCGCATATCCCATCTCACTTACCAGCTGGGTTGTAAGGAACCTGACTGAATTGAAGGGAAGCGGCAGATTAACCGAGCCGCCTGCAACCATATTAATAGCCATGGCCTCACCTAAGGCTCTGCCTATTCCCAGTACTATACCAGTCAGAATACCCGACTTGGCTGCCGGGATCGTAACCTTGAAGGTGGTCTGCATCTTGCTGGCGCCCAGTGCCAATGAAGCTGCCTTCATACTCTGAGGAACGGCCCTTATAGATGATGCACTAACATTTACAACGGTAGGAAGGATCATGATGGCCAGAACGATGATGGCCGAGATCATATTGGCTCCGCCCGTGAATTGATGCGTCGTTGAGCCTGCAAATATAGCTTTCTCCAGCTTGTACATGAGAGGATTCAATATCATCATGCCCAGAAGTCCGTATATTACTGATGGGATCGCTGCGAGAAGTTCAACCACATGCTGAAGGACAGCTGATATTCTCTTGCCTGCGATCTCTGTTAGGAATACGGCTGTAAGAAGTCCTATAGGCACTCCGATCAATACGCTGAAAAATGTACCGACTATGGAAGACAATATGATATATGCGATGCCATATGACGGTTCTGCAGCTGTAGGTTTCCATACAGTTCCAAATAACAGTTCAAGCACTCCGACTTTTCCAAAAGCCGGAGCGCCCATAATTATCATGTAAACTGTGATGGATGCGACTGCTGCGATTGCTGCGACTGCGCAGATCGTAAATATTGTCTTGGCCGAAATCTCTGAGAGCTTCCTCTTATGCCCATCTAATATTTTCAAATTTACCTTCGTATCCATAAGTTGTCATCCTTTACTGTGGAAGAATAAGACCGATTGTTGTGATCACATTCTGTCCTGCCTCAGATGCGATGAAGTTGAACCAAGTCTGAACCAGTTCGCTCTGCTCTGAGATCTCACCCTTTGTTGCCATTACGAATGGACGGGAAAGTGCGTATTTGCCGGCTACAATGTTCTCTTCTGTAGGTTCTACTGAATCAAGTGCGATGGCTGATACTGAATCATCTACAACATCAAGTGAAACGTATCCGATGGCTCCCGGTGTTGCTGCAACCTTAGCTAATACACCGCCTGTTGAGTCAAGTTCCTGAGCATATTTGCAATTGTCTTCAATCTTAAGGAGCTCTTCGAATGCGCCTCTTGTGCCTGATCCGCTCTCACGGCCGATTACTACGATTGCTTCATCTGCACCGCCCAGATCCTTCCAGTTTGTGATCTCACCTGTATAGATCTTAGCCAACTGCTCGCTTGTGATATCCTTAACTGTGTTGTCTTTATCTGTAATAACTGCGATACCATCGATTGCTACTATGTTCTCTACAGCGCCTGATTCCTTCTCTCCATCCTTCAGTGCTCTTGAAGAATTACCGATGTCAACACTGCCTGCTGCCAGTGACTCAAGGCCTGCGCCTGAACCTGTATACTGAACTGTTACTGTTACATTCGGATATACTTCCATGAAGCTCTCTGACATAGCCTCGCAGAGCTTCTCCATTGATGTGCTTCCTGCCAGTGTGATAGTTCCCTTAAGTTCCGTGTTTACTTCTAATGCTGTAGTTGTTTCCTCTGCTGCTGATGCGCATCCGACAAATGCTGCTGTCATTGCTGCTGCCATACCGATAGCTGCTACTTTTCTCATTAATTTCTTCATAGGATTTTCTTCGTCCTTTCTTATCTATAAACCTTTTGTTTCCTACGCTGGCAATATTAAAAAAGAAAGGTAAAATGCAAAATCCTGATATTGTAAATTGAATGTAAAATGTAAAGTTGCGAAGCAACGATTTTGCGAATGGGGATATGCATCCGCAGGATGCTGAATAGTTAATCAGACACGAAATGCTTGTTATTGTCGCATATTTCATTGATTTGATAACAAAATATATGTATAATTTTGTTATTAATATAAGGAGGTGATTTTATGCCAGCTATAAGATCCAGTGCTGACCTAAGAAATAATTACAATGAGGTTTCTACTTTTTGTCATAATTATCCTGAACCTGTTTTTATTACAAAGAATGGAAAAGGCGACCTGGCCGTTATGAGCATTGAGACCTATGAAGAGTTAACCAGCCGCTTCGAGTTATATAGTCAGATTAAAGAAGGAATGGAGGATATTGCCTCCGGCAGCACCAGGCCATTTTCAGAGGCTATGACTGATATAAGGAACCGCAGAAACAGATGAACTATCAACTTCATATCACCTTCACAGCGGAACATGATATCATGAATGCAGCGGATTATATTGAATTTTCTCTAAAAAATCCTGAAGCCGCTGAACATCTGTTAAATGTCGCAGCCGAACAGATAAATTCTTTGTCAGATCTGCCACAACGATTTCGACTGGTGGACGACCCTGTATTGGCCAGTTGGAATATCCGTTTTATAATGATTAACAACTACCTGGCTTTTTACACAATCGATGAAGAAAAGGAGCTGGTAACTATAGTCCGATTTCTACATCAAAAAAGCAACTGGTCAGCCATCCTTAGGCAAGGATTCCCTCTCGTATGAGCGATCTGTATATAAAAAAAGAACTGCCGCAAGCACATCTGTGCCCAGGCAATCCTTATTTATCTATTATATGATCCGAAGCCAATAACCAACATGCCATGAACCTCGGCGTGCAGCCTGCAGCTGCGCTGTCCCGACACTGCAAGCTACCTGCTTTTTTAGTATTTAAAAGTATTTTTCAAAATCCTCTACAGCGCCCGCGCCAGGAATTCTCTTGTTCTTGCATTCTTAGGATTGGTGAAAAGCTCGCTCGGATGTCCCTCTTCGCAGATAACTCCATCAGCCATATAAACAACATGGTTGCTTACGTCTCTGGCAAATCCCATCTCATGAGTTACAACCAACATGGTCATGCCCTCTTCTGCAAGGGATCTCATAACCTGAAGAACCTCTCCTACCATTTCCGGGTCAAGTGCTGATGTCGGCTCATCAAAAAGCAGGATTTCCGGCTGCATTGCCAGCGCTCTTGCGATGGCAACACGCTGCTTCTGACCGCCAGATATCTGTCGCGGAAGAGCATTGATATAAGGCGTCATTCCTACCTTATCCAGATAATACATGGCTCTGTCCTTAGCCTCTGCCTTACTTACCTTGGCCACCTTTTCCTGTCCTATCAAACAATTTCTCAAAACGGTCATGTTGTTAAACAGATTAAAGCTCTGGAAAACCATGCCGACCTTGGAACGATATGTAGACTGGTTGATCTTGCCCTTAGTAACATCGGCTCCATGATACAAGATCTCACCGGAGGTAGGAATCTCCAGCAGATTGATACATCTGAGCAATGTAGATTTGCCGCTGCCCGATGCACCTATGATACTGGTCACATCACCTTTATTTACTTTAAAATCAATGTCCTTAAGAACTTCATGTGTTCCGAAGGTTTTAGACAGATGCTTGACTTCTAAAATCAGTTCACTCATTATCATCTACCTCCTGAACATTTTTATTTTCGGCATTTTTCTTGATATTAATATCTGCATATTTGTTGTTTCTCTGATCCTTCGGGAATTCCTTGCTTCTCTCATCAAATGGTGTTCCCTTATGCGGAGTATTATATGTTCCGGCGGTCATCACCAGCTGATCGGCCGACAGCATCTCATAATTGTCACTGCCCTTCAGCTTCTTCTCTATAAGCCTGAGCAGTATAGATGCAACAAGAGTCATGATCAGATATCCGCCCATCTCAAGGAAGGCTGACGGGAAATATTTAAATATGGCACCTGATACCATCTTATGTACTGCGAAGAAATCAGAAAATCCGATGATGAACATAACTGATGTATCCTTAACATTGATGATATAGTTATTGCCTATCTGCGGCATAATATTTCTGAGAGCCTGGGGCAGGATTACATGAACCATTGTCTGGAAATGTGTCATGCCGATGGCTTTCGCGCCCTCTGTCTGACCTGGATCTACCGAGATGATACCGCCTCTTACTGACTCTGCCATATATGCACCCGTATTAATAGATACAACTATAATACTTACGACCCATATATTATCAAATACATGACCGAAGAAATAAGGCACACCATAATAGATAAATACAGCCTGAAGGATCATAGGCGTTCCGCGGAATACTTCAACATATATACGAATGATGATCCTCACGATCTTAAGAATGATTCTCTTGAAGATATTATCATTCTTCGTATAAGGAATGGTCTGCAGGATTCCGCACAGAAACCCTATAATACATCCGATAATAGTTGCAACAATGGCCAGTATCAGGGTATTTTTCATACCATTCAGATAAACTGTGCCATATTTGTCCCATAAACTTGCTATATCAGTAAATAAAGTTTGCATTTATAAGTTCCCCAATGTGATAAAGAACAACGAGGAGCTTATATAACCCCATCGTTGTTCTTAGATTTTAACTGAATATCTTACTCTTCACTTAATGGCTGAATCTCAATTGCTGATGCCATAAGCTCATTGAAATCATCTGCTGTAAGTGTTGAAAGGTATGAATCGATCGCATCCTTAAGAGCTGTATTTTCCTTAGCTACTGAAATACCGATGTTAATATCTTCATCTGAAACTACGAAGTTGTCATCTGAATCTGAGAAATCAACGATTACAAGATCCGGATATGCGCTTACTGCAGCCTGTGCTGTCGGCATATCTGTGCAAACGAAATCAACTGTTCCTGATTCAACTGCCATGATCATAGCCGGTGCTGATTCTGCAGGGCTCTGAATATTAGCGCCTTCGATCTGCGGAAGACATGTATCATACCAGATTGTTCCTGACTGGCTGGTGCATTTGCCGCCTGTCAGATCTGAGATGCCATTAGCTGAAGCATATGTGCTGTCTGCCTTAGTCAGGCAAACGATGCTGGCATAAAGGTATGGACCTGCGAAATTAACTGATTCCATTCTCTCGGCTGTCATTGACTGTCCTGCGATAACTGCGTCAACTACTCCGGCCTGAACCGCAGGAATAAGTGAATCCCAATCCAGCTGAACTATCTCAAGTTCAACGCCCAGATATTCACAGATATTCTTGGCTGTCATTACATCATAGCCATTAGCATAGAGTATAGAATCCTTGATAGGAACTGCTCCGTTTGAATCATCCGGCTGAGCCCAGTTGTATGGAGCATATGCGCATTCCATAGCTACTGTCAGGACACCGTCTTCCAGTCCCGGAATTGTTGATGCATCAATTGTTGGGGTTGCTGCTGTGGTCTCTTTTGTTGTCTCTCCGGCAAATGCTGTAAAGCTTCCGGCCATAACCATTGCAAGCACAAGTGATAATACTTTCCTCGTCATAATTTTGGTTCTCCTTTAAGAATATAAACTGATTTATTTTCTTACTATAATAGAAGAAAACTTAACATTTTGACCGTAGTCAGTCAATAGTTTTTCCCGAAAAACACGTGAAAATGTCAAAAACGTCATAATTTTCATGTGCATTTCGACGAGGCGAAAATTTATTTTTTGTAAAAGCAGCGACGGGCACCGTCACTTCCCCGCCATGGACATAAATATACTGCCAGGGTGCCGGGACGGCGCAGTCCACTGCGAGAAAACAATCAGCGAAGGCGTTTTCGAGCAGTGGCTGCACGCCGAGGTTCACGGCACCCATTACTTATAAGTCCTTTTAGCCGGGACGGCGCAGTTCCGGACTTTTATCTCAATATTTGTCAAGAAAAAATCAATTTGTTATCGGTGACTAACCTTACATGCATGTGGTAGAATTATCGAACTAAGAAAACATTTGCTTCTCAAAGATTTACAGGGACTGGTATCCTGATATCGGAAGGCTTCCTTTTTCAGTATATTTCAGCCCGGCGGGGCTTGCATGATTCAACATTAAGGAGGAATTATTATGATCAACTTTAAAAAACTTGGATTATTTGCAGGCGGAGTTTTGTTCGGTACAGCCGGAATTAAGATCCTTTCAAGCAAAGATGCCAAAAAAGCGTACACACATGCAACAGCTGCGGTTCTGCGCGGCAAAGATTGTGTTATGAAAACATACACAACAGCTAAGGAAAACTGCAATGATATTCTTGCAGATGCCAAAGCTATCAACGAAGAGCGTGCTCATAAGGAAGTAATTGAGGACGAATCTGATTCAGCCTGTGATTGCAAGGCAGAATAATCCACTATGAAATGTGTTATTCTGCATGAGTCAACAGGAAGAATCCGCGTTCATGCAGCATTAAAGCATATGACATTTGCCCAGGCCGATAAATTGCAATATTATTTATTGTCCCTGGGTTTTATTTCGGATGCTAAGGTTTATGAACGAACCTGCGATGCTGTCATAAATTATAACGGAGACAGGCAGAATGTTATATCTGCCTTGGCAAGGTTTTCAATGGAGCGTACAGAAGTTGCTGTTCCCGATCACACAGGCAGGGAACTTAATGCTGAATTTGAAGACAGGCTGATAACTACGATCATCAAACATTTTGCCAAGAAATTATTCTTCCCGTTCTGGCTCAGAACTGCGATAAATATTGTTAAGAGCATACGTTATATAGGTAAGGGCATTAACAGCCTGCTGCACGGTCGATTAGATGTGGCCGTACTGGATGCAACATCCATCACCGTTTCAATGCTGCGGGCCGACTTCTCTACAGCGGGTTCTATTATGTTCCTGCTTACGATTGGCGACATCTTAGAGGAGTGGACGCACAAGAAATCTGTTGACGATCTGGCCAGAACCATGTCTCTTAATATTGAGAAGGCATGGCTTAAGACCCCTGAAGGCCAGGAGGTCTTAGTACCTCTTGACAAGATCAGCATTGGCGATCACGTCATAATAAGAACCGGCTGCATGATTCCGTTGGACGGCAAGGTAGCAGAAGGCGAGGCCATGGTAAATCAGGCCTCTATGACCGGAGAGTCCATCCCGGTTCACAAATCTGTCGGAAGCTATGTCTATGCCGGTACCGCAGTTGAGGAAGGCGAATGCATCATCTGCGTAGAGAAGGAATTCGGAAGCGGCAGATATGACCGGATCATCACCATGATTGAGGAGTCTGAGAAGCTGAAGTCCGATGTGGAAAATAAAGCCGCATCCATTGCTGACGGACTGGTGCCGTACAGTTTGGGCGGCACGGTACTCACCTACCTGCTGACCCGCAATGTTACGAAGGCGTTGTCGGTGCTTATGGTTGACTTCTCCTGTGCACTGAAGCTTGTAATGCCGATCACCATGCTTTCTGCCATGAAGGAAGCAGGTCAGCACGGCATGACAGTTAAGGGCGGCAAATTCCTTGAGACAGTCGCCGATGCTGATACAATTATATTTGACAAAACAGGAACGCTGACCTATGCTCAGCCTAAAGTTGTATCCGTGGTGCCATTTGGCGGCAAAAAAGAAGATGATATGCTTCGCATCGCTGCCTGCCTGGAGGAACATTATCCTCATTCTATGGCAAATGCTGTTGTAGAAGAGGCAAGGCTCCGAGGCTTAGACCACGAGGAAATGCACTCTAAGGTTGAATATGTTGTGGCCCATGGCATATCAAGTGAAGTAAACGGCGAAAAAGTTGTGATCGGAAGTTACCACTTTACCTTCCAGGATGAGGGATGTATACTGCCTGAGGGTGAACAGGAACGTTTCGATGCACTTCCTGATGAATATTCTCACCTTTATATGGCTATTGGTGGTATAATCTCCGCGGTCATCTGCATTGATGATCCGTTAAGAGCGGAAGCCGCTGATGTAATAAAGCAACTGAAGGAACTGGGTATAAGCAAGGTCGTAATGATGACTGGCGACTCTGAGCGAATGGCTCGTTCTGTTGCTGCCCGCGTAAAGGTCGATGAGTATCATGCTGAGGTGCTTCCGGAGGATAAGGCAGCCTTTGTAACTGCCGAGCATGAACGAGGCCGCAAGGTTATTATGATCGGCGACGGTGTCAATGATTCTCTTGCATTATCCGAGGCAGATGTAGGAATTGCTATTAATGACGGCGCTGCCATCGCACGAGAGATCGCCGACATAACTATCTCGGCAGATGACCTGTATTCGCTGGTTATCATGAGACGCTTAAGTCTTGTGCTGATGCACCGTATCAAGTCCAGCTACTACCGCATTATAGGGTTCAATTTCTCACTTATAGTGCTGGGTGTGCTGGGAGTATTTACACCGGCTGTGTCAGCTCTGCTGCATAATACGTCTACGGTATTATTCAGCATGTACGGCATGACCAATCTGCTGCCGGAAAGTGATGATAAATAATAAAGTTGCGCTATGTGGATTTCTGCAGTAATTTCAGGACGAGCGTAGCCAAATATTTATATTTGTGCCGGGACGGCGCAGCCACTGATTGAGATTTTGATAAAAGTGCACAACACTAAATCAGAGTTCTGAGGGGAGGACACTGAATATATGAATATTTCTGAATCTGAAAGCCAAAATAAAGCGGCCGAAGGCCGCTTTATTTTAATTTGCACTGCTTTATTGTGGGGATTGGCCGGCTTATGCGTCAAATCTATCACATGGAATACCATGTCAATCATTGCGGTGCGAAGTATCATTTCTCTTATTATGCTCATATGCATAAAGAGAAGCATTAAGCTTAAATTCTCCAAGACCAATATCCTGGGTGCCATTATGATGAGTGCAACCGGAATATTATACGTTGCGGCGATTAAGCTTACCACTGCCGGAACAGCTATCGTTCTGCAGTATACCGCTCCCATCCTTGTATTTCTCTTCGCGGTTCTCTTCCGCGGCAGAAAAGCCAAGGGGGCAGAGGTTATATTAACCCTCGCCGTATTCGCAGGATGTGTTCTGTCATTTGCCGACAGCCTGGATTTTACGAGGATTCTGGGCAATCTTCTGGCCATAGCCTCCGGAATTACCTATGCGGGACAGATCATCGTCATGAATGAGGATGGATGCGATACCCAGGACTGTACTATTATCAGTAATGCTATCAGTTTTGTGGTCTGCCTTCCGTTCCTATTTATTGACAAACCTGTTTTTGACCTGCATAACATTATTTGGATCCTGGTTTTATCCATCTTCCAATACGGTCTGGCTAATATATTATTTGCCAAAGGCATCCAGATGGTAGACTCTGTTGAAGCTTCACTGCTGCTGTCCATAGAGCCGGTTTTTAATCCTATTCCCGTTGCTATATTCTGCGGCGAGCATATGGGAACACTTGCGCTTGTAGGATCAGCTGTTGTAATCGTATCAATCGCACTTTACAGCCTGCTTCCTAAACTGCAGCGACAAAAGACCAGCTGAACAGCCAATGTCATTAAGTTAAGATGACGAACAGCTTGCAATTTGCAATCGAACAAAATACAATAAAAAAGGCGATATCTATGGCAAGAACAGCAAATGTATTTGCACGTGTTTTGAGCCTGCTGCATATGGTTCTCTGACAAAGGAGCAGTTCAATGCAGAAATAGAGAAAGGTATGAAAGATATCAAGGCTGGCAGAGTGTATTCAGCAGATGAAGCTGAAGCAGAAATGAAACGGGAATTTAATATATAAAATATAAAGTGATGTATACAGTAGATGATATTATGACGACATCGGATCTTGTCGATTTATCAAGCACTACAACAATCCTAAAAAGTATTTGAAGAAGGGGAATCATTATGGAAACAAAAAAGGTAATCATAGCAGGCGGCGGAGTACTCGGATCTCAGATATCGCTTATGTGCGCATTCATCGGGCATGATACAACTATTCTCATCAGGCCGGAGGATGATCTCAAACAGACCCAGGCCAAACTTTCAAGATACTCCGGAATGATGATGGAAGATCTCGAATCCTGTAAAGAATATATCGGCAAGCCTGCTGCAGAAGCAAAATACCCGCACGGACTTATCCGTAAATGGGAGGGCATCACATTTGAAAAAATAGATGAATTAAAATTACAGGTTGAAAACGGAGTAAGGAACAACATCAGAATCACGAGCTGCAAGGATGGAATATTCGATGATGCATACATAGTAATCGAAGCAGTTTCTGAAAATCCTGATGTAAAAACAGATTTTTACCTGTCTGTAAGAGACCTCCTTCCTGCAGATACACTTATTGTTACCAACTCTTCCACACTTATTCCCAGCAGATTTGCTGAAGCCACAGGAAGACCGGAAAAATACTGCGCACTTCATTTTGCCAATACAATATGGAGATGCAACACTGCAGAAATCATGAGGCACGAGGGCACGGACCCGGATGTTTTCGATAAGGTCGTCGAGTTTGCGGAAGGAATCAACATGATTCCTTTAAAAGTCATGAAAGAACAGCCGGGATATATCTTGAATTCCATGCTGGTGCCATGGCTGGCTGCATCCGAGGCTCTCTGGGTAAACGGCATAGCTGATCCTGAAACAATCGATCTTACATGGAAAGTCGGATTTGGCTCCCCTGTAGGACCTTTTGAGCATATTGATGTCATCGGTCTCGATACTGTCTATAATATTAATCTTATGAAGCCTGATGTTAACGTCGAAGGTTCAGTTATCAACAGATTGTCTAAAATGCTTAAAGAAAAAATTGACAGAGGTGAAACCGGAGTAAACGCAGGAGTAGGATTTTATGATTACAGGAACAGGTGAAATATACTCTCGAAATCTTTAACCCGGCAAGCATCACGAAGCAAATTCCCGGTCAGAGAATCTGTTACCTATTCTACGTAGTTGCTCATAAATGTGACCTCCTTGCAATCCTTTTCTTGATTACAAGGGTCGCTCTTGTTACCTCGCTTTATTTCAGTAACAAGAGCGACCGCACATTTTGAGGAAACTGTCAACTATTTTTTGAAATTTATTACAATAAAAAAGACCCCAGTATTTCTAATACTGAGATCTTGGTTCGTCATCTTAACTTAATGACATTGGCTGAACAGCTGGTCTTTTACTTATAAACATTAACATTTCTTTTTTTTCTTCGCGCATTTGCAGATAATAATGGTTGCTGCTGCTATGGCAGCTATTACGATTATGAGCCAGGTCCAGCTTCCGGCTAACCATACAACGAAGTTCTTTATGAAATTGCCAAAGGCTTTTATGCCCTGACTGAAGGAGTCGGCTATCTTCTCGCCAAATGTCGTCGGTACCTTCTCTTCAACCACCTCATACACTTCAGATAGGTTGATCGTTACGGTGGAATAACTGATCTGCGAATCATAATATCTTATAGAACCGCTGTAGCTGTCGATATCGCTCTCCACATCTGTAATCGCCTCTTCTATGGCAATGATATCTTCCATATTCTGGGCTTCTTTTAAGAGCTCCTGAAGGCGTGTCAGCTTCGTTTTAGCGGTTGTAAGCCGTGTCTCAATATCATAATAATTTTCTGATACATCCTCTGCGTACCGATTCATAGATGTTACTGTACATACATTTCCCACCTGCTCCAGAAACGTCTCCAGATTTTCAACAGGAACTCGCACGGTATAACTTGCAGACCTGTAGCTGGAAGATGCATTTGACAGATATTCGCTCTCAAAATATGCACCATATTGATCTACGAGATCACTTATATTCTGAACTGCCGAGTCAAATGCTGTTGTCTGCATGTTCATGTATACAGTATAGATTATCTTGCTCTGATCATTCACATTCTGAGAAGAATCTGAACTTTTGCTCTGCATACCGGACCAAATCCCGTTGTCACTTGCAGCAGTTGCCCCTGCTGCGCTTTCTTCAGCTGCTACCATATCATCATCCAGCAGATATTCATCATCTGAAGATTTATACGTCTGACTTACAGCACCATATCTGTAGGTACTGTCTGATGTTAATACATTGCTTATTCCTATAAATGCGACAGCCAGTATAAGGCAGATACCTATAGCAATAGCAGCAATCTTCCAGCCAATTCCTACACCCTTGCGTGGTTTTGTTCCATTGCTCACGCATGAAGAGCTTTCACATTTTGATTCTGTTTCTTCTGATTTTCCGGCAGAAGAGCCATCAATCACATTTTCATTAATTTCCGTTTGATTAATTGTCTTGTTATCCATAGTAGTGCCTCCTTTCATTTTCGGCTATGTACTACCTGCCATTAAAATATGTAATAAAAGTAGGATTGTTTCGAGCAGCGGTCTGCACGCCGAGGTGCACGGCACGTAGTAATTGTATGTATATTCTGCCGGGACGGCGCAGCCCTTTTATCTCCTGAACCGTCTGATATATTCATCAATATTCTTTACATTAGAATATCTGATCATATGCGTCATCTGGTTCTTTCGTCCGGGATTCGGAACCGCCTCTTCTGTTACGATCTTCGATGAAGCCCCTGCACCGCAGGCGATAATGCTCTGCACCTCTTCCATTATCATTACATTATAGATGCCTTCCTTACCTTCCCTGGCATATCCGATATTTTCGAAGTTTCCGGCGATACTCTTCTGCCTGTACAGATAATACGGCTTCATACCCATGGCTGCAGCCGCCTCGTAAGCATCCGATATCATTCTCGAAATATCCCGTTCTTCAGCATTTTTCCCTGATACTCCACCGTCATCTGCTATATCCACTGACCCGGCAGTGTTCCGTGCATCTCTTTGGTCATTTGCAGTTTCAGCTTTAATGCCTGCGTTTTTATACGCTTCATTTGACTTTTCCTTAAGTTTCTTATCTATTCCTATCGCAGATGCTCTCTTAACAGCAAGGGAATGAACCGTCAGCGAATCAGGATTCATCTCTGATATCTGCCTTAAGGTATCCCTTACATCAGAATTACTCTCACCCTCAAGGCCCATGATAAGATCCATGTTGATGTTATCAAATCCCATCTTCCTAGCCAATGCAAATGCTTCTCTTACCTGCTCAACACTGTGCCGCCTTCCTATCAGATCCAGCGTTTTTTGCTGCATTGTCTGCGGATTGATGGAGATACGGGTTGCATTGTGCCTTTTTATAACTTTAAGCTTTTCCTCCGTTATGCTGTCGGGGCGTCCCGCCTCAATAGTATACTCAAGGATCCTGCCTTCCTTGAGACCTTGCGATATATGAAATTTCTCGTCTGCATAATCTAAGAGCCTGTCTAACTGCTCTGTCGAAAGCGATGTGGGGGTTCCGCCGCCGATATATACGGACATAGGCTCCACAGCTCTTTCTTTCATTTTACCAGCTGTCTCCTCTAATTCACAGCACAATGCATCAATATATGCATCAATTTTGCCTTCGTAACTTCCTATCGTTCCGGAGCTAAAGGAGCAATAACTGCAGACCGTGGGACAGAAGGGAATTCCTACATAGAGACTATACCCGATGCCGTCATAATTCGAACCGCTGCCGGAGGCTTTATGAAGTGCCTTCGAAATAATGCCACGTTCTCTCATCGCTACCTGAAATGCCAGCTCCGCTTTCCTCCGGCTTACGAATCTGTCCTCGTAAAACCATTCTGCAAATGCTTCCTGTGCCTTGTCTTCATCTTCATACTTGCTCAGATGCTCCTCTATCCACTTTGAAGCAAGCTTCGTAGGTCTTACGCCTGTAAGCATTCCCCACGGAAGATCCCGCCCGGTTGTTTCTCGCAGTTTCTCGTAAAGTTCTCTTATGTCCGCTGCTGTTATCGGAACATTTAAAAGCAAACTCTTGTCTCGTGTTAATGACATTTCGTCAGAGGTATTGTCTCCGGTTGAAACATGCCCCTTTAGAACCCGACTATTATCGCCTGTTGCTGCTGATTTTTCTGTCAATTCGTCATTATTATCCGATTTTGCTTCTTCTAAGATCAGTATTCTGGCAGGCTGAGCCTCTCTGACTTCTGAGGTTATAACCTCCTCCGGCCAAAATGCCCGCGTCAGATTATATGCGTTATATACTATTTTATTGTCCTGGCATATTACTTTGATCATTTAATCTACTCCGCGGTAATGGTGGCCTCTGGTTATCCTTCGCTCCGTTCTGTCTGATGCAGACATTTCATCGTATCTCATCTTTTTCGAAATCTGATCCAGCACCTGCTTTACCTGATCTGCTGATTCTATCGTAAAATCAATCATAAGGTTATCGAAACTAATCTCTGACATCTTATCTGTCATTGAGGTTGTGGTTCCATTATAAACCACGCTATAACACTGACTGCATTGACTTACCGCACAGAAACTATTGCCCCTTTCATCCTTGAAAGGGATACTCTTCCTGCTGCAGTTTGTATAATTCCTGCTGATGCACTGGGCTGTTATCATCAATGGCTGATGTCCGTATATTTTATATATAAAACTATCCGTCTGGCTCTTACCTCTTACTCTGCCAATCTCAGCAAGTTCCCGATCTGTCAGCTCGTCACTTAAGATAAACCTCATGTCAGGGTAATATTCTCGATAAAAATCTATCGCTTGGCTGTTATAAGCATACAGGAATGAATCTGCAATAACAGACCCCTTGAAATTCATTTCTGTCAGCATTGCCAGCTCATCCAGGCTGCAGATAACTATGCCCACACCTTCATTGCAGCTGCTTATCATTTGTTCAACTGATGCCAGGCGGTTCTGTCTTAATACGTACGGAAGGCAATAATAGATGTGTGTTTCCGGATTATCAAACCCTTCACCTTCGACTGCTTCGGGAATGTCCGCTGTGACAGCATATGAGTTGACAGCTGCATGATTCTCACTATTCATCAGCGTAAAGTCCGCCAAAATCGCCTCCGCCTGCTGCCAGTTATTTACAATATCCAGTTGTTCCCAAGTTCTTACTCTGACAAAGTAGCGACTCATGTATCTCCTTTTTATTCAAACTCTATGATAACCTGCTGCCAGCTGCCTCTTATATTCTTCTACAGCTTCCCTTCGAAGTGAATTAAACTCGCTCATAGGAACAAAGGCCCAATCGTCTATTACACATTCCACCGTCAGTGAAACATTTGTTCCTCCCGTTTTTGTCATCTTCGAAATCAGCTGCTGCCTATCTGTCGGCTTATTCTCGGCAGCATTTATAATATTTCCGGTAACTGTTACCTGTACTGCTCCCGGATTCTTGCAGCCGATGAAATCCTCTATGTACTGCCCTGGTCTGTCATTATTGTCTTTACAACCAGGCGCATCATTTCCCGGGATTTCTTTATTACTATTTCTGATAGTTATGCTGAGCGGCTTGCCTATCTGCACGCGTATCATAGCTGCAGCCTGAACCTGTCTCTCCGGCTGAATGATTCTCTCATCTATCTCCTTCAGAAGGTGATTATTTCTGGTTCTGTGAACCTTCATCCCCGGCTTGATCTTCTTTAATTCCTTACCCTTAAGCACGATCTTGTGAGCAGCCTTCTCTTCTTTATTCGAAGTAAGCTCTATCCCTGTCGGAACTATCTCAAGCACATCCTGCGGGTAAATGTCCTGTTCGGTTTTAATGATCACATCCGGGCCTTTCACCGACTCCACAGTTCCCACGATCAAGCCTGAATGATTAGGCCTCTTATTGGCCGCCATCTCAAGCCCTTTGGCTGCGGAACCTTTCTTTTTGCTATCTTCAATATCGTAATATCCGGTGCAAAATCCTCCGCGATTATAAATGTCCTGCATGTTATCCATAAGCCTATCCGCAAGATCCTGATATTGCTCCCTAGTATGCCCCTCCAGGTAGAAATCCCGCGCTGTCTTATAGGCATCCACAGTTGCTGCAACATAATAAGGATTCTTCATTCTTCCTTCTATCTTAAATGAAGAAATCCCCGCATCTACCAGTTCCGGCAAAATCTTAAGAGTACACATGTCCTTAAGGCTCATTATATATTCATGAACACTTTTATCTCTCGCAAGTTCATAACATTGCCTGCAGTGCTGAGCGCATCTGCCGCGATTACCGGATCTGCCGCCTAAGAAGCTGCTGAGTAAGCATTTGCCTGAATATGCGTAGCACATAGCGCCATGTACGAAGGTTTCTATCTCTATATCAACCTTGTCCCTGATTTCTCTTATTTCCTGCAGCGTCAATTCTCTCGCCGGCACGATTCTGGTAAGACCCTGATCCTTCAGAAGCTTCGCTCCATACCAGGAGGATATACTCATCTGCGTACTTGCATGAAGCGGCATGTCTGGGAATTCATTTTTGAGAACTCTCACGACTCCCACATCCTGAACTATCACTCCGTCCAGTCCGACTTCATAAAATGGCTTCATATATTCAGCCAGTCGCGATATCTCGTCTTCTTTAAGAAGGGTGTTGACTGTCATATATACCTTCACGCCGAACAGGTGGCAGAAGTCTATCGCCGCTATCATGTGTTCGGTGTCAAAATTGCCCGCAAATGCTCTGGCGCTGAACAGGTGGCCGCCCAAATATATGGCATCGCTGCCTGCATTTACCGCTGCAGTCATTGCTTCATAAGTTCCGCAGGGTGCCAATACCTCAGGCGGAGCTGCTATATTAAGTTTTCTTGTTTTCGCCTGAGTTGTATCAGTCATGCTGTGTCCTCGCTGTAACATTTGTTAAGACTTGAATATGCGTCCGTGCAAGCACGTCGCATATATTCTTCTTTGATTGTTAATTCCGTGGATTGCTTCGCACTTCGTGCTCTCGCAATCCCTTCCTGCATTCGCATTCCGAGCTGTCGCTCTTCTTGCTCATGCAGGTTTGCCTGTCCAATAGATAAGAATTCGTCTGTGCAAGCACAGCTCATTCTTATCTGCTGGACAGGACGTAATTAACATATTGCTGTGCTGTGCGGCCTGACATGTCCCCGTGCCGCCTGGTCCAGACATCCGCCTGGCGGATCAACTCTTCATCTGAGATCTGAAGATTTCCCTGCCTGTGTGCAAGTTCCCTTACTATATTAAAGAATTCCTGCCGCTCCGGCTTAAAATATCCTATATTAATTCCGAATCTTGCTGCCAATGACAACCTCTCTGCCATGGTATCATTGCGATGGACATCATCCTCGTTTATCTCGGTTCTGTCGCTGAAGGTCTCCCTTATCAGATGCCGTCTGTTAGAAGTTGCATATATCAGAACATTATCCGGCTTAACCTCCAGATCTCCCTCTATTACTGCCTTGAGATATTTATATTCCGTCTCTGCGCTTTCAAAAGACAGGTCATCCATATATATGATAAAGCGATAATTTCTGCTTTTTATTATGCTGATGATCTCCGGAAGATATTTGAATTCACTCTTATAAACCTCTATGATCCTTAGTCCCTGTTCATAATACAGGTTCAGCAGAGCCTTGATGCTGGTGGATTTACCGGTTCCCGCCTCTCCGTAGAGCAGCACATTATTGGCAGGCTTGCCCTGAAGAAAGGCTTCTGTATTTTTCGTCAATTCCTGCTTCTGATATTCATATCCTACCAGATCATCCAGCACCACGTTACTGGTTGCAATAATTGGTACTATGCTGAGCTCATCATTTTTAACTGACAGACGAAATGCCTTGTTCATACCGAACTGCCCCACACCATAATGCTCATAGAAATCCATGATAACGCCATATATATCCGCCGACTGCTTCGCAGCCTCAATCGCACGGCTCAATTCCTGAACACGAGTGCTGACATTTTTATTATAAAACTGCTCTTTCTTCGCAACAGATTTATAATTCTGAATCAGCGAGAAGCAATTAAGCCCTAACTGCTCTTCCATGACAGAAAAGTCATAATGAAACAGCTGATAAAAAATATCAAAATCATTGCGGGCAAACTCATTAACGGTTCCGTCTACAGCTCCCACCTTCTCTGATACCAATGTGAAGGGATTCTCTGTAGTTGCCAGCAAATACGCCAGATAATTATGCCAGAGGTTCTGGTCAAATCCATATTGTGTCGCCAGATCCATGAGATTGTGAACCTGATCCAATATTTCTGAAACAAGCTCATCTTTATCATAGCTGCCGCTCTCAAATGTTTTGCAAATGTCTGCCAGTTTAAACAGCACACTGTCTCTGTTAATATTTCTGTAGATTACAAGATTTGAAACTAATTTATACATATTCTTCCTTCTTACTAGACATTCATGCCCGTCAATATTTCTGACATATAACAAATTCTGTTATTCTCATGCACTTTATCCATTATTATACATGGATTTAATATTATTCTGTTTCCCTGCGGCCGCTTTTATCGCGACTAAATGATCATCGTCCCCGCAGATCGAATCTATATTATCATTACTCACAAGTTCATAAAAGCAAAAATTCCATGAACACTGCTATTTCCCGCCTTCGCTGATCCATGAATTCTTACAAGCAATATCTCTCGGCGCTAAAAGAGCCCCGCGCCAAAATGGCGCAGGGCTCTCAATTGTCTTCTTAGTTAATTGATGTTATCTCATCAATTGACATAAGTTTACGGTCTATCATGGCTGAGCCGGAGCTTCACCTGCTGGTTCTCCGCCTGATGGCTGTCCTTCAGACTCGCCGCCGCCTGCAGGCTGTCCTTCTCCGCCTGCTGACTCGCCGCCTGATTCACCGCCGCCGGACTCGCCGCCCTGAGCTGCAGCTGCTGCTTTAACAACTACAGTAATCGTGCAGTCAGTATCCATAGCGATGTTGTACTGATATTCACCATAATATTCTTCGCCTTCAGCGATTTCTGTAAGTGTTGCATCACCTTCTGTTACATCGATAGAAACTAATTCATATCCGTTGTAAGCAAGTGTGAAGTAGCTTGTTGAGAATGCCTTGTAAGCTTCGAATGAGATAGCGCCTACAACTGGGTTGCCATCTTCGTCAACAGCCTTGATTGTTGCTGTATGACGTGGATCAGCCATATCATATGCGTAGATCTCTGATGAGTTGATAGCCGGAACTTCAGCTTCTTCTTCAATGATTGTGATATTGTCGCTGAGTTCGCCATCGATTGTAGCTGTTCCATAGATATGGAATTCAACAGGAGATTCAGAAGCAACTGTTGATCCTTCTTCTACTGTAAGGTCATTCAGGTAGATAGCTGCTGCTTCGCCGCATGTGCCGTCTGCAAGAACAACGTTCCATGTAGAACCATTTGTAAGAGTAAGATTCAGTGGGTTGTTAACCTGTGCATTTGCAACATTGTACTGAGCACCGATCTTGTTGTAATCTGTTACGCCTGATGTAAGGTAGTTACCTGTTGTATCAGCTTCAAGAACTGTACCATTCTCCATACGTGTGCCGTCATCATTTACATGATAGCTGTATGAAGAAGAAATTGTTCCGTTAACTGTAGCAGCATCAAGTGTTACATTGAATACCTGATACTTGTTGTAGATGTTGTTCCAGATGTTACCTGTGTACTCGCCGTTAGCAAGTGTAGCATTTGAATCATCAACTACTGCTGTAGCTGTTGAAGATGTAGCTTCATCGCCTGTATCATTAACTGTGAATGATGTATTGCCCGGGTTACCTGCATCATCTGATTCAACGAGTTCAACTAATGTCTTGCCCCAATTAGCATCTGATGTGAAGTTAACTTCTGTATTATCAAGAATAACATTAGTATAACCATTGTTAGCAGCACCTGACTTGATCTGAACACCTGTTTCACCAACGTTCAGAGTTGAGTCAACGATTGAAATAGTACCGCCTGCATTCTGCTGTGTCATAACACCGATATGTCCTGAAGTAAGCTCAGAATTTGTATAGAATGCTGATGAGTTAGATGAAGCCATGATCTGAACTTCATTGCCGCCGTAGAATTTAACATTATCGAATTTATCGAATACACCTGAGTCAGCATATGCAACATATCCTGAACCGCCTGCGATATATCCGTATGTAACTCCGCCAACTTCCTTAGTTGCGAAGTAGTCCTTGCCATCCTCTGCAGTTTCTACAATACCTGTACCTGCAACTGTGTTAGAAACATCGAGTGCGTATGTACCAACATTGTCATAAGCTGAACCAGAGTCTGTTGAAAGAACGCCCCAGCCTGAAGATACGATAAGAGAATCTGTGTAGATACCCTGGCCTGCGCCAAGTACGTTAGTTGCACGAACTGCACCTTCAAGACCAAGTGCGAATGGTGTTCTCTTCATCATAGGAACTACCAGTGCATCGTATTCTTCCTGTGTATCCTGTGTCTCTTCTGTATAGATCAGAACATTGTTAAGACGAAGAATACCATTTTCCTTAACAGCTGCTGCTGTACGGATAACGCCTGATGTAGTGATCACAGAATCCTCAACTGTAACATCTGCTGAACCCTGTGACAGAACCATAGCGCCTTCACCCTGGAAATCGTTAGCGCCGTCGCCGATACCAACGATTGACATATCAGAAATAGTATATGCTGCTGAATCAACGATAATTCCGTTGAAGAATGCACCCATAGATGTTAACAGACCGCCTGAGATACCCTTCTCATCATATGTTGTGGTATCAAGAAGTGACGGGATTGTTTCTGAATCATCAACACCATCAGCTGTAACCTTAAGAGCTGAACGGTATGTATACTGTGCAGTCTGTCCTGCCATGTTCATGAACTTACCCATTTCTGAGTAAGATGTTGTTCCTGCTGTTGTAACAAATTCATATCCTGCCGGAAGAGCATCTCCGCTCTCAACATAATCCAGGATATCATACTGAACTCCACCAGCAACCAGTGTTAATACACCATTTCCTTCTGACTCAACAACTGTTCCGTCCGTTAAAGTAACAGCTGTGATGTTTGATGAAGCAGATGGGCTGTTGATAGTATCATCATCAGTCGCAGCTGTCTCAACATAATTTGCCCCATAAGTTACCTCTGCAATGCCAATGCCTTCTGCAGGAGCTCCTTCCCCCGCGAAAGCTGACATAGAAAATGCTGTTGCAACTAAAGTTGTGCATGCAACGATAGACGCAATTGCTTTTTTCATTTTCATTTGCCTATTCCTCCTAAAAATATAAATCGAGACAATTCTCATTTCTTCATTTTACATTTTGATTTTAATGTAGTCAAATACAAAAAATATGCATTTTATTCAGCATTATTCACATAGCAAACGTTACATTTGTAACAATTGTTGCAATTTCGCGGCTTCCGTATTAAAATTATGTTGGCGTGTTGTACAAAATTTTATACATCAGATAATAAAGGAGGCAGCTATTTGAGCAGATTATCAATCACAAGCCTGAATCAGGTTGAGTCCGTCCTGGACGGTCTGACCAAATACATGAACAGGCATCTTACCTTCAATCCTAAGGATACCTGTCCGATAGATATCTCAGCTACATTTCTAAGATTATACATGACACAGAGCTGCGGCAAATGCGTTCCGTGCCGTGTGGGACTGAGACAGTTAAGCTTTCTGATGGACAAGGTATTAAATCACGAAGCATCTATGGAGGATCTCGAAAAATTAGAACATCTGGCCAATCATATCGCGATTTCCGCAGACTGTGCCATCGGCTCCGAAGCTGCCAAGATGGTACTTAAGGGCGTTGTGGGATTCAGAAACGAGTATATATCCCATATAGATGACGGCATCTGTCTTGCGGAGCGGACAGAAAGTATCCCTTGTATGGCCAGCTGTCCTGCCCATGTCAACATTCCGGGATACGTGGCACTGGTGGGCCAGGGCAAGTATGAGGATGCTGTTAAATTAATAATCCACGACAATCCTCTTCCTAGCGTCTGTGCTCTTATCTGTGAGCATCCGTGTGAAACAAGGTGCCGCCGTACTCTTTTGGATGCACCTGTTAACATAAGAGGACTTAAGCGAACCGCTGTGGATCACATCATCGAAACTCCGATGGCCCGCCATGTTATGGAGCCGACAGGCAAGAAGATCGCCGTCGTAGGCGGCGGACCGTCAGGACTTACGGTTGCCTGTTATCTCAGACGTATGGGACATGAGGTTACAATATTTGAGAGACAGAAGCGTCTGGGCGGCATGCTTATATACGGCATTCCTTCCTACAGGCTCCCGAGAAAATACATCGATTATGATATCAACCATATTCTGTCAATGGGCATAGACGTTAGGTTAAATACAGAGGTTGGCTCCGGGGAGCTCACCATCGCTAACCTGCGAAAGCACTATGATGCTGTATATGTATCCATCGGCGCTCACCGAGCTAAGAATCTGGGAATAGCTGGAGAAAACGCCGAAGGTGTTATCTCTGCCATTGATTTCCTGGGTCAATTAGGAGATGAGGAGATCGCAGACTTTACCGGCAAGAAAGTACTGGTTGTGGGCGGCGGCAATGTGGCTATGGACTGTGCAAGATCTGCCATCCGCTGCAATGCTTCTTCCGTAACATTGGTATACAGAAGAACTCGCCAGGACATGACAGCTCTTCCGGAAGAAATCGAGGGTGCCATTGCAGAAGGCGTTAACCTGCTGGATCTGTGCGCTCCTGTCAGCATTGATTCCGAAGATGGCAAGGTCACTGCTCTGTGGGTAAGGCCAAATATGGTTGGTAAGATCGTGGACGGAACCCGCATGAATCCGTCTCCGTCAGGTACTCCTGATAAACGTATAGACTGTGACATAATCATTAAAGCCATTGGTCAGGAGATGGATACTTCGGCATTTGCAGATTCTGAGGTTCCCCTTGAGCACGGACTCGTAAGGGCATCAGACTGGACTACGATAGACAGCATGCCGGGTGTATTTGCCGGAGGCGACTGTGTAACAGGTCCTAAGACTGCCATCATGGCCATAGGTGCAGGCAAGGTCGCCGCTGCCAATATTGATGAATATCTGGGCTTCAATCATATCATCCCGCTTGAGATCGAGATACCTGACGTTGAACTCAAGGATCGTGAATACTGTGCCCGTGCTGATATGACTGAGCGGGCTCCGTCTGAGCGCATCCATGATTTCGAGGCTATTGAGATAGGCATGAATGACAAGGAAGCCTGTCAGGAGGCCGGCAGATGCTTAAGATGCGATCATTACAATTGCGGAATTATCAAAGGAGGCAGATACGAATGGTAAATATCAAGATAAACGGACAGGCGTATTCTGTCGAAGAAAATACAACTATTCTTGAGGCCGCTGCTCAGGCAGGCATCAAGATCCCTACCCTCTGTTACATGAAGGGCTTAAATAAGATTGGCGCATGCCGCGTCTGTCTTGTGGAATTAGAAGGACGTGAACAGCTGTTTGCCGCCTGCGACAATGTCTGTTCAGAGGGCTTATCCATCATAACTAACAGTACCCGGGTTATGGATGCAAGGCGCACCAATGTTGAGCTCATACTGTCACAGCACAGAGTTGACTGCCCTAGTTGCATACGCAACGACTCCTGCCACCTGCGGGAGGTCGCATCGGAGCTGGGTATTCGCAACCTGGAGAATTTCCGGTCTGATTACAAGGAACTGGACTGGAACAAGAACCTTCCTATCATAAGGGATGAAAGCAAATGCATCCGCTGCTACAGATGCGTTTCTGAATGCGAAAAGGTGCAGACCGTAAGCGTATGGGATATGGTAGGTTCCGGAGCACATACTACCGTGGGAACGGTAGGTTCAGTACCTCTGGAGGAATCCGGCTGTGTATACTGCGGACAATGTGTAACTCACTGCCCGACGGGTGCACTGTCAGTCAGGTTCGACATTGACAAGGTAATGGGTTACAAGGGAGTTCTTACAGATCCTAATAAGATTACAGTAGTGCAGGTTGCTCCTGCCGTAAGAAGTGCATGGGGCGAGGAATTCGGCCTTCCGGGCAATGTAGCCACCGAAAAACGACTGGCTGCAGCCTTAAGAAAGATCGGATTCGACTATGTATTTGACACCAACTTTTCTGCTGATCTGACCATCATGGAAGAAGGAACAGAATTCCTGCATCGACTTCAGAATCGTGATGACTATAAATGGCCTATGTTTACCAGCTGCTGTCCGGGATGGGTGAGATTTCTTAAAACACAATACCCTGATATGGTACCTCAGCTCTCAACAGCCAAGTCCCCTCAACAGATGTTCGGTGCTGTAACCAAGTCATATTTTGCGCAAAAGATGGGAATCGATCCTGAGAATCTGGTATGCGTATCGGTTATGCCGTGTTCAGCAAAAAAGGCCGAGTTAGAGATTCCAAATATTAATGATGCTAATGAGGGGCTTCTGGATGTTGATATTTCAATCACAACCAGGGAGTTATGCAATATCCTTAAGATTTACCAGATCGACGTTGCCTCTCTTGATGAAGAGGAATTCGACTCACCCCTCGGCAGCGGTACGGGTGCAGCCGTAATATTCGGTACCACCGGCGGCGTTATGGAAGCAGCATTAAGAACCTGTTACTATGTTATGACCGGCAGCAACCCGGATGCAGACAGTACATTTAAGAATGTTCGAAGTGCCGGATTAAATATGCCGGGTGAAGGTATTGATTCTGATAGGCCTTGGACTGAGGCTGATTATAATGTGAACGGAACCATTGTCAGAACGGCGGTAGCTCACAGTCTGGGAAACGCACGAAAGCTCATTGAAGCACTGCGGCATGGTGATGTGGAGTACGACTTCGTTGAGATCATGGCCTGCCCCGGCGGCTGTGTCGGAGGCGGCGGTCAGCCGATATATTATAATAAGGAGAAGGCTCCTGAGCGTGCCCGCGTACTTTATAATATTGACAGGGCCAATTCCCTCAGGTTCTCCCATGAAAATCCTGATGTACAGGCCTTATACAGGGAATATCTCAAGGAGCCATGCAGCGAATTGTCACATCATCTGCTGCATACAGATCATATGGGATGGTAATGGAGCTATGCGGCATGTCTGGTATCTTGCGCTGTGAACCTCGGCGTACAGCCACTGTTCGAAAACGCCTTCGCTGATTGTTTGTTTTAAACGTCCTGGACGACAGATATGAATGAGCCGTGCACGCACGAGCCAATTCATATCTATCGGACAGGCTAACCTGCATGAGCAAGTAGAGCGATAGCTCGGATTGCGAATTCAGGTTGGATTGCGAGAGCATGAAGTGCGTAGCAATCCCCGTTTAGCAGTGGCTGTGCCGTCCCATCGCAAGATACCAAAATCGCTGAAGAACGGCGGGCAAGAATCTTGCCCGCCGTCGTCATATCACTTATCCCCGAACAGCTTCTTGGCATAGAAGCTCTCAGACATATACAGCGCCGCTGCCGGGTTGTGACCCAACACTCTGTCCTTGCATACCAATGTTGTAACCGGGGCTGCGGAGTATTTATAAAACAAGCTGTCATGTCCGACGCACAGTCCGACAACCAGGTTATATTCGGTGCCATATCTTTCCAGCAATGCAGCCTGCATGATAGGATTGCAGATGCTCTTGCCGATAGCATTACATTCCTCCGGAATACCCATGTCTTGTTTGGATATTTTGCCCACCTTACAGCCGATTCCGTAGACTTCGAGTCCATGACTTCTCAATATCTTGGCTACGATACGAGTCTCCCGCAGCAGACCCACACATGTTGCGATACCAATCTTCTTGTATCCCATCTTCTTGGCAAATTCTGCTACTTCCTGCACTCTGGTCAATACGCAGTATCCGCCATATTCAACTGCTGCTGCACTCTGCATTATCTTAAGATTTTCAGGATCATTCAGATACTTCTGTCTGACTTCTTCTAACAGTTCCGGATCCATATTACCGGTTTCACAAAATGCTGTGTAATCTGTTCTGTCAGAATTACACAATGCGTTGCCGCAATCTGCACATGACATCTTCTCAATTTCCATAATCTGTTACCTTCTTCCTTTAATCAAAATTTCTTGTTACCCACAGAGTCCTTCACCTATATAGTTGAACCATTTGATACAAATCGTTCATTATAAAACCTGTTTTTCACTGCACCTTCATAAATAAAGTGACAGAAGCTTATTACTCCCGCCACTTTATCATAATTCATATAATTTTGTCACGCAGATCTGAATGTGCATACTCCGGCTATTCTTATGCGCCGTATGATGCCTTAAATCATCCTAACCTCATGTACGTGTGCATCAATTAATGTATGTTAATGATCTTCCATTACTGTATATTGGCAAGAACCGACTCAAGCATATAACGATCGCTTAATATTGTCATGTCCTTAATATATACATCCGGCTCAATACCTGCTGCTATACTTATGTGCGCTCCTGCCTTAACTGTGCAATAATTATCAGCGCCTGCGAATTCGAGAACTGTTCCGGTTGGCATAACAGCTGTCAGTATGTTATGTGAGCCGCCGCCTGTGCTCTGGCCCACCAGTGTAACAGAGGTTGAATTTTTCAGTGCGCTTGCAAGCAAGTTGCCGTAGTCTCTCGTATTCTCACTGATAAGGCAGTAAACATTATAAGCACCGGCATCTAATTTATCATTTGCAGTGATCTGTCCGTCGAAGTCTGCATCTGACTGATAAACCTGATTCTTATATGCACCCCAGTAGCCATCCTGGGTATTAATGTCTGCCTGACCCAGGATCCATCCTATAGCATATGCTGCTGCATTAAGGTCACTTCCCCGTGTCTCAGATATGTCGATAACAACATTCTCAATAGGGCTGCCCTCTCGTTTTATCTGTGCATTTGCGTAAGCTATCAGGGCAACTGTGTCATCTGCAATATAATTTGCCAGATTCTCTCTTATATTGCTGTCGGCATAATTCAGTCCAGTATTGTTAAATTTAGCGATTGTTATGTAAGCTGTCTTATCTACTTCCTCGTAGCTGTTCGTCTTCTCGGAGACAGGGGCATTGCTGAAATATGTACTTCCCAGTTCCTTTATCGCAGCCTCATATGCCGCTACATTAGTGCTTGTAAGTGCCTGATACAAACCGGTCTGGCGGAAATAAGAATCGAATCCGTAGAAAATACCCAGATCATTCTTCATTCCGTAGTTCATATCCAGTATGAGACACAGCTCATAATAATCTGAGATTGCCTTAGTGCTGCTTCTCTGCTCTGCCGCTGTCTCGCTGTATATCTCCTTCAGGGTCTTGCCATCATTATTTTTAACGGTCTCATCCAGACTGTCTGTTACGATGAAGGAATCCTTGCCATTATTGATCCAGTTAAATCCTGCCGGAACCATGAATATGCTGGAAAATGCTGACATCGGCATGTACGCTGCGCCATCGATCTCATATACATTAAGTGCATAATCCGCAAGCCATATTGTGGAAGCCGCCTCATAAGTCTGGTAGATATTCTTACTATTGGCCTTTACGAGAACAGATACGCTGCCCTCAGAAGCAAGGTTGTGCTCTGAGAATGTTTTATAATCTGTAAACGCCACCGTGTTTTCTCCCAGATTGATGATTACTGTAGAGCCATTCTCCCTCGTAACAGTAAGTATCAGATTCTCACCGTCCCTGGAATAATTCGAAGTAAATGTTACGTTCTCATTACCCAGGACTTTTCTGTACAGGCTCTCTAGCTGTGCAAATGCCTTTGATAATTCTACGTATGCAACTTCAGAATTGCCATTTTCATATACCACCGGATAATTGGCCTCATAATTATCAGCCCTCATGGTATAGACTCCGATCGACGCACTGTTAAGAACCGGTGTGGCCTTATACTGCGCTACATATACGGTATCCGAAGATGCCGACGTAATGGCCTTATCCCATCCGATAAATGTGTATGTATATGTTCCGTCCGATGGCCTGGTCGGCACATCACCTGTATATTTCGGGGTCTCTCCGTTATTGATACGCTCACTTCGAAGGACCGTGCCATCATAATTCTGCCAGATGATCAGGTACTGAGTTACGATAGGGATCGCACTAAAGCTTGCCGTATATACCGCATCACCACATGCCGGCACCACTTTTTCTCTCCATCCCGCAAATACGTATGAATATGTTCCGTCCGACGTTCTCGTCGGTGTTGCGCCGTAATATACCGGATTATTGCCCTTGTTTACCACATCCCTTTCAAGGACAGTTCCGTCCCAATTCAGCCATGTTATATTAAACCGCTGTATCGGTGCCGGTGTGGTCGGTTCTTCCGTGGTTGGCTCTTCCGTGGTTGGCTCTTG
>CAVBWS010000003.1:0-75367 GCA_963599255.1 Treponemataceae bacterium
TAGCGTGCTCTCGCAATCCTAGACGGCATTCGCGCTCCAAGCTATCGCTCTACGCACTCATGTCTTACATCCATGCAATCTTTCATAAAACGGATTGCTTCGCCACTAGCGTGCTCTCGCAATCCTAGACGGCATTCGCGCTCCAAGCTATCGCTCTACGCTCTCATGTCGTCTAGCCCGTCCAATGGATGTACAGCTACACAAGCAAGCTTGTTTCGCTGCACATCCGCTGTCCGGGACTTTTATGTCATATTTCTGTATAGTCACCATCTACTACATTGTCATCGTTGCTGCTTGATGAGCCCTGGTCAGCTCCCGGCTGTGAATAGTTAGCGCCTGCACCAGGATTTGGTCCGCCTGCCTGCTGTGATGCCTGCTCATACATCTTAGTAAATACCTTCTGTGAACTTCCCATCAATTTCTCCTTAGCGGCCTTAATCTGGTTAAGCTGATCTGGTGTGATCTCTGCATTAACGTCTGTCGGAAGTACACCCTTAAGTGTGTTCAGGTCATTTTCAACCTCAGCCTTATCCGCTGCATCTAACTTATCACCTGCTTCATTAAGTGCCTTCTCAACCTGCATTGCAAGTGAGTCAGCCTCATTTCTTGCATCGATTGCATCCTTACGAGCCTTATCCTGAGCTTCGAATTCAGCAGCTTCCTTAACAGCCTTGTTAATCTCGTCATCAGACATATTTGATCCGGCTGTAATTGTAATGTGCTGTTCCTTACCTGTTCCAAGATCCTTAGCAGATACATTTACGATACCATTTGCATCGATATCAAATGTAACTTCAATCTGTGGTATTCCACGCGGAGCAGGAGCGATTCCGTCCAGTCTGAACTGTCCTAATGTCTTATTATCACGAGCAAACTGACGCTCACCCTGTACAACATGGATATCAACTGCGCTCTGGTTATCTGCTGCTGTTGAGAATACCTGACTCTTCTTTGTAGGAATTGTTGTATTTCTCTCAATAAGTCTTGTAGCAACACCGCCTAATGTCTCAATTGAAAGTGACAGTGGTGTTACATCAAGAAGAAGAACATCTCCTGCACCAGCATCGCCTGCTAACTTACCGCCCTGAATAGCTGCACCGATGGCAACACATTCATCAGGGTTAAGTGACTTAGAAGGCTCCTTGCCTGTAAGCTGTTTTACCTTATCCTGTACTGCAGGGATACGTGTTGATCCGCCAACAAGAAGAACCTGTCCCAGATCTGCTGTTGTAAGTCCTGCATCCTTTAATGCCTGCTGAACCGGCTCTACAGTCTTTTCAACCAGGTCGTGTGTCAATTCATCAAACTTAGCTCTTGTAAGTGTAATATCAAGATGCTTTGGTCCCTCAGCTGTAGCTGTAATGAACGGCAGGTTGATATTAGATGTCGTTGAGCTTGAAAGTTCCTTCTTAGCCTTCTCAGCTGCTTCCTTTAATCTCTGAAGAGCCATCTTGTCTGTGCTTAAATCAATGCCCTCCTGAGACTTGAACTGCTGAATAAGATAATCTGTAACTCTCTGGTCGAAGTCATCACCGCCGAGTCTGTTGTTACCTGCTGTTGCAAGAACCTCGATTACGCCGTCACCGATTTCAATGATAGAAACATCGAATGTACCGCCGCCTAAGTCGTATACCATGATCTTCTGTTCTTTTTCATTATCAAGTCCATACGCAAGTGCTGCAGCTGTAGGCTCGTTGATGATACGTTTTACATCGAGACCTGCGATCTTACCAGCATCCTTGGTTGCCTGTCTCTGAGCATCGTTGAAATAAGCAGGTACTGTAATAACGGCTTCTGTAACCTTCTCGCCCAAATGAGCTTCAGCATCACCCTTCAGCTTCTGAAGGATCATAGCTGAGATCTCCTGTGGAGAATAGCTCTTGCCTTCAATTGTTGCTCTGTAATTGCTGCCCATCTCTCTCTTGATAGATGAGATTGTATTGTCTGAGTTGGTAACAGCCTGACGTTTTGCAGGTTCACCAACTAATCTTTCACCATTCTTGGTAAATGCTACAACAGATGGAGTTGTTCGAGCGCCTTCAGCATTCTCGATAACAACCGGCTTACCGCCTTCCATAACTGCTACACATGAGTTTGTTGTTCCTAAGTCAATTCCGATAATTTTTCCCATTTTATTTCCCTCCTGAATTCTGGATAATTTTCTTAATTTATATAATAAAACGCGTATGACCTAATCGTCATATCGTAATAATATTTAATTTGCTACCTTGACCATGCTGTATCTGACCACATGATCCTTATATGTATAGCCCTTCTGGAACTCCTCAACTATTATATTGTCTCCGACTTCCGGATCATCTACATGCATTACTGCGTTGTGATAATCAGGGTTAAACTTCTGTCCTACTGCTTCAATCGGCTTAACGCCGGCATCTTCAAGAGCCTTAAGAAGAAGCTTGTATGTCATATTCATTCCCACCACGAAGGAATCTTCTGCTTTATCCTCCGGAACCGCTGCAAGACCTCTCTCGAAATTATCGATGGCAGGAAGTATCTTCTCTACAATGTCCTTAACACCGAAATCGTATCTCTGGGTCTTCTCCTTCTCGCTTCGTTTTCTGAAATTATCAAACTCTGCAAAAAGTCTGGCATACTTGTCTTCTGCGGCTTTAACCTTCTCTTCCAATGCCTCTGTGGCTTTCTGAACCTTGTCTTCAGCCTTAGCCCATTTAAGCTTTCTGTCTTTTTTATTCTTTTCTGCTGATTTCTCTGCCTCTGTCTCCTCCGCAGCGCCCTCAGCCTCAATAATATCTTCTTCCACTTCCTTATCCGCAGCGTTTTCTTCTTCAGCCGCTGCACTTTCTTCGTTCAGATCATTTCTGATTTCTTCATTATTCATGTTATCTTTTTCTGACAAGTTCCTTACCTGCCTTTCTGTATATTATTTCTTCTTATTACGGCTGAACTTCTTATCTAGGCTGCTGGTTACATTGTGCAATGCATCAACCACCTTTTCATAATCCATTCTCTTTGGTCCAATGATTCCGACCTTGCCATAAACTCCTTCTTCAAATTCATAGGTTGCGGTTATTACCGAGCAATCCTTCATAGCATTTACCGGGGATTCCTCGCCGATATAAACCTGAATACCTGTGGTATTGCTGCCTTCCTCCTGCTCATCTGTCATAAGCTCTGTCAGCAGTTCCTTCTCTTCCAGCGTCGATATCAGTTCTCCTGCTCTCATGGAATCCGCCGACAGCTCAGGATACTTGAAAATGTTTTTAGCACCGCTTGTAAATATCTCAATGCCGTCTGCCGAACCGATCGTTGCCACAATGTGGTTAAGTATCTCTGAAACAAGGCCTCCATGTTCTTCTGCCTGTTCTGCCATCTTCGCAGCCATATCGAAGTTTATCTCCTGAAGGGTTAACCCATTCAGTGTGCTGTTCATGAGAAGATTCAGCTTAAGCAGTACCTGCTGGTCAATGTCCTCGGTAACATTGATCATCTCATTCTTAACCATGTTGCCTTCCAGGACTATTGTGCACAGCACCTTATGGATATCAAGCTGTGTGATCTGGACAAACTTGAGTCTGTTTCTGTTAGCCTGCGGCATACTGACTACCGATGTGTAATTAGTATTAAATGCCAGAGTCTTAACTACATCCTTAAGTATCGTCTCTATATGCTCGATCCTGCCGTCAAGTGATGATTTCTCGTTCTCTATCTCTTCAGCACGTTCATCTAACTTCTTACTCTTAGAGTCTACCTCTTCAAGCTTAGCTTCGAGCATCTCGTCAACGTACAGTCTGTATCCTGCATCCGTAGGAATACGGCCCGCTGAAGTATGCGGCTGGAAAATATATCCCATCTCTTCAAGATCTGACATCTCATTTCTGATAGTCGCTGCTGAGAGCTCCAGATCAGCGTACTTGGAAATTGTTCTCGAACCAACAGGTTCTCCCGTTTCCAGGTAGTTCTTGATGATCGCTTGAAGTATTCTCTTTTTTCTGCCGTCTAACTCCATAACCTATCCCATCTGTGTCTGCTTCTTGTTTCCCGTTAGCACTCATGTTGTAAGAGTGCTAACATCTGAGCCATATACTACCACTAGCACTCATCAAAGTCAACTGCTAACTGTGAAATAAATGTGAACTGGGAGCAAATCTGATTTTGTATTTTATTGCAGCAGATCTGGGCGTCTCTGTCTCGTTCTTGCAACCGACTGCTCCCGGCGCCATGCATCAACCCTGGCATGATCTCCTGACATCAGCACTTCAGGCACCTTCATGCCCATGAATTCTTCAGGTCTTGTATATTGCGGATATTCAAGAAGTTTCAACGATGGTTCCTCTGTGTCTGTTTTCTTAACATTGGAAATAAGATCGCCATAGACTTGTTTTCGGATTTTTTTAGTAAATTCTCTGTTGGGGTATACCCTGCTGAAGCTCTCATCCTCTCCTGAGAGCTGATTAGTCAGAACTCCCGGAACCATGCGGCTGATGGCATCTACCATGACCATTGCAGGAAGTTCGCCGCCGGTAAGTACATAATCCCCGATGGAGATTTCTTCAGCCTCCATGAGTTCTAATACTCGCTGATCAACCCCCTCATAATGGCCGCACAGTATTATAATATCCTCCTCTGCTGCCAGCTCCCTGGCCATTTCCTGTGTAAATACCTTACCCGCAGGACTTGTATAGATAACTTTAGGTTTTCTGTTACTGGTTATACCCTGGCATACTGCCTGCCAGGCATCGTACACAGGCTGGCATTTTATAACCATACCTGCGCCGCCGCCAAATGGAGTATCATCTACATGCCCGTGCTTCTCTTCAGTATATTCTCTGAAATTCACGGTATTAATACTTATAAGGCCAGCCCTGGCTGCCCTTCCGAGAATGCTGGTTCCAAGTCCGGCATTTATCATATCAGGAAATAATGTAAGAATGTGAAAGTTCATAATATTTAAAATTGTGTTCTAATCCAACAGCCCCTTCATAACGTTAACTGTGATAATGCTTTTTTCTACATCAACATTCTTGATGCAATCAGCTATAACAGGGAATAAAATTTCTTTACCGCCGGCAGTTTCTACCACATAAACATCGTTCGCTCCGGTCTGAAGCACGTCTCTGACTATTCCCAGCTCTCTTCCCGCCAGACTTTCAGATCCCTCATCAGCAAATACCCTGCATCCGATGAGATCTGCAATGTAATATTCACCATCTTCCAACGGCTGCGCCTGATCACGGCTTATTACTATATCTGAGCCCGCTGCTTTGGATATCTCTTCGGGAGCATTAAAGCAAGAGAACTTGACTATAGCCATGTTCTTAAAATACTTAACGCCCTCTATTTTCGCCTTTATGTCTTCTCTAGGTGTCTTGATTATGACTTCATCGACTTCTTCAAATCTCTCGGCATAATCAGTGGTCGGATAAACCTTAGCCTCTCCATGAACACCATGTGCCCGTGTCAGTACACCTATACGTAAATATTGTTCCATATCCGTCTCCAATATCATTATCTGTCTGGCTGCAGGCCCGTGCCAGAACTAATCAGTCATTATCCTAAAGCCCAAAAGATAAAGATAGGCAAACCGCATGCACTGCCTGCATACACGTCTGCCTTCAGAAAATGCAGCAGACACCGCGAGATCAATCTACGATGTCTACTACTACCTTTTTGTTTTCTTTAATAGCTACAGTCTTAACCACTGTCCTAATAGATTTTGCTATACGACCCTTTTTTCCGATGACCTTACCCATGTCCTCACGAGCTACATTGAGCTTGAGAACAATCGTTCCGTCCTCTTCTACTGTTTGGGTGACTATAACCTCATCAGGATTATCAACAAGAGCCTTAGCGATTACTTCGACTAATTCTTTCATATGTTGACCTTTCCTTATTTGATGAGTCCTTCGTTCTTAAATAATCTGGCAACAACCTCTGTTGGCTGTGCTCCGTTTGAAAGCCACTTCTGAGCTGCTTCCTTATCAATGATAACCTGAGCAGGCTCCTGGTTTGGATCATATGTACCGATCTGATCGATGAATGCGCCGTCTCTTGGTGCTCTTGAATCAGCTACGATAATTCTGTAAAAAGGTGCTTTCTTCTTGCCTAATCTTGTTAATCTAATCTTTGTTGCCATTTTTTTACCTCAATTCTTTCTTGAAATATTCGATGCTGCCCCAGGCAGTCCATCATTATAATTTATAAACTCATTGTAAATATTCTGAACCACATTACAGGGAACATTCCGCCGGCAGCTGCTCTGCATGCTCAGGCATTGCAAATGGTTGCTACGTAACTTTTCCCTGTTCATGTGAAGTTCATATTAACTAAAATTTCATGCCCTTAAGGCCCTTGAGCCCCTTAAGTCCCATCATGCCGCCTAAACCACCCAGACCTCTGTGGCCTTTCTTGCCCTTCATGCCGCCCATCTTCTTCATGAGCTGCTTCATCTGCTCGAACTGCTTAACCAGACGGTTAACCTCAGCAATATCTACGCCGGCGCCCTTAGCAATCCGGTTCTTTCTCGACGGATTTAATATCTTAGGATTAGATCTCTCCTTCGGTGTCATGGAATAGATGATGGCCTCAATGCGGGTAAGTTTCTTATCGTCAATGTTAAGATCTGCGGCATTTCCGAGACCTAAGCCCGGCATCATCTTAAGTATCTCTCCGAGACCGCCCATGTTTCTCATCTGCTGCATCGAGATAAGGTAATCCTCAAATGTAAACTCGTTCTTGCGCATATGAGCTGCAAGCTTTTCTGCATTTTCCGCATCCAGGTTCTGCTCGGCCTTCTCGATCAGGGAAAGCACGTCGCCCATACCGAGAATCCTTGATGCCATCCTGCTCGGGTGGAATACTTCAAGGTCTGTCAGCTTCTCACCCATACCGGCATACATAATAGGCACCTGTGTAACCTGCCTTACAGATAATGCACTACCACCTCTGGTATCGCCGTCCAGTTTAGTAAGGATAACACCGTCCACGCCGATCCGCTCCTTGAATCCGGCTGCGATATTTACCGCATCCTGACCTGTCATAGCATCCACAACAAGGAGCGTATAGGTGATGTCTAACTGGCTCTTGATCTCCTCAAGCTCTTCCATCATGTCTTCATCAATCTGAAGACGTCCGGCTGTATCTATGATCACAATATTGTTATTGTTGTTGATCGCCTGCTGAAGTCCGGCCTTGGCAATGTCCACTGCCTTATGGTCCGTTCCCATTTCAAATACAGGAACGCCCACTCTCTCGCCGTTAATCTTGAGCTGTTCTATAGCTGCCGGACGGTAAATATCACATCCCACCAGCAGAGGCCTCTTACCCTGCTTCTTAAACAAGCCTGCCAGCTTAGCTGCCGTAGTTGTCTTACCTGAACCCTGGAGACCTACCATCATTATTATGGTCTTGGCCATGCCCGGAAGCAGCTGAAGCTCTGCTGCCTCGCCTCCCATAAGGCTGGTAAGTTCTTCGTTAACGATCTTGATTACCATCTGACCAGGTGTAAGACTCTGCATTACATCCTCGCCGACAGCCTTTTCTTTAACGCTATTTATAAACTGTTTTACGACCTTGAAGTTAACATCAGCCTCTAAGAGTGCCATCTTGACTTCCTTCATGGCAGTATCAATATCTGCCTCTGTAAGACGGCCCTTGCTCTTCAGGTTCTTAAAAACATTTTGGAGTTTTTCACTAAGATTTTCAAATGCCATATATTATCTCCAATAAATCAGTCACAGCATCTCCAGTATCTGTTCTGCAAGCTCTCTGGCTTTCTCAATTTCACTGCAATTCTGTATGCTTTCGACCTTATCTCTGATACTGATGAATTTTTCTACAAGCTTAAGTTTATCCTCATAACCTTCCAGCTGTGCATTGCATCTCTTAATAATGTCATGCACGCCCTGTCTGCTGATCCCCTCGTCTTCGGCAATCTCTCCCAGTGAGAGATTGTCCAGAACATACAGCCCATATATATGCTTCTGATGCTCTGTCAGCAGATCTCCGTAAAAATCATATAACAGTGACTGTTTAACAAATCCTTCCATAGCCTGAACATGATACTACACGGAGTATATGCTGTCAAGCATTTTTACTTTACATGTCTCAACTTGCGTTTTCGTGCAAATTTCAACTTTCTGAGGTTGCGTTTTCGTGCAAATTCAGGCTTTCTGAGGTTGCGTTTTCGTGCCAGGTCAGTTTTAAGCAGAAATTGACGCTACGTGGCAGCACAACAAAACAAGGATATTATATCTCATGTGTTCATCAGATTCAACAATATCACCCGAATGTCCGGAATAAATTTGTCCAACATTAACAAAAAGCAAAGAGAAACTACGCTGTGTAAATGTTTTTCTCATTGACTCCGGCATCTCTCAGGGCTATACGCTGCCGTTCCTCATTCTGTTCCACACTCGATACCCGTATATATCCATAATTTTCCATGAAAACATAATCTTCCTGATATTTGTCCAAAAGAAAACTCTTCCCTATAATTTGCCGCTTATAAAGAAAACTCTGTCCTGTAATTTGACGCTGGCAAATTGCATATATATAGTTTAAAATATGAAAGGTTATGCACTTTCTTAGACTAAAGCAGTAAGGCATTCACGATCATTCTGGTCAGATCGTCTGTTAGCTTTTAAATCAACCAGCTTATGACATCTAGTACAAATGAACGTGCATAAACAAATACATTAGCTTTATCCTATGGAGAATTATTCAATATGTCATCTAGCAGATATTATAAAAAGCGCCGCAGAAGGCGCAGAAGACGATATACAAAACGTATCAATCCTCTGATAATCATTATTCCGGTTATCATATTAGTGGCAGCGGTTGTTCTGATCGTCATGCTTACCAGAAATACTGATAATTCTGTCATGCGATACCTAGGTTCAACCGATGCAGGCGTGCCATATTATTCATATGATGAGACCGAGCAGCGTCTTATTAAGGCTTCCGGCACACTGCAGCGTGGTATTCAGGTTAAGGATTTAAATCAAGATTATTCCGAAAACGGGATCACATATACCGTCATAGAATATGAGGGTGAAAATTATTATATATCCCGTACAGCACTCGTGGACTCCCTTGACGATGTTGTTCAAGAAACAGAGCTCTGGGTGCGTACTTCTGCCACTGTATATGCAAATGAAACAGGGCCGGAGATTGCTTCATTTGCCAAGAAGGGTTCCTGTCTTACTGTTGTAGACTACGATGAGCTTCAGTCTGACGGTTCGGTAAATAAATATAAAGTAAGCTTCACGGATTCCACCGGCGAGAATGTAACCGGCTGGGTTTACGGCAAATATCTCAAAGACAACGAAGCAGATGCCCTTGCCATCAATGAGGAAATATATGCAATTCATAAGGATCGTATATACAGCGGACTTGAGCTAGGGGGCGGCCTTCCTTCCAGCCTTGACTGGTACCCTGTTGAGAAGCCTTCATTTGCAGACAATCCAATCTGTGAATTTGCCCGGGGCATGTATATCACGGTTGATGGCGCACAGTATATCGACGCATATATTAAGATTGCCAAAGCCAACGGCGTAAACTGCATGGTTATAGATATCAAGGATGGTGTTCTGGCATACAAGATTGAGTCCATCAAGGATATATCCCCTACATCCTATAATAATGCATATTTTGCAAATGCTGATGATTATGCCGCAGCTGTAAAAAAATGTAAGGATGAAGGCTTCTATGTTATCGGTCGTATAGTTGCATTCAACGATTCACTTTATGCCAAGGATCATCCTGAAACATGCATCGAGTCAGAATCTTCTACGCAGTTATGGCCATCCGGCTACAGCAGGGATTGCTGGTACTATAATCTGCTGCTTGCAACGGATGCTGTTGAAAAATGCGGATTTAATGAAATACAGTTTGACTATGTGCGTTTTCCTGAAGAATCATACAGCATGTCCCAGGATCCAACCAGCGATTTTAAGAATGTTTACGGTGAGGACAAGGTTGAAGCGATACAAAACTTCTGTTTCTATGCTGCGGATGTTCTGCATGAACTCGGCGTATATGTTTCTGCCGACGTTTTTGGTGAATGTGTTAATAAATATATCACTGCATACGGTCAGTACATGCCTGCAATTGCATTGGTTGTAGATGCGGTCAGTGCCATGCCTTATACAGACCACTTCGGAACTGATACAGATACCTGGTCAGATCCTTATACTACATTATACGACTGGGGTCTGAGCTGTGCTGCCCGTCTGAATGAGACTCCTAATCCAGCCATTGCCCGCACATGGATAACCTGTTACAATGTTCCATGGTGGAACCCTACCATAACCTGCGATGCCGACTATGTGGCTAAGCAAGTTCAGGGTCTCGTAGATGCCGGAATAACAGGCGGATTCCTTACATGGAATGGCGTTGCAAACAGAACAAAATATGAAGAAATGGGCGCAGCCTGGGGTTATACATATACGCCTAGCACTGCCGCCGCTGACGAAGAGTAAGGATGAACGGCATCAGATCCCTAACAGGACCTGATGCCGTTGTTTTTATCACATATCTATATCGTTTTTTGAGACCTCACAAACTGTGAAGCGTTCTCTAGCAATAGCCAATATCCGTCAATAATCTAAGTGCCCACAACCCTCAGCACTATTAAACGAATATTTTCTATAATGGCGGTATCTAATTGCCATCATATCCACTCTCTTTCAGATGCTCTGCGTCTCTTGGCTCTTATTCGGAACACTAAAATAGCTGCGGCGGCTATAAATATCACAACTGCAATTATCCACGATACGTTGGATTTTGACTTGACAGATATATTCCCTGCCGACTTATATCCCTCAAATGTTCTCTCGTAGACATTACCTGCTGCATCCTTAGCAACTACTTTAACGTTAGTATCCTTTTCTGACTCCGGAATGCTGAAGCTATAGGTATCGCCATCAACATCATAATCAACCTTCTGATCATCAACATAGATATCTACTTCTTCAAGTTTGATATTATCCTTTATGACCATTTCACCTGGCGATCCGGCATCAACAGCCTTCGAATCTGAGCAGTCAATAATAAGAGGATTCGTATTATCCACACTGAACTCTATTGACGAGCCCTTGATCTCATTGGAGTTAGTATTGCCTGACTCGTCCTCAGAATAAATGAACATCTTGTATCGTCCGTCATCCTTGAATGTATCAGCGTTAATGGTATATTTGTAGATTTTCTTATTTTCTGAATTACCCGTGAGCATTACGCTGTAGTCTACATCCTTTTCCAGTTCATACGTCTCATCATTTTTAGAAACTGTGATCTTGATAGAATCCTCCACCAGTTTATCCTTGTTCTGCTCACATATTACAAGGTCCCCTGTTTCCTTCAGTGACTTCCCATTAATACCTTCTATTGCCGAAAGATCATATGAAGAGCCGTCCTTGTTTGTGCGTTTATTCTCATTTGTAGTTTCTTTAGTTGTTTCTTCCTGAGAATTGGCCTCGGATTCCGGTTCTTTAGCTTTTGTTCTCGTGTCCTCTGCAGAATTAACATCTTCTGTGCTTAATTCAGAGCTTTGTTCGGATTGTAATGATGATCTGTTCTGTGAAGAGACGGTTTGTGAACGCGTTCCGGATGCCGTACTGTAGGTACCTGCAGAGGTGGAAGTCGTCGGCTTATATACATATTGCGGAACATATACATATTGTATGCTTCCGGTTTCCTTAACAGCTGCGGTTGTCGTCTCCGGTTCCGTGTTGCTCTCCGGTACGGTTGTCTGCAGCTCCGATTCCGATTCGGATTCTGGCTCAGTTGCAGTCTCAGTTATTGATTCAGATTCCGGCTCTGACACTGTATCCGATTCTTGCTCACCTAGAGGATTTGATTCTTGCTCGGATTCATACTCGGACGGCAGCGTCTGATCAATTGATGGTTCAGATTCCGGTTCTGGTGGCAACGCTGGTTCTGTCTCAATTTCACCTGCCGGTTCCATCTCTGAAGTTGAGTTCTGATCAACTATCACTGTTTCAGTTTCAAGTTCTGTCTCTTCTTCGACGAATGGTGCATCTTTCTCAACTTCACCTATTACTTCTGCTTCATGTCCAGGTTCCATTTTTTCCAGATCCTCAGATGTTATCTCTTGTTCAGATTCTCCTTCTGATATAGCTACCTGTTCCACTGAATCCACTTCTGAATTCATATCGGCATCTATTATTGAAGGCTCCCCCTGTGAAGTATTCTCGATCTCAGTTGTTTCTGCAAATTCAGCTGTTTCATCAATATCAGTTATTAACTCAGATTCAACCGTTTCGTCTGCCTCTGTTGTCACCTCGTATTCTACTGTTTCATCGATCTCCACTATTTCTTCGGTTTCAACCGTTTCCTCAGTCGCCGCTGTTACCTCGGTTTCAGACATATCTTCTGTTTCACCCGCTACTTCTGTTTCAGCCACTTCTACCGACTCAGGCTCACCCACCTGTCCGGTCTCGATCAGCACCTCAGTCTCACCCTGTTCAGGCAGTACATATTCCTCCTGCGGGGAAACTTCCGGTTCCTGTTCAGCCTCTTGCGGAATATCTGTGGTTTGTGCCGCATCCGTAATCTGTGACATTTCCGAAATCTGCGGCGCAACCGTTCCATAATACTGTTCACTATAATAATTTCCGTTAATATCCGTAAATCCCAGTTCCACAGTCAACGTCTGCAGCGCGTAAGTTTCTACCGTTCTGCCAAGCGATATTATATTTTCTGCATTTGTCTCCTGCACTACCCAATTTCCCGGATTTCCTTGTATCCTGGTGCCATTTGCATCAGTAGTCTGCACGGCCACATATTCCTGCCCCGGCTGCCCGTCTGACGTTATAGTAAAATTCACAGATCGGATTCCTATATTCTCGCTTCGCACCGTCAGATCAAGATTAATGAGTCCGGTCTCATCTATTAGTATCTGACCGCTTTCGTCAAATAGATTAAGAACATTTATCCTGGCTGATTTGCCTGCTGTGATGTCATTATAATCACTGGCCCAAACGCTGCTTATAATCGACAAACACATAACAGCTGCAAGCAGCAATGGCATCGCTGCTCGTTTTATTCTTCTCTTATTATCATTAGTCATCTCTTATCTCCTCCATGCCGATTCAGAGAAACACAGATGTTACTATTTCGCGGTTTCCCCGGAGTCATTACTGTATGCCAGGCTTATAGCATCCGATGCGGCATCAAGTCTTGCTATTATCTGCAGCTTAACAGTATCCGCCTGCGCAGAGGTCGTCTGCATTTTCTTAACATTCTGCGCCACGCGGCCATATAAATCGCTGATATCTTCAAGTTTCACGTCATCCGTACAGAATTTGCGGGCATATGTCTCTATAGAATGAATGATCAGCTTATAGACCTCCAGCCTGACAAGTTCAGCAGTATCATCTGTTATTCCGGCACTCAGCTTTAATAATTGCGTAAAGCAATCTCTGTACATTCCGGTATCCTCAGATTCTCGTATACTCGTATTAATATCTCTGTAAAATTCACCGATTTTCATAAATACTGCTGCCATTTCGCTATAATCCTGCGACAGTTCAAACCAGGGAACAGCCTCAACAATACCGATTGTGTTATCTGAACCATAATCGTAGTAATACCAATATAGTTTTCCTACCTCAAATGCTAATTTTTCAAATCCCTCCTGTTCCTTTAATTCGCTGAGATTCGGCTTAATGATACTTAATAAATTTTCCTCCTCTTCTTCCGAGAAGACTCCGTCAATCTTGATTTCTTCTACCACCTCACTTATCCTGTCCAGTTGTGACTTGCTACCGGTCATTCTGAGAAAAATGACACTGACAGCCAGAAAAATACAGACCGCAGCCAATACCGTGAGCAGTATTCTGAGCAGGCTGATCTTATTTTTCTTACGTTTCCTCTGATTTTGTTCAAGCAGCATATTAAGCTGGCCACGCAGTTGCTCTGCGCTCTGAAACCTCTCATCAGGATTATTTCTGGTGCATGTTTTAATTATCTCCCCGAATTCAGAGGAGGTTGCCCTGCAATAATCGGATAAATATTCGAAAGTTCTACCAAGACCATAAATATCCGTTCTGGCATCTGTCTGCGCCCCGTATTCCTCATACTGCTCAGGTGCGGCAAATCTCTCTGTCCCCAGATATTGCGTGTCTCTGGCTTGCCCCGGCTTATACCTTCTGGCTATTCCGAAGTCAATCACCTTAATATGTCCGCTCTCGGTCATGATGATATTTTCTGGCTTGATATCTCGGTAAATCACCGCAGGATTTCTCGAATGCAGATACGCAAGGACTTCGGAAAGCTGCATCATCCATTGTATTAACATCTTCTCGTCGATATATTCGCCGGAATCTACAATCTCCTTCAACGACCGCCCACGCACGTAATCCTCAACTATATACACTGCCTGGCTGTCATTTAATATATCAACGACCCTTACAATAGCAGGATGATCAAGTTCCTTAACAATATTCACCTCAGAAATTGCAGAATTAACAGACAGAGAGTTATCTCTGTCATTAATCGTTTTCAGGATTTCCTTGACAACCCATTCTTTGGACATACCCATATCTTCGGCCAGGTATATCCTCGACATGCCGCCCCTGTCTATCATCCGCAAAATCTTATATTTGCCGCCAATGATCTGACCAATCTGTGCCATCAGTCATCATTCCTTTTATTTTATTTTCTTCTCATGTGAAAGATTCTCCCTAGAAATAAGGTAGACCGAATTTCGTAGATTTGAATTGTATCACAGCCCGAGACGGATAGCAATGTGCAAATCCATATGACGAAGACGATTTTAAGGATTTATCGAAAGAAGCTATGATAGGTTACATTTTTTTACTACTAATGCTATAATGAATTTGAATTATGCTCATAGGAGAAGGACATGAAAAAAATCATACCAGCATTCTTAAGCTTGATATTTATATTAGGCATAGTTGCTTTTCTATATCTTTATCATAATGAACCAGAGGCAGAGGTTAATCGTTCCACATCATATATTGCCTCTTCAGATCTGTCTGCCACCGTATATCGTGAAGAGGACAGTGTCCTATACGAATACACTCAGCTCACACGCGGAACTGCAGTTACCAACAGGAATATTCAGGATGATGTTAACGACGGCACGTATATTTTCACAGAAATAGAATTAGACGGCGAGACTGATGAGAATGGCAATCCCATTGTCTATTATATCTCGGGTGACTATCTTACAGATTCACTGGAAGATGTTGTAAGAGAAGATACCAAGTACGTCCGCACGTCTGTCACGGTTTACGCAAATGATACTGACGCGCAGATCTCTTCATTTCTTAAGAAGGGAACAGAGTTAAACATTTGCGGATATTCAGGGCTTAATGATGACGGCTCTGTAGAAATGTATAAGATAAGTAACGATGGCAGCGAGGGTTATGTGTATGCCAAATATCTTGTTGATACTCAAGAAGAGGCAGATGCGGTATTTGAGCAGGTTGCAGCGACCCACTCCGGCAGAGAATACACCTTCGAACTATATGGCGGCAGTACCGACAGCCTTGACTGGTACCCCGTAACTAAGGAGGAACTCTCCTCCGGTTCGCTTCTTCAGGAAGCCAGAGCTATGTATCTTAATTCTACCGCCGTAGCTGCAGAGAATGTGGATGCGTATATTGCTCTGGCAGCAGCCTCTGGAGTAAATGCCGTAGTTGTGGACATTAAGGACGGCATCCTGGCATATCAATCGAGCGTAGCTGCAGAATTGTCTCCGTCATCATACGCGGCTGCATTTCTTACAACGGATGAATATGCAGGCAGCATTCAAAAGCTCAAGGATGCTGGACTGTATATTATCGGTCGTATCGTTACATTCAGCGATGATTATTATGCTGCTGACCATCCTGAGGATTGTATTGTATCTGACGGTGAAGCAGTATGGCCATCTGCCTACAGCAGAAACTGTTGGTATTATAATGTTGCTCTGGCACAGGAAGCAGTTAATTTATTTGGTTTTAACGAGATACAGTTTGATTATGTGAGATTCCCGGAAAATGCCTACAGCATGTCTGAAACAGGCACAGCAGATTTTAAGAATACCTATAACGAAGAAAAAGCAGAAGCTGTACAGAACTTCTGCTTCTATGCTGCCGATCAGATGCACAAGGTTGGAGCCTACATATCAGTTGACGTCTTCGGTGAATGTGTCGGCGAATATGTAACTGCTTACGGGCAATACTGGCCAGCGATTTCAAATGTCGTTGACGTCATCAGCGGTATGCCTTATACCGACCATTACGGCGAAGAGACCGACACATGGACTTATCCGTATACTACAGTTTATGAATGGGCTGTTCAGGCCGCTATGAGACAGACCGAAATCAGAACACCTGCTGTCGCCCGTACATGGATCACCGGTTATGACACTCCTAATTGGAATCCTACTGTAACTTATGGTGAGGAGCAGCTTATCGATCAGGTTCAGGCGCTGTACAATTCAGGGCTGACAGGTGGATTTATTCCATGGAACGGCGCTTCAGATATTGCAAAATATACCGAGTACGCGGCAGTATGGGGTAACGCATATTAAGTCACGGAACGACTTTATTCTTCTCATGAAAAATCATTTATCTAACTACATCTTAATAACTATTGAATTCATGTTGATGATCAGCATTATAGTATTTCAGTCGCTGACCATCAACAGCGGTAATGTCGCAAAGGATATGATTTACGTCTATCCTTTCACCAAGATATTCTTTGTCTCTTCCACCGGCATAGCATTTATATTTGCACTTGTATATCTTATTCATTTTAAGAAGGGATGTCACGGTGAAACAGGTCGCGCTGTGATCAGCCACAGTCAAAATCCGACTGAGTACAGGCAGGAGCTAATTGTGTTCTTCCTCGGCATTGCTGCAATTGCAGATATACTTTTAAATGCATTGGCCGACAACACTTATGGCTTTATTGCATTTATCGTCGGATACATTGTTATCGGAAAATTTATATACAGAAGAAAATACGAATTGATATTAAGGCTTGCTCTTCTTATCATACTGCTCATCGGAGTTTTGGTAATTGATAAGTTCAGGACCTTCAAGGGTGCTATGCAGATCACTGCGTGCGCCATGCTGATATCTAACTTCATCATAGTTATGATAAATCATTTTAAATTCAAGGTAAGCTACGGATCATATTTTATCGCAGCTATGACACTGCAGCTTATTAGCGACATTGCACTCTTCTTCAGAACAGCCGCACTGTCTATGCCGATTGTCAGCAATATCTGTTCATATGTGGTCTGGATATTTTATATTGCCGCAAATGTTTCCTTTGTTTTGGCATATCGCAGCTGCAAAGAAAGCACACAAACCACATGACAAATATTCCATGAAATTCATGTGCTTTCAACAATATCCTCAACTCTGACTATGCCGGATCAGTCCTTCGGATTGCCCTCCTTGTCGAACAACGGCAGTTTCTCAAGAACCATTATATCTTTTCTGTTGGCTGCATCGCCTTCAGCCAGGATGGCCATTCTGGCAACTACATTACCGCCTGCCTTCTCTACCAGTTTTTCTACTGCAGCGATAGATTCGCCTGTTGAAATAACATCATCCAGTACCAGTACACGTTTACCCTTTAATTTAGCTGCGTCAGCTCCATCCATATAGAGTTTCTGAACATCTTCTGTCGTGATAGATTTTACATCCACCTCGAATACGCCATTCATATATAACTTATGTGCCTTACGCACCAGCATGTACTCGTTTCGTCCGCTCTGGCGTGCCATTTCATGGATCAACGGTATAGCCTTGGCCTCCGGTGCCACCATGTAGTCGAATTCCGGTGCCTTCTCCAGAAGGGCCTTTGCACAGGCACATGTAAGTTCAACGTCTCCAAATATTACAAACGCTCCTATAACCAGGTCATCTGATGCCTTGCATAGCGGAAGGTCTCTCTCACATCCTGCAATATTCATATGATAAGTAGTCTTCATCTTAAAATTCCTTTTCCCTTTCAAACCCAAAGCCCGGGTCTGCACGAAGATAACTTCATACAGTCCGGGCCCGGTAAATTATCGATATTAACTTGTTATTTATTTTCCGCAGCTGTTATCGCCTTAACTGCCTCAGATATCATATCATTTGATATCTTGTCAAATGCTCCCTCATCCGACAACCTCGCCATATCCGGTATGATAGGCATCTTACCCAGTACCGGAAGTTTAAGCTCTGCTGCCACTTCATCTATGTGACTCTCGCCAAATACATTTATATGCTTGCCGCAGTCAGGACATTCTATATACGAATAGTTCTCAATTATTCCAAGAATCGGAACATTCATCATATTGGCCATGTTATAGGCCTTCTTAACTATCATTGTAACAAGACTCTGTGGTGAAGTTACGATAATAACCCCCTCAATAGGGAGTGACTGGAATACCGTAAGAGGCACGTCACCTGTTCCCGGTGGCATATCTACAAGCAGATAATCAAGCTCACCCCAGACTACATCCGTCCAAAACTGCTTAACTACGCCTGCAAGTACAGGACCTCGCCATATAACCGGAGTTGTATCATCCTCAAGAAGCATGTTAATGGACATAACCTTGATACCTGACGCTGTGACTGCAGGATATATGCCATTATCATCACCCTCAGCACCTTCAGTTATTCCAAACATTTTCTGAATAGATGGTCCTGTAATGTCCGCATCCATAATGCCGACTTTATATCCTTGTCTTGCCAATTCAACTGCAAGGCTTCCTGTTACGAATGATTTGCCTACGCCGCCCTTGCCGCTTACTATTCCGTATACATGCTTGATGCTGCTGAATACATTCTGATCTGCCAACAGACTCTCTGTAGCCTTATTGCTGCTGCAGGAAGATGCATGTGAGCATCCGGAACACTGCTCCGGGCTGCATCCCTCCTGTTTTTCCTTTTCATCTGCCATTTTAATTTTCTCCTAAAGATTTATTACGGGCGCACATAACTAATGCTGCACCCATTAATTTGCTAATTTTATCATTATCTCGTTGCTTCTTGCAATAAACTTGCTCATTTCTTCCGGTGAAAGCGGTTCATTTGCCAGCTTAGCCAGATCATATAACTGCTCAAGGAATATATCTGCCTCGCTTTCATTGTCTGTTCCGACTCTGTCCATAACATATTTTACAAGTTCATTTTGTGCGTTAAGAACAAGCGTTCCCGGCTGCTTAAACTGGCTCATGTCTGTACCCATGCCCATCTGCATCATCATCTCTTCCATACGCTTCGACTCTTCTGATACAGTAAGCATTGATGATGTAGATTTATTCTTCAGGTTCTGAACCTTAACGTTGATCTTATCGTTTCCGATCAATGTTCTTAACTTACCTTGAATCTTCTCAGCCTTTTCATCAAGTTCCTTCTGATCCTTCTTAGATGTTCTCTTCCGGAAGGCCTTACTAAGGTCTGTATCAATTCTCATAAACTTAAGGCCTTCGTTCTTGGCTTCCATCTGACCGATAAATGAAGAATCAATCACATGTTCAAGGTAAACTGCGTCCATCTTAGCCTCCTCGAACATCTTAATGTACTGCCCCTGCATATTTCTGTCAGTAACATAGAATATGATCTTCGGTTCCTTCTCTTCCTTCGTATCTGCAGCTTCAGACTTATTCTCGGTGCCCTCAGTCTGGGAAGCATCTGCTTCAGCTGCGATCTTCTCCTCTGAGTTTTCTGCAGCATCTGCTGCCTTTTCTTCTGCTTCAGCCTCGCCTATATATTCCTTATATGTAAGATATTTGTCTTTCAGATCCTTGAAGAGAATATAATCTGACATTTTCTCGCAGAACTTCTCGTCTTTTAAGCAGCCATATTTGATGAATGGATTGATATCATCCCAATATTTCTCGTAGTTTGCTCTGTCAGTCTTGCACATTCCTGAGAGCTTATCTGCGACCTTCTTGGAAATATAATCTCTGATCTTAGCCACAAATCCGTCATTTTGAAGAGCACTTCTTGATACATTCAACGGAAGATCCGGGCAATCAATTACGCCCTTCAGCAGCATCAGATAATCCGGAATAACCTCCTTGATATTGTCGGCGATAAATACCTGGTTATTATACAGTTTAATCGTGCCTTCCAGCGTATCATACTGATTATTAAGCTTAGGGAAATACAATATACCCTTCAGATTAAACGGATAATCCATATTTAAATGGATCCAGAACAGTGGCTCCTTATAGTCATTAAATACCTTACGGTAGAACTCCTTGTATTCCTCATCTGTACACTCATTTGGATGTTTTGTCCACAGCGGATGAGTATCATTAAGAGGCTTAGGCTCTTCCGGTTTCTTCTCCTCTTCGCCTTCCTTAGACTCTGTCTTTTCTTCCTTACCGATCGTCTCTGTATTAACCAAATAAATCTCTTCCGGCATGAATGAGCAGTATTTATTGATCACCTCTCTTACCCTGTATTCATTACAGAATTCGTAGCAATCCTCATTCAGGTACAGTGTAATCTCTGTACCGACTGTGTCCTTATCAGACTCACCCATCTCAAACTCTGTACCGCCGTCGCACTCCCAGTGTACAGCCTTAGCACCTTCCTGATATGACAAGGTATCGATGGTAACCTTATCAGCTACCATGAATGCCGAATAAAATCCAAGGCCGAAATGACCGATGATCTGATCCTCATTTGCCTTATCCTTATACTTCTCCATAAAGGCAGTTGCACCTGAAAATGCTATCTGGTTAATGTATTTCTTAACCTCATCTTCGGTCATACCGATACCGTTATCGATGAATTTTAATGTCTTTTGTGTCGGATTAGCTACAACCTGGATAGAAAAATGCTGATCTTCCGGGAATTTGTACTCTCCCATGACCTCAAGTTTACGAAGCTTCGTGATGGCATCACAACCATTTGAGATCAGCTCTCTTATAAATATATCATGGTCTGAATACAGCCACTTCTTGATTATAGGAAATATATTTTCGCTGTTAATGGATAAGCTTCCTTTTTCTTTGCTCATAAATTATCACTCCTTTTATATAAAAATCCTGACGCCGTTCAGAACTTCCATGTGCAATATATTCTCTCGTAATCCTTCTTTTATACGGTTGTTCTGCATCGGCAATTCGATTGTCTCATCGGGTTCTGTGCCAATTGACCCAACTGACATTCCCACAGCGTGCTACAGATCATCAAAATGCTCCGTCTCGTGGTCACCATAGACTATTATATTCCATAAAAGTGTAATGTCAACAAAAATTTAGCACTCATTGCTAGTGAGTGCTAACATAATCTGTTTTATTATTTTATCTTGCAGATCACAGCAGTCATGTATTCATCCCACTGCTGTTCCAGACTCTTATCTAAAGAAAAGGTCTTAAGTGATGCCCCCATCGTGCAGTTCATCTTGCCCTCTTGAAAATTCACATTGAGATACAACCCGGCAACATTATTTTTATCTATATTTAGCTGGGCCCTCTTAAGAAATGCATCCACTATGTATGAGGGCATTTTGAAGATTATCTTGAATTTCTGCGGAACTTTTTTGCCCTTGATGATATCGTAACAAATGGGCTTAACCTTCTTCCACATTACAATGCCTTCAGCATATTCCGGCAGCTGCATACCCTCATCCCCTACGAATTCCTTATTGATATGACCATCAATAGTAAATGTGGCGGCAGTATATATGACCGCCTCAACAGCCAGAAAGTTGTCGAAGAACTCTCCGACAAACAATCTGCTTGTAAATTCTCTTATATTCTCTATCTCAATCAGTCTCATTTTGTTTCTTTAAATATATTTATAAAATCCTTACTGTTCTATTAATTTCACAGACGCAACAAATTCATTGAATCCGCACATTCATTGACTTTATGTTATTTTTCATCATGTTTCGCTATATTGTCAAGTCCAAACTTGATTCGCAAAAAAATAAAATTCACTTGATCTCGGGCATTGCAAAATCAAGCTACTGCGAAACAATCTGGGCATTCTTGGCATATCAGCTTATTTTTGCCGTATTTTTAGTCAATTCGCTCATATCATTTTTAATCGCATTATTGTAGTATGTGTAATCATCGGAGGCGTAATACGCTATCCAAAACGCACGAGGAGGTGTTGAAATGAAAAAGACACGTATTACTATTTTTGCAATTATTCTGTGCCTTACAATGTGCTTATTCCAGACAATATCATTTGCTGCAAGCACTCCGTATACCGTTACAGTATATGATACGGACGGCGAAGGCCTGGCTCTTCGGAAGTCATATGATTCAACTACCGAAAGGCTGTGCACTGTCCCTGACGGAGCCGCTCTGACAATAGCTCAGATTTCATATAGCGGATGGGGATATACCGAATATAATGGTTATGACGGATGGGTGGATCTTGAATGGACCAAAGTCTCCGGCAGCTGCAGCGCTGACCAGCCGTCATCAGGATATACTGCGCCTATATATTACACAGTATATGGTACAGAGGGGGAAGGACTTGAGCTCAGAGTCAGCCCTACTATCAGTTCAAGCACTTACGGAGCCATTCCTGACGGTACTGTTGTAGTCGTAAATGCAATTTCGGGTGACTGGGCTTATACATCATACAATGGCAACAGCGGATGGGCTAACCTGGAACATCTTACTACCACAGCATTTGCAGCATCTATATATGGTACGGCAAATGAAGGACTGGCCCTTAAGGCTTCTGCCGACATCAACTCTCAGAGATATTTATATATTCCTGAAGGCACAAATGTTACCATCGATTACACAACTACTACAGGATGGGGATATACCTCATACGGCGGATATTCGGGATGGATTTCTCTGCAATATGTCAAGGTATCAGGAAATTATCTGGCAGATAAGCCTGACTCAGGCTATATCACTCCTTCATTCTATATTGTATTAAATACTGACAATGAAGGACTGGAATTAAGAACCAAGCCATCTATCAGCTCATGCACCTTCGGATACATTCCTACCGGGACCTCCGTTCTGGCAGAGGCTATATATGGAGACTGGGCTTACGTATCCTATAATGGACACAAGGGATGGGCCAATACCACATATCTTGCACCGACTGCTGCCAGTGTAACCGTATATGATACTGACGGCGAAGGACTCGCCCTTAAGGCTTCCGCTGACGGCTCTTCTCAGAGATATTGCTTAATACCGGAAGGAACTCAACTGAATATCAGCAAGATCTCAAATGGCTGGGGATACACATCATATAACAATCAATCCGGCTGGGTTTCAGTGAGATACACAAGGATTCGCTACTATGCTGAGCCTGTCGCTCCTACCTATGGCTTTATCACAGCTAAAACTTATACCGTTGTTAATGCTTCTGACGGACTGGAGCTCAGGGCTTCATCTGACGGCGAAAATATCTCTTATGTAACGGTGCCAAACGGAACTGCTCTCACTGTTACTGCCATTGAAAATAACTGGGGTTATACCTCATATAACGGATATTACGGATGGGTGCTGATGACCTATCTGCAGTAAGCAGGCAAGTCGGGGCTTCCTTGACATTGCTCCATCAGCGTGTTATATTTTTTTAGATTTTGATTGTAATAATACTTAAGATTGATTTGGAGATTATCATTATGGAAAGAATTCATACTCTTGAAACTCGTAACCTTTGTGACAGTGCTAAGAATGGCGGATGCGGCGAGTGCCAGACATCATGCCAGTCAGCATGCAAGACAAGCTGCGGTATCGCTAATCAGCAGTGCGAAAACAAGAACGAGAAATAATTTAAAGGTTATTGAAGGAGCCGCCTTGAAACAGGCGGCTCTTTTGCGTTGGATAGATTTTTAAAGAGAGGTTATTATGCTGCACCAGTACAAATCAGGCGGGATGAATATTGTTTTGGACACATGCTCAGGCTCTGTCCATGTTGTAGACGAGGTTGCTTACGACATTATTTCTATGTATAAAGATCATAGTGAAGCTGAAATTGTATCAGCCATCATGAGCAAATATCCTGACAGAGATGACGTTACAGAAGAAGACATTCACATTTGCATTGAAGATATTAAGGCTCTGGAAAGCAGTGGCCAGCTCTTCACGCCTGACACTTATGAGCCTATGGCTCAGACATTTAAGGAACGAAGCGGCAACGTAATTAAGGCTCTGTGTCTTCACATCGCCCATACCTGCAACCTTAACTGTTCATACTGTTTTGCCAGTCAGGGCAAATACAACGGCGAGCGTGCTGTAATGAGCTTCGAAGTCGGTAAGCAGGCCCTCGATTTTCTTATTGCCAATTCCGGTACCCGTCATAACCTGGAGGTAGACTTCTTCGGAGGCGAGCCATTAATGAACTGGCAGGTTGTTAAGGATCTGGTACTCTACGCCCGCAGCATTGAGAAGCAACATAATAAAAACTTCCGCTTTACTCTTACCACTAACGGAATTCTCATCGACGACGATGTTATCGACTTCTGTAACAAAGAGATGAGCAACGTTGTATTAAGCCTGGACGGACGCAAGGAGGTTCATGACAGATACCGTGTCGATTATGCAGGAAACGGCAGTTGGGAGAAGGTTGTCCCTAAATTCCAGAAACTCGTTGCAGCCAGAGGCGGTAAGAATTATTACATGAGAGGAACCTTCACTCATGCCAATCCTGATTTTCTTAACGACATTAAATGCATGCTAGACCTGGGATTTACGGAGCTCAGTATGGAGCCTGTTGTCTGTCCTAAGGATGACCCTGAGGCGCTTACTCCTGAAGATATTGAGATCATCAAGGATCAATATGATCAGCTGGCCGAACTTATGAGACAGAGACGCAAGGAAGGACATCCGTTTACCTTCTATCACTACATGATAGACCTTAAGGGCGGTCCATGCATCTATAAACGAATCTCCGGCTGCGGTTCAGGAACCGAATACATGGCAGTTACTCCGTGGGGGGATCTGTACCCATGTCATCAGTTCGTAGGAGATGAATCCTATAAGTTAGGCGATATCTGGAATGGTGTCTCTAATCACGAGCGTCAGGAAGAATTCAGATCATGTAATGTATACGCCCGTCCTGAATGTGCCGACTGCTGGGCTAAACTGTGGTGCTCCGGCGGCTGTGCAGCCAATGCCCTTCACGCCTCAGGTTCCATCCGTGGTATATATGAAGCAGGCTGCGAATTATTCCGAAAACGTATTGAGTGCGCTATCATGCTGCAGGCCGAACAGCAGATGGAGAACAACTAGATCTCTTCACCGTTAATTATACTACTGCTTACGCGCCGTGAACCTCGGCGTGCAGTCCCTGCTCGAAATCGCCTTCGCTAATTGATTTCTCGCAGGGAACTGCGCCGTCCCGGCGCGTTAAACATCCAGCCACAATTTCAAAACTATGATACATCAACAGTTTCCAACTCCTATATGCGACTTCGTCCACCGCTATGCTCTATCCGGCACAGCGCGTTTTCATATGCCCGGGCATAAGGGCCTCTATCCCCATGATATCACTGAGATAGAGGGTGCTGATTCGCTGTATGAGGCTGCGGGAATTATTCGTGAAAGTGAAGGATACGCCGCAGAGCTGTTCGGGACTGCTGCCACATTTTATTCTACAGAGGGTTCGAGCCAATGCATAAGGGCAATGCTTGCATTAGCGACATGCTTCAAACCATATGAAGGATTTAATCCGGAAAAATCCAATTTTAAGAACCGCTTTGCCTCAGAATGTTGTCATACTTCATCAAAACCCGTTATTCTGGCTGCAAGAAATGTCCACAGAGCATTTATAACTGCAGCGGCTCTACTGGATCTGGACATCAGGTGGTTATACCCTGAGGATTCATCCTATTCCCTGTGTTCATGTCAGATCACTGCAAAACAGGTACGGGATGCCATCAGCTCAATGGATGTTAAGCCTGCCGCCGTATACATAACCTCTCCTGACTATCTAGGCAATATTGCGGATATTAAGGCTATCTCGCAGGTCGTTCACGAATACGGCATCATGCTGCTGGTTGATAATGCCCATGGTGCGTATCTTCATTTTCTGAAGCAACCGATCCATCCGATAGATCTGGGTGCCGACATGTGCTGCGACTCAGCTCATAAGACGTTGCCTGCCCTCACCGGCTGTGCATATCTTCATATAAGCAAGGAGGCCCCATCGTCATGCATATCCAACGCGCGAAAGGCATTATCCATGTTCGGCTCTACCAGCCCATCTTACCTGCTGCTTCAATCGCTGGATAAGGTAAATGAATATCTATCGGGCGACTGGCCTCACAGATTATCCGAATGTATAGGTAAAATTGACAAATGCAAGAAATTCATAACCGACTGCAGCTTCACTATTATGTCTGAGAATTCTCTAAACAATCATTACGCGGCAAATGATACAGCATTGTCAGATTCACGCAAATCAGATAATGCCATCATGAGCGGTTCTTGCTCATCAGATAATGATCATAATATTTTCGACAGTTATATCTGCGAACCATGCAAGATCACGATATATACTTCAAGGTCTGGAATAGACGGCAAAAAATTTGCCGATGAATTAAGAAAATATAAGATTGAATGTGAATATGCCGACCCGGATTTTGTAGTCCTTATGATTTCTCCGGATAATAGTGATGATGATTTAAACAGATTATGTGAGGCCGTTCGAGAGATTGCAGCAGTATACAAGATCAACGCGGCTCAGAGTGACTATAACGACATCATCACCTTGCCTGCTCTCAGGCTAACTCAGGCCATGTCTATAAGAGAAGCATTTTTAAGCTGCTCCCGTGAAGTTCCTGTAGATGAGGCTGTGGGTATGATATGCGCCGATACTGCCATTACCTGCCCACCTGCGATCCCGATAGTCGTCTGCGGCGAGATCATCCCAGACTCCGCCCTGCCGATCTTCAGGCATTATAATATTGATAGAATTTCAGTTATTAGTTAACGGAGGTTCTTCCTTGCCGTATTTTCTTATTATCACGATATTTAACATAATTTTACATTACAGGCACGATCGTCTGCTTTTCAGCTGAAAAAGCTGCCTCATCGCAACAGATGTGGCAGCTTTTTGAAAATTCATTAAATCAAATTCAGGTTTATTATTTCTTATCTCTTTTTCTGAGGATCAGGTTAACGATAATACCAAGGATCAGCGCAACTGCGATTTCTGTAAGCTTAACCTCTCCAATCTTAAGTGCCATACCGCCGATACCTGCGATAAAGATAACTGATGCTGTAAACAGATTGCTGTTATCATTAAGATCAACCGGCTGCAGCATCTTAAGGCCTGATACGGCGATGAATCCGTACAGTGTGATGCATACGCCGCCCATTACACAGCTAGGGATAGTTGACAGGAATGTAACAAATGGTCCTACGAATGATGCAACAATAGCCATAATGGCAGTTGCGAAGATTGTAACTACAGATGCGTTGCCTGTGATGGCTACGCAGCCTACTGATTCACCGTATGTTGTATTAGGGCATCCGCCGAAGATAGCGCCTACGAATGATCCGACACCGTCGCCCAGAAGTGTTCTGTGAAGGCCTGGATTTTCAAGAAGCTCTCTTCCGATTACGCTTGAGAGGTTCTTATGATCTGCCAGGTGTTCTGCAAATACTACAAATGCAACCGGTACATATGCAACAGCAATAGTTGCAATATATGTTCCACTCAGTTCATCAAATCCCTTTACTGCAGTAAGGAATGTAAAATCCGGAACCCACTGCATATTAGAAAATGCAGAAAAATCCACCACCTGAAGAGCTTCGTTTCCCGAAGCATTGCCTATCAGTGTGAAAATAACTGCCAGGATATATCCGGCACAGATTCCGATAATAAACGGGATCAGCTTCATGAGCTTCTTACCGAATACTGAGCAAAGGCATACAACTACCAGGGTTACGAAAGCACAAATGAGGCTTACCCAACCATTTGCATTCATAACATATGCACCTGATTCATTAGATGCTCCGCCCAATGCATCTGATACAGCGTTGCCTGCCAATGACAGACCGATGATAGCAACTGTAGGTCCTATAACTACAGGAGGCATAAGATAATCAATCCACTTTACTCCTGCACATTTGACAGCAATTGCAATGATAACATAAACCAATCCTGCCATAGCAGCACCGATTATAAGTCCCAGATATCCCAGTGCCATGCTGGCTGCTCCGCCAAATGCTGCGGACATTGAACCGATAAATGCAAATGAAGAACCAAGGAATACAGGGCTCTTGAATTTTGTAAAGAGCAGATAAGTAATGGTACCTACTCCGGCTCCGAACAGTGCTGCACTCTGGCTCATGCCATTTCCTACAACAGACGGTACTGCAATAGTTGCTGCAAGAATTGCCAGCAGCTGCTGAAGAGCAAATAACAGCACCTTGCCAAATGACGGCCTGTCCTCAACATCGTAAATTAGCTTCATAAATAATTCCCTCCTATACGTTTTATACACAAAACCTTGCCTATTCTAACCCCACAACTGTATGTTGTAAACAAAACATTTCTAAACTTTTTATTACAATGTATCCTCCAGCATCTGAAGAGCATTTTCTGTTATATCTCTGTCGAATCCATATGACTGCATAAGCTTTATTGCATTATGGGTCATGGCAGGACCCTTCTTAAGCTTGTAATCGAAATTCACATCATTGCCATTTACATATTCCTCGAAATGATAATTGTCCATGCAGTCAGAAAGCAGTGATGTAAGCTCAATGTCATGGGTTGCCGCCAGGCATAACGCATTTCTGCCGGACAGATTTCTTAAAATCTGACTTGATGCAGCAATTCGCTCCTTAGTATTAGTGCCTCTTAATACTTCATCAATAAAGCACATAACAGGCACAGCCACTTCGCTGTCATCCACCGCATCTAATATTCTCTTGAGTGATTTGATCTCTACTATGAAATAGCTCTCATTTCCCAGTATATTATCTGTAAGAGCCATTGAAGACATAACATTATAGAAACGTGTATGAAATTCGTCTGCAAGACAGGTATATATAGTTTGCGCAAATATCTGATTGATCGCAAGCTGCTTCAGAAATGTCGATTTGCCGGAGGCATTTGAGCCGGTAAGAAGCACTGACCTGCTGAAATTTATATCATTTTTAACTATCGTAATCGTCAGCGGATGATACATGCCCCGGGCTGATACTTCCTTTTCACACTGGTCAAATGAAGGTTCACACCAGCCGTCAACATTCTCTCTGTAGTCGGAGATACATATATCTGCCTCAAGTTCTCCCAATGTGCAGAACAGCTCATCAATTACAGCTGTCTTGGTCTCTGCAGTTTTGCGCATGCTGTTGAATCTTATTATATCAACATGGAACAGCATCCTGACATAATCCATCAGCACATCCACCAGTGATCCTGAGACACTGTTGGTAAGAAGCCATGACCCCCTCTTTATAGCTGCCAGCTGCTTAACGTCCTCGCTGAGCTTTTTAACCAGGTCATATACTTCACTGTCTGCAGGTATATTCAGCCTGCAGATCTTAGACGCTGTCTGCAGCATCTTAACTATATATTTAAAGCACATGAAGTATCCTTCTATCTGTGCTTTAAATTTAAAATATGTAGATATATTAACTGCAAACATTACAACAACTGCCAATACACCTACAACCGGGCTTACGAATATAAGAGCAATCGCCGCCAGCAGAAGTATTATAAAAAGATAGTGTATCGCATTTCCCGCCGGCTTTATCTCATTAAATCTGAAGATATAATCATATAGAGATATCTTCTTGGTCTTGCCCAGTTCCTTGAAACACTTCTGAAGTTTCGCTTTTGTATCAGCATTTGAACCGAGCCACTGAGCCCTGGCGGAACGTTTTTTCAGAACCTCCTGATCGCAGGTCGTTGTTCTTAAGATTTTTTTCAGATATTCCTGTCCCACTGAGGACTCGGCAGAATTTATCTTTTCATAAACCTGCTCCATTGACAGATCATTCCAGGTAATATCATCAATATAATTATTCTTCTGCATCGTCCGGACTTTCCTTCTGTTTGAATGACTGAGGTGCATGATCAGCAATTTTTCCGGCCCAGTTCTTATTGATCTCCTGCTTATATTCAGCCTTAATCTGAGCCTTTCTCTCCTTGTATGCTGCCTTATTCTGAACCTTCTCTACCTTGCGCTCAGTCTTGCTCTGTAGTTTGTCTACTTTCTTCTCGGTCTTTTGCTGAACGTGCTCCACCTTAGCCTCCAGCTGTTCCTTGCGATGGGCTGTTTCCGCCTCCTCTATCTGCTTAGATGTACGGAAAAAGAATTTGGTTTCCTTATGTTCTCTCAGGCGCGCGATATTCTTCCTGTGCTGATACAGAAGAAGGAGTGCAAGAATTATAAATATCACGTAGCAGTCAACAAGCCATCCGGTATCCACCTTGATCCATCCGACAATGGTAAATATAATGAATTCAACTGCTGATGCACATACCGTAAGCATAGATCCCAGGGACACATATTTGGTGATTATCACGGTTGTAAAGAAGATCACTACACCGATGACTATCATCTGCCAACTGCCCAGGCAACAGATAAGTGCTGCTGTTGTGGCCATTCCCTTACCGCCCTTGAAGTGAAAGTAGAAGGGAAAGTCATGTCCCAGCACACAGCCAAATCCTGTATAAAGTGCCAGCGCCGTCGGATCAATATCAAAATGCAGACCCGTTATAAATATGAGTCTGGTCAGTATTACTGCCGCAACACATTTTGCACAGTCTCCTACAAGCGTTATTATTCCTGCTCTTATTCCCATAACCCGGAACATGTTGGTAGTTCCGGCATTTCCGCTGCCCTTCTCCCGAATATTTACATTCTTGGCCTTAGAATAGATATGGGCTATCTGAAGAAGTCCGAAGCCATATCCTATCACCATGCATATAAGGCATATCCATCTTGCATTCATTTTATTTTTCTCCTCGTTCTCTTATATAGAACTTAAGTGACGTACCTTCAAATCCAAATGCTTCGCGTATTTTATTTTCCAGATATCTTAAATATGAAAAATGCATCAATTCCTTGTCATTTACAAAAAATACAAATGCCGGCGGTTTAACTGCCACCTGAGTTGCATAGAAAAGTTTTAACCTCTTGCCCTTGTCAGTCGGAGGCGGAGTAAGTGCCAGTGCTTCCGAGATAATCTCATTAAGAACACCTGTCTGGATCCTTCTTGTCTGATTTTCCACAATTACATCAACAAGTCCATAGAGTTTGTCTAATCTCTGTCCGGTCTTGGCTGAAACAAACAGAAGTCGGGCATATGGCATAAATGCCAGTGTCCGTCTTATTTTTTCTGTGTATTTGTAGATAGTCTTATCATCCTTGTCAACAGCATCCCACTTGTTGACAACTATGATAATTCCCTTGCCTCTCTCATGGGCAATTCCCGCGATTTTGGCATCCTGCTCTGTTACGCCTTCCACAGCATCAATCACCATAAGTACAACATCGGCTCTTTCTACCGCCGATACTGCACGGATAATGCTGTATCTTTCCAGTTCTTCTTTGATCTTGGACTTTCTTCTGAGACCGGCCGTGTCTATGAATACATATTCCTTGCCTTCATGCTCCACAACCATATCAATGGCATCCCTGGTTGTTCCCGGAATATCAGAAACGATCACTCGCTGCTCACCAGAAAGGGCATTTACGATTGAAGATTTGCCTGCATTAGGCTTACCGATGACGGCAATCTTAGGGCGGCTGTCCTCCTCTTCTTCCATCGCTTCCTTGTCAAAATGCTTGGTAACTTCATCAAGAAGATCTCCCAAGCCCTGCTTGTTAACAGCAGAGACAGGGATAGGGTCGCCTAATCCCAGGTTATAGAATTCATATATATCCGCCTGCTGCTTAACAAAATTATCTACCTTATTGACGCACAAAACTATAGGCTTGTGGCTTCTTCTTAACATATCTGCTACTTTGTCATCAGCATCCACAAGTCCCTGTCTTACGTCTGTCATGAATATAATCACATCAGCTGTATCAATGGCAATCTGTGCCTGATCTCTCATCTGTGACAGAATAACATCCCCTGTATCCGGTTCAATACCGCCTGTATCGATCAATGTGAAATCCATATCAAGCCAATTGGCCTGAGCATATATTCTGTCTCTTGTTACACCGGGGGTATCCTTAATAATAGAGATATTGGCCCCTGCCAGATTGTTAAATAAGGTGGACTTGCCTACATTAGGCCTGCCAACTATCGCTACTATCGGCTTGCTCATATATTTGTCTGCCTCCTATTTCTAATTCCTCTCCCAGGAGTCCTTTAAGAAGGGACTCACCGTCAGACGGAACAATTACTACATTTACCTGCAGCTTCTCTTCTAACTCGGTCACTGTAATATCATCCAGGAAATACTTCTCACCGCTTCTCATCATATTTATCGGAAGCAGGAGCCTGCTTCCCGGTTCTATTCCCTTCAGCTGATTTATCAGGTCGCATCCGCAGATAAGCCCTGATACTGTGATCCTTTCGCCGAAGAAATCATTTCTTATCGGAACACAATTAAGCTCCAGGCCTTCATCTATAATCCCTGCATCCTTAAGCCTTACCATGGCCTCATCTGTTAATTGCTTTATCGTACCATATGCCAATCTGCCCGTGGCAATTGTAACATAGCACTTATCCTGTGAACCACTATTTTTTTTGTATGATATTACGTCGGCTCTTTCCTCGCAAATAGTATCAAGGGCATACGCAAATTCTTCTTTCAGAAGCCTTAACATCCCCACACCATTTTCCAGCTGCATATATCCATCATATCTGCCTTCTTCAGGAACTTCCCTTCCTGCTGTCAGATAGAATTCGTCACTTGCGTGGATAAAATGAATGTCATATTTTGAGAAAAGTTCCTTCTGAAACTCTTCTACCATATCGATTACCTGCGCGGCGTCTTCTGCCTCTATAGGTTCAAGCGGATACAATCCTTCCCTATACTTGGTGAGTCCTACAGGCACGATGGACACACTCTCCATCACAGGCGCGTATTTAGACAGATCGCTGATAGTTCTTCTTAGTTCTTCGCCGTCATTTACACCCTTACACAGCACTATCTGCCCATTCATGGTTATGCCCGCTTCATACAGCTGATCTAAATATTTGAGGACATCTCCTGCAAATCTGTTATGCAGCATCCTGCATCTAAGCTCCGGATTTGTAGTATGAACTGATATATTTATCGGTGACATGTGATATTTGATGATCCTGTTTATATCATGTTCCTTCATGTTTGTAAGAGTAATATAATTACCCTGAAGGAATGACAGTCTGGAATCATCGTCCTTAAAATACAGAGTCTCTCTCATGCCCTTTGGCATCTGGTCAATGAAGCAGAAAATGCAATTATTGGAGCATCTCCTGTAATCGTCCATAATACCGCCGTCAAATTCTAATCCGACCTCTTCTGTACAATCTTTTTCTATCTCATATACATCTATCTCGCCTGAAGGATCCTCGATTTCCAGTTCAATATAGTCATCATCAATCTGAAATCTGTAATCAAATATATCTTCTATCTGTTCTCCGTTAACAGACAGAAGTTTAGACCCAGGCTGTATCTGTAATTCCTCGGCTATGGAGCCGGGTGTGATCTTCGTAATTATCTGCATATTTATGTTGATTAAATTTGAAAGTTTTGCCGTGCCGTGGCATCACACGTTGATCATGAATACAACAGGCGGGTCCGATATCAATGACACCGAACCCGCTGCACATAATGTTTGCTTGAAGTATTACCCAAACGTTCCTGTGCAGTGGCTGCACGCCGAGGTTCACGGCACGGAGCATTTGACTTTTACACTTAATTACGCCTGCATCGACAGGCGTATAGTCAGGATAATTATCTTACTCATCCCAGTTATGATATACTTCCTGAACATCATCGTCATCGTCAAGCATATCAAGAATACGATTAAGATCCTTGATCGCTTCCTCATCTGTAAGTTCTACATAATTCTGCGGAATCATAGAAACGCCGGCAGATGCCATAGAAATATTAGCCTGTTCAAGAGCCTCACGTACTGCACTGAAATCGTCCGGTGAAGTATAAACTGTATAAGCATCTTCATCATCCTCGAAATCCTCTGCTCCCGCATCAAGGGCCATCATCATAAGGTCGTCTGCTTCCATGTCCTCAACTTCTTCCTTATCGATAACGATCTCGCCCTTTTTCTCGAACATGTAAGATACGCATCCAGGAGTTCCTACATTGCCATTGCCCTTAGAGAATGCATGCTTAACATTAGCAGCTGTACGATTTTTGTTGTCTGTAAGAGTTTCTACGATTATGGCGATTCCGCTAGGTCCATATCCCTCATATGTAATCTGCTCATAATTTACTGTTCCGTCTGCACCGGCTGCCTTCTTGATACCTCTTTCAATAGTATCGTTAGGCATGTTGTTAGCCTTAGCCTTGGCAATAACATCACGAAGCTTCGAATTGTTCGAAGGATCTGCGCCGCCTTCCTTAACAGCGATTGCTATTTCCTTACCGATGATAGTAAACATCTTACCCTTAGCTGCATCATTTTTCTCTTTTTTGTGCTTAATATTGGCAAATTTTGAATGTCCTGACATACTAACCTCACTTACTCTTCTTTATTTTCTGTCTCAAGTATCTCGATTCTGACCAAATCTATGGTTTTGTCTTTGACTGACAGTATTTTATATTTAATATTATTTTCAACTACTTCGGTTCCCTCATCATTTTCCGGAATCCTGTCCAGTTTTGAAACCAGATATCCGTTAAGGGTATCATTGTCCTCGTCATCATAGACAATGTTAAGCTCCTCTTCAATCTCCGACAGCGGCGTAAGCCCCTTAACATTATAGACATTATCAGAAACCTTAACTATATTATATTCAACCTCGTCATGCTCATCAAAAATATTGCCGACAATTTCTTCCAGAATATCTTCCATGGCAAGTAAACCTGCAGTCTGTCCATATTCATCTACGACGATTTCCATATGAATCTTGCCCGACTGCATATTCTTAAATACCGAGTCTATCTTGGATGTTTCCGGGATAAAATGAGCCTTCTGCATGATGCCTTCTATATCCTTGATCTGCTTATTTCGGTTGGCAGGATTCATATAGAAAGTAATTGCATCCTTGATGTGAAGAATACCTATAATGTTGTCAATGCTTTCTTGACAAACTGGGAACCTAGAGTATCTCTCATTGATAATAAAATCCATGGTCTCTTCAAGAGTCCATGTGCTTTCAACTGCACATATATTTTTTCTGTGAGTCATAATCTCAGATGCCGATGTCTCATCAAGATCAAATATATTGCTGATCATCTCAGCTTCACTTTCCTTAATAAGGCCCTGATCCTGACCTTCATCCAACATTGAAACTATCTCATCTTCAACCTGTGCTTCGTTCCTTGACTTGAACAGTCTGGAAAAAAATCCCGCTCGACTGCCATCTTCCATATAATAAAAAGTTCTCCTTTATCAACAATTGTAGTCTGCATAAATGCAGACCCTCGTAGATGATAGCAAATATTGATGTATAAATCAATGAAAATGATGTTTAAACTCGTCCCTTATACCCGATAATCTGCCGTCTATATAATATTTTCTGGCAACTCTTCTTGTAAGACCGCATACAAATTCATAATTAAATGAACCTGCCAGATCCGCGATTTCCTCCGTGGTGATCTTAAGATCTCCAGACTGACCTATCAGGACTACTTCGTCGCCTCTTGCCACATCCAGTTTGTCAGATACATCTACAATGATCTGATCCATACATACTCGTCCTACGATCGGATACTTGCTGCCGTTTATAAGTACATATCCCTTATTCGAGAGGCTTCTGAAATATCCATCCGCATAGCCAACAGGAATAGTGGCAATAACACTCTTCTTATCAGCAGTCCAGGTGCTTCCGTATCCGACTGACGTACCGGCCGGAATGGTTTTAACCATTACCACATGACTTTTTAACGACAAGGCAGGTCTCAGTTCGATCTGATGGATGTATTGCGATGGATATAAGCCGTAGATTGATATTCCCAATCTTACCATATCCATATCTGCTTCCCGCAGATACGTTGCTGCCGCACTATTTGCGCAATGTTTAACAGGTATATTTAATCCGTTTGCTTCAAGCTCGGCAATAAATGCCTTGAAAATATCCAGCTGTTTCATGGCTTTATCTGCGGTTTTATCGTCTGAATTAGCAAAATGTGTGAATATTCCTTCAATCTCTATTCCCGGCAGATTGTTAATTTTTAGCACACACTCAACTGATGCTGCACTTGGCCTGAAGCCGATACGGCTCATACCTGTGTCAATCTTAATATGAACACTGGCCATCTTACCCGCCCTGGCTGCAGCTTCTGAGATCTCTTCCGCCGTCTCATAGTCAAATACCGGCAGCCTTATATCATTCTGCACAGCAAGTTCATACATCGACGGATGTACATATCCCAGTATAAGAATCGGCTTAGTAAAGGCATTTCCCCTTAGTTCCATGGCCTCATCAATGGTTGCTACTGCATAAAAATCCACAATATCATCAATTGCACGAGCTACTTCTACTGCCCCATGTCCGTATGCATCAGCCTTAATAACTGCGCAGGACTTTACTCCGGGCTTCAGATTAGCCTGGATATTTTGTATATTTTCACGGACTGCGCTCAGATCTATATCTGCCCACAGTCTGAAATATCTGTCACAATCCATTATTTTTCCTTCTTTTCATTACTTATTCTGTACGAAAGCTCAAGCAGGGTATCAAGAAGATGTACATCCTTGGTAATGGCGTCCTCAGGAAGCTCAAGATCCATGTTGGTGAAATTCCAGAAATATCGGATCCCGGCTTTATACAGACGGTTTGACATTTCCTTAGCCTCATCCATCGGGATCGTAAGAGCTGCAATATCAACATTTCTGCTGCTTACATATTTCTCAATCTCATCAAGGGATCTGATCTTAACACCGTTAACGCTCTTACCGCACAGCGACGCGTCTATGTCAAATAAGCTGCAGAAATTAAATCCCTGCTGTGAGAAACCGTTGTATTTTACAAGCGCTCTTCCCAGATTACCCGCACCTATAACGATAATATTGTGGGCTTCTTCAACACCTAATATCTTGCCGATTTCCTTATATAAACTTTTAACATTATAGCCATAACCCTGTTGTCCGAATCCGCCAAAATGATTGAGATCCTGCCTTATCTGCGAAGCAGTTGCCTTAAGAAGATGGCTGAGTTCATCAGAGGACACCCTTTCAACTCCCTGATCCATTAATTCTCGCAGGTATCTGTAATATCTCGGCAGTCTGGTTATAACCGCTTTTGAAATATTATTGCTCATAGATGTGATTATATTATTATTTTTTTACATGTCAATTTTTTTGTATAATTATTAACAATGTTGTATGAAAAATAAGCATACTGATCCCTCAGCCAGCCGTATTCGTCTCCTCCTCATATGCCCGTATTTGCGGCAAAAAATTTATCTCATTTCGTCATTATCCTTTTGACTATGCATTGTTATAATGCTAATATTACTCGGTTAATGTTATTGGAAATCTGTAACTATTCAGAGCCTGACGGATTTACAATAAAACTTCCCGCCATGCCTAAATGAGCGAGATACTTTTTATAAATTCATTTGGCAGAATGACCGCGCCGGCAAGAGAAAATTCTTCGCGGCAGTGATCTTGCGAATGCGGCTGAATAGTTATAAAAATTTATTCATACAAGGAGATTTACAAGATATATGATAAGTGTAAATAACGTCACAATCAGATTCGGCAAAAAAGCACTTTTTGAGGATGTTAATATTAAATTCGTTGAGGGAGAATGCTACGGCCTTATTGGTGCAAATGGTGCCGGAAAATCAACATTTCTTAAGGTTTTAACCGGACAGCTGGAGCCTTCAAAGGGTGATGTGACCATAACAAAAGGACAGCGGCTCTCATTTCTTGAGCAGGATCATTTTAAATATGATGAACAACCGGTAATTGATACAGTTATTCAGGGCAATGCCCGCCTTTATGAGATCATGAAGGAGAAGGAAGCCTTATATGCCAAGGAAGATTTTACCGAAGAAGACGGAATGAAAGCCAGCGAACTCGAGACAGAATTTGCTGAAATGGACGGCTGGGAGGCTGACAGCAATGCAGCTCAGCTTCTTAACGGCCTGGGTGTAGATACAGAGCTTCACTATTCATTAATGAAAGAGCTTCCGGGTCCCCTTAAGGTTAAGGTTCTTCTTGCAAGAGCATTATTCGGCAATCCTGATATTTTGCTCCTGGATGAGCCTACTAACCATCTTGATATGGATGCCATCTCATGGCTCGAGGAATTCCTTATTAACTTCGACAATACAGTAATCGTTGTATCTCACGACCGTTATTTCTTAAACAAGGTCTGCACACAGATTGCTGATATTGATTATGCTAAGATTCAGCTTTATGCCGGCAACTACGATTTCTGGGTTGAATCATCTGCCCTCATTATCAAGCAGATGAAGGAAGCCAATAAGAAAAAAGAGGAGAAGATCAAGGAACTTCAGGAATTCATTCAGAAGTTCTCAGCAAATGCTTCAAAGGCTAAGCAGGCGACATCAAGAAAACGTGCCCTGGAGAAGATTGAACTTGATGAAATCCGTCCTTCAAGCCGCAAATATCCATTTATTGATTTCAGACCTGACAGAGCCATAGGCAATGAAGTCCTTCAGGTTGAAGGCTTAACTAAGACAATTGACGGGGTTAAGGTTCTCGATAATGTAACATTTACATTAGGACACGATGATAAGGTAGCATTTGTAGGTTCAAATGAGCTGGCTAAAACTACTCTCTTCCAGATCCTGATGGATGAAATGAAGCCTGATTCAGGTACATATAAGTGGGGTGTTACAACTTCAAGAGCGTATTTCCCGCGTGATTATACTAAGGAATTTGATTCTGACATGACTATTGCTGACTGGCTGACAGGATATTCAGAGATTAAAGATGCCTCATATGTACGTGGATTTCTCGGAAGAATGTTGTTCCAGGGTGATGACGGTGTTAAGAAGCTCAGAGTTCTGTCAGGCGGTGAAAAGGTCAGATGTCTTCTTTCTAAAATGATGATCTCCGGTTCAAATGTTTTAATATTTGACGAGCCGACTAACCACCTTGATATGGAATCAATCACTGCCCTTAATAACGGACTTATTAAATTCCCGGGTGTTGAATTATTTGCCTGCAGAGATCACCAATTCGTACAGACAACAGCTAATCGTATTATGGAAATTGTTGACGGCAAATTAATTGACAAGGTAACAACTTATGACGAGTACCTTGCAGCTGACGTTTCTGCAAGAAAGCGTTCTGTTTACTCTGTAGATGTGACCGAAGAGGAAGAATAATGGGATATATAGATTTGCATGTGCACTCCACTGCGTCGGATGGATCACTATCCCCGGCTGAGCTGGTTAAATATGCCTGCGACAAGGGGCTCGTTGCATTTGCGCTGACGGATCATGATACCGTTGCAGGTATTCCCTCGGCCATATCCGCGGCAAGGGATTATCCTATCTATGTTATACCGGGAGTTGAGATCACTTCAATAATGGGAAGTTTAGAACTTCATATTCTCGGTTATAATGTTAATTATGAAGACCCGAATTTTCAGTGGGCTCTCAGAGTTATAAGATCCCTGCGCGAGGAGAGGAATCTGAAAATATGCTCCCAGCTGCGCGCATATGATATTAACGTGGATTATGAAACCTTAAAAAAAGAAACCAGCTGTCATATGATAACCAGACAGCATTTTGCATCATATCTTATAAAAAATGGATACGTGCATTCCAAGGCAGAGGCTTTCGATAAATACTTGTCGGCAGGTCGTCCTTGCTTCGTTCCGTTAGAGCGTATCTCAGCATCGGATGCTATCCTGGTTATCCGCAATGCAGGCGGCATGGCTGTCCTTGCTCATCCTAAACAATATGCCCTCGACAGGGATAACTATCTTAAGCTTTTTACAGTACTTAAAGGTATGGGATTGAGCGGTATTGAGGCTATGTACTCTACACATTCTTACGAAGACGAGACTTTATATAAATCGCTGGCAGATGAATTGGGATTGTTCATAACCGGCGGTTCTGATTACCATGGAGAATTAAAACCGGATATAGATTTGGGTACGGGGAAGGGCAATCTGATGATCCCGCAATCACTGCTTGAGAATCTGTATCACATGTAATACGAGGAATATAAATATGCCTGATTTATCCAAAAATTCTGTATTATATATGCCTGACAACAACGATCCGATAGGTGTTGTACAGATTATACATGGCATGGCCGAACATCAAGGCAGATACAGGAACTTTGCGCAATATCTTGCCACAAACAGATGGGCTGTTATAACCAGTGATCTGCGAGGTCACGGAAATAATGTGAACAGAACAGCTGAACTTGGGTATTTTGGCGACAATGCCGTATCAAGGCTCGTTGGTGATGTGCATGAAAATACCTTATATGTCAAGGAACATTTTCCCGGGCTGCCGTATGTTATTATCGCTCATAGCATGGGAACTCTTATTGCCACAACATATCTAAAAAAATATGATAACTTCCTGGATGGACTTATTCTTATGGGCATGCCGGCATACAGGACAGGATGTGCAGCCGGGTCTCTCTTTATACAGCTGTTGACCTTGCTTAAGGGAGATTATTATCGATCCAAGATGGCTGATTCGCTTATAAACAGAAATTATGCCAAAGCATTTTCCCGTGAAAATTCTAATTTCGCGTGGTTGTCGGCAAATGAGGAAAATGTCAGACGTTACGAAAAGGATCCTAAATGCGGATTCGTATTCACATTAAACGGATATGCAACACTGCTCGAACTTATGCAGCAGACTTATACAAAAGGCAGCTGGATAAGGAAGAATCCAAAACTTCCTATCCGCATATTAAGCGGCGAGGATGATCCGTGCCGGATCAATAAGTCTGCCTTTATGAAATCAGTTCATTTATTTTCAGATAACGGATATAGCGATGTTGCCTACATTCTCTACCCCGGCCAGCGCCACGAAATCCTTCAGGACATGAAAAAAGACACTGTTTACAGAGATATCCTGTCGGAACTTTTTGCGATCTGCAGAAAAGCACCCGGCACCCCGAAAGCAGCTGAAGTTCAATCCGGACATATAACATTAGAGGATTTTATTGATCCCGAGGTGGATAAACCATTTGTTAAAGAGGAAGAACTTGATCTGGAGAAATTCATTAACAAACATAATGATAGTAAGTCTTCTTCCGGAAAACCGGCTGTTGAGGTTGTAGACTTCAATGATATAAAAGATCCTGAAAACCTGGACATTTCCAAGATCTCCAAGATTTTTAACCGTAATATAGACGAGGATATCGATGTGGAACTGGAATCAGCTGAGCCTGATATCGAGGAAGAAATTAATCCTGAGAACTTTATAAAATATTAAATTGGCCGGTTATTTCTAAATGAATCGATTGGCCAGCGTATGCCGGTACGGCGCAGCCACTGTTCGAAATCAATAAGCGTAGGCGATTTCGAATAGTGGCTGCAAGGCCGAGGTTCACGGCACATGGCAAACTGTACTGTAGATATAAGCACTTCTTTTAATTCAGAGACTGTAAAAAGGGAGCTAGTCAAAATCGTGACCAACTCCCTTTTAAATTTATCAATAACGCTGCAGATTTTTTATTCGAATACTGCATTATACTGAATTGATGAAACCTTATCATTTTCAAGAATTACAGTAAGTGATGCATCTGCCTCTGTAATTATATAAGCATTTACTCCATTAAATGCATCTGCGCCATATACTTCTTCAACCTTATCCTTAGAATCTCCGATGCAGATCCCATCGGCTGTACTTACTGTATCATCCTTAAGTGTAAGAGAATTTACACGATCTGTATCTCCGTCCGGATATGTTGTCAGAATGAAGCTTGTGTATGTGTAGTTCTTGTCAAGGCCCTCAAATGCACAGCTTGTCTCTTCTGTATAGCTCTTAGCCTCACCAAGCGCTTCAATGATCGGAGCTGCATCTGCCTTCATAGAAATGACTGTACCCTTGTATGTGAAGGAATACTGATCTGATGAAGCTGCCGCTGCTGCAGCTGTTGTTGCTTCATTTGCTGCTGCGGACGCTGTTGTGGTTTCAGCTGATGTTGAAGTGTTTTCTGAAGAGCTGCCGCACGCTGTAAGAGCAACAGCAGTCATAACCATGGCAATTGCCAGACAAATTTTCTTTTTCATATTGTTCTCCTTCCGGTTCTAAACATCGTTATAATTATTCAGCTATACTGGCAGGATACTTTCGGACTATCATTCTGCCATCAGCGGATTTCATTCTACTACGGACTCCAGCTCATTTTCAAGGCTTTCTTTTCGCTTCATATAAGTTTCACACTTCTTTTCCCACTTAGCCGAGATCTCAGCATCTGAGCGATGATCCTCAACGCCTAACTGTTCAGACAGAATTTTGCCGAAGTAACGTGACAATTTCTCTGCGCCGTATACATTAAGATGAAGTCCCTGATCATATGTATCAGTATTCCAGTCAATGCCTATCTCATCGATCTTGTCCAGGAAGTTAATATACAAGAGCCCGTGCTCATTCGCATAATCGACCATCTGCTCATCCCACTCGTCATACCATATAGGTGACAGTGAAGGTGCCTTTATAAGAACTAACTGCGTTCCGTGCTCTTCGCATAACTCAACGATCTTATCCAGATAGTAATATGCGTTATCACCAAATGTATAATCAACCAACGGGATGACCGGATATTCATCTCCTACCGGGTTAACCTTAACCTGCATCAGATACCCGTTGTCAGTTACAGATTCTCTGCTGAACAAATATTTGAAGTCATCCAAAGTTATATCTGACCATCTGTCGTGATATCTCAGGATCGGGAATATATATGACCAAATGCCGTCTTTAGATTTTTCTTCTTCTGTCATCGAGGCATATATGGCATCCCATTTATATTTAGACCATTTCATACCGTCCAGGGTCATACGATTGTATGCCTCACGCTGACTGGAGGCACCGGTGCTGGCAGGTGTGTCATATTTCATTTCCAGCACATTGAAGACCATTACATCCGGAGTTTCATATTCAAATGTTTCCTTCATCAGGTAATATGTCTGCCATATCAGCTGCTGTGCCGAACCTCTGATATAAGAAGTTATTCCATACTCCTCCCATATGGTTATAGGAGAGAAATTTTCATATACCTCACAGTCGCCCACAAACATGACATCATTTCCGCCGGCATTTGCATAATACTCCTGTATCATTGCGCCTTCCTTGGTGTCAGTCATATATTTAGGCATAAGCAGCGCCTGCAGAAAATATAATATTGCGGCAGCCACCACAACTGTTATTATAGTTATTACTATTACTTTCTTTTTCTTCATTAATACATAACCCTCTGTCAGAACTGGTTGTATATGAAGCTGCTTGCATCATAGCCAATGCCGTAACTTCCAAACAGTATTACTGAAATCAGCAATGCCATAAATATTGCATATCTTGCCGCCCTTGGTATTTTCTGAAGTTTGACTCTTATACTTACATCGTCTCTGCTGAAGAAACTTACTAAGAACATCAGCACAACTCCGATTCCTAAGATAATGTAATCAGATACAGACAGTCCCAGGTTCATCATTGTACCGTCCCACAGAATATTAAAATTAAAATCGTATGCAAGGGATCCCAGCCTTCTGAAATAATCTCCTACATCATTGAACAAATCCGTGGCACGAATAAGATTCATCAGGACAAACATTCTTATTATCTGGAATACATTATATCCTCTGGTATTGGACCATGCATATTTCCCGTGAAATTTCTCATATGCAGGTGCCAGCTCTTCTGAGATCACAATTACAACGCAGTTAATAAGTCCCCACACAATAAAGTGAAGATTAAATCCGTGCCATACGCCTGTTCCCAGCCATGTAAGAAGAGAACCTATATATACAGGCAGCCTCATTCCGAACTTGCCCAGCTTCTGTCTGCTCTTAACTGCAAGCTTCAGCATCGGCCCCGACACAGTTATAGGATAGAAGATGTAACTCTTCATCCACTCATTTAAGGAGATATGCCATCTGCGCCAGTATTCCGCGATATTCTTAGAGAAATATGGTCTTATGAAGTTCTCCGGCATGGTGATTCCCAGTGTCTCTCCTACACCGATGGCAATATCAATGCCGCCTGTGAAGTCGCCGTAGATCTGTACTGCATATAATGTAGTAAGAAGGAAGAATCCCACACCTGTATATTCTGTACCCTTCAGTGTGCCAATAGCTACAGCTATTCTGTCAGCTATTACAAGCTTCTTAAAAAATCCCCATAATACTCGCTGAAGTCCAAAGGCAACCTGCCTTGTATCAAATGCATGGGGCGTAAATAAAGATGTTTTTAGTTGTTCCCATTTGCTGATAGGACCTTGAACCAGCTGCGGAAAGAAGGATACAAACAACGCAACCTTGAAGAAGTTGCGCTCTGCTTCAGCCTTACCTCTGTACACATCAATAACATATCCCATTGACTGGAACATATAAAAGGATATACCAAAAGGAAGACCCACTGACAGAAATGATATCACAGATAAATCGGTCATGCTGCTCAGCGGTTCCACAAGACAAGCCTTACAGAAAAACAATATACCGAAGTTAGCTACTATGGTAATAACAAACCACAGTCGGTCTTTAGACTTTATAACCTTCTTGAAGGCCTTCTTCTCTTCCTTCGACATATCAGCCTTATGCTCTTTCAGATAGGCCGCCTGCATCTGATGGTTATTGTCCATATATACCGTAACCAGGTATGTGGTAATTGTTGTAAACAAAATAAAGGCCAGATATTTTATACCTGCAAGCAGATAAAACGTATAACTGGCCACTAAAAGCACTATCCATTGTATTTTTTTAGGCAATGCATAGTATAGGATAATTAATATCCCGAAAAATGCTAAAAAATCAATTGATGTAAATGACATTATTTAATAATTACTCTTCGTCGAGTTTCTGAATAAGATCCCAGATTGCTTCTGCTGAATTAAAGTTATCAGGAATGAGTTCTTCTGCCGGTATGGCAACATCAAACTCCTCGTTAATCTCAGCAACAAGAGTCACTATATCGAATGAATCAAAAATCTTGCCGTCAATAAGATTATCACATGTTTCAAAGTCTACTTCTGGATGTAATCCTTCGAGAATCTCAAGTAATTTTTCCATTTATTTACCCTCATTATATTTATTTTTCAAAAATACTCTGTCGATCTTGCCATTTGGAGTATATGGCATGTTTTCAAGCTGTGTTATAACATTTGGAAACATATACCTAGGAAGCTTTTCCTTGGTAAATGCTGCCACCTCAGCCTTGGTCGCATCGCCGACATAGTATAGCACAATCTTCTTTTTATTGTCATCAAATATACAGCAATTTGTTTTTATGCCTTTATGCATATTTACAACAACTTCAATCTCGCCTAACTCGATTCTGTGTCCCATGTGCTTAATCTGATAATCCTTACGCGATACATAGCACAGCTCGCCTCTGTCATTATATCTTCCCAAGTCGCCCGTTTTATATAATGTCTCCGGATACATATCATTTAAAGGATTCTGAACATAAGACTCTCTCGTCTTCTCCGGATTGTTGTAATATCCCAGGGTAAGACAGGTTCCCTTGACGCAGATCTCACCAACTTCGCCAGGCTTCGTCTCTGTATTGTCATCATTCAGCAGAATTATTGACGTATTATGAAATGGCCTTCCTACAGGCAGCGTCTCATCAAGATTAAATTCCCTGTCGACCCTATAATAACAGCACACGCCCGTTGTCTCCGTAGGTCCGTAGAGATTAACATACATTGCATTCGGAAGCGCTTCCTGCCACATCTTAAGCTGCTTGATCGGGAACACCTCGCCCACGAATACAACTCTCTTGACATATTCAGGCTTGATCTTATCAAATGTCTTGAATGATGAGATCATTGTCATGGCAGATGCCGCCCAGCAAATGGTATTTATCTTATGTTCATTTAAAAACTCTACAAGTTTAATCGGGAACATAAACAATGTCTTCGGAATAATATAAGTTGTGGCACCAAATTTCATTGTAGGAATGATTTCCTTCAATGCTGCATCAAAATAAAATGGTGCCTGATTGCCATATACTGTCTCTCTATCGAATTCAAGAACCTGTGACAGGTTCTCAATATAATCAATAACAGATCTGTGACACGCAAGAACGCCCTTAGGAACTCCTGTAGAACCTGATGTAAATACCGCATAAATAGGGTCAATATCAGTCTGCTTATCTCTGACAGAAGCAAGAACATCATTATCTGCACCCACAGCAGAAATCTCTGAATAGTCGTATACCTGACCATCATATCCGTATTCCCTGATCATGTCTGCCGTTGCCCCATCGCAGATGACTGCGCCCGCATTTACGGTTCCTATAATAAGTTCTATTCTGTGTTTAGGCATTTCCTCATCAAGAGCAACATAAAAGCATCCTGCATAAATAACGCCCAGAAATGCAGCGATAGCTCTTGGGGTCTTCTGCATAAAAACCACAACCGGTTTCTTATAAAATCCTTCCTTGGCAAGATATGTGCCCACCGAACGGCTCTCATCATACAGCTGCTTAAATGTAAGATTATGATCCTCGCAGGCAAATGCTGTCTTATCAGGTACTTCTGTAACTGTTTCTTCCAGATATTCAAGAATATTTGTATATTGCATATGAGTATATCTCCGTGTAATTATAACTTTGTATATAGTTCCGCGCAGTGACTGCACGCCGAGATTCACGGCACGACTACAATTAAATTTCGTTCAATATAGTGGATGTCACTATGGGGGGTGCATTATTTACTTATCAGCTCTTCATATTCTGCCTTCAATGTGGAGCCGCAGGAAATAAGGGATTTCTGTGCCAATACTTCCATGGCATCTATGAAGCCTGCGCCGATATGATTGTCACGCTTAACCAGGGATAATTCGGTGCAGCCCAGTATGATAGCCTCTGCTCCGTTGGCCTTTAATTCATCACCAACACGGTTGAATCGTTCCATATCGGCAGGCTGATTGGCCTTTACATTATCATAGATAATGTACATTACATCCTTCTGTCCTTCAGGTGATGGGATGATCGCCTGCATGCCATTTGCCTCCAGTTCCCTGTTAAACAAGCCCGTTTTAATAGTACCGTCTGTTGCCATAATGCCTACCTTTGTGATACCTCTTTCCTTAAGGTAGTTAACGGTGGCTCTTATGATATTTACAAATGGCTTATGCAGAGACTTCTCCAGATCCTCCTGAAAATAATGTGCTGTGCAGCATGGCATAGCCAGAAACTCTACGCCCTGCTCTTCTAACTTCTGAGCAATGTCTACAATAACCGGCAGCGGATTCTTCTTCTCATGATCTATAATATATGCTGTTCTGTCCGGGATCGATGGTATGTTATATATGATCATATCAAGATGTTCCTGATCAGTCTGAGCATCAGTCATCTTAATAACAAGTTCCATGAAATAGGATGTAGCTATAGGTCCCATGCCGCCTATTACACCCAAAACCTTTTTACCATTAACCATTTATATAAAACCTTCCTTAATATGCTACATCTGAATACAATGAATAAATATCCTCCGGTATATACATGCTTTCTGCAGGAGTTGCAGGATACTGACTAGTGTCAAATATATGCGTTCCTCCGTGCTCACTTGATATTGCGCCCAGTCTTGCATCTGATATCATGCACATATTAGGTCTGTATGACCACTCTGTCCAATTGGTAGCATCAACATGATACCAGGTTACACCTCCATCCAGACTGACCAGATTCCAGAAATGCCTTGTATAATTTTCATCTGCCTGTATAGGCTGATTTGTTATTCCCAGCCTGTCTAATAATAATCTGACAGATGCATAACTGCCGTAGCAGTCTCCTACATATCCGCTTAACATCTTATATCCCTCGCGGATATAATTCCTTGTATAATCAGTCAGCACATACGGAATGTTTCGTACATATTCATAAACTGCCCACACTTTATGCAGGTCATCCATGTCATCTGTAATGATCTGAGAAATGATCTTGTCACACAATTCATTGGCTTTCATCAGGTAATATTCATCTGAATCAGGCTCCATAACATGAAATGTTACAGTCTTGGAAGATGAATTGCCCACGCTGTCCGTTGCAGTGTATGTTACCGGATATGAACCTATGGTATTTAAATCCACCTCGCTGTTGTCAACTTCAATGGTCACTTCATCATCCATATCATCCACAGCCTCTACAAAGCTCTTATATGATACTGCCTCGCCCCAGAATACATATATGTCATCATCTGCATATATAACCGGTGCTGTTGTATCATGATATACTTCAAGGCTCAGGCTTTTATCCACATAGTTACCGGCTTCATCTGTAAAACGTATTACAATCTGCTGCGTTCCGTCTGTATCGTAATCCGGAGCATTGATATATTCCATTGTTACATCAGTTATATCATCGATACTGTCTACAAAATCCGTAATTTCATAGGTTTTTCCGTTGGCAGATACTGCGTTATGCACCTTAACCACCGGTGCCTGCCTGTCTCTTAATATAACAAGGGAATGGTCAGGAGAATTCTTAACAATATTTAGAATTCCTACTATGACCACACACAACGCTGCCAATATCAGTATTGACATCAGCATAATGCTCATCTGCTGTATATAGCGTTTTTTCGCCCGCAGTTTTTTGCGCGCATTCGGCATATTATTTTTTGTTGATCTGTTTGATATATTTTCCAAAACGATTAAATGAGCACAGGACGAAGAAGGATATCTGTCCTGTATTATTTTTTCCACTTTTATATTAAACTATACGAACACAAGCAGCCTGTATGTTACTCTGTTGCACTCATATCCGCAGGAGCATCTGCTGGGGCTGGCGTCGGCGTCGGCGCTGCCGGTTCCGTAACTGCAGTATCTTCTCCACCTGCATTATTTTGGGTTTCGTTCTCAGTCGGGACTGCAGGCTCTACATAACTCGTCTCCGGCTCTGTATAAGTCTCAGGACTGTACCACTGTGTATTAGATGCTGTCGTCTCATCATAATAATTATAACTGTCATCATAATTATTATAGCTAGTACCTCCGTTAAGATAAGAGTCCCATCCGCTGTTCTCCCATACTTCATCATCAGGATCATACTGCGGCTCTAATGATATCTCACCGTCCTCGTATATAACCTCACGTTCCTCCTCTGTCCAGAAGTCTTCCTCTGGAGTCGCCGGATAGCTGGTCTTATCCCATGCATGAATGAGTCTTCCGTCACTTGTCAGATGACGTCTCGTAAAGGCCGACAGATAGTTATCACTAACCAGACACAGTACACCATCTTCTCCCCAGCTCCAACAGCAGGCATCAAAATGCCACCATGTGCTGCCGCCGTCTATACTTACAAGGCACCAATAATGAACATAATTATTGTTATTGCGTACCTCCATTACATCATATCCTAATCTGGTTAACAGAAGCCTTGCTGCAGAATAGTATCCGAAGCAGTCTCCTTCTCGTTTCTGCAGCATACCATAAGCATTCTGCATCCAATCTTCCGAATGTACGACGTCCACATAATTTATCGCATGAAGATACTTATATACTGCCAGACACTTCTGTGCATCCGTCATATCGTCTGTACTGATTGTATCTATGATTGAGTCTGCAAGAGCATAAATTACATCCTCACTTACTGTCTCTGTACCTTCCAGTACAGTAAGCGTCGTGGATTCCCTGGTGACATTCCCATCCTTATCTGTTGCAACATATGTTACGGTATATGTCCCCGGTGTAGTCAGATCTACATCATCATTTTCAATTTCAAGTGTAGGCTCATCGTCATTATCATCCACAACATATACGCCATCCTTATATGCCACCGAACTACCTTCATATATGGCAATCGGTATTACGCCATATATCTCCGGTGCGGCGGATAAAACTGCATTTGATGATGTTACTGTTGTCTCCGGTCCATCTGGAACTGCTTCCGCAAGATTAAGTTTCTGCTCCTGCGGTTTGAGAAATGAAAGTCCTACAAAAACTCCTGCAATGATGACAACAATCGCAGCAGCTATGATCGCTGCTGCTGTTGCTTTATTTTTTGATTCTTTTTTTCTTTTTATATTATCAACATGGTCATAATAATCATCGAACCCCTCATGCATGTCAAATGCATCAGCTTCAGAGTCATTTCCAATCTCCTCTGAATATATTCTTGTTATTTTTTTGGCCATTTTTTTAGAATACAGCCTGGCTGTTATGCTGCCGGCCTCTCTATTAAACTTGAAAATTTTTTTCTTTTCTCTCATAAGCTTCTTTCGGGTTTCTGTTACTTTACTTCTACCCGCAATCCCACGGATGCATATTATAACTTATTTAGTCAATCAGTTCAATCGCTTATATGATCAGCTGCTTAAGTGATATTAAGGGACTTGATCAGAGCCTGTCTTGTTTTCGTACCTCTGAATTCATTGATCTGCGGATAGTATAAAATTGATATGTGTTTTTCCTGTGAAACCAGATCTTGAAGCCCGGATATATATGCTTCATCACCAAATACCAGCCCTTCTGCTCTCGTTCCTTCCCTGTCCTCCATGTCCAATTTTAATGCGTTGTTATTTTTCCCCATAACCACAGCAGAGTACACTTTTATTCCATTCTCAGCAAATACAGGCTTATCATTCTGCATCCCGAAGGGCTCGAGTCTGCCCAACTCCCTTACAAATTCCTCAGTTATGTATTTAAAAGGAAGCTGCATATCAATCCATACCGTTTTCTGCAGATCTTCGTCATTAAGAGTGCAGGTATCATTGATCTGCTGTGAAAATCTTCTGACTGTATCTTCTTTTGTTCCGTCTTGCCTAAGTGTGAAGCCGCACGCCTTGGCATGACCTCCGTATTTTATGAACATCTCGCTGCAGCTGTTCATTCCTTCCATCATATTGTAAGAATCAATAGACCTGCCGGATCCCTTCAGCCCGTCTTCAGAATTGGTTATAACTATAGACGGTCTGTTAAATTCTTCCTTGATCCTTCCCGCTACTATCCCCGCAACGCTTTCATGAGCCTCCGGGAGGTACAGCACCAGAATCTTATCCAACGGTTTCCCTGAATCAAGGATCTTATTAATCATGTCATATGCAATATCACATTGTTCGGAAGTTAATTTTTTTCGTATGTCATTAAGCTCTGATAATTCATTGGCTAGCCTGTCAGCCTCGCATTCATTTTTTTCTTCCAACAAGTCAATAGCGATCATTGCATTTTTTAACCTTCCGGCTGAATTAATGCAAGGTCCCAGTACAAATCCAATAATCCCAGAATTGATACGAGATTTTATTACGCCACGTTTCTCTATAAGTGAGTTAAGACCTACGCTTGTTGTATTTCTCAGGCGTTTTATCCCCTCAGCCGCAAATATCCTGTTCTCATCAATCAGCGGAACTATATCTGCCACAGTTGCCATACCCGCATATTGCAATAATTCATCCAGAAGCCCTTCCCCGTGACAATTGCAATATGAATTAAGGGCCTGTACAAATTTGTAAGCTACCCCGGCTCCGCAAATTTCTCTGAAGGGGTATGTACAATCAGCCTGCTTAGGGTCGATTATAACATTTGCATCCGGAAGAACTGACGGCGGCTCATGATGATCGCTGACTATTACACTAATTCCCAGTGCCCTGGCCTTCTCAACAGCTGACACAGACGATATACCATTATCGCAGGTAATGACTAATGAAACATTATCCCCGGCGGCCTCCTCAGCCATAATCTCATTCATGCCGTATCCTTCATGCAGTCTGTCCGGAAGTCTTACGTCAACAACCCCGCCGGCATATTCTATAAATGTTTTTAGGATATAGCTGGAGCACACACCGTCCACGTCATAGTCTCCCATGATCCTTATCCTGCCGCCCCGCAAGATGGTATCGGCAGTTATCTGCACACCCTCTTGCATGCCCTTCAGCAGAAAGGGATCATACATGGAAGTAATATCAGCATTAAGATATCTGTTTATCTGCTCATCTGTAACAATATCCCTGTTTCTTATAATACGCGCCAACATAGGCGAAATATTATATTTCCTCGATATACCGGCAAAATCCGCTTTTTTAGAATATATAAGCCACTTTTCCATACTATTTACTCTTTGATGTAATCGATCATGTCACACATCACATCCATTGCTAAAATTTCGAAATATGTTATAAAAGCGGGATTGTTCCGCACTTCGTGCTTTCACAATCCCAATGACCTTCGCAATCCGGACTATCGTCCTACTTGCTCATGTCGTTAGCCCGTCCAATGGATGCGCCGCTACGCAAGAAAAACTTGTTTCGCTACGCATGCATGTCCGGGACTTTTATAACACATCAGCGTAGGCGATTTCGAGCAGCGGCTGCACGCCAAGGTTCACGGCACATCATTGCTTAGATGTATGCCGGGACAACGCAGCACGTATCACATTGTTATAAGCAAGGCCAGGATTAAAAATCCTGGCCTTTGCATTTGCTCGAAGTAATGAGGCTAACCAACAATTACTGTCTGCGTTTTTTCTTTTTATGGTTAGGGTTAGCTGTTATTTTAGCCTTAGGCTCTGTGCTTGCGGCTGCTGTAACAGGTGCAGCCTCAGCCTTCTTTTCTGTAACAGCTGCTGCCTTAGCTGCTCCTCCTGCGATCGCTGCTCTTTCCGATTTTGAATGGAAAGTATAGAACAATGAACCTGCGATCAATACTGATGAGTACGCACCTGCAACAATACCGATTCCAAGAGGAAGGGCAAATGCTCTCATGGACTCAACGCCCAGGATATACAAGAACAGTACTGTTACAAATGTTGTTGCCGATGTCAGGATACTTCTTGACATAGACTGTGAGATACTCTTATTGATAACATATTTCAGTTCATGATTTTCTGCCGGATCAGCGAGGTTTTCTCTTACTCTGTCGAAGATAACGATTGTCGCATTGATAGAATAACCAACGATCGTAAGTATACATGCAATAAATGAGTTGCCTACTGACAGTCTGAATATCGCATAGAAGGATATTACGATCAGCACATCGTGAACAAGGCACAATACAGAAGAGATCGCGAACTTGAATTTTCTGAATCTGATCCATATGTAAAGAAGCATAAGCACTGCAGCAATAGCAAGTGACAGATAAGCATCACTCATAAGTTCATTGCTTATTGTTGAGCTGATATATGTGGTCTCGAAGCTGTCATGATCAGCACCGTACTGCTCTTCAAGGAGTGTCTGCATCTCCTCACGCACATCTATATCCAGAGACGGCGTCTTGATAACATACTGATTAGTACCTGTAACCTTCTGGCCTTCAATATCTGATGAGCCGATAACCTCGGCTATAGCAGGTTTGATCTCATCATTAAATTTATCAATTGAATAATCTTCCGGGAATTCAACGGTTGTGCTTACACCACCTGCAAATTCAATACTCTTATTAAGAGCGCCATTGCCTGAAGCACCGTTTGCAATCATTGTTGCAACACCGGCGAGAATACATACCGCTGCAATTATGAAGAAAATAGCTCTCTTGCCGACGAAATCAAATGGCTGCTTCTTAGTCTTGAGCTTGGAAGCATAATGTGAAGGCTTGCCACTTCCCATCCAGAGCATACTGAACAGTAATACTCTTGTCACAAGGAGCGATGTGATAACACTGAGCACGATACCGATTGCCAGAGTCATACCAAAGCCCTGAATTGTTCCTGATCCGAATATCATAAGAACGATGGCAACAATAAGTGTTGTAATATTACCGTCAAGGATCGCTGATGTTGACTTCTTAAAGCCGTTCTTGATCGACTGCTCAATGGTATTGCCCATGGCGATCTCTTCTCTGATACGGGCATTGATAATAACATTGCCGTCAACAGCCATACCTATGGTAAGGATAATACCGGCAATACCGGAGATCGTAAGCGTCAGGTTGAAGGCATTCATCATAAGAAGTATTGCTGCTGTGAAGAATATCATAGAAAATGCAGCCGCAACACCAGGAATCCTGTAATAAGCAATCATAAAGATTATGATAAGAAGAAGTGCAATTATACCTGCAATAAGAGATGTGGAAATCGCATTATCACCCAGCTTAGCGGAAACGACCTTAGATGAAACCTCCTGAAGTTCAAGGCTCAGAGAACCGATACGAATAGTTGATGCAAGATTAGTTGCTGCTTCGTATGATTCCATTCCTTCAATTACGCACTGACCATCCGAAATTACGGACTGAACTACAGGGCTGCTTACTGTCTCGCCATCATATATGATATAGATTGGCTTCTTAAGATTAGCCTCTGTTGCTTCAGCGAATTTTTCAGCGCCTTCACTTGTAAGTGTCAGCTGAACCACAAACTGTGATGAACCTGTCTGAGAATTAGTCTGGCTGGCTGCCTGAGCATTGGCAACATCTGTACCTGTAACCCATACGGTCGGATTATCATAATCTGTAGAACCGTCTTCCTTGGTATTATCATATGTTACGAACTGTAATGATCCCGGTTTTCCCAGTTCATCTATTACAGTTTGTGTATCATATACACCTGGAATCTCAACTGTGATCTTGTTAGAACCTTCCTGGTATACACTGGCATCTGTGCTGTACTGCTGCACACGCAGCTGCAGCTTATAAATTGTATCTGCCATATCTGTTGCTGAAGGATTCTCTTCAGTAGCCTGATATGTAACACTGACACCGCCCCTTAAATCAAGGCCCAGTGTTATATTCTTAGCTGAGCCAAGGTGTCCTCCGCCTATACCGAATCCGGTAACAAGGCAGCATGCAATGATAACAAGCATTGCAATGATAAAAATTATAATATGTTTTGTCTTTTTCATTTCCATCCTCTTTTCAGATAGGTATTTTAACCGACTTATTTTAACACAAGCAGTAAATTCTTGTCCATGAACTTTTAGATGTACATCAGCTTCTGAGCTGTGCCCCTATTTCCCCAAGCTTGCTGATGATCTTCTCCATTATAGGTGCTACATCACCGTCTTCCAGAGTACGATCCTTAGCGCGAAATCTGATGGTATAAGCCAATGATTTGTTGCCTTCTCCCACCTGCTCGCCTTCGTAAATATCGAACAATTCAAAGTGTTCAACCAGCTTACCGCCGTATTTTTCAATTATTTCCTCAATATGTCCTGCCGGAATATCCTTCTTCATCACAAGGCTTATATCTCTGCTTGTTGCAGGGAACTTCGGAATTCCTTCGTATTTCTTATCAAAATCAGCCAGACCGTATATTGCCTTTACATCAACCTGTGCGACATATGTTTTAGCTGCCAGTGAATAATTCTTAACAACAGTCGGATGAACCTCTCCCAGAAATCCTATTTCCTGTGAGTTATACGTAAGAACTGCCTGACGTCCCGGATGCAGGAAATTGAGATTTCCCTTATTCTCGTATTTTCTCGGACCCTTCATGCCCATTGCATCAAGGAGTTCCTCAACTGCCCCCTTCAGATCAAAGAAATCTCCATCGCCATAGAAACCAAGGCACAGAGTCATTCTCTCATCCGGAAGCTTCGTAAGCGGAAGCTCCTCAGGAATATAGATATTAGACAATTCAAATAAAGCAGCTTCCTTATTTCTCCTGTTATAGTTAGTAGAAAGTGAAGTAAACATACCATTAAGCAGGGTCGTACGCATAATGCTGTAATCCTCTCCCAACGGATTGCTGATCACTATTACCTTTCTTAATTTGTCATTTGTATCAATAAGACACTTATCAAATACCTTAGGACTTTCAAATGAATATGTCATAGCCTCTGAGTATCCGTAAGCCTGCATAAATGTTCTTATCTTATCGTCAACCACAAATTCGTATGACAGCTTACCGCTGGCCTCCTTAGACGCCGGAAGTGACGCAGGAATCTTGTCATATCCATAGAATCTTGCAACTTCTTCGGCAATATCAGCACCTCTTAACAGATCCTGTCTGAAGGTAGGAATCGTAAGCATCTGATCCTTTTCGTTATATCTGATCCCAAGTGTCGGGAAATATGACAGCTGCTGCTGTGCCGAAATATCAGTTCCCAGGTATGCATTTATTCTGTCAGGCTCAAACTTGATCTTCTTTTCTTCAACAGGTTCCGGATAAATATCAATCATACCGTCAACCACGTCACCTGCATCTAACTCTTCAATCAGCTGGCATGCACGGATGATCGCAGGAACCGTATTGTTAGGATCAAGACCCTTCTCATATTTTCCCGATGCATCGGTACGAAGCCCCAATCTCTTAGAAGACAAACGATTATTGGTGCCATCGAAGCATGCGCTTTCAAATACCAATGTCTTAACATCATCTGTGATCTTGGACTCTTCGCCTCCCATGATGCCTGCAATGCCGATCTGTCTCTCGCCATCGCAGATCATAAGAATATCCTTATCAAGATCTCGCTCCTGACCATCAAGGGTCATGAATTTGTCGCCGTCCTGAGCACGTTTTACCACGATCTTATGGTCCCTGATGGTATCATAATCAAATGCATGCATCGGCTGGCCATACTCTTCCATGACGTAGTTTGTGATATCAACTACATTATTGATCGGTCTGATGCCGTTGCTGGCAAGACGCTGTCTTAACCATCTAGGTGACGGTGCCAGTCTTATATTCTTAACAACCTTGGCTGTATATCTGCGGCATAAGTCCTTATCCTGAATCTCAACATCCAGATAATCCTTAATATTGTCGTCGGATCTGCCCTTGATAACAGGCTCTTCATTTACGAATTCTTTTCTGAAGGTTGCAGCTGCCTCTCTGGCAATACCCATTACGCTGTAGCAATCGACTCTGTTTGATGTGATCTCAAACTCGTAGTTAGCATCATGAAGGCCCAGATATTCTGCAGCATTTGCTCCCACAGGTGCATCCTCCGGCAGAATATACAATCCATCCTCCGGTGCATCAGGGTACATCTCCCTGGTCGAACCCAGTTCTTCGATCGAGCACATCATGCCGTCAGACTCTATGCCTCTCAGCTTGCCCTTTTTAATCTTAATACCGCCTTCTGTAAGGCTTCCGTCATGTCCCCCTGCTACTCTGCCTCCGTCTAATACGACCGGTACCTTAGCGCCTTCGAATACATTGGAAGCACCCGTTACAATCTGAATTGTCTCGGTTCCGACATTAACCTGGCAGATAACCAGTTTATTTGCATCAGGATGCTTCTCTACCTTGAGAACCTGACCTATAACTATCTTATCAAGATCCCTGTCTAAGACCTTGAATTCTTCAACCTTCGTGCCGGAGAGAGTCATTGCATCTCTGAATTCCTGATATGAACATTCCAGATCCGGTACAAATGATTTAATCCATGATAATGATGCGTTCATTTTTCTCTCCTTTCCTAAAACTGTTTCAGGAACCTCATGTCATTCTCGTATAATAATCTCATATCATCTATCTCGCATTTAAGAAGAGTAAGTCTCTCAAGACCTAATCCAAAGGCAAATCCTGAATATTCATTAGGATCAATTCCAACCATTTCAAGTACGTGAGGGTGTACCATTCCGCAGCCGAGGATCTCAATCCAGCCCTCGCCCTTACAGAATCTGCAGCCTTTTCCTCCGCATTTGAAGCAGCTTACATCCACCTCTGCAGACGGCTCTGTAAACGGAAAATGATGTGGTCGTAATTTGGTTTTAGTATCTGGTCCGAAAAATCTCTTGGCAAACTCTTCCAATGTACCCTTAAGATCGGCAAATGTAATGCCTTTATCAATAACGAGTCCTTCTATCTGATGGAAAGACGGTGAGTGCGTTGCATCAACTTCATCTGCACGGAATACTCTGCCCGGAGCTATCATTCTGATCGGAAGAACGCCCCTCTCCATCTCGTGTATCTGAACCGAGGAGGTCTGAGTTCTCAGCAAAATATCTTTGTTGATATAGAATGTATCCTGCTCATCCTTGGCCGGATGATTGGCCGGAATATTAAGTGCCTCGAAGTTATAATAATCATATTCAACTTCAGGTCCTGAAACCACCTCATATCCCATTCCCACAAATATATCCTCAACTTCCTTTAGAATCATGTTATTAGGATGAATATGACCTAATTTCTTTTTCTTTCCCGGAAGTGTAACATCGATAACCTCTGACTTTAATTTGGCCTCAAGTCTCTTGTTTTCAAATTCCTGTCTCATCTGGTCGATTCGACCCTCGATCTCACTTCTGGTTTCATTAACCATCTGACCGATCTTAGGTCTTTCTTCAGCAGAAACATCCTTCATGCTCTTAAGTATTTCTGTAAGCTGACCCTTCTTGCCCAGATATGCAACCTTAAGGTCATTTAATGCCTCAACAGAAGACGAATTCGCAATATTTTCTAATGCTTCCTGCTTAATTTTCGCAAGTTTTTCCTTCATGTCTTTATCCCCTTCATACTAAAACCATTGCATGCAAACACCAGCATACCGCCGGTAAGCACACAAGTTAAATTCTAATACAGTTAAAATATCGTGTCAATAACGAGGAAAATGCGTTTTACCCGTTTTACCGATTTCACGAAAAAGAAAAGGATGCGAATCTCTCGCATCCCTGTAATTTCTTTAAACCCCAAAACCAAATGGCTGAATTTTGATCCCTAGCAGTATGCTAGGTGGGTTTGCCGCACATTAACTTCTGAAGTCCACGTTAAAGAGGCATGTCATAGGCTAATAAATATTGGAATCCCTTTAAATCGGTGTAGGTTCAAAATATCAGCCCAGTTTTGGGCAACTCAATATTAGCATTATTGCATCAGAATATCAACAGCAATATTCTGACCCGGCAGCATTTGCACAAGCAAATACTCTATATCCATGCAGTTTACAGCTGCGGTCCTGCTGAAACTAAGGCTTTGCCGGCTTCATTTGATGTATATTTAACAAAATTCTTCTGGAATCTTGCTGCAAGATCCCTAGCCTTAGTTTCCCACTCCGAAGCATCTTTGTAAGTATCACGAGGATCTAGTATTCCTGAGTCTACTCCCGGAAGTTCAGTCGGAACCTCTAAATTAAAGATCGGAATGGTCTTAGTCGGTGCCTTCTTGATGTCTCCGTTTAAGATAGCATCAATTATGCCGCGAGTGTCCTTAATTGTAATTCTCTTGCCTGTTCCGTTCCAACCGGTATTTACAAGATAAGCCTTAGCTCCTGACTTATTCATCTTCTTAACAAGCTCTTCACCGTATTTTGTCGGATGAAGCTCTAAGAAGGCCTGACCAAAGCATGCTGAGAATGTAGGAGTAGGCTCTGTAATGCCTCTCTCTGTTCCTGCTAATTTAGCCGTAAATCCTGACAGGAAATAATACTGTGTCTGCTCCGGTGTTAAAATTGATACCGGAGGCAGTACTCCGAACGCATCAGCTGACAGGAATATTACATTATCTGCAGCCGGACCTGCTGAAACTTTATTAACATTTGAAGCAATCTTCTCAATGTGAGAAATAGGATATGAAACGCGGGTATTCTCCGTAACTGACTTGTCATTAAAATCGATCTTGCCGTCAGCGGATACTGTTACATTTTCAAGAAGGGCATTTCGCTTGATCGCATTATAGATATCAGGCTCCGATTCCTTATCAAGACCTATAACCTTAGCATAGCAGCCGCCTTCGAAATTAAATACTCCGTTGTCATCCCAGCCATGTTCATCATCGCCGATAAGCAGTCTCTTAGGATCTGTTGAAAGTGTTGTCTTGCCTGTTCCTGAAAGGCCGAAGAATATAGCTGTATGCTTGCCCTCCATATCACAGTTAGCTGAGCAATGCATAGATGCAATGCCCTTAAGCGGCAGATAGTAGTTCATCATGGAGAACATACCCTTCTTCATCTCACCACCATACCAGGTATTGATGATCACCTGCTCACGACTTGTGATATTAAATGCTACGCAAGTCTCCGAATTAAGGCCTAACTCCTTGTATTTTTCCACCTTAGCCTTAGATGCGTTATATACAACAAAGTCCGGTTCGAAGTTTTCAAGTTCCTCATCTGTAGGCACAATAAACATATTCTTAACAAAATGAGCCTGCCATGCAACCTCCATTATGAAGCGGACTGCCATCCTTGTATCAGCATTTGCACCGCAAAATGCATCTACAACGAACAGTCTCTTATTGCACAGTTCCTTTTTGGCGATTTCCTTAACCTGTGCCCAGACCTCTTCACTCATCGGATGATTATCATTCTTATATCCTTCAGTTGTCCACCAAACAGTGTCCTTGGAATTCTCATCCATTACAATGTATTTATCCTGTGGTGAACGGCCTGTATAAATACCTGTCATTACATTAACAGTATCAAGTTCTGTAACCTGTCCAACCTCATAGCCCTCCAGGCCCGGTTTTGTTTCTTCTTCGTATAACAATTCGTATGACGGATTATATACTATCTCCGTTGTTCCTGTGATGTTGTACTTGGTTAGATCAACTTTTGCCATTTAATTCCTTCCTCCATTTCATTTTCCGCAACTGTTCAGAGATATGCAAATGCTCTCTGCTGTGCATTTGCGAAGCGACTCTGAACAACTTAACACCTCAGCCGAGTATTATTGCATATTGTCTTATTTCTTGACAACAATATCTCCTTCGTTCTTATAAATACTGTTTTCCGGGACACATCCCCTTACAGAAGAAAGCGGATAGATATTGCTGCATCTGCCAACTACTGTTCCCGGATTAATTATGCTTCCACAGCCTACTTCAACATGATCCCCTATCATTCCGCCTATTTTCTTTCGGCCGGTTTCGTATTCCTCGCCATTATTATGAATGACAACATTTTTCTTATCACTCTTAACATTAGAAGTAATCGAGCCGGCTCCCATGTGAGCCTTATATCCCAGGATAGAGTCTCCTACGTAATTGTAGTGAGGCACCTGAACATTATCAAACAATATTACATTCTTAAGTTCTGTAGAATTGCCCACAACACAGTCATCTCCCACCAGGACCGAACCCCTTATAAAAGCTCCCGGCCTCACCTCAGTCCTATGTCCTATAACACAAGGACCTTTGAAATAATTAGACAGCTTATTGTAAATAACCACATCCTTGGCTATCCATACATTCTCCGCGATCTGATCATACTCTTCCTGCGGAAGGCTCCTGCCGTAAGCCTCCACAAAATCCGCTATTCCGGCCAATGCCTGCCACGGATATTCATATTGCCGCAAATAATCGGCTGCTTTTGTATGTTCCAGATCAAATAAATCTGTTGTCTTTATGTTCATAGAATTTAGTCTCCATACCTTCCTGTCTATACTCTAAGTCATTACGTGCCGTGAACCTCGGCGTGCAGCCACTGCTCGAAAACGCCTTCGCTGATTGTTTTCTCGTAGTGGACTGCGCCGTCCCGGCACGTAATATCTGACCATACGTAACGCACCAGAACCTCGCAGTCCACTATCTTCTGATCTGAATTAAATGTCCTGCCTGAGCCATGGCTCCAATGATGTAATCAACATTTTCTTCAGCTTCCTTATCAGTTTCTGCCTCAGCCATAACTCTTAAAACCGGCTCTGTTCCGCTGGCGCGAAGAAGAACTCTTCCTCTGTCGCCTAACTGTTCTGTACAGTGTGCAACCGCTGTCTGAACCTTCGGATCATTTAACGTGCCATCTTTATCATCTACTTCAACATTTTTAAGTACCTGAGGCATCATCTTGCAGCTCTTAGCCAGTATGCTTAACGGAAGCTGGGTTTTGATCATAACATTCATCAGCATGATCGCCGTAAGTATTCCGTCACCTGTATGGGCATGTGATGCAAAAATGATATGACCGGACTGCTCTCCTCCCAGCACATCTCCTGTCTGCTTCATTCTCTCATATACATATTTGTCACCTACATTTGTTTTCTCGTAGGCGATGCCTTCTCTGTCCAGAGCCTTGAGAAGTCCCAGATTAGACATAATTGTTACAACGACCTTATTGTTAGGAAGTGTATTATGTTCTTTGAAATATTTTGCACAGATAAAGATGATCTGATCGCCGTTTATAACATCGCCATTTTCGTCTACTGCCAGACATCTGTCTGCGTCACCGTCAAATGCAAATCCTACATCCAGCATGTTTTCTTTAACATACTTCTGAAGTCCCTCTATGTGAGTTGAACCGCATCCCATGTTAATATTCGTGCCGTCCGGTGTATTATTTATTACCTGAGATTTTGCTCCCAATGCATCAAATACTGCCCTGGCTATCATCCATGCTGATCCGTTTGCGCAATCAAGCGCAACCCTGCAATTTTCAAATGACTTAACTGCCAGATTGGACAGATATCCTATATATCTGTTTCTGCCAAAATAGAAATCCTCTGTCTTACCGATGGTGTCATCTGTCGCATAAGGAATTGTATCTTCTGTACTGTCAAGATATTCTTCTATCTGCTTAATAACTTCATCCGGCATTTTCTCACCGTCTGAATTAAGAAGCTTTATTCCGTTATCATAATAAGGATTATGACTTGCAGAAACCATAATGCCGCAGTCAAATCCTGCATCTCTTGTTATAAAGCTTACCGACGGAGTTGTTGTTACATGCAGAAGATATGCATCCGCCCCCGATGCCGTAATTCCGCCTGCCAGAGCATTTTCCAGAGTATAAGAAGAACGTCTTGTGTCCTTACCTATTACAATCTTAGCTCTGTTATTCTTAGAATGCTTCTGGCCATAATACCAACCGATAAATCTTCCTATTTTATATGCATGTTCGCTTCTTAATACCTCTCCGGCTTTGCCTCTGAAGCCATCGGTACCAAAATATTTTCCCATCTAAAAACCTCGTTTCTTCATTGCATTGATGTCCTTAAGCTGACGGGGGTATTATACTCTATAACAGTTTTCCAGGCAATGTGACATTTTATGTCATCACTGCAGATCATGTCGTGCCGGGACGGCGCAGTCCCAGCACGGAATACCTTGTAAATCCATTCAATGGAATTTTAACTTATGCGGCATTTATTTTGATGTCTGTTCATCCAGTGTCAGATAATATCCCGGCATAAAATGCTCCATATAGAAATCTACTTCCGGCATTTGCAGATTTTTAATTATTGCCACTGTTGATTCCTTCGCCCGCTCAAAATCTTTATTGCCCATTCTCTCTTCTTCGATGCATTTTATGAGTGCAGATATCTTATCTGCTGCCTTAACATATTTCATGAGCACCTTGTCTGATTCCTGATTTTCCTTCATCAGACCTTCATAAGCTCCCCGCATCTCCTCAGGAAGGGCCTCCAGCATTTTTCGGATCGCGGCCTCTTCTACCTTTGAGTAGGCATTCTTTATTTCTGCATCATAATACTTTACCGGTGTAGGCATATCTCCCGTTATTATCTCAGGTGCATCATGAAATGCTGCCAGCAATGCCGTTCTGCTCTCATCTAAATTTTTGTTAAAATAAATATTGCTTATGACAGCAAGAGCATGTGCTATCACAACTACATCCATGGTATGATCAGACAGCGACTCAGGAATAGTGTTTCTCATAAGTCCCCATCTGTTAACATATTTCATCCTTGCCATCATGGCGAAAAAATTACTGTTATTCATCAGATCAATGTCCCATCTTACAATATAAGCCCGGCGCTAATTTAATCCTAAACCAGCCCGGGCATCTTATATTAAAAATTTATCTTATATTAAAATCAATTACTCAACTGCCGCTGCCCTGTCTCATATGGCGTTCTCACTAAGCGGATCTCATCGTCTCCATCATCCGAATAAGGACACGATCCAAGGCACCCCATAAGTAACGAAGCTCATTATGGCAGCTGCCAGACAGATTCCGATACCAATTGCCGGAGCAGATTTCTTAACAGGCATTCTAAGAAGTGATGCAAGTAAGGCTCCTGTCCAGCCTCCGGTTCCAGGAAGTGGAATACCTACAAAGATCACGAGACCCCAGAAACCCCACTTATCAATCTGGTCTCTTTTTTTCATTGTTTTGGTCTCAAGATATGTTACAAATCTGCCTGTGGTCTTAAATTTCTTAAGAAACGCAAATATCTTCTCTATTAACAGCAGAATAAACGGAATCGGTATGATATTACCCAGCATACAAATGAAAATAGCCGGTATATACGGTACCTGAAGCAGCGCGGCTGCAATCAATCCTCCTCGTAATTCAAGAATCGGAAACAGCGATATAATAAAAATTACAAGTTCATGGTTCCAGGATCCGAATGTCTGCGCAATCCAGTCAACTATTCCGTTCATTTAAATACCTAAAAATCCTTTCACCTCTGTTTCCATCTTATCGATATCACATACAATATTATGTCTGATATCTGCATTCATTATTTCCTTAATGGCATTCGGGATTTCAACTCCGGATATTTTATTAAGTTCCCTTATAAGATCGAAATCTTCCAGCTTATCATACGACGGATCAATTGATGTCATAACTGATCTTGTGAACTTATACGGACTGGCCGTAGAAACAATTACCGTCGGCGTTGAGTCATCCGTATCTGAAACATACTGTCTGTACACTGCAGATGCCACTCCCGTATGCGTGTCTATTACATATCCTGTCTCATCATAAACACGTTTGATCTCTTCTGCATTGGTCTTCTCATCAGCGTATCCCGGAACAAAATCCTCTAATCTGGCTATCTGGTTTATATTAAGTGTGTATACGCCTTTATTTGCCAGATCCTTCATATATGTGCTGTTCAATTCTGAAGAATTGCCGCATACCTTGTAAATAAGACGCTCCAGATTACTTGAAATCAATATGTCCATAGACGGTGAACTTGTAAGAATAAATTCTCTGTTCTTATTGTATATGCCTGTTTTAAAGAAATCATATAAGACCTTGTTGTCATTGGATGCGCATATTAATTTATTTACAGGAAGACCCATGAGTTTAGCATAATATCCTGCAAGGATGTTACCGAAGTTACCGGTAGGAACGACAAAATTAATCTTCTCCCCAGCCTTAACAGCACCATTTTTAACGAGCCTTGAATATGCCCATACATAATACGCAACCTGCGGCACCAATCGGCCAATGTTAATTGAATTGGCTGATGAAAACTGATAGCCGTTTGTAGCCAACTGCTCCTTAAGTGCTGCATCATTAAACATTCTCTTTACAGCACTCTGCGCATCATCGAAGTTGCCATGAACTCCGATCACGCATGTATTGCTGCCCTTCTGTGTAAGCATCTGAAGTTCCTGGATGCGGCTTACGCCGCCCTTAGGATAGAATACAACGATCCTCGTACCCGGTACGTCAGCAAATCCGGCCATCGCAGCCTTACCGGTGTCGCCCGAGGTTGCTGTAAGAATTACGATTTCATTTGACACATTATTCTTACGTGCCGCCTTGGTAAGAAGATGAGGCAGGATTGAAAGAGCCATGTCCTTAAATGCGATTGTTGCGCCGTGGAACAGTTCCATGTAATACGCCTGCCCCTTTTTTACGACCGGAGCAATCTCTGCTATATCAAACTTAGAATCATATGCATGCTCTATGCAGTCCTTAAGCTCTTCTTCTGTATAATCAGACAGGAATTTGCTCATAACAAGATAAGCAATCTGTTTATAATCCATCTCTACAAGTGCTGATACCTCCACTCCCAGTTCCGGTATCGCATCCGGTACATACAGTCCGCCATCAGGAGCAAGACCCTGCAGCACAGCCTGACTTGCTGTTATCAGCGTTCCGTCTCCTCTGGTGCTCTTATACATTACATTCATTTCTATATACCTCATTTCACTATAGACTATAAGCTATAATTTTCTTGTCAGATAAATCTCTATCTTAATCCCGTGGTTTCGAATTTAGCCATTGAATCCAGGCACTTCATAAAATCATAATATCTGTCATCAAGACTGCCTGATGAAACTGCTATATCCAGCGTTATTGCAAAATCGTCTATCATCTTATCTGTCAGCCATTCTTTTGCATACAGCTTACGCAGGATCTCTCTTTTTTCTCTGATATATCTGGAATCCAGAAATTCTTCATACAGCTTATCAGCCTGTTCCTGACTATGTTCCTGATTTATTTCCATACAACCACCTGTCTTATCTGCAGATGCCGGCTTGTTCTTACAGCCTGCTCTGCATTTTTGATACCGGCAGGCAAATATCCTGCCGGTAATCACTCTTAGGGGCGCCTGTAAGCCGGGTTCTGTCATTTAAAATGGTCATCTATCTTGTTCAGCTGTCACCAACTGACTCTGCGCGACCTACCCGATAGCCAGACGGGCCGCCATTAACACTATCTGTTTGGTCTTGCTTCGGATGGAGTTTACATTGCATCTGCCGTTACCGACAGACCGGTAGTCTCTTAAGCTGCCTTTTCACCCTTACCCTTGCGGGCGGTATACTTTCTGTTGCACTTGTCCTGGAATTTCTCCCGCCAGACGTTATCTGGCATCCTGCCCTGTGAAGCCCGGACTTTCCTCACCGCATATCATGCGGCGCGACCATTCAGCCTCCCTTGAGTTAGTATATGATACAATCAAATCATTCATAATTCAATGCCAAGTTTAAGCCCTTGATTATCCTGTATTGCTTCTTCTTATCTTCAATTATCTCATCAGAGATAATCCTAAAATCGTTTTCCTGAAGAAATTCTACTATAAGCTCAGGATTTCTGTGAGGTGACAAGATAAGCTCTCTGGCACTCAGTGCAGTTTCCTTGCCTTCTTCTAATATGCGTCTCATAAGTATTCCGCCCATGCCGCATATTATTATAGAATCTGCTTCTCCCGGTTTAACACAGGATAATCCGTCTCCTAATCGACAATCCATTTTATCCTCAAGTCCTGACCTTACAGCATTCTCCCTTGCCTTCTGTAGTGATCCCTTACTTATATCCACCGCTATTGCATAGGGCACAATCCCCTCCCGCAGCAACATTACCGGAACATATCCGTGATCCGTTCCGATATCCGCGATCCTGTATCCGTTAGTCACCTTACCGGCGACCTGTTTTAATCTGTATGATATTGACATTTATTATTCACTTTCATTCTATGTTCTGATCGCAGCAGGCTGCACGACGATAAAAATATTGCTGCTACATACTCGCGTGCCGGGACGGCGCAGACACTGATAAAGTGTGTAATAAAAGCGAAGGCGTTTTCGAACAGTGTCTGCACGCCGAGGTTCACGGCACGCGGCAATTATCATGTTTATGCGCAGTTACTGTTTAAGATATTGATAAAGGTTAGTTACTGCTAAATATATTCAGCTGTTTCAATTTCTCCTGCTGCTGCTTTAAAGACAAGGTCTTCAGGATATCTTCTTCCTGAGATATCTGACTTTCGATAGAGTGAGACTTTATATTGATCACACACTGATTTATATTTTTCTGCAGAACATCAATAGTTTCTTCCTTGTCTGCAGCATTCAGGATCTCAGCTGCCTTTTCCTGCTCTGCTTCATCCGGAAAGGCCCCTATTATAGCTGCAACATTGACCTTTCCCTTCAACAATTGCTCAAATAAAAGCTCAGCTATGCCGGAATAAGGCTCAATATCAAAATCCGCTGCATTTATTATATTCTTTATTCTTGCATATCCCGCAGGATACTCTGCCAGATATGAGAGAACCGTTTTCATACTTTCAGATATGGCTGCCCTGCCCTTTCCTTTTTTCTTCGGTTTAAACGACGGATTGTCCGGCTGTCTGACAGGCCTATTATCCGTGCTTAGGGCATATCTTATCACCCTGTCCCTGAGCATTTTATAATCAATATCGAACTCACGGCTGACTGTCTGAATATAACTGTCTCTTTCGATTTCATCCTCGAATTCACTTAACCTGCGGGCTGTCTGAGTCTGGAATTTCGTCCTTCCGTCAGGATCATTAAGGTCAAATGATTCCTTAAGAACATCTATTTCAAATAAAAAACTGTTTCTGGCAGTTCTTAATCTTTCTTTGTAAGTGTCAGCGCCCTCAGCCTTAATAAGTTCATCGGGGTCCTTATATGGTTTCAGGTTAATTACCTTCGTATTGATACCCTGTGACCTCAGCATAGGAATGGCTCTTAATGCAGCATTTCTTCCAGCACTATCTGCGTCATATGATATGACCACATTATCAGTATACCTCTTAAGCATGTTTACATGGCCTGCTGTAAGGGCTGTTCCCAGGGATGCCACTGCATTGGTAAATCCTGCCTGATGCAGCGAGATCACATCCATATACCCCTCACATAAAATCAATTCATTGCCTTTATGCTTCTTGGCCACATTAAGGCCGAAGAGTGTCTTGCTTTTTTCGAAGGCTACCGTCTCAGGGGAATTGAGATATTTGGGTTCTCCGTCTCCCATAACCCTGCCGCCGAAAGCAATAACCCTGTTTCTTACATCCATAATAGGGAACATTACTCTGTTCCAGAAATAGTCATGTACATCATTTTCCTTAATGGAGAACAGACCAGTTGCTTTCATTATCTCGTCTGAATATCCCTTAGATTTTATATATCTGTACAGATCATCACGATATTTGTCAGAATATCCCAACCCATATTTTAATATAGTCTCATCAGTTAATTGCCTGTTTTTCAGATATTCGTATGCCTGTCTGCCGTGTTCAGTCTTCAGCAGATGATAATAATAAACCGCCGCCTCTTTATATATTTCAAGTACTTTCTCTTTGAGCTGATATTTGGCGGAATCTTCCTGGGAATATTGCGGTTTAGGCAGCGTAATACCGGCCCTGTCAGCAAGCACATTCAGAGCCTCACTGTATGTATAATTCTCATATTTCATGAGAAATGTCATGACATTACCGCCGCTATGGCAACCAAAGCAGTAAAACATCTTTCTGTCCCCATTATCCGTAACAGAAAAAGACGGTGTCTTTTCATTATGGAAAGGACACAGTCCAAAATAAGTTGATCCCTTTTTGGTCAGCCTGACGTATTGTGATATTACATCTACTATGTTATTGGCTTCAATAACCTGTTCTATTACTTCTTGCGGATAGAACATTATTTCCTCCAGAATTCAGGTATAAATAATTCTTTAAATGCTGCTACTGAATAATAGTCAGTCATGCACGAAACATAATCACAGACAGTTCGCTCAAGGCTTTGTCCGTATTTGTCCATAAGTCCCAGGTACTCAACCGGCATTTTATCCGGATGCTCACAATAATAGTCATAAAGCGATACTATCATTGTGTTGGCCTTACCCTCCTGAGTTTTACATTCAGAATCAAAATACAGATTATCAAACATGAATTGCCTTAACCGCATCATGGCGTCAAAGGATTTATCAGACATTACTATATCATCTTTATTAAGCGAATTCATAATAATATCCTTTACGAGAAAATCCAATCGTTCCTTTCTTGACCATCCCAGAACCTCGCAAATATCCTCCGGCACGTCCTCTTCGTGAAGTATACCGGCTCTTATTGCATCATCCATATCATGATTTATATATGCTATCTTATCAGACAGTCTTACAACGCGCCCTTCCAGCGTTGCCGGGATCGTTCCCATACTGTGATTAAGGATTCCGTCCCTGACTTCCCAGGTAAGATTCAGGCCTTCCCCGTCATTTTCAATCTTCTCAACAATTCTGTGACTTTGAATATTATGCTTAAAAGGATGTCTTGAATTAAGAGCCCGTTCCCCTTCGTGTCCGAATGGCGTATGCCCCAGGTCGTGGCCTAATGCAACGGCCTCCGTCAGATCCTCATTAAGCCACAGTGCTCTTGATATGGTTCTTGATATCTGTGATACCTCCAGCGTATGGGTAAGCCTCGTTCTGTAATGATCTCCCGTAGGTGCAAGAAATACCTGTGTCTTATGTTTCAGTCTTCTGAATGATTTGCTGTGAAGTATTCTGTCCCGATCTCTCTGATAGCAAGTCCTGATGGGGCATGGCTCAATATCCCGCTCTCTTCCCTTAGTCTTTGTTGACAGTGATGCATATTTACTTAAAGTACGTTCCTCGAATTCTTCACGTTCTTCTCTTATGGTCATATTTGACTTTCCTTTAACTTCAGCAACCACACTTTTGTGAACTGTTTCTCATTATCACTGCATCTTCTCATAATGACAAAGAACCGGCTGACAGCCGGTTCTATTAAGATCATTTAATCAATCTGTTCCAAATAATCTGTCACCGGCATCACCAAGACCCGGCACAATATATCCTCTCTCATTAAGGTGATCATCCATTGCCGCCAGTGTAATATCTACATCCGGATGCTCTCTCTGAATCCTTGCAACGCCCTCAGGTACTCCCACCAGACACACAAGCAGGATCTTCTTCGCTCCCCTTTTCTTAATGTTGGTTATGGCTGCGGAGGCGCTGCCGCCTGTTGCCAGCATCGGATCGGTAATTATAACCAGCGACTCTGACATACACTTAGGAAATCTTGCATAATATTCAATAGGTTCCAGCGTCTCCTCATCTCTGTACATTCCTATATGACCGATCTTGGCTATCGGAATAATATCTCGGAACCCATCTACCAGGCCGATTCCGGCTCTTAAAATCGGAACCAGAACCACCGGCTGAGCGATCTCATAACCTATCGTATCGCATATAGGTGTCTCTATTGGTTTTTCCTTTATCGGAACATTTCTGGTAACCTCGTATGCCATAAGCTTGGCAATCTCATCAAGATTCTGCTTAAAAATATAAGTAGAAGTGTCTTTATTTCGCATAATGCTTATCTTATGCTTAATTAACGGATGATCTATAACTGTCAGCATGAATTTTTGCCTCCTTCTTTATCGACTGAAAGTGTAGCACCTGGTTATATCCTTTTCAAGTGTCATCCTACCGGTGTCATCACGTATGTCAGCTGTCCGTTATCTGTCAATTGTAAATCTTCAGAAAGAACCTCTCCATCGAACAATTGATCTAACAGTGTCTGTGCATTTTCTATTGCTTCTTCATATGGCATGTCTACCGACAGCAGCTCATAATTAGCACTCTGGCACGGCTGGTACATGACATCTCCCAGCAGCTGATAACTTACAATGTGCCATGAAGGCGTACTATTAAATTGATATCTTATCAACGACTTTATATCATCTGCCGGCATATTTGTAACTGCAAAATTAGATATTGCATCAGCCAGTGCATTATAGCTTGTCAGAGTATTTGCCGATATAAGTTTATCCATCATAGCCTGAATAACCTGGATCTGGTGTCTTCCCCTTGCAAAATCTCCGTCTTCAAAAGCATATCGTTCACGTACATAATGTAATGTGTACTCACCGTCAAGAGTAAGCGTACCCGCAGGATAATAATATCCTCCGTGAGAAGTGAACTCCTGCTCATTTTCAATCGTTACTCCTCCCATAGCATCAACGATCTCAACCATTGAAGAGAAATTAAGTCTCACATAATAATTAATTTCACGTCCAAGCAGGTTTTCTACCGTTGCCAGTAATTCGTCCATGCCGTAAATGCCTGCATGCGTCAGCTTGTCTCTTGAACCAGATGATGTGATACCCGGTACTTCCACATAATAATCACGAGGTATAGTGATCATAAGAATCTGATTCGTTACCGTATTAACACCAACTACGATGTCAACATCACTTCTTCCTGTTAATGATACTGTTCCATCCGAATCAGTTCCGCTGATAAATACAAGGAAAGCTCCGCCCAGTACATCTACATCCACATTATTCACGTTAGACTCTGTTTTGATCGTATAACTTCCTATTATTCTGATCTGACTTTCATAGTCAGCATACTGCTCTACTATGGTCGATGTGAACGCATCATTATAAATTACTGCCTGTGTCTCTCCGTTAAGAAGTGCACTGGCCAATTCCGTTGCCGATGACATTTCAACAACTTTTACAGATGTCCCAGTATCTTTCTGTATATCCGAAATAACAGACGAGCGGTTACTTTCACTTATGGTCGTATCTATTGCAAATGTATAATCTGCAGCGTCTGTTATATTCTGTGCACTGTTGCTGTTTAGCACTACCACATCATATGTTCTGATATCATATGACCTCGATGACACATTACTTAACATCTGATTGGTTTTTATGAGATACGCTGATCCGACCGCCATTACGACACTTAAAATCATTGCAGCAATCATACCAATAGCCTGGCCGACATTGCGGCGCTTCCTCTGTGTAAAGAAAATTATAAGCCACAATACTGCCAATCCGCCTGCAATCATCGCAAGATATTTGCCGGATAAAATATTCAGATTGATTAAAAGTATTATCAAAAGAACAGAAATGGCTGCCTGCAGATATAACATTATCTTGCCTATTATTCGTCTCGCAGCAGATGGGCCCCTGTCGTAGGCATCATAATACTCATCTTTATAATGCTTCCGTTCACGTTTTCGATATCTTCTGGTATCATCGATACTATCGTCATATATCAGAAACTCCTCCGCTGAAAATCCGTCGGTCTCAACAAAATCTTCATAATCATTTCTATATCGATTGGCCTTATGATATTCATTATTTCTGTTTGCAGATTCCTTAAAATCGTTCAGGATACGATCGAATTCTTCATCGGAGATTCGTACGCTGCTGTCATCTGCCCTATGTCGTGCTGATTCTGCCCGTCCATTTCTTGACTTTGCAGAAAAATTTTCATCGTCTATGTTTTTAGGTCTTCTATAACTCATATTTTATTCCCGCTATTATTCGTGCCAGATTCCGGATTATATTCCGGATCATAAACACAAGCCGAATTACAAGCACCCATATGTGCGAAGCAATTCACTGCTACCCTTCGATGTCTTATATTTTTAATAATTGCCAAAGAATTCTAGCAATTCCATGTCTTTCTGTCAAGAATTGCCAATTTTCAGTCCCAACAGTATTTTTATTACCGGAACTTTTTCAAGTAATCTGCATGTAAAGCATGACAATACAACCACCAGTATACTAACCATTAACACCATACAGATATCATAATTCATAAATTTTGACAAAACCAGTATCATCAGCATTCTGTAGAAACTGTCAAGGAACATGATCTGAAGCGAATACCGAGCCGGCAATGTAAATATTTTATCCGGAACAGCCCCCTTAAGACTCACAGCAATATTAAACAGAACATACATTATGGAAATACCCATTATAAAATTGATGATATAATTATTAATGCCTTTCATAAATTCCATATACATCATAATCATCGCAATCATTAACGATAATAAGGACGACACTGACTTCATTGCTGCTGATATCGGCTTACAAAGCATGTTATATTGTGCCAACAACATTCCCGTTATAAAAAAAGGCAATTGGTATATCACATTTTCTATTTGTAATACATATGTCAGTTCAATACCGTTAATATCCAAGATAATATTTGCCGTTAATGAGACTATCAATACAACCCACATCCGCAGTTTATTATTCCAAAACAGCGGTGCAGCTGCATACACTGCAAGGAGTGCATAGCAGAACCAATATAGTCTGCCGCATACAAATGCATCAAATAATTGATACAGCAAATCATTACCGTGGATGTGTGCTGATGAGATCAGATTATTAAAAATCAATTTCAGACATGACATGAACAAAAACGGAATCAGAATCCGTTGAATCTTCTTTATATAGAAATTCTTTATATTCTGCTTATGGCATAAATATCCTGCTATTAAGAAAAATAACGGGACGTGGACATTTTCCATTACTGTTTTACCCCCTGCCGCAAACAGATCATCCGGATTCGAGGCGCATAATATGTCACAAACAGCATGATAAAATACAACCATTATGATAGCAAATGCTTTAAGATAATTGATATTCTTTTTTTGGCTCAGCGAATCTGTCATAACTGTTGTTCTTGCAAGTATAAATGGTGTAATCAGAATAGGTGGGACTGCACCGCACTTATGTGGTTTTTGCAGCCCCACCTATATTTGTAATCAAAACTTTTTATTTTACTTATTCATAGCCTCTGCCACCGCAACTGCTACCGCAACGGTTGCACCGACCATAGGATTATTGCCCATGCCGATAAGTCCCATCATCTCAACGTGGGCAGGAACTGAAGACGATCCTGCGAACTGAGCATCTGAATGCATACGGCCCATTGTATCTGTCATTCCGTATGATGCAGGACCTGCTGCCATGTTGTCCGGATGAAGTGTACGTCCTGTTCCGCCTCCGGATGCTACGGAGAAATATTTCTTGCCCTGCTCGATACATTCCTTCTTATATGTTCCTGCAACCGGATGCTGGAAACGTGTAGGGTTAGTGGAATTGCCTGTAATAGAAACATCAACTCCCTCTTTATGCATTATCGCAACACCTTCCTGAACATCATTGGCACCATAGCAATTAACCTGGCCCCTTACTCCGTCAGAATATTTAATTCTCTGAACTTCCTTAAGCTCTCCTGTATAATAATCATATTCAGTCTGAACATACGTAAATCCATTGATCCTTGAAATAATCTTAGCAGCATCCTTACCGAGTCCATTAAGGATAACTCTCAGCGGTTTGGTTCTTACCCGATTAGCCTTCTCGGCTATACCTATAGCTCCCTCTGCAGCTGCAAATGATTCATGACCTGCCAGGAATGCAAAACATTCAGTTTCCTCTTCGAGCAGCATCTTGCCCAAATTGCCATGTCCGAGGCCAACCTTTCTCTGGTCTGCAACCGAGCCTGGAATGCAGAAGGACTGAAGTCCCTCACCCAGCGTTGCCGCAATATCGGCTGCCCTGGTCTGACCCTTCTTTATCGCAAGTGCCGCACCTACTGTATAAGCCCAGCATGCATTTTCGAAGCAAATAGGCTGGATAGCCTTAACCTGTGCATAAATATCAAGGCCCTTATCCTTAGTGATCTTCTCAGCTTCCTCCAGTGAGGAGATTCCATATTCTGCAAGCTTCTTATTAATCTGATCTATACGTCTCTCATATGATTCAAATAATGCCATAATGTGTCTCCTCCTTCCTTATTCGCATCTCGGATCTACAATCTTAACCGCATCAGTAACACGTCCATACTGTCCCTTGGCCTTTTCCCATGCAGTATTAGGATCATCACCTTTTTTAATAAAATCGGTCATCTTGCCCAAGCTTACAAACTGATATCCGATAATCTCATCATTGGCATCAAGTGCAATACCCGTGACATATCCTTCTGTCATCTCAAGATAACGAGGTCCCTTGGCCTTGGTGCCGTACATGGTGCCGACCTGACTTCTTAAGCCCTTACCTAAATCTTCCAGTCCTGCTCCCACCGGCAGTCCGCCTTCGGAAAATGCTGTCTGTGTACGTCCGTAGACAATCTGAAGGAACAACTCCCTCATGGCCGTGTTAATTGCGTCACATACAAGGTCTGTATTAAGAGC
>CAVBWS010000004.1:0-74282 GCA_963599255.1 Treponemataceae bacterium
TTCTACAGGATTAGGAATCAAAAAACTATTGTCCGATATTTAGGCTAACATCACTGTCTAAATCCTCGCATGTCCATAAACTCCCGTCAAGCTTTTTACGAAAACTTTCTTTGCAACTATAAATTCCACTTTATGGTAGCAGAATTTATAGTTAATTGCAACAAAACATCATTCTCGCTGATGTCAAAGGACTGCAGTATCGTTTTCTGCGTTGCCGTCACGGCATGGTCCAATAGGTAAAAGCGCTCTTGATAAAATAAGTAATCTACGATAAAATGCAATTGATCATAGATTATCCTAAAATTTGGAGGCGTTATGAAATATATTACTCGAGAGCTTGAGCGGAAATTCTTAAAGCTCAATGATTTTTTCAAGGTTATCCTGGTTACAGGCGCAAGGCAGGTCGGTAAAACGACTATGCTGAAGCACTTAGCACAAAGTGACAGAACCTATGTCACAATGGACAATTCGATTGTAAGAGAACTTGCACAGTCTGATCCCGTGCTGTTCTTTCAGACCTATAAGCCTCCAATCCTCATAGACGAGGTGCAAAAGGCGCCGGAGCTGTTCGAGCAAATCAAAATCATTTGCGATGAGAGCGACGAAAAAGGTCTTATATGGCTAACCGGCTCACAGCAGTACAATATGATGAAAAAGGTGCGTGAGACCCTTGCCGGAAGAATCGGTATCCTGGAGCTGTACAGCTTGTCCGCAAGAGAAAAAGCCGGTCTTGTTTTTGATACAGATTTGGACTTCTCGCTGGCCACCTTGCAGGCAAGACAACGCAAGCTTCCGAAAAATGATGTGGTTCAGGTATTCAATCACATTTGGGAGGGCGGCATGCCCCAGGTACAGGGTGTAGACGATGAACTCAGGCAGGAGTATTTCAACTCCTATGTTGACACCTACCTGATGCGTGATGTTACCGAGGCTGGTGGCATTACCGATGCAGTTCGTTTTCGTAAATTCCTTGTAGGATGTGCCTCCCTTGTGTCAGAGCAGGTCAATTACTCCACGCTGGCTGAATCTGCCGACATTGCGCCGAATACCGCCAAGGAATGGCTGAAAGTGCTGGTAGGACTTCATATCATCTACCTGCTCGCACCGTATTCCAATAATGAATTAAAGCGCCTAAGTAAAACGCCTAAGCTGTACTTCTGTGATACAGGACTATGTGCGTATCTTTCCATGTGGCTGACAGCAGACACTTTGCGTAACGGTGCTGCAAGTGGTCATTACTACGAGAACTACGTGGTGATGGAGCTCGTCAAGAACTACGCCTACGCAAAGTCCAAGGTAAATCTCACCTATTTCAGAGATTCTAATGGAAAGGAAATTGATCTGTTCATCGAGGAAAACAATGTCATTCATCCACTTGAAATAAAAAAGAGTGCCGCACCCGACCGTCGTGAAGTCAAAAAGTACAACGTGATCGATAAGGCCTCCTTGAAACGCGGCAACGGCGGCATCATCTGTATGTGCGATGAGCCGATACCAATTGATGCAGATAACTGTTTTATTCCGAGCAATCTAATCTAAAAAATTCTGACTATTCTGCACCTCGCTTACGTTCATTTCCTTTTTTGTAATGCAAGATCATTTTTATTTCAATGCGTTTGTATTGCCATTGCAGCATGTTTTTCCCAGAACAGCAGCATTCTGACGGAAATACCCAGAGAAATATTGGCAAGTTCATGTTCTATCGTGAGAGATTCGCAAAAATATTCATGTTAGTTAGTGCGAAATTTTAAGAAGATTTCGTTGATTTTTACGCGAATATTTGTCATACTATATTCAGTACCTTTAAGGAGGACTGATTATGTATAGAAAGATTACTAGCTTCTTGGAATCGTGGAAAGAAAACGAACACCGCAAGCCCCTTATTTTACAGGGCGCAAGACAGGTCGGAAAGACCTATTCCGTTCTGGAATTTGGGCGCACCCACTACGAAAATGTGGCATACTTCAACTTTGAAACCAATCCTAAGCTGAACGAAACCTTTGAGGAAAACATCAGCCCCGATTATCTGATACCGATTTTATCCCATATCGCAGGTCAGACTATCATAAAGGAAAAAACACTGATCGTCTTTGATGAGGTGCAGCTCTGCGAAAGGGCGTTGACCTCGCTTAAATACTTTTGCGAGGACGCTCCGGATTATCACATCATTGTCGCAGGCAGCCTGCTCGGCGTTGCAGTCAACAGGACGAAATTCTCTTTTCCCGTAGGAAAGGTCGATATGAAAACTCTTTATCCTATGGATATGGAGGAATTTATGTTGGCTCTCAGTGAGGATGATTTAGCAGAGCAGATAAAAAGGTGCTTTAATACCGATACGCCGCTGCCGTCTGCTTTGCACGACGCCGCAATGCAGCTTTACCGTCAATACCTTGTGGTCGGTGGTATGCCGGAGTGCGTGATGCAATTTGCTGAAACAAAGGATTATATCCTGGTTCGCCATACGCAGGATACGATACTTGCAAGCTATCTAAATGATATGAGCAAGTATAATAACTCGAATGAAATTAAGAAAACCAGACTTGCCTATGACAACATTACTGTTCAGCTTTCTAAGAAGAATACTCGTTTTCAATATAAGCTGATCAAGAAAGGCGGACGGGCTTCTGAATTTGAAAATGCGATTGAATGGCTCTGCCTGTCTGGTATCGTGTCACAGGTTTACAAGGTGGATCAAATCAAAAAGCCGCTGGAAAACTACCGAAATATTGATGCGTTCAAGATTTATGTGTCCGACTTAGGATTACTTTGTGCCAAGAAGGATTTAGCTGCCAACGACATTCTCTATATGGTCGAGGAAATCAACGATTTCAAGGGCGGTATGGCAGAGAATTACGTCAATGTGCAGCTTACCATTAACGGCTACCGCACCTACTATTGGGAGTCGGAGCGTGGAGCTGAAATTGATTTTATCATTCAGCGTGACGGGCAGCTCATCCCCATTGAGGTCAAGTCTGCCGACAACACCAAAGCCAAGAGTTTAAAGGTCTATATGGACACATACAAGCCCGCTTATGCTATCAAGCTCTCTGCCAAAAATTTCGGCTTTGAGGATAACAAAAAAATTGTTCCTCTCTATGCTGCATTTTGTATCTAAAATCAATATTTTGGCGATAACGCTCGCAGAAAATGCGGGCGTTATTTTCTGTCCCAACAGTGGAAAATAAATAGAGCGGCAAGCATGCAACTTCAGATATGAAGCAGTTTTCTTAATCTGGTGCCGATTATCACTGCCACTGCCAGCTTCGCCAAATCCGGGATAATAAACGGGATCACGCACCATCCAAGCGCCGTGCCCAGACCTATAACTCCTGATTGTCCTGTATAAACTATCATGAACCAGGCGGTGCCGAAGGCGTAGCATACGATAAGTCCCACAACCAGGGTTGCAATTCTTACAGCCAGACGATTACCGAACAATCTTTCTGACAGCCAGTATAACAATCCCATGAAAATAAATCCGATTATATATCCGCCGGTGGTTCCCAGAAGTGTGGCAAATCCTGCCTTAAATCCGGCAAATACCGGAACTCCCACTGCCCCCAGCAGAAGATATATTATTACGGACAGGGTGCCGCGTTTTCCGCCTATAAGACTGAGCACCAGAAATACCGCAAAGGTCTGCAGCGTAAAAGGCACCGTTGTCGGTATACTGATCCAGGAGCAAACAGTAATAAGAACTGCACCTATTGCAATATAAACCATGTCCTGCACTTTGATTTTAGATCTTGTAGTTTCCATTGTTATCTTCCTACCTATTCTTAAATACTTGAATACTGATACACTGTTTATGAGCCAGGATGTGCACAGACACTGTGAGAAAACAATCAGCGAAGGCGTTTTCGAACAGTGTCTGTGACACCCTGACATACGAGAATTGTGTCAATTCATCTGCGTTCATGCGTGTTTACCCGAAACCTTAGTGCTTACCTCACCTGATGACAGGGCTTCCTCTCTTCCATCCGCATATCTCACAATAAGACGGCACTCGTCATCTATGTCCACGGCCACAGCTTCAACCTGCTTATCTCCTCGCAGAACCAGAATATCGCGGCCTATCATAAAGCTGCGCCTTTTATATTCTGATGCCATATTATTTCCCGATATATCCTGGCACAGATCATAAAAGTTTCGCATAAACTCGGCTGCAATGCGGCTCCTTAAGTTCTTTTCCCTCGTCTTGGATATAGCCCCTGCCACGTCAGCAATCTCCCCCGGAAATCCCCCTGCAGGTTCATATACATTAAAGCCTATTCCCATTACCGCCCAATCGAGTCCTCCCGATTCAACGCTTATGGATGCCTCCGTCAGAATGCCGCATACCTTATGCTTATCTACGAATACATCATTAACCCACTTTATGGCAGGGCGTGCATCAGTACAGATTTCAATCGCCCTGCACGCTGCTACCGCAGCCGCCGTAGTAAATCTGGTTGCGATCTCCGGTCCTATATCCATTTTAAGCAAGATGCTAAGATAAAAACCCGTATCCGCCGGAGAATAAAAACTTCTGCCTCGCCTGCCCTTGCCTGCAGTCTGCTGCATAGCCACAAGAGTCTTCCAAGGAGGAAGATCAGACGCATCCTCCTTCAATACATCATTGGTAGATGTAACCTCAGCCCTTACCTCCAGTGCAAATCGATCCGCGTAAGCTCCCAGGTATTTATTGATCAAGAACTCGGATATTACGTCATTTCTGTCACCAAGGCGGTATCCTCGATTCGTAACAGCTTCAATCTCATATCCCTCTTCCTGAAGCTGCTTAATATACTTCCAGACAGCCGCCCGAGTGATCCCCAGCGCCTCCGCAATCACATTGCCGGATAAATATCCGTCATCATTCGTCTCCAGAAGTTCAACCAATTTTTGTTTTTTATTCATTTTCCCGTTATATTCGTCTTAATTTCCTATATTTACTCAATTTTATATCTACGCTGTTCCCCAGCAAACCCATTTAGCCCTGCCGTATTTCTCTGCAGGAATAATACAACCAGCAGTTCATATTGTCAACTCGTACATTGTCCGCAAGTTTACATTTCAGCGTTGTCAAAATTCCTGGCACACGAAGCAATGTTCACATGCGTGCCGGGACGGCGCAGCACCTGCGAGAAATCAATATGCGCAGGCGATTTCGAGCAGCGTGCTGCACGCCGAGGTTCACGGCACGCTGAAACCACCTTCATTCGTGTGCCGGAGCGGCGCCTTCATCTGCCCAAAAAGGCTCTGCCGTAACCAGACATCAAGTGTCCAGCCACAGCAGAGCCTCAACAATTTTTGTTTCTAAAGGGGCAGTTAAGCCTGCTCCTTGATTGCCTTAATTGATTCGATCAACTCAGGAACTACAGTAAACAAATCTCCTGTGATACCATAATCAGCAACCTCGAAGATTGGAGCAGCACCATTCTTATTAACAGCAACAATGCACTCTGAATCCTGCATACCAGCCTTATGCTGGATGGCACCTGAAATACCGAGGGCGATGTAGAGCTTAGGATGAACTGTCTTACCAGTCTGTCCTACCTGGTGATCAGCACTTATCCAGCCGGCATCAACAACGGCACGAGATGAACCAACAACACCGCCTAAGAGTGAAGCCAGTTCTTCTGCCAGAGCGATACCTTTTTCTACATCCTTAGAGATACCACGGCCAACCGAAACGATGATATCAGCACCGATCAGATCTACCATCTTCTTAGCAGCCTTAACTACTTCAACTACCTCTGTCTTGATGTCGTCCTTAGTAAGACTGAACTCAGGATGAAGGATCTCAACTGATTTAGCCTTAGCTTCATCAAAAGCCTGTTTCTTCATAACGCCCGGACGAACAGTAGCCATAGCAGGACGGAAACGAGGAACAACGATAGTTGCCATCAGATGTCCGCCAAATGCAGGTCTTGTCATCTTAAGGTTCTTATTTACATCGAAGAGTTTGCTCTCGAAGTTGATCTCATCAACCTTCAGAGAAGAACCTGTACGAAGGAACTCAATGTAGTTATTAAGATCAATATTAAGAGCTGTACAGTCAGCACAAAGTCCTGTGTGAAGTCTTGCTGCGCATCTAGGAGCAAGGTCACGACCGATGTTTGATGCACCGAAGAGTAATACCTCCGGCTTGAATTCTTCTACTGCCTGTGCAATTACGTGTGTATATCCGTCTGTAGTATAGTCCTTAAGAAGCGGACTGTTGTATACATATACCTTATCAGCTCCGTAACCGCCCAGTTCATTTGCCAGACCATCTACATTATCACCAAGCAGAACGCCGCAGAGTTCTACTCCCAGTTCATCAGCAAGCTTACGTCCTTCTGACATAAGTTCAAATGTTGTAGGCATCATTTTGCCCTGACGCTGCTCACAGAATACCCAGATATTCTTGAATGCAGCGATATCAGCACTATTAAAAGCCATTTTCGTTCTCCTCCCTTAGATAATATGCTTGCCTGCGAGAATTCCTGCAAGCTTGTCAGTTGTTTCTTTTCCTGATCCTTCAAGCATTACGCCTGCGCCTCTCATAGGAGGTGTGAAAGATTTGAAGATATTAGTAGGAGAGCCCTTAAGACCTATAGTTGTAGGGTCAATAAGCGGATGATCCTTAAGAGCATTATAGTCATAAACGATCATTGGCTTGTTATAGCACTCGATTGTTCCTGCAACTGTCATATAACGCGGTGTGTTCAGCTCTTTGATACATGTAATAAGGCAAGGTGTATTAACCTTGATCATCATGTATCCGTCTTCAAGAATTCTCTTTACTGTAAGAGTATGGCCTTCCATTGAGATCTCGCCGGCATATGTAACCTGCGGAATGTGAAGCTTTTCAGCGATCTGCGGGCCAACCTGTGCTGTATCGCCATCGATAGCCTGACGTCCGGCGATAATGATATCATCGTCGTCAACACCGTAGGTATCAATTGCTGCTGCAATGATCTGTGATGTTGCATATGTATCAGATCCGCCAAATTCACGGCCTGAAACGAGGATGGACTCATCTACGCCCATAGCCATAAGCTCACGAAGCATCGGTTCTGCCTGGAAAGGTCCCATTGTTATAGCAACAACCTTGCATCCGTATTTATCTTTAAGTGTTAATGCTGCCTCTACTGCATTAAGGTCATCAGGATTGATGATTGTCTGCATTGAAGCACGATTTAATGTGCCATCAGGATTAACTGCTACCTTACCTGAAGTATCAGGAACCTGTTTTACAGTTACAATGATTTTCATTTTCCTTTTCCTCCTTCTTACTTCAGAATATTATTAGCAACTACTAACTGCTGGATCTGGCTTGTTCCTTCGAAGATGCTGAGGATACGAGCATCTCTGTAGAGACGTTCTACCTTGTAATCTCTGATGTAGCCATATCCGCCGTGGATCTGAACTGCCTTGTATGCATTTCTGTTAGCAACTTCAGATGCGTAATATTTAGCCATTGAGCATGCCTTGCTTGCTTCCGGATCATTTGCATCCTTAAGCTGTGCAGCATGGTATGTAAGCTGACGAGCTGCTTCTGTTTCTGTTGCCATATCAGCGATCATGAAGCTGATAGCCTGGAAGTCCTTGATAGGACGTCCGAACTGATTTCTCTCCTTGGCATATTTAGCTGCCTCATCAACACATGCCTGAGCAACACCAACTGATGCAGCTGCCATGCCGAGACGTCCGCCGTCCAGAGTCTTCATTGCGAACTGGAAGCCCTTATGAAGAGGTCCTAACAGATTCTCCTTAGGTACTCTTACATCCTCAAATACAACGTCGCATGTAGGATATCCCTTGATACCCATCTTGTGCTCAGGTGCTCCCAGAGATACACCATCTGACTTCATGTCAATAACGAACATTGAGATGCCCTTTGAGCCCTTCTGTGTCAGGTCTGTCTTAGCAAATATAACGATCCAGTCTGCTACCGGTGCTCCGGAAATAAAACACTTACGACCATTTATGATAAAATCATCGCCATCAGCGATAGCTGTTGTAGTTGTTCCGCCTGCGTCAGAACCTGCACCCGGCTCTGTCAGAGCGAATACCATTATCTTCTCGCCGCTTGCTACAGGCGGAAGGTATTTTTTCTTCTGCTCTTCTGTTCCTGCTAAAAGAACAGGACCGCCGCCTAATGAGTTAGATGTATTAGAATAAATTCCCAGAACAAGGTCTACTCTTGACAATTCTTCCAGCTGTAAACAGTATGAAAGGCTGTCGCCGCCCTGTCCGCCGTACTCTACAGGAATCTTAGTTCCCATAAATCCGTACTTTGCCATCTTTTTGTGAATATCCCAGTTGAATTCACCTGTCTGATCCAGTTCATCCTGCAGTTCTGTTGTGAATTCTGTTTCCGCAAACTGACGGAACAGTTTCTGCTGCAGAGCATGTGTCTTATCCAGAATCATTGTTTCCTCCTTAAATGATCAATTATAATTTTAATCCTGCTGCCTCATTTTCTAAGAAGCAGCAGGTTAAACCAGCAAATATTATACTCAAGTGACCTATCAATCCTTAAGAGCAGGATCCATAGTGCATGCTGCACCGCTCTCAACTAACTTAGCGATCTCATCGTCTGAGTATCCCAGGCCCTTCAATACCTCTTCTGTATTTTCTCCAAGGTATGGTCCGCGTTTATATGGCGGAAGTCCTGACTCCTGGAACATTACAGGTGTACGAACCAGAGCTCTCTTAGCACCATTGTAGTATTCCATCTCATACAGACAGTCTGAGCCCCATGCCTGAGGATCCTTAAGAACCTCATCCCATGTCTGAGCCTTAGCATATGGAAGATCCGCTGCATCAAGAACTGCACACCACTCGTCACGAGTCTTAGAAGCCATAACTTCAACCAGGAAATTGTAGAACTCTTCCTTGTTAGGTGCAAGATTTTTCTGAGGATAGAACTTAGGATTGTCAATCATTTCCTCGTGTCCTATAGCCTTCATGAAGATAGGATAATGTCTGTCATACTGAGGCATTGCTATCTGCAGCCATTTGCCATCCTTAGTCTTATGGCATACTGTAAGCGGATTGTCAAAATCACTTCTTGAAATAGGATAACATGCTGACGGCTGTCCGTACTGTGCTGCCTGAAGCATGATGGCTGTGATCCATAATGCTGAATGGAACAGTGAAACTACAACCTGGTCGCCTTCACCGGTCATCTTAGCTCTGTAAAGTGCTGCAATGATACCTGATGCAAGATACATACCAACCTGCTGATCACCAAATCCAGGCATCGTCAGCATAGGTACTGAGTCCTTATCCTTAAGTGTTCCCAGAATACCGCCCCTTGCGAAGAATGCTGTAAAATCAAATCCCGGAAGATCCTTATCCGGTCCCTTCTGTCCATAACCTGATACAATACCGTATACAAGTGACGGGTATTTTGCATGAAGCTCATCATAATCAAGCGCTGCCTTCTTAAGTGCATGCGGGCGCCAGTTAGTTACGAAAATATCTGACTTGGCAATAAGCTTCTCAAGAATCTCTCTTCCTTCAGGTGTCTTAGTATTAAGCGTAATGCCCTTCTTATTGGCATTATCAAGATCAAATGAAGTATTCTCTCTCTGATCCATCGGACGTCCTTCGTTATATGCTGTATAACGAAGAGGATCTCCTGCAGGAGCCTCGACCTTAACTACTTCTGCTCCTAAATCTGCCAGATACCTGCAGCAGCTAGGTGCTGCAATGAATGTTGACAGTTCCAGTACCTTAACTCCCTCAAGAGGGCGTTTAATCTGACTCATTTTTTGTTTCTCCTATATCTTTCTTTTAATAAAACATTCTGACTGCCGCCATCATTATCGCATAAAGCGAAGTCGTTACCTTCGCACAGCCAGAATGATATATACTATTACATTGTCATGACATCCCTGAATGTTTCAAGGTTTGTTCTGATCTGCTCAAACTGAACCATCTGACGATCAACCTCTATCATTGTTACAGGAACGTCTGCGGCATCGCAGGCTTTCTTTATAAGCGGATAGTCAAACTCTTCAGGATCGCAGAACTTGGTCATTACAACTATTACGCCCTTAGCACCTCTAGCCTTAGCAGTATCCGCAATCCACTGAGGACGCTTCTTCTTTGCTTCATACAGGAGTGAGCAGTTGGTTGTATCAGCCCACTTCTGAGCAAGTGCATCCAACGGAGCCATATCTGTCGGCGCATCTGTTCTGTACTGACGGGACTGTGCTGCCACATCATCTGCCACAATGTGGAATCCTAAATCGTCAAATATCTTATTAAGCTGTGGTGCATCTGTCAGAATACCTGTCACAACAACCGGGATCTTTTCTTCCGCAGGTGTACTTGTCTCAAGTTCCTTGATCATCTCTTCAACAAGTTCTGTGTGCTCTTCCTTCATCATAAAGAATGCGCTCTTAAATACATCACTTCTCTGAGCTGAAGTAACTTCAGGATGCTTAGCTAAAACTTCCTCAGCCTGTCTCATTACTTCATTATGTTTATTATATACTGCAATTGATTCGGCTAATTTTGCTTCGTCAAATGTTCCGCCTAATTTGGTAAGATCATCAATAACTCTCTGATATCCTGCCTTCGTATATGCCTTGCCGTAATCTGTATCACGTCTCTGCGGATATGACATAGGAATATATAAAATATCCTTAACGGCATATTTCCAGTTCTCGCCGACTACCTTAAGTGAATCGCATAATGCCGGAATAACGATTGCAGATGCGCCGTCATAAGCTCCCTTCATTCCGAGTTCTATTGCTGACTGAACGATTGAACAGATAAATGTAGGAAAATATTCCTTAGCTCTGTTTAATTCAATGTCCGCGCCCCATGCTCCCATAGGAACAAATCCCATAGAATGAATGATCTCTTCCGGTGTATATACAGGTGCTGTTAAGCAGATCTTTTTACCCTGTGCAAGATAGGCATCCATCTGAGCTCGAGGAGATGTGGCTATCTTATGAAATTTATCAAATACTGTTACATTTGCCATGATTATTCTCCCTTCGCTTCCTTGTTAGACTCCATAATCTCCATAAGACCCTGAACACGAGTATCGTACTGTGCCTCTGAGAAATTACGCGGATCAGCCTGATCACCATCGAATGATACAACAGGAATATTACATTCCTTGCCAATCTGACGGCTCATCTCAGGCATAAATCCTGACCACAATTTACATGAACGGTTGGTATGTACCAGTAATCCTTCAACATGAGCCTGCTTAGCCAGCTTAACTCTTCTGTCTCTTGATTTCTCCAGATTAATGCAGTTGCTTACATTGCAGTATGCCTTGATCATTTCCTCGAATGTATTATATCTGAAGCCAAATCCTTCAGCATAAACTGTTGTAACCATGTTGATGCCGCGATCCTTAAGTCCTTTTGAAGTAACTCTTAAGTATGGCCAGCATGCAATACCCTCGGTCATGATCCTGTATTTTTCTTCTGCTCTGAATGTACTCTTGCCTTCAGCAACGTTTTGTTTATATTCATCAAGCAGTGTCTGCATTGCATCTCCTGCTTCCTTCTTGCCACGAGCTGTAACCATAACTGCCATGTGGTTCAGCAGGTCATAACCATTAAACGGAGACGGCGTATGTCTGCCTTCTTCTGTTGCTTCAAGCCACAATCTGCTTGATCTGCGGCTGCATGCTGCAACCTCCTGGAACTTTTCTTCGGTCCACTTTACTCCGAACATATCCTCGAGACGGTGAACAGCCTCCCAGAACTGAGCTGTAACATAATCGATCAATGCCTGTGACGGCTCATCATTAGTATTAAACGGTATATCAATAAGGATCATAGGTATGCCTAATTCAACAGACAGATTCTCATACCATTTAATCATACAGTTACAGATATTATTGCAGCATAAAAGTACGTCAGGCATTGCTACTTCCTGTTCCGGACATTCCTTAAGCTTAGCATATGCCATATTTACACGTGCATATGCGCAGATATCATTAGAATATCCGTCTGCTTCTGCTATAGTACACATACGTTCTCCGGCGCCTCTGGCTGCAATGGCTGCTGCCTGATTCTCCGGAAATACTGTTGCAATTCCGAGAGTCTCCGGAATTTCGATAGGAAAGTTACTTGCCATCCAAGCGACCGGCTTTCCTTGTTTCTTAGCTTCGATCGCACTTGCATAAGCATCAGCTGCGATCTTGTTAAGCTTATATTTTGCAGAGTTAGGATCCAATTGTTTCGGAGCCTTTTTTACTTCTTCTGCCATATCTTTTCCTCCGTTGTCATGTTACTTTTTCCTGTTATTGTTCTGATCAATCTTGTCGACCAGCCGCGATAAACGACTAATCAACCAGATCTGCTTGGTAGCTTAATACTTTAAAAGCCCGGCTTTCTCATGCGCCATAATAGCTAAGCGATCGGCAAATATTCTTCATTTATCCGATCAATCATGACTACAGGCTTTCTTATATGCATAACATGCTGCACCGATCGCTCCGAAATATTGACACAGCGGATCGTAGCTTATATCAACCTCAAGCAGTCTGGAGAGAGCCTGTCTTACCGCTCCGTTTTTGGCAACTCCACCTGACATTGCTACCTGCGGCACTACTCCTGCTCTTCTTGCAAGAGCACTGACCCTGGAAGCAACGCTCTCACAGATTCCTGCCACAAGATCCGGGATCTTCGTGCCGTTTGCCAGCTGACTTATAACCTCTGACTCGGCAAATACCGTGCAGGTACTTGATATTGATGCCGGCTTTTCAGCCTGCAATGCATACTTTTCGAAATCGTTCACATCAAGTCTTAAGATGTTAGCCATTACATCAAGGAATCGTCCTGTTCCTGCTGCACACTTATCGTTCATTACGAAATTAGACATTCTGCCTGACTCCGTTAATGAGATGATCTTGGCATCCTGTCCGCCTATATCTATAAGCGTCCTTAGCTCAGGAAAGATCAGCTTGCCGCCCATTGCGTGGCAGGTAAGTTCGCTGACTTCTGCATCAGCACCCTCAAACCTCATCCTTCCGTATCCCGTGACTACCGAATACGCCATGTCCTTCCAGCTCAGTCCCGATGCGCTCCATATGTCCTCAAGCGCTTCCTTGGGTGCATCTGTACCCATGCCGCCGATCCTGAGGGATTTGGCGATAATCTCTGTTCCATCCTTCAAAATCACGCATTTTGATGTAGTTGATCCGATATCAATTCCAATTGTATACATTTGCCACCTCTTAAACACCACCTTAGTATACTCTTCGTTATTTTTTTGTCAATTGCTTTTCGTTATTTTTTTATCAACTCTGACAAATGTTTATCAATCTATTATGTTTTTTTATTGATACTTATAAAAATGATAGGATTTAAGAAATGGCAGTTATAATTCGAGGGTTTGATTGCGGGAGCACGATGCGCGGAGCAATCAGCTTTTATCAAGCAAATGCAGTTCGTCAATGCAGCAAAATCGCCCGGAAACCGTATGTTTACGACCTCCAGGCGTTAATAGTTTGAATATTCAGTTTTAAGTCCGGTTATTTAGTTCACGCTCAGGCTGTCGCCATCATCAGGATTTATCTCATCCTCCGGACCGCCCAGCTTGATATTACCGTCAAAGCCTGTCTGCGCATTATCATTTGCTGCATCCTGTGCTGGTTTAGGAGATTCTACACCGAATCTGGCCTTCAGTCCCTGAAGCAATTCCCTAGGCATAAGCAGATGGTATCCGTTAGGATTAAGCATGAAGCCCTTAGACTGAGGAACCAATAATTTCTCCAGGTTAGCAAATGGTACTGCTATCGCCTTGCATTTGTTTTCTTTATTATATTTAGCCAGCTCAATATTATCTGTAAATATCGGCTGATAAATATCATCATTCTTGGTCTTAAGGAGCGGCAGGCGGAACTTGGCATTTTTCATCTTCTCTGTTTCGCTTTCCGGTCCCTCCAGGAAATCCACAGCTACGATATATGTAGACTTAACCATATTAACTGCCAGTTCCTCTTCCAGTTCCTTCAGGTTAGTCTTCTCTTCATTTGGCACCGGGCGGGAAGCCTCCTGCGCAAAGTAAATACCTGATAACTGAAGGGATGGATTTTCGATAGGGCGCTGCTCCTTAGGCAGTTTAGAGAAATCATTTTTCTTAACTATATCTGAAACTTTCAGGATGAATTTGCCTAATGCATCTATATATACGATCTCGTCTACATTGATGCACAGAAGTGTAGTGAAGAATTTCATTCTGTCTGCTGCCGCATACTTAACCCCTCTTAAAGGAATCTTCTTATCTGCGTATGACTTGGCAAATTCTTTCAGAGCATCTTCATTTTCAAAAATATATACCTGATCATTAAAGGACTCTTCGTTGCACTCAACCAACGGCATATTAGTCGCAACGCTGAAGACTGTAAGCGTCTCCGGCTGTTTCATGATCTTCTGGATTACTAACATTTTTTTATTTTTATCCGCCACAATAATACCTCCGACTTGTGTGTAGTTCTTTTAATTGAATCGGCTCATCTTCTCCTCTTTTGAGCCACTCCGGTATAATATACCATACAATAACTTTCTAGTCACCTGATTTTCATACAATTTGCATATATCTTAATCCGTTGTTTCTCGTATGGCACACCGAAGCAGATAAGTAATTCTAAACAGCAGCCGACGGCAGCGGCATCTTCTTTCTTCTTATAATGAAGTATGCGGTCATCATGGTAACACCTATCAACACCCACGATATAGGGTAAACAATGAGCAGACCTGTTATTGAATTGTATAATTTAAACGCTGTATTTACCCATATGATCCTGAATACGAATGTTCCCATGAATGTAATTACCGAAGGAAGCAACGAGACCCCCATGCCTCGCATTGCTCCGGCCGAAATTTCATATGTACCTGTCAGTAATTCCAGCAAAACTATCCATTTCATACGGACCATCGCATATGCTATAACCTCCTCGCTGGTCGTAAAAAATCTAAGCCAAAAACCGGCGCCGAAGTAAAAGCAGCAGCTAAGGATTGCTGTCCCCGCCATGCCCATAAACAGCGTCATCCAGAATATTTTCCTGCATCTCTTATAATTATTGGCTCCGTAATTCTGGCTGACAAATGTGGTGGTGGTCTGTGAGAAAGCATTTATTATAAAGTAAGCCATAAACTCATAATTCATAGCCGCAGTATTGCCGGATATGCAGTCCGTACCGAAGCTGTTGATCCCGGACTGAATGATTATATTGGATATTGAAAATAACATTCCCTGAATGCCTGCAGGAAGACCGATTCTTAATACATATGAGAGATTTGCCTTATCTATCTTCAGATTTTTCAGATTAATCCTGAATGGCTCTTCTTCTTTTACAAGGATCAGCACTGTTATTCCTGCACATACAATATTAGAGATCAGCGTAGCTATTGCAACTCCAACTACGTCCAAATGGAATATGATCACAAATACCAGGTTCAGGATTATATTAAGTATACCCGATGCAACAAGGCAGTACAGAGGTCTCTTGGTATCGCCCTTGCTTCGAAGTATTGCTGATGCGAAGTTGTAAACAACCGCAAACATCATGGCGAAGAAATATATTCGAAGATAAACAACCGCCAGATCCAATACCTCCTCCGGAGTATTTACCATAATAAGAAGCGGCTTGGCCAAAATCTGTCCCACAATTACGACTAATACCGCGCAGATCAGTGACAGCGAGAATGACGTCCTTACTGCCGCCGATATATTTTCCTTTTTGTTAGCACCTATGTGTGTGGATATTGCGACATTGCTTCCGGTTGCAAGTCCGGTAAAAAGGGTCAGGAAGACATTTACTATGGGAGTATTTGCACCTACAGCCGCCAGAGAATTACCACTGGCAAATCTTCCTACTACCGCTACGTCCGCGGCATTAAATAACTGCTGCAATATGCTGATCGCTGCAAGGGGCAGCGCAACCGCAATAAGCTTTTTAAAAAGCGGCCCGTTAAGCATATCGATTTCATTTTTTTTCCTGCTTTTGATTGTAGTATTTTCCATTTTTCAGCCTTCTGTATCTTATATATTTTCCGCCAAAAAGCCTGCAGAAACTTTGTTGTTTAAGATTATCTGCAAGCTTTTAAGTTTTACTATTATTTAAATCAGCCTTCTTCAAATATTTCTATGAGATTGCCCGTATTGTCTCTTATGAATACTCCGTAGGTGCCGTCCACCTCGGCGACGAAGGCGATATCTACGCCCATTTTTTCGAACTCTTCCTTGGCCTTATGAGCATCCTTGACACCGAAGGATGCATGAAGGTTGCCATTATGCATAAAGTCTTCATTGGGATTCCTTCTGTAATCCGGAAGCTTAATTCCCTGCTCTCCCGGGCAGAAGATCTCAAGGATAAATCCCACGCCCTGCATGTGAGATACTCTGACTCCCGTGCCCGGAATCTCGCTCCTGTCAATTACAGTAAAGCCAAATACTCTCTCGTACCATGCGATACTTTCCTCAAAATCAGCAACACTTATCGCATAATGATTGATTCCGTTGATAGCTATCATGTCTCTTCCCTCCTAGGTAATTCAGGTATTCTCGCAGCTGCACCTGCATTCGCAACACATTAGAATTGTATATATGCGTGCCGTGAACCTCGGCATGCAGCCCCTGCTCGAAAACACCTACGCTGATTGTTTTCTCGCAGGGGTCTGCGCCGTCCCGACACGCGCAATAAGCAGTTCTTTACATCAGTGCCATAACGGCGCAGGTTATCTTTTATCCCTGTCAATTCGCTCAAGCACGATTATTGACAGAATCCCGAAGATAACTATAAACATAACCAGCGTCATCCAGCAGATGAATATATTCTGTCTCGTTGATGCAAATTCTGCATTCTGATTATACTGTGCCACCTTGTAATTGATGGTATCCACCAGATTATTATCTTCTATATATTGTATAGCATCTGACACCACCTTGGTGCCGCCGATCTCTACGTCCTTAAACTTCTGTACCTGGCTCCACATGGAGGTCATTGGAAGCGAATTGTAATCGGACAGTGCCGCTATACATCTTACGCCCCATTTTGCGAATGACAGATTGGTAAGAAATTTAAGACTGCTTCCAATTTTAAATACAACATCGGCAAATATCAACTCAAATATGAGCATAAACGGCATAACTGTCATGGCTGTTGTCGAAGTTTTTACAATGCATGATATGAACAACGATAATATATCCGAAGCATATGTAAGAAGAAACAGGGTAACGCACGTTTCTGCAAGAAGACTTTTAAATATATGTCCTGTTCCTATGAAGTCCATGCCGCCGAATATACATATTGCCACAGTTATGGCAACCTCAGCCAGACATATAAGTGCCTGATTTATCATATGCGAAATAACATATGAAGATATGTGCATGCCATTTCTGTGTTCTCTTTTTATAACATCCCTTTCACGGCATACGACCTGAATTGAATTAAAAAATCCATTCCATACGCATATGCAGGCAAGGGCAAGAGCCCCCTTAAGTGTTCCTTCCATGCTGACGCCCATTTGCTGACCCGTAACATATACGACCATTGCAGCAACAAGCGCTGACATGGGAAGAACTTTCCAGTCACTTCTGCTGATAAATATTCTGAACTGCGTAGACAGGCACATGAAAATCTGGCCCAGTCTTCCTCTATGATGAATACTTCTTTTATTCTTCTGTGCCATCATTCATTCTCCTGTATTTTTCTATTAATTCATCTGCTCTGCCGTCGCCGCCTTCTTCCTTGAGATTAATTGACTTGACAATGCCTTCCATTGTATCGCTTTCGAAAAATCTCTTGGCCTCGCTTACCGCTCCGTAGAAAACCAATCGTCCTGTATGATTGCTGTCCTTGGCCAGAACGATTATATCGTCAAAATATTCCAGCACACGATCAGGATTATGAGTAATAACAATTACAATCTTGCCTTGATGTGCTATCTCATTTAACCTCTGCATTAAAAATCTGGCCAATATACCATCCAGGCCGGAATCCGGCTCGTCCAGCATGTATACAAAAGGGTCTGAGATCAGCTCGCTTGCAATCGATATACGTTTCTTCTGTCCTCCCGACTGCTTGCCTACTTTCTGATCCTTAACATCGGTCAATCCCAGCATTTCAATAATGTTATCCACACGTTTCTTACGCTCTTCACTGGTTATATCGCTGGGCAGGCGCAATTTGGCTGCAGAATTAATTACATTATATACCGTGTCCTGGTATCTTATTAATTCCTGCTGCGGAACATATCCGATGTCATATTTAACCTGATTATATCTGTGATACACATCGAGTCCATTCAGCAATATCTCTGCATCCGCGCGCTCATATCCGTTTACCGCATTTATAAATGTTGTCTTGCCGGAACCGGAACCTCCGAGAAGAAGCACCATTCGCCCCGGTCTTATGCTGAGATGAATATCCCTGAGAAGTGTAATAGTTCTGAAGGAATCATGTATTGTTTTGGATTTTATATTTATAGTAAGACCCTGCTCCAGCTTTTTTGCCTTAACTCCAGAAACTGCAGGCGCCAGATCTCCATTTGCCAGATATATGGGATCAAATCCTTTCACAAATCCCCATATGATTGACACAACCGGAGGAACAATTATCCACAACGGCGCCCACCATTTGGGCTTGTCAAATACGAAGCACAAGGAACTGTAGATTCTTATGGAATACACGATATAAATACATAAAAATACTATAAAAATAACGAAGGATGTATATACGATTATATCTGTTACCAGATCTACCAGCATCATCATCCCGATTGAGAATATTCCTGTTACCTCGGTTATAACATTGGCACCGATCCATACTATTGCATCTTCTCGGGAATTAGCGCATTTGGCCAGCTGGTAGTGCCTGATCACCGGCACGAACGCCCACCATGACTTGATACCGCATTTTTTAAATATCTGCCATAATCCGATGCTGAAGACTATAGCAAGGCCCAGCTGCCAATAGCTCGGTGAGCCTGCTACTGCTGTAAATATAAAATTAATATAAGACATTAAGTTACCTTTCGTGCAAGCACGGCGCTTTTACAGCTGCCGCTCTTCTTGCTCATGTATGTTTGCCTGTCCGATAGCCTTGAATCCGCTCGTGCAAACACGGCGTCTTCTTAGCTGCCGGACAGGGCTTTTTTTATGCTGATTGCTCCGCGCTCCCGCGCTCTCGCAATCACACATACATTCGCATTCCGAGCTGCCGCTCTTCTTGCTCATGTATGTTTGCCTGTCCGATAGCCTTGAATCCGCTCGTGCAAGCACGGCGTCTTCTTAGCTGCCGGACAGGGCTTTATCACTCAAATTCCTTAGCTACTAGTTTAAGGTCCTCACGGATTGGCAGGTGCTGAGGACAGACTTTCTCGCATTTGCCGCATTCAATGCAGTCACTTGCCTTACCGAAATTCTGAGTTAATCTCTCATAGTATTCTCCTTGCGGTGTATAACTCTTGCCTTCATATTCCTGCTTTTCTGCATTATAAAGTGAGAAATATTTAGGAATTGCTATATTTTTCGGGCACCCGTCTACACAATATGCGCATCCTGTGCAAGGTATTGCAATATTTTCATTTATTGTATCCACTGCTTTCCTGATAACAGACATCTCCTCATCGCTAAGTGGTACAAAATTCTTCATATAACCGGTATTATCCATCACCATCTGCATATTACCCATGCCCGAAAGAACCATCTTGACATTCGGCCAGCTGGCTGCAAATCTTATGGCCCATGAGGCGATAGACATATCTGGATTGTAATCCTTGAAGATTTTCTGAACCTTTTCCGGAATATTTACTAGCGTTCCTCCTTTAACTGGTTCCATTACAACCACAGGCTTGTTGTGTTTTACGCATATTTCGTAGCATTTTCTCGACTGAATGCCTTCGCTGTCCCAATCCAGGTAATTGAGCTGCAGCTGAACAAATTCTGTCTCCGGATGCTCCGTCAATATCTCGTCCAGAAGTTCTGCCCTGTCATGGTATGAAAATCCCATGTGTTTAACCAGGCCTTCCTTCTTCTTTTGCGCCAGCCATTCAAAGCTCCTGCACTCCATGTACTTCTTATAGTGTCCCTCCCCTACATCATGAAGGAGATAATAATCAAAATATCCTGCGCCGGTTTTCTCAAGCTGAGTATTGAATATTACATCCATTTCCTCGGGACTTTTGAAAAATCCCGCATGCAGCTTGGTGGCCAGTGTGAAGCTGTCCCTCGGATATCTGTCTGTCAGAACTTCCTTGGCAACATTTTCACTCCTAAACCCACAATACATCCATGCGGTATCGAAATACGTGAAGCCCTGTTCCATGAAATAATCGACCATCTTCTTGGTTGTCTCAATATCGATTGATGCCCTGTCATTTGGGTCTATCTGCGGCAAACGCATTAAGCCAAATCCCAGCTTTCTGTCGTTTTTGTCAAATATTTTGTCCATATCTGTTTCTCTCTTTTCCTTATCATAATGTTGTTTTCATCAGAAGCTGTAACCTTCATCTGCCCGGACAGTTGTACTCATCCATGCAAATGCACCGGTGTGCTCCTACAGATGCATGCCGGTTTATTCTAAAATCACTGACATAACCTTAAGTGCACCCTTAACCTGCGTGATTCTAGCAGCCGCCTCATTGGCACAGACCAGGATCTCTGACATTTCAGCACGGCCTATATTAAGATTATCCCCATTAGTTAAAATATGTGCCAACACTGTTCCGAAAAATACATCGCCTGCACCGGTGGTATCGACTAACCTATCTAACGAAACTGCCTCACAGTATTCAGCCTGCGCATCTGCCCACTCTCGCTGCCATCCCATACTGCCATTCTTTCCCAGAGTCAGGAATATGACCCTGGCTGTAGTCAGTTCCGCCACCTTTTTCATGGCCTTGCACATATCCTCTGTGCCTGTGATAAATTCAGCCTCGTCATCGGACAATTTCAGTATGTCACAATTTTCCATTCCCCACAGCATCTGCCTTCTTGCTTCCTCCATAGACTCCCACAATGGCGGCCTCAGATTAGGATCAAATGAGATCAGCACATCCTCATCCTTGGCGATCTCAACTGCCATCATAGTAGCATTTCTGACTGTCGCGGAAGTCATGGACAGGGTACCGAAGTGGAATATCCTGCTGTCGCGGATCAGATCTGCCCTTACCTCGGAAGGTCCCAGCTGCATGTCGGCTCCAGGATTTCTATAGAATGAGAAGTCCCTGTCCCCATCTGCCTTTCTGTGGACAAATGCCAGAGTCGTTTTAACATCAGGGTCGTAAACCAAACCTTCTGTATTGATTCCGGCATTTCTGACTGTATCTGCCAGCATTTGCCCAAGAAAATCCTCCCCAACCTTGCCTATAAATGCGGTCCTGAATCCTGCCTTGTTAACCGTTACCAGCAAATTACACGGCGCTCCTCCGGGGCAGGCTTCAAATGTCATATTGCCCTGATCACTTATGGGTCCTTCCACCATGTCCACAAGCAATTCGCCCAATGCTGTTACATCTATTCTCTTACTCATTTTCCTCACACTGTTCAATATGGCTTAATCTACATGGAACTTGCCCGACAATTTTTCTCATTGTCTCATGCAGATCCGAGCCACTTCTTCTTGCCAGGCTCTAAACAGTTACAAATTTACACGCACAGAATACTATTTTGGAGTTGAATAATCAACTTGTAGTTGTATCAATCTGACATGCATATTCTCATTTCTCATCCTTTCATTTATTAGCATCATTTATGAAACATTTTTATACAAACATTAAATAACCTGCTTAAATCAACTGATCAGATGCACTGAAGTTATCGTCGTATAACCAGTATTGATAATTAAATATGAGAAACGGCTTGAAATTATAACCTGGTCAGTTTATCATTAACTAAGCAACGATAAAATGGGTAGAAGTTGAATTAAATTTTATTTTACATAGGCAGGAGGCAATAAAATGAAGATCTTAGGTTTATCCTTTGGTACAAAAAACGGTAATAACGATACCATGTGTCGTGTTGCCCTGGGCGCAGCTAAGGAATGCGGTGCAGAAATCGAATTTATCCATGTATTTGACTGGGATATCAAGTTCTGTTCCGGTTGTGTAGCCTGTTCAAGAGGCCTTGTTATGGGCAAAGGAATGATCTGCACACAGAAGGATGATTACAAGGCATTATATGAGAAAATGGTTGCAGCTGACGGCGTTCTCTTCGTAGATCCTATCTTCGAATCCGGCGCATCAGGACTGTTCCATGCTGTATGCGACCGTATGGGCCCTGGACATGACGTTGGTATGCTCCTTATGGCAGACGGAATGTTAAAGGAGCAGGGCAAGGAAGGCCTTAATCCAAGAATTTTCAGACAGAAGGCGGTATCATTTGTAGGTATCGGTGGATCTGACTGGGGCTGCAGAGTTGAAACAGACCATGCTATGGTGGCAATGAGCCCGGGATGGAAGGTTGTCAACAACGAATACTTCTCATGGTGCAAAGACGTTATCAACCAGGACGATAAGGTTGAGAGAATGAAGGAAATCGGACGCAACCTCTATGAAGCAGCTAAATACATCGATGATAACAATATCATGATCCCTGGTTCAGAAGAAGTTGATCTATGGAAGGGTGCTGACGGTGCATGTCCTCATTGCCACGGCAATAACTTCTATATCTTCCCTGGCACAACCCATTGCGTATGCGAACTGTGCGGACTGGAAGGTACACTTGAACTCGTTAACGGTGCTTTCAAATTCAAGAACGATCCGTCTATCATTCCTAACGGACAGCTTGAGCATGCTCATGACATCATCTCCGGCAAGAAAGCCCATGGTGCTGATATTTTCGAAAACGAAGGCCGCCTGATGAATCTTAATAAGGATCCTCAGTACAAGGCCCGCAAGCAGGCATTTACAGATATCATCGAGCCTACTCCGGCACCTGCAAAATAATGATCAAATACCAGGTTTTAATAGCCTAAATTTTGAGCCGTCAGAAAAATCTGACGGCTCTGTTTATGTTCATTTTTCTGTATATCATCAAAGCTTACAATATACGGAACGCACCTTATTATATTATCCAAATCCCTCTGCACAGTAATTCTTTAATGTATGTACGGTCTTCATATCCTGTGCAGCAGCTAGGATATTGATCTACTGATGCTTAATCTCTGTTTAACCAGATCCACAAGGTACGCCGCTGTACCGTCAATTCCCAGAAAGCTGCTATTAATCATAATATCATTATGGTTCACATCACTAGGCAGATATTTTGCAAAATGCATATGATACGCATCCCTTGCCTTATCGACCTCTGCTATCATCTTCTTAGCAGTCTCCGGTTTCATATTAAGATTTTCCACACAGTTTTTATATCTTATTTCTGTAGGCGCATAGATAAATATTCGCATAATATTAGGATGATTTCTTAATATATAATCAGAGCACCTGCCTACAATAATGCAGTTTTCCTTGTCTGCAAGATTAGCGATGATCCTTCTCTGAGATTCAAATATATCCTGCTGTACCGCGGTTGTTCCGTTGCCAAGAGGAAATTTCATACTAAAATAACTGGTCCTGGCAGTCTCTTCATTATCACTGACAGCAGAAACCGGCATGTTCATATCCTTGGCCACAGCATCTACTATATCTCGGTCGTAGTATTCTATGCCAAGAAGTTCAGACATCTTTCTGGCAATCGGGCGTCCCAGACTTCCGAACTGGCGGTTTATAGTTATAACATAATTGTCCATGTGCTTATCCTCCTCATAGATTATGGCAATTTCAGCATCGCCTGCTACACCATTCATGAAAGTGCATTTGCCCGGAGTTTTTTATATTCTTGCAAATGCCTTCTCATAAGCTTCGAGTGTGAAATCAATAACCTCATCTGTATGTGCTGTACACATGTTATAGCGGTTGCACGGCTTATTATATATTCCTTCAAGAAGCAATGCATAATCCAATTTCTTACGGGTCGTAAAGTCAGACTTCTGAAGATCACGATATGTCTCAATCTTATCAAGATCAGTAACAACAATATTAAACATTGATCCAAGACCAGGTGTCAGGATGTGGATGCCATGTGATGCGTAGATATCGCTGATACCCTTCTTAAGTCTGTCTGTTCGGCGAACCAGATCATCAAATTCCTTCTCTAATATTTCTATAGTTGTAAGACCTGCATTTAATATCATCGGGTGACCATTATATGTTCCGCTGTGATACAAAATGTCTGCTGCCGATTTCGTATTAGAATTGTCAAGGATATCTGAACCCTGAGGAGATGCCATTTTCATGATCTCAGCTGAGCCGCCCACGATACCGACCGGGAAGCCTGCGCCTATTACCTTACCCAAGGCTGTAAGATCAGGCTTAACACCATAATACTGCTGTGCACCTCCCAGTGTAACCCTGAAGCCAGTCTTAACCTCATCAATGATCATGAGTATTCCTAGCTTTTTGGTAAGCTCCCTCAAGCCTGTCATAAATTCCTTGGTAGCAGGAATTGTTCCTCCGAACACCGGCTCCATGATAACACCTGCCACCTCATCCTTATGAGCTGTAAGGATCTCGGTACAAGCCTCCAGGTCATTAAACGGAAGAATGATAGTATCCTCCAGCATTCTCTCGGATAAGCCCTTAGATTCAGGAAGTCCTATAGGGTGGCGGGCATCGCCGGCATTTTTAACATCCGGGTTGATACTTACAAGCACCTCATTATAGCCGCCATGATAATGTCCTTCAAACTTGGCGATCTTATATTTGCCGGTATAAGCAAATGCAGTACGGATGCATAAAAGTGTGGCCTCTGTACCTGAATTAGTATATCTTAGCATCTCAATACTCGGATAATGTTCCTTTATCTTCTTGGCAAATGTATCCTCCAGCTCGTGAGGTGTTCCATATAACATTGTGCCATGCTGATGGAAATAATCCTTCATCGAATCTATAACTTCCTGTCTTTCATGACCCAGGATAAGCGGACCATAGGAAAGAACATAGTCGACATATTTATGATCATCCAGATCAGTAAGCCATGCGCCGCGGCCTTCCTTCATAAATAACGGAAACGGTGCAAAAAATTTAACATTGGCCGTGATTCCTCCCGGGATATCCTCACAGGCTTCTTCAAATGCAGCATATGATGACGGATTAGCCTTGGCATATTCTTCTTGTAATTGCTCTATTGTCATAACATTCTCTCCTTTACATGTAATTGAATTTGGGGTCTTAAAAAATTTATCGCCATTATATTTCCAGCTTTTTGAAATGTCAACATTTTTTTCATTAAACATGTTTTTGAAAAATACTTTATCATTTTCGTCAAATATAGTAGAATACTAATGCGCACAGGTCGCACACCCATAAGGAGGTTCTTATGATAAAAGATACTATTACCGAAAAGTTTGACGAGATGAGCAAAACTCAGAAGAAGATCGCTAATTTCATTCTGCGCAATATAACAGCTGTGTCCTATTATAATATTCAGCAGTTTGCTAAGGCTGTCGGAACCAGCGAGGCAAGTATACTTAGGTTTTGCACTTTCATAGGATACCGGGGATATCCCGAATTCAAGAATGACATTCAGGCTGCTGCCAAGGAGCAGATCTCTATGAAGGACAGACTGGAAATTTCCCGTGCTGCTTATGATGAGAAGGAAGCCGGTATCGCGGAAATCTTCCGTCAGGATATATCCCGCATCCAGCATACGCTGGAACAGCTTGATATGGATACATTCTTCGCAGCCTGCCAGCAGATCATTCTTGCTAAAAGGATCTATATTCTGGCAGCTCGCAGTGCATCTTCGATCGGGCAGTTTTTTCAATATTACCTGAACATGACTTTAGGTAATGTGGAACTGATAACGAGTTTAGACTGCCGTGCCGATCTTCTGTGTGATGTATCCAAGGATGATGTTGTGATCGGCATTACATTTAACCGTTACTCTTCTGTTACAGATGAAATGTTCTCATATGCATACTCCCAGGGTGCTGTCACTGTGGCCATCACAGACTCCGAGCTTTCTCCTATAGTTAAGAATTCCAAATATCACTTTCTTACTGACACAGCAATGCCTAGTTACATAGATTCTTTTGCTGCGCCACTTACACTTATTAATGCAATATTGGTTGAGATTGGACGCACAAGAAGCATCGAACTATCTGACAGAATGAGCAAGCTGGAAACCTTCAGCAAGAAATTCGGGATTTTTGAATAATTTTTCAGCAGTTTATATAAAATGAAATTTTTATTTCATTTTATATTGACAAATCAAAATGTCAGCGATATCATAGGTCCCATCAAGGGAACACTACAAAGGCGTAGATGCAGAGAAAGCATTTGCGCCTTTTTTGTTCTTACATATTAAAACCGGCATTTTCCTAAGCCACGATAAACAAGGAGGAAACACACAAATGAAAAGAAGAATGGTTAGTCTAATGTTGACAGCAGTAATGGGAATTGCTTCTATTGCAGGATGCAGCGTTGTATCAGCATCTGAAGATACAACAGAAGGCACTGCAGCAGAAGACACATATAAGGGAGCACTGGCCGGCACTACATTAAAAGTCGGATGTGATACAAGCTTCGTTCCATTCTGTTTCCCGGACGACAGCAATGTATATACAGGATTTGACATTGACCTGCTGGCAGCCCTCAGTGAATATCTTGGATTTGATTATGAGCTGCAGCCTATGGACTTTACAGCCCTCTTAATGTCAGTTCAGACTAACAAACTGGACATGGCCATGGCAGGAATAACAATTACTGATGCTCGTGCAGAGGTTATGGATATCTCTACTCCTTACTATGATGCAGGTCTTCAGATATTTGTAAAAGAAGATAATGATGAGATCACACAGATTTCCGACCTGGAAGGTAAGAAAGTTGCGTTAAAAGAAGGTACTGCCTCAGTTACTTACATCAGTGAAAATGTTAAAAACTGCACTGTAACAACATTCCCTAACATTGAAAGCGCATATCTCGAGGTTCAGCGTGGTGCTGCGGATGCGGTAGTTTATGACGCACCTAACATGAAATATTACCTGTCACAGAATCCTGACAGCGGCTGCAAGGTTGTAGGCGATCTGGTTGACGGATGTCAGTACGGAATCATGCTTCAGAAGGGTTCTGATTATACAGAATATATTGATGCAGCACTTGCAGTATTCATGGAAGACGGAACATATGATGCGCTCTATGAGAAATGGTTCGGAACCTCATCTGATACAGCAGATGAGGCTGCAGCAGAAGCAGAAAGTAAGTAAATAGCACAAAATAAACAGCTAATTATTATTTGTGCCGTGAACCTCGGCGTGCATCCACTGTTCGAAATCGCCTACGCTGATGTGCTATAAAAGTCCTGGACGGCAGATACGAGTGAGCCGTGCTTGCACGAGCGAATTCGTATCTATCGGACAGGCTAACCTGCATGAGCAAGTAGAGCGATAGCTCGGATTGCGAATTCAGGTTGGATTGCAAGAGCACGAAGTGCGTAGCAATCAATTTTTATCAAAATCTTAAACAGTGGATGCGCCGTCCCGGCACATATCAAATTAATATATCTACGTTGCTTAAGAGCAGCATCACAACAGGAGGCTTTATTATGAATTTGCAATGGATTTACTCTATAAATGTAATTCCTACCCTGCTTGAGGGTTTGAAAACAACAATGCTCATAGCAATCTCGGGAATACTTATGGGATTCATCATAGGTCTTCTCGTTGGACTTATAAGATGCGGCAAACACAATATTCTCTACCGCATTGCAGGACTGTACATAGGGATCATAAGAGGCACACCACTTATGGTTCAGGCGTTATATCTGTACTTTGCAATTCCTATGATGCTGCAGTTTGATATCTCGGCCCTTGCATCCGGTATTATCGCCATCGGACTTAACTCAGGTGCATATATATCTGAAATTGTCCGCGGCGCCATCCAATCTATTGACTTAGGCCAAAATGAAGCCGGTGTATGCCTGGGACTCAGCAAATTTCAGATTACCGTAAGCATCATACTCCCTCAGGCAATCAAGATCATGCTTCCGAGCTTATGCAACCAGTTCATTATCAGTGTTAAGGATACGTCAATCCTTACCGTTATAGGTGTAGCTGAAATGACTCATCAGGCAACACAGGCCGTGTCTTCTACCTTCAGAACGGTAGAAATCTACACATCTCTTGCCCTTATCTATCTTATATTAAACACTGCATTATCATTTGTTTTATCAAGGCTTGAAAGGAGAATGAAATAATGAGTGAGACAATTTTATCTGTAAAAAACCTTTCAAAATCATTTGGTGAGCTTGAGGTACTGAAGGACATAAATGTGGATATTGCCGAGGGTGAGGTTATAAGTGTAATAGGGCCTTCCGGTTCCGGCAAAAGTACCTTCCTTCGCTGCATCAACCTGTTGGAAACTCCTAACAGCGGCACGATCACATATAATGGGGATATTGTAAATGAACCTAAATATGATAAGCGCAAGCTCCATCAGGAAGTAGGCATGGTATTTCAACGTTTTAACCTCTTCCCTCACAAGACAGTTCTTGATAACATCATGCTGGCTCCGTTAAAATTGAAACGAGGATCTAAGGCTGAAATCAGGGAACATGCCCTGGAGCTGTTGGATAAAGTCGGCCTGAAAAGCAAAGCCGATGAGATGCCGGGTAACCTCTCCGGCGGACAGCAGCAGCGTGTTGCTATTGCCCGCGCCCTGGCCATGAATCCCCGAGTTCTCCTGTTCGATGAGCCCACATCGGCTCTGGATCCAGAGTTGGTAGGCGAGGTTTTGAAGGTTATGCAGGATCTGGCAGAAGAAGGAATGACTATGGTGGTTGTAACCCACGAAATGGGATTTGCAAGAGAAGTATCAAACCATCTGATTTTTATGGAAGGCGGATATATCGTAGAAGAGGGCGACCCTAAGGAGATTTTCGCCAATCCGAAAAACGAAAGAACCCGCAAATTCTTGTCTAGTGTATTATAATATCAAAAGACTTCGCAGCATTTTTTACACATGCTGCGAAGCAATTCAGAATAGTGAACATTCAGGGAGAAATCAATAATGAAAGCAGGATTAATTCAGATCCATTCAATTCCTACAGAAGTTAGGAAAAATGTAGAACATGGTATAGAAATGTACAAAAATGCAGTCGTACAAGGTGCTGATCTCATCGTATTTCCAGAATTATGGACTTGCGGTTATTATCTGGAAACATTTGATTTCACTGCAGCACAGAAGGAAAATGAGTGGATATTAGAAGAATTCAAGGCGCTCGCCAGGGACACTCACACGGTAACTGTGCTCCCTCTGCCGCAGAAGAAGGACGATGATCTTTACATAGGATTATATGTGATTGAAAGTGACGGTCAGATTGTTAAGGAATATCAAAAATCATTTCTCTGGGGTCGTGAACAAAACTATTTTGTTCACGGACAGCGTTCTTATGAACCAATTCAAACTTCTGTAGGCAAGTTAGGTCTATTAATCTGCTATGATATTGAATTTCCTGAACCTAGCCGTGTACTTGCGCTTAAGGGTGCTGATATTATCATTGTCCCTTCCGTCTGGAGCATCCCGGCGATGAACCGCTGGCATATACAGCTTCCCGCCAGAGCTCTTGATAATACGGTATTCGTCATGGGAATTAATAACATACAGGAAGGTGCAGGAGGCTGCTCTAAGGTGGTATCCCCTATGGGTGATGTTCTGGCACAGGCTTCTGATACACAGGAAGAAGTTCTTATCTGCGATATCGACCTGGAAGAAATTAATCGTGTTCGCGAGAAGATCCCATATCTCAGAGAATATGATATGTGCCTCGCTCCTAGTTTCAGCAGTTTAAATTAACTGCATTATGCACTTGACTCTTCCCCAATAGTGCAGGCGAAAAATCCCCAGCATACCCCTTGTATGCGTTCAATAAAAATTATACAATTAACCTCTTTGCATTATAAAGCTCCGTGAGAAGATCTTCTTTCACGGAGCTTATAATTATCTTAATATTTCTTAAGTTGGCTTGCATGCAGGAACGTGCTGCAATTTTTATTAGTCCTCAGCCTCTGATGCACTCTCGACCACTTCTGATGTTTCAGTTTCTGTATCTGTCTCAACAGATTCTGTCTCGGTTTCACCAGCTTCTGCATCGGTCATAACGGATTCAGTTTCGGTTTCATCATCCGTCTCCGGCATATTCTGAGTAAAATCATAGGTGCTTCCCAGAAGTTCCGCTGCCTTTTGCAGCTGTGTATCCTCATACTCGTATATTACACCATCATCATATGCCTCATCAGTGATCTCAACCTCATAATCCGGAGTAATTCCCACATCCTGAATACATTCGCCTGCCGGACCATAGTACTTCTCTGTTGTGAATTTAAGACCCGAACCGTCAGGAAGCTGGTAGATGCTCTGAACTATACCCTTGCCATAGGTGGTTGTTCCCACGATTTCAGCCATGCCGTAATCATGAAGTGCCATCGTGAATAACTCCGCCGCTGAAGCGGTATTTTCATTTACAAGTAGCACTATAGGTATATCCAGGCACTCGGCATCTGAGCTCTCAGTGGAGGTTATGCCTTGTTTATTTTCCGTTGAAACAATCGGCCCCTCCGGAACTATTCTGTCAATCATCGAAACTACAGAGTCATAATCTCCGCCCGGATTGTTTCGAAGATCCATAATAACTGATGTCATTCCCTGTTCCAGCAGAGAATCAATGGCATCCTTGAATTGCTGCACGCTGGCGGCATTAAATGAGGTGATCTGGATATATCCCACCGTATCATCCATCATGGTGCTGTATACACTCTCAGTTTCAATGGCACGGCGCTCAACTGTCATAGAGATCTCTTCGCCGTCTCTTTCAACAACAATATCTACTGTTGTTCCTTCCTCTCCGGTTACTATGGCAACCAGTTCATCCATCGACTCAAAATCCCTCTGGCCGTCAGCCTCCACGATCAGATCCTTAACGCGAATTCCTGCCTCCTGCGCCGGTGAGCCGTCGAAGACTTCATAGACTTCGATATATCCGTCATCATTTTGCACAATCCGTACACCTATACCGGCATATGTGCCATTAACCGATGATATCTGCTCTTGGAATTCCTCAGGGGTGTAATATGTGGCATACTTATCACCGATATTGGCCATGAGACCTTTAGCCAGCGCCGTCTCTATAGTTTCGTCATCCAGATCATTCAGATAATATGCCTTCAGGTAGCTGAGGATGAATTCAATTTTGGTTTCATAATCCATCTCTGTCGCTGTCGTCGCCTGACTTCTGGTGGTTGTAAAGGCAAATACTGCTGCTATGGCAGCTGCTCCTATGATTATGCCAATGAAAAGCCCCATCCAGCCATTGATGGAGCGATTTCTTCCTGATAAGTTGTGACGAGCAGGCTCTTGCTCATCACCATACTCGTCATCATAAACTTCATATTTTTCTATTTCGTATTCTTCGTCAAAATCCTTTTTTCTCATTTTTGTTCCTTTTTACAAGAAAGATCCCTGCCCGCGCATCCTCGTTAACAGCCACGGCTCTGGTCAACGCAGTCTGTATTACATCATACCTTAATATGCTTGCCTGTAGCAATTGAGCTTCCTACAATACCAATTCCTGCGCCGATAACGAGGGCTATAGGTGCTACTACCCTGAAGATATCCCATACCGTCAGGAATGTGAACATGCTGCTTAATGTCTGCAGCTGTGTCATAACATATATAATAGCACTGTTATATACCAGATAAATTATTATAAGAGGAATGATCGCTCCGATCAGTCCAATTATGATTCCTTCAAATATGAAAGGCGACTTAACGAAGAAGTCTGTCGCGCCTACGTATTTCATGATCTGTATTTCTTCCTTACGCATGTTAATACCCATTACGATGGTATTCATAATAAGGAAGATGGAAACTGCCAGCAGTATTACAATGAGAACGATAGAAACAATACCCACCACACGTCCTATATCTGATAATGCATTTGCGGTAACCTCAGATCTGTTAACCTTACGCACACCGTCTGTAGCTTCAAGTCTGTCAACGACCTCATCCTGTTGATTAATATCCTCAAGATATATCTCGTATGATGCAGAATTGGTCAGCGGATTAGCTCCTTCGAATCCATCCGCCAGTTCAGGATTGTCTCTGAAGTAGTCCTGTTTGAAATTCTCCCATGCCTGATCAGCAGATGTAAAGGTGGTATTAATTACCTCAGGCCAGTCCCTGAAAGTCTTGCCGATTTCAACTATCTGTTCTTCCGTCAGGTCTTCATCAAAGAAAACCGTAATACATACCGACTGCTCTGCTTCGCTAATCACATGATTCATATTGAAAACAACCGACAGGAATATGCCAACCAGGAAAATACATGCCGCAACAGTAACTATTGACGCGATAGCATAACCCTTATTGCGGGTAAAGCTCTTAATACCCTGTCCCAGACAATAAAAGAAAGGATTAGATTTCTTCATTTATGTATCCTCCCTCTTGAATGTCATTAACAACTACGCCATGTTTAAGATGTATTACTCGTTTATTCATCTGATGTACAATATCCTGATTGTGGGTTACAACAACTACCGTTGTTCCACGAGCATTGATCTTCTCAAGGATTTCCATTATCGCCATGCTGTTGCCTGTATCAAGATTACCTGTAGGCTCATCAGCCAACAAAATACTTGGCCTGTTAACAAGTGCTCTCGCAAGAGCAACTCTCTGCTGCTCTCCTCCTGATAATTGACTAGGGAAATGACGATATTTTTCTGATATTCCGGTGATCGTAAGAACATCAGCTACGTTTCGTTTAATCTGTCTTGGTGCTACAGAGATCGCTCTCTGTGCAAATGCGATATTATCATAAATATTTCTGTCCTTCAGAAGTCTGAAATCCTGAAATACCATTCCAATCTGTCTTCTTAATGCCGGAATTTTATGTCTTCTAAGCCTTGAAACAGGCATATTATTAATATAAATCTCTCCTTCTGTAGGCCGAAGCTCCCTTATCATGAGCTTAAACAGGGTGCTCTTGCCAGCTCCCGAATCACCTACTATAAAGACGAATTCTCCGTCCTCGATGGTCAGACTTACATGATCCAATGCGTGAGTATTGCTGTCACTATAGATCATTGATACATCGTCTATGACTATCATGCTATCCTCCTAGATTATTTTTTTTCGAGGCCTTCTATACTGCTCATGTACTTAGATACCATTAAGGCAATCTTGAATGTAACTGCGTCATCGAACACTCTCAGATCCAGCCCTGTTGTTTTCTGTATCTTATCGAGACGATACACCAGAGTATTTCTGTGTATATACAGCTGTCTTGAAGTCTCTGAAACATTTAACGAATTCTCGAAGAATTTGTTGATGGTTGTAAGTGTCTCCTCATCAAAATCATTGATTGAAAGATCGCCTAATATTTCCTTAAGATACATGTTGCATAACGGGATCGGAAGCTGATATATGAGCCGTCCTATTCCCAGATTAGCATAAGAATTGATATGGCTGTCCTCGGCAAATATCCTGCTGACCTCCATTGCCATATGGGCCTCGCGGTATGATTTGGATACGTCCTTGAGATCCTTGATAACCGTACCGTATGAAATATATGCATCTTCCTTAATATCAGACTTAAGTACAGTAAATATATTTCTTGCAACAGCATCCAGCGTCTCAGGTGTGTCCTTGTCGGTCACGCCCTTTACGACCACTATAGAGTTCTTTGTCAGAGGAGTACAGAATACATCCTTATCGCCTACAAATATATTGCGAATTATATCTACAGCGTCATCCTGATTTCTCTTCTGAAGCTGAATCAGATATACAATCCTCTGCTGCTCCAGCTCAATATGAAGTCTCTTAGCTCTGTCGAAGATATCTAAAAGCATGAGATTATCCAGCAGCAGGGATTTGAAGAAATTATCCTTATCAAACTTCTCCTTATAAGCTGAAACAATAGTCTCTATCTGATATCTGGCCATAACGCCTACCAGCACATCAGTTTCAGAGATTCCCTCAACCACCAGGACGTAAACGTCCTGACCATCGTCTCTTATCTTAAAATAGGAATACTCCTTGTCACTGCTCTTCTCTGCAGATGTAACCGCAAATGCTGCCACCCTGTCAGTATCAACAGCAAACGTATCCTCCGTTCTGGCTGCATACCTTCCGTCCAGATCCAAAATAGCCATATCCTTGCCAGTAATGTCTTTAATGTCATCTAATGCTTTTTGTAACAATTGACTAGAAATCATTTTTTCAACCTCAGAATTATAAGTGTGCTACGTGTAACATTTCCTTAATATTTCTGTATTCTACCCTATAATTAGTAAAATTGAAAGTACTAATTTAGTATTTTTTGTTAACTTTTTTATCAAAAATGTTATTATTTTGTTTAAATTAACAATTGTGCGTTTTTTCTTGACAACATTGATCTTTAGTAATATAATGAGTCGCGTTGAAGGGATATCGCCAAATGGTAAGGCAACGGACTCTGACTCCGTCAGTTCCAGGTTCGAATCCTGGTATCCCTGTCAGACGACCTCTTGAGACATCGAGAGGTCGTTTTATATGTTTAGTTTCATGAAGTTTTCATTATAGTTATTATAATTTGCAACAAACGCTTGCCCGTGTATATGCCAGGCAGGCGTTTGTTATTATATCTGAAAATGTGGTAATGGCTGCAAATACAGTGGCACTTTTTTATATAGTAAGTGCTTTCTTCTTGCAACTGACATTAAATTATATACTTTTTCAATTAAACTGACATGTTCATTTCATCCTAACTGACATCTGATTTTAATAATAATCCAAAACTGACATCTTAAAATAATTACAAAGTGAGTCTTTAAAGATTGTCAGTTATCTTGTATCATTATCCAGGTCAGAGCAGTTGAATTCCTTGCAACCGATCAGCTGATAAGGCAGATCATTTCACAACTGCTGTGAGGTTTTATACGATGGATAAAATACAGTTTCTAAATAACAAATTCACCTAATCCTTCTTTAAATCAGCAAGAGGCCATATCAAATGATATGGCCTCTTGTGTGTCCTGCTTATTATTTAGATTAATCTGCATCTGCCTTCTTGTTTAGCGCGGCTCCGATGATATAGAGAATCGGAAGTGCCATTCCTATCAGCGACATGATACTTCCCAACACGATCAATACTGCTGGCATTCCCATGCCAATAATGAGCGTTATTACATATCCAATCAGGTCAATTGCGAGGATAATGCTGCCAAATACTATACATATGGTAGACTTATCCGGTTTGCTGCAGTTCTTGATGCCCAGAATACCTGTAAACAGCTGCAATCCTGACAGAATTATGCTGCCTGCTATTAAACCATATACTACAATCTTAGCAGCTGCCAGGCTGGCACCTGCCTGAGCTGTATAGTATTCCATAATTCTGGCGCCTATTATTAAGCTTATGATCTCACCGATAAGTGCTATTCCTGCAAATATGATCATTATAATTCCTGTTACTTTTAAAAATCCTTTGCCCTTCATTCAAGTTCTCTCCTAAATACGTTTTGTTCTAAGGCGGCTTGCCTTTTTATTTTCTTCCGAATACTTTACTTTTATAATCAGCAACCTTGCAGCGGCAGATAAATCCGCCGGTTTAGAATGCTGCTACCATAGCCATTGACAGTCCTCCCAGCAGGAGAAATACACATCCCAAACAGCAGAATACAATGCTTATTGTAAGTCCTGCAATGGCAAGTCCTCGTCCCTTCATCGCAGCGTTCTTGGTCTGTCCCATTCCGATAGCACTGAATATGATTCCCAGTATTGGGAAAAAGAATGAAAGCACAAATCCCGCTATTGCCATTCCGCTGTATGAAGATCCTTCGCAGCATTTATACGAATCACATACATCTGATGGCTCATAAACATCATCCGGACTTACAGCCTCGGCTGTCTCCTTATTATCTGCAGTTTCTGCTTCTCCCGTCACCGACTCCGATGAACTGGTCTGCTGTTCCTCTGTGTCAGCATCTGCATTTACTGACGCTGGCTCCTTTATGACTTCAGCTGATGTCAACTCCGTCGGAACCGTCTGTACGCTCTCAATGATTTCAGCTCCGCATTCCGGGCAAAACCTGGCGTCCTCTTGAACTACGTGTCCGCATTTTATACAACGTGCCATATCATTTCCTCCGTATTATCACTGACAGCTCGTGTCAGCTGTAAATTTCTTTTTCTGTGCGGAAATTCTATCGTATTGTAGATTTTTTGTAAAGCCTCGGCTAGTCATATTAATTATCCTAAAGCCACATGATCGAAGATTTAGGTTAAAGTATGAATGATATCATGGCACCATGTCATATGCAGTGCGACGAGCTGGGGTCACGCCTTTAATTAGTTAATTCTGCCTATAGTTGCAGAATACATCCATGTACCTGAATCTCCGTAACTGAAATTCCATCCGCCGTAACCGTACTGGTTATGAAAATCGGGATCATAAACCTCTATATCTCCATCAACATCTATTTCCACCCAGCTATGAGCCCCTACCGTACCATTCCTATAAGGAACTACACCAATAACCTGGTGTGCATCATATCCAAGAGCTGAAGCCATCTGACAGAAAGCTGCTGCCATATCAAAACAGTCACCATTTTGATATAAAAAATAGTGTACTGCACAAATCTCAGGAATATCGTTCACCGCTGTACCTGATACATCATGCACACGATAAGAATATAGTGATGCTAATATAAATGAATTATACAAACTGTTTCCGGTAAGATTGTTATAATGGATTGCCAGAGACTGTGCCTGTGTAAGTCCTTCTTCGGCACTTGGCGTGTTATTAGCTTTGCCTCCATCATTAATTACTGCTACTGTCGCCGGGCCTGCCATGCCATCAACATCTAACCCATTGATTAACTGGAATAATTTCACAGCTGACTTAGTGTAATCCCCGAACACTCCGTCAATCATACCAATAAAATATCCCAATTCCTTCAGCTTCTGCTGTAAAATTACAACTTCCGAGCCTCTTGATCCGTAGAATAAAGGGGATGAAATATTTGCAGTATTATTTTTAGCGGAAGCTTCCGGCTCTGTTTCCGGCACTGCTGAATTGCCATCTATCCCCAGTGCTGCTAATGTGTTTGAACCTGCACATCCGTCCGGATATAGTCCATTGTCATTCTGAAAAGCAATCACTGCATTTTTCGTTGCAGGACCATAACTTCCGTCAACGTTGCCATCGTAATATCCCAATTTTATAAGTCTTTGCTGAATACTTACAACTTCTGTACCATGTGACCCATATATAGAATCAGCAGATGCATTCATTGCAGATAAGCCAGCAGCCAGCAAAGCTGTCAGAGTTATAACTGCTATTTTTGAAGCTCGGATCTTAATCTTATGTCTCACTTTTCCCTTTCAAATATAATTTTACAATTTTCATGTCATAAACAAGCATTACCAAAATGATTATTTATAAAGCTAATCCTTTCATATATGGAATAATCCAAAGAATTAACATACCTACAAAAGCAATAGCGCCAACAAAGCACCCACCCTTTACAAAATTTATTGTTTTCTTTATGTTTACAGGGTCTCTTTCGCTTTCAGGAATTACAAACATTGCCTTATATGCTTCAGCTTCTTTTTCTGTAACTTTTGTTAGTGATGACACAACTATGATTGCTATGATATTGAGTATCATTCCTACAAAACATGGTTCAAGATAAATCGGAAGACTCCAGCCTAAAAAATACGAAAAAAGTTTTATTGCAAATGTTCCGACGAAACCTGTCAGCATTCCGGCAAATGCCCCGCTTTTTGTAATACGTTTTGAAAAGACTGAGGCAACTGCTACCGGCATCCATGATCCGGCTATAATGGAACCTCCAAAATACATAATGATAAAAATAGCCGGCGGATTTAAAACTGCAACTGCAGTAACTGCCAGAGCCGCAATAATCATTACAACTCTGCCAATATTTATTGCCTTTTTATCTATCATATTACTGTCAGTATCATTCTTATCAAATACCTTAACAATATCATTTACCACCATACTGCCGATAAGTGACTGAAATGTAGTAGCTGAGGAAATTCCTGCTGCGAAAATACCTGTGAGAAGAATAATGCCAAGAACCTTTGGCATCAGATTCATACTCGCCCAAATCAGTACATGTGTTGTTGATTCATTTGCAGCCATATCCGGATATACGAGATTGACCAATACAGCAGCAAATCCGCTGAGAAACTGAAGCATAAAAACTCCTATTGCAGACCAAAAGGCACTTTTTATAACAACACTTTCATTCTTCGCCATCTGATATCTGCTGGCCTGCCATGGTCCTATTGCACATACACTCATCCACGAAATTCCATAAATGACACCAAACAGCACAGTTGAAGCTTTATCATCATACAATGTACCAAGCTTTCCTGTCCATGAAAGCAATGCAGCTGTATCTGTATTAGCAGCAATATTTTCTACACTTTGATACCATCCTCCTGTTCCTTTTGCTACGAATACAACACCCAGCACAAGTGCAATAGTAAAAAGCGCAGCCATCAAAGTATCAGTAATAAGAACTCCCTTACTGCCTGATGTAACTGAAATAATTGTAAAAACCACCATTGCAATAATTATACAGATTCTATAATCCACACCCGTTATAACCTCCATGAGTGTGCCAACGCCCTGCATAATACTGAGAAGATAAACGGTCATTGTGATAATCGCTGTAACAGCCGATAGCTTTCTGACTGCAGAAGAATCGAATCTTTTTCCGAAGAATTCCGGCATCGTATAAGCCTTCGATCTTCTGAGATACCTCCCAAAAAACACTGCTCCGAAAATGTAACCGGCACTCAGCATTCCGGACAGCAGAATTACCGGGGCAAATCCTCCATCATAACATGTTCCGGCATCCCCCATGAACATGCCCGTAGATGCATATGACGCTACAAGCGAACCGGCAATAAGTATCACCGGTGCATTTCGCCCTGCTACATAAAATTCTTCCGCATTTTTAACCTTTCTGCTTACAAGAATACCTATAACAATGAATATTATCATTGCAATAATTATACCCCAAAAATAAATATTCATTATTTTCTTTCCCCTTTGATGTCTTTTTCTATAATATTCTTATATTCCTTTTTTAATCTGATTAATGACCATACTGCAAAAAACGAAAACCATACTCCTATAAATGCTGCAAGAACTATTTCCATATACAATATCCCCTTTTACAAGTCACACATTACAAGTATACATTTTAAATTCTGTCTACTGCCTCAGCGCTTTATTCAAATCAAGCTGAATTATTCCGTCCGGTATTCTTCCAGAAAATCTCTTTGTGTATATAAATACCCACTGGCATTGTTATCAGTAAGATATTCCAGATTACCGATAATCTGATCGTTATAGGAAGCACATTTTTTCCAATCACTGTCAACCTGCTCAGAATGTTCTGTATTCAGATTGTACCTTTTTACAAGATACTCTGAGAAAAATGTTGTAAACTTCTCAGCGCCAAAAATGTTCAGATGTGTTGAATTATAAAAATCATGCGAAAAATCAAGTCCTATATCTGATACAGCTCCGGAAAGATTTACAAAATCAAATCCGGCATTACGGATCATATCTATCATTTTAGAATATGATTCTTTATTTTCGTAATTGTACATATCCGGATAACGTACAAAAAGTACATTTTCTATATCTGCCTCTTGCAGATAATCCAGAAGTATCTCAAGATATTTAAATCCGGCTTCCGATATATCATACTCACCCGAATAATTTTTATACGGTTCACAGTTTGGAGTCGTTGCAAAGTTTTTTGTAATTGAATATCCCATGTTATTCATATCAATCTTATCCTGAAGTACCTGCAGGCACTCCCCTAACTTGTTCCAGGCAGAATGATATTTTTCAAAAGGAAACCGGTAGCTTGACTGCATGTCTTCCGGAACAAGATCATTTATTGCTTCCTGCTTTACTTCTGAATCCGGCAATGAATCAAGGAATTTCCTCAGACTGGTATCATCCTCTTGAACATCATAGCAGAAACTCCACGTCTCAAAAACGAGGAGTTGCGGATGTTGCTCTTCGATGGCTATTTCAGCGGCATATCTGTACAATGACGCAGGCATCGTAGAAGAAGCCAGAGAATATGTTGTAATTCCCTGCTCTTCATAGGCCAAAGGTGAATAAAAATAAGAATACATATAACTTGATCCTATCATAACGACATCTATACTGTCCTTTGGCTCAAGATAAAACCCATATATTCCCACTGCATCTTTTTCATTTGCAACACATAACAGATTTGCTGCAAACACAAGAATAATAGCTGTTATAAGCACAAACGCTGTTATTTTAATCCAATGTTTTAATTTCATAATATTTTTTACCAATAAGTGACCAGATACATATTCACTAAATGCAATTCATCAAGACATAATTCATCTGGTTAAAACTGCATATACACAAACTCACTTGATGAAACTCCCGGTCCGTACATTCCAAATATTACAACTGCCACTATGCAGCCGATTCCTAAAGTCCACTGGATCCACAATGGCTGTCTGCTAAGGCTTTCACGAATGCTCTTATTTGAAACTTCCTGATATAAACTGACCGCAAACACTATCAGAAGTCCAATGACAGCGACAATCCAGTCTGCAGACTCTAATCCCGTTTCCACTGCTGTGCCCAGGTGAGTTGTATGCCCGAGTACAGGCGTAAGACATTTCCATATCATCGAAAAGCCGTCCATCATTCCGTCTGCAATATCGAAAGCAAATGACAGACCAACAATAAATACTGTTCTGATCATCTGCCATATTCTCCAGCCCATGGTTTCTGTCTTTATTCCAAGCTTTTTCAGCAGCCATTTAAAAAACGGATCCAGAATCATTGCTACAAGGATAATAATTCCATTCCACAATCCATATCCGGCATATTTCCAGTTTGCGCCATGCCACATACCGATTATAAAAAATGTAATTAGAGTTCCTATGCATCCCGGAAGGACCCTTCCCAAATGCTGTATAAAAGTGAATCCGCCCCATACGCTATCTTCAGGAATTTCTTTTTCAGGATTTTTTTCCAGTTTTACGATCCAGGTTCCAAGCTTTAGAAACGCTTTAGATACAGCAATCGGATAAAACAAATAAGTTTTCAGCCATTTACCAATGGAGATATGCCATCTGCGCCAAAATTCCGTAACGCTTTTTGAAAAGAACGGTCTCTTGAAGTTTTCAGCCATATTTATTCCAAACATACAGCCTACACCTCTGGCTATATCGATGCCGCCGGAAAAGTCTGTATATAACTGGGCTGTATAGATGATCAGTATCAACAGGTTATACCCGTTGCTCAATTCATTTTTTACAGGCAGAAGATTGTTCAGCGCCACCACCAATCTATCGGCTATTACCATCTTTTTAAACAGACCCCATATAACAAGCTGGGCTCCGTATTTTATATTTTCATATTTAAGATCATGTCCCTCATATAGCTGTGGTGCCAATTCGCTGTAAATTGCTATAGGTCCCTGTACGATCTGCGGAAAGAACGTAACAAACAGTGCAAACTTTGCAGGATTTTGTTCAGGAATAACCTTTTCCCAGTAAACATCAATAATATATCCCATTGACTGGAATGTATAAAAGCTTATTCCTAACGGAAGTGCCAGACTCAAAACAGGAAAACCCACATTAATCAGTCCGCCAAACCACCCTGCCATAAAATTATAATATTTTACAACAGCAAGGATGCCGAAATTCAGCACAAGAATCAGAACAAGGATCCACCTTTTTGTGATCATTGTCCTGTGTTTGAACTTTTTCTTATAATCCTGATTCCACTCTGATTTATTAGCTTTAAGAAATGCCTTCCTGTTTTTGGAATATCTGTCCAGACATATTGCTCCTGCCCATGTCGTAAAAACTGTAAATAAAATATATGGAAAGTACTTAAAACAGACTATGCCATAGAAGGCCAGACTGGCTGCAAGAAGTACAAAATATCTCTGGGCTTTAGGTATTATGTAATATAATAATAATGAGATAATAACAAATGCAAAAAATGTCAATGATGTCAGCGTCATAACAATTACTATCCTGTTGAGCGTATATTGAATGTACAAAAAGCAATAAAATGTATTTCATTGATATAGAAACACATTTTATTGCTTTGTAAATCTATAAATCTATTTAATAAAATAATCCATCTTCTATACAGCCATCTGCGCCCTGCGCTGCGCCTGTATCATCAGAATAATCTTCCGAATAGTCATATGAATAGTCGTATGAATAATCATATGAATAGTCATCTGCATAATCGTATGAATAATCGTCATAACTGCTATAATCGCTATAATCACTATAATTATTATCATCTATTTCAGCAGGATGATAATAATCATTCATATATTTTTCGAAATCGTAAGTATTAACCGGCTCTTTTCCGTTTTCTGTATACTCAACATACAGAATATCGTCATCTAAATATAATGCTATTGCTTCAGCATTATCTGCATCGAATGCTCTGATTGTATACTCATTGTCATCATCTGCAAATTTTACATTCACTATAAACTCGGTTGACAGAGAATATTCTCCAAGTGCTTTTTTAAGTTCAGCTGCATCTTCACTTTCCTCTTTGCTGTCATCGTCATCCTCGTCATCGATTTCAACATAAAGGCTTACCGTTTCATCGGCTGCTATCACATCTCCGCCTTTAAGCAGATTACCCTGATAATCATCTCCGAGAAGCAATTCCATCATTTCATCATCGACCCCGCCATCTTCAGAAAGATTATTTGCTTTTCTGAAATCAGCTACTGCAGCCTGAGTTTTTGGTCCATACGAGCCATCAGCTACATCGTCAAGATATTTCTGATTGATAAGTGCTTTCTGCAATGCAATAATATTCCCATTTATATCATAGTCGTTATCAAACCTTTCGAGACGGATATATTCGATTTCCTTTCCGGTCTTGTTAGTAAGTTCAAGCTGAACCGCATCATCCTTTTTTTCTCCCAGAGTTTTTTCTGCAGCTTTTTGAACAGCTGTAGTCTCCTCAACTTCAGGACCTGCAAATACTGACCCTGTAAAACATAAACATGCTGAAACCATAATAACTGTAGCTTTGCTTAAAATATTTTTTTTCTTCACTTTATTCCCTTTCTTCATAAAATTCAGTATATAAACCGAAACACAGATCATAGCTGCACTTCACACTTTTATTATCTACGTACGTTTTTATTATTCATCTTTTAATCTCTGCATCATTTTCCAGATCGCCCCTGCACTATTGAAATTATCAGGAATAATCTGTGACGGCGGAACCGTTATGTCAAATTCTTCATCAAGCATTGCTATTATCTGTAGTACATCAAATGAATCCAGAAAGCCTCCATCAAATAATGCTGTTTCATTTTCAAAATCTACATTTCTTTTTATTTTTCTAAGTTGTTCCATAAGTTGTTCCATAAAATATTCCCTGTTATACCCTTTCAAATCATCTCTTTCAACTTTGCCCTATCTATTTTACTGTTAACATTGTACGGCATTACTGTAAGCTTTTCAACACGGTTAGGAATCATATATTCAGGAAGAAGTTTTTTTAACCCCGAATCAACCTCATCCTCGCTGCATGTTCCCTGATAAAACAGTATAATTTTTGATCTTACCGAGTCGTATAAACAGCAATTCCGTTCCACACCACTTATAGACGACGCAACGGTCTCTATTTCTCCAAGTTCGATACGATTGCCCATATGTTTTATCTGAAAATCTTTTCTTCCCATATAAATCAAATTTCCAGTCTCATCCCATCTGGCAAGATCACCCGTCCTGTACATTATCTTTGTTTCCGGATCATCACCCTCATTATAGGTTGGATTAGCTACAAAGACCTCCGCAGTTTTATCTGGCATATTGTAATAACCATCGGCTATACAAATACCTGCAGCACATAACTCACCTATTTCACCATAAGGCACTTCATTATCATTTTCATCAAGCAGCATTACCGTTATATAAGGTACAGGTATCCCGATAGGAAGAGACTCTGTATCACTATAATCACGATCAACGAAATAATAAGAAATAAGTTCTGTTGTTTCCGTCGGACCATATAGATTTACGAACTCAGTATCCGGGTATTCTCTTCGCCACATATTAAGCTGCTTAGTTGGCATTACTTCGCCTCCAAATATAACCATACGTAATCCGTCAATGTGTAGTTCCGGAAGTGCTTTTAAATTGGCAATCTGACAGTAAACTGAAGGTACCCAGTATATCGTATTCACTTTATGTTCTTTTAAATAATTAAGAGTTACCATTGGAAATGAAAACACTTTTTTAGGAGGAATATAGCAGGTCGCTCCGCACATGATCGTCAGATAAATATCCGGGCAGCTCATAATAAAATAAAATGGTGCCTGGTTTGCAATAATTGTTGTATCATCATATTTTAAAGTATCTCTGTACCATGCCAGATATGCCGGAAAAGCCTTATGTTTAATGATAACACCTTTAGGAATACCCGTTGAACCTGATGTAAAAAGCACAAACATTGTGGCAGTCTCGTCTATTTTGCCTCTGACTTCATCCAGAGCAGACTGGTTGGTCTCAACCGATGCACAATCCTCAATATTAAAAATATTTTCCTTACTTACAGCTACGCCGCTTTCGCACATAACTGCTGCAATCTTTTCATTGTATGCATTTGCAGTTACTACTGCAGCCGGATTAAGAACTGAAAGAATCTTATGCATTCTTGCTTCAGGCATATTCACATCCAAAACAGTATAAAAATTCCCGCTGTAAATAACGCCCAGCATTGAAGCCACACAGTCAGCATTTTTATCCATGAATATACAAACCGGGGTTTGGAAACATCCTGTTTTAGCCAGAGCCGTACCAATTTTTTTTGACTTTTCTTCCAATTGAGAAAATGTTATTTCGTTTTTTTCATCAATAAATGCTTTTTTATCAGCATAGTTTTTCGCAGTTTCTTCTAAAAAATCTGTAACAATTTTCATTTTAGCTCCTATATTTTTTAAATCGAATCAAATTGATAACTCCTGATTATCCCTTTGTAGCCAAGCTAAGGCTGAAATAAATCATTTGAAATTACATTTCAACTTAACATTATTATTCCTATCGAGAAATACAAATACAACGCTTATATTCCGGGTATTGTCCAAGGGATTCTCTGAAAATATCAGCCCTATAAGCATAATTATAAGGATAATATACCAGAGAAGCTCTATTCCTTTATGGAGATTTTCGACTTGCCCAAATTCCCCGTGATTGTAGCATATCATCAAAATAGCAACAAGTGATTGTACACAGACTTCTTCATTAATTCAACTTGTATAATACGGTACACATATGAATTGCCTTGACGGCGCATGATTGGAGATTTAAGTCCATTTTAAGTTTGAGGAATATCATAATATTATGAGAAGAAAAAAAATGTTAAAAAGTATCATAACAATGGGTGCATTTGCTCTGATATTGGGGCCTACTGCCTGCGGAACATCCGGCAATAATTTATCGTTACTAGGTTCAGATGCAAACGCATCAGCTCAGGATATTACGTCAAACGGTGATAATACAGATAATGTAACAAAATCAGACACCGCTGCAATCTCTCCAGATCTGACTGATCAATCAGAAGATACCAATACAAGTGACAGCGATGATACAGATACAGTGACTTATGCAAATGACGTCCCGGAATTATACAACGGCTACTCAGAATACGTGGGACCATGGGCATATCTAATGTACGCACGAGATGAGAGTACGTCTTATATAGAACATGAATATGGTGATGGATATGTTCCAAAAGCCGGTGACTTTATTATCACCGGCGATGAAGATGACTACTGGTATTTTTCTGATCTTGATTTTGTAAATGCGACAAATCTCAGAAAATTTCCATACGGATATGCCAGCTACGTCTGGAACGGTCACATTTTATATGTATCAAACGTAAGCGAATCTGGAATCCTCACTTGTTACGAAGGCAACAGCATTGCCCCCAACCAGAAATTAGAGGCTGATGATCCCGATTATATACATAAATCATCTATAGATATGATCAAGCTGGACTTTGTCAATGATACAACGATCACAGCCAGTAAGCCTGCAGAAAAACCGATTCGCATAGTAATTGAAACAAAATTTTCACCAGATTTTGTCGCAGTTATTAATTCTTACGCATCGGAGCTTCTCACAGAATTCAATGAAAGCCCAGACTCTGTCCGTCAGATGCTGATGTCATATTATGTGCAGGATGTTGACTGGTGCGGACTATATCTTCATCATTTGCTGCTTACAGCCAAGGATAAGTATGAAGGGTGACCATGTTCCCGGCAATGCGGGAAACACAATCACCCATAATATCTGTTCAATGAAAAGAAAGATTTGCAGCCATACTCCCGGTAATATAAGGACACTTAATAGTGCAGATTAAAACGGCTGGTAACTTTTCATTTAAATATTCATTCTGAATCACTGCATCAATTTCTCAGGCTGTGAATCGGTGCCGGGATACGTCCGCCCCTTGCTATAAAGTCATGGCTCGATTCCTTATGAACCTCCATGACCGGAGCATCGCCTAACAGGCCGCCCATCTCGATGGTATCTCCCACCTTAGTACCAGGCGTCGGAAGAAGACGGACAGCGGTTGTCTTATTATTGATCATGCCGATGGCTGCTTCGTCTGCAATGATTGCAGAGATAGTCTCTGCCGGTGTATCGCCGGGAACGGCTATCATATCCAAACCTACAGAGCATACACAAGTCATTGCTTCCAGCTTATCGATACATAAGGTTCCACATCTTGCAGCTGCGATCATTCCTTCATCTTCAGATACAGGAATAAATGCACCGGACAAACCGCCGACTGAAGATGATGCCATGATTCCGCCCTTCTTAACAGCATCATTCAGCATGGCCAATGCTGCTGTTGTTCCGTGAGTTCCGCAGACTTCAAGTCCCATCTCTTCCAGAATTCTTGCAACAGAATCTCCTACGGCCGGTGTAGGTGCCAGAGACAGGTCTACGATGCCAAATGGTGTATCCAGCCTCTTAGAAGCTTCCTGGGCAACTAACTGTCCTACACGCGTAACCCTGAAGGCTGTCTTCTTGATAGTTTCAGCAACCACATCAAGCGGCGCACCCTTAATATCCTTAAGTGCCGTATGGACAACGCCCGGTCCTGAGACGCCTACATTGATAACACGCTCCGGTTCACCTGTTCCATGAAATGCACCTGCCATAAACGGATTATCTTCAACTGCATTACAGAAAATAACAAGTTTAGCGCAGCCGATGCCATTTCTGTCCTTGGTAATCTCAGCTGTTTCCTTAACGATTTTTCCCATCAACGCTACCGCATCCATGTTAATGCCCGCCTTGGTGGAGCCTACATTAACGGATGAGCATACCATATCGGTCTGAGACAATGCCTCCGGAATGGACTTGATCAGATTAATATCTGCATCTGTCATGCCCTTCTGAACGAGAGCTGAAAATCCGCCGATAAAGTTAACGCCGCAATTTTTAGCTGCTTTATCAAGTGCTATCGCAAGCGGCGTATAATCTGTGCTCTTGCATGCAGCACCTATCATTGCCATAGGAGTTACAGATATTCTCTTATTAACGATCGGAATTCCCAGTTCAAGCTCTATGTCCTGGCATACTGGAACCAGCCTTTCAGCATATCTGCAGATCTTGTCATATACATTTGTACATGTCTTATTGATATCCTCATCGCAGCAGCTTAAGAGGGAGATACCCATAGTTACAGTTCTGATATCCAGATGCTGCTGCTCGATCATCTGAATAGTTGAAAGTATATCTTTCTGATTGATCATGTTCTATACCTTTCATTGCATTTTTAGATAGTGTGCATTGCATCAAATATTTCTTCTCTCTGGATATGGATACTAAGTCCCATCTCTTTACCCAGTTTATCTAATGCATCAGCAACCTCCGCAAATGGCACCTCAATCTTCTCAATGTCAACTGCCATTACCATGGTGAAACTGTTCTGCAGGATTGTCTGTGAAATGTCCAGAACATTTACATTATATTCTGCCAGCTTGACGCATATTGCAGCTATAATGCCTACCCTGTCCTTACCTACTACAGTAATAATTGCGTTCATTATTTTCCCTCCGGTATATATTAATCACTAATTACCTACTCTGCTGCAAGGTACTCCTTCTGCTCATCTGTGAGTACATCTATTTTTTTGCCTAACATAGCCAGTTTTCTGTAAGCTACCAGGCTGTCGATCTCCTCCGGAACCTTGATGAGCTTCTCACCTAAACTGCCTTTATGCTCTACGAGATATTTTACAGACATAAATTGGATCGCAAAACTCATATCCATGATCTCCGCCGGATGTCCGTCTCCTGCTGCCAGATTGACCAGTCTTCCCTCTCCGATCACATGGAGCCATCTGCCGTCAGGCATCTCATAGCCCATTATATTCTTACGCATTTCCTTGGAGGATACTGCAATTTCCCTAAGAAGTGCCATGTCAACTTCCACATCGAAATGTCCCGCGTTGCACATGATAGCGCCGTCCTTCATTACAGCAAATGCTTCCTCAGATATAACCTTACTGCATCCTGTTACTGTTATGAACAGATCACCCAGCTTAGCCGCTTCTGTCATAGGCATAACATCAAATCCATCCATTACAGCCTCAATAGCCTTAACCGGATCGATCTCGGTAACGATTACCCTTGCCCCCAAACCTTTAGCTCTCATGGCAGTTCCCTTGCCGCACCAACCATAACCTGCTACAACAACTACCTTGCCTGCTACGATAAGATTTGTTGTCCTGTTAATGCCGTCAAATACCGACTGTCCGGTACCATATCTGTTATCAAAGAAATGCTTGCATTGAGCATCATTTACCATGACCATCGGGAACTTAAGTACGCCTGCTTTATCCATGGCTTTTAACCTGTTGATGCCTGTGGTTGTCTCCTCACAGCCGCCGGTAACATATTGTATCTTATCCGGCATCTCGTTATGAAGCATATGCACCAGATCGCCGCCGTCATCAACTATTATCTGGCAATTATTCTCAAGAACCGCTCTTATATTGTCATAATATTCTTCATCTGTACAGCCATACCATGCAAATACTTCCAGTCCTTCCTCCACAAGTGCAGCTGCCACATCATCCTGTGTTGACAGCGGATTAGATCCGGTGACAAACATCTCGGCACCTGCTGCCTTAAGTGTAAGGCATAAAAGCGCGGTCTTCGCCTCAAGATGCACTGACAATGCTACTCTAATACCCTTAAGCGGCTGCGTCTTACTATATTCCTCCGTCATGGATCTTAACAACGGGCAGTTTCTTCTGACCCACTCGATCTTCTGATGTCCGCTCGGTGCCAGGTTAATATCTCTTATATTGCTCATATTGCTCATAACTATACTCCGTATTATTTTGAATGCTGTATCAATTCTGCCAGCGTGCCGGGACGGCGCAGCCACTGCGAGAAAACAATCAGCGAAGGCGTTTTCGAGCAGTGGCTGCACGCCGAGGTTCACGGCACGCTAACAATCGACTTTATAATAATGTGCAGCCATTACGCCTCTGACTGAGCTGACAGCTTGGCCGCTTGGTCTGCCGCAATACAGTTATCTATCAGTTCGAACAGATCGCCGTCCAATATATTTGCCAGCCTGTATGTAGTAAACTTAATTCTGTGATCTGTAACACGATTTTCCGGGAAATTATAAGTCTTGATCTTCTCGGATCTATCACCTGTTCCTACCTGACTCTTTCTCTCGGCTGCCTCGGCGGCCTGCTTCTTCTGAAGCTCCAGGTCATACAGTCTGGACTTCAATACCTTAAGGGCCTTATCCTTGTTCTTGAGCTGTGATTTTTCATCCTGGCACGAAATTACGATACCCGTCGGAATGTGTGTAAGTCTTACTGCAGAGTCGGTTGTATTAACGCACTGACCGCCATTTCCGGAGGCTCTGAACACATCGAATTTGCAGTCATTCATATCAATATGAACGTCCACATCTTCAGCTTCCGGCATTACGGCAACTGTAGCTGTCGATGTATGGATACGTCCCCCCGACTCTGTTACCGGAACTCGCTGCACGCGGTGAACGCCGCTCTCATACTTAAGCTTGGAATATGCGCCCTGGCCGTTGATCATGAATACGACTTCCTTCATGCCGCCCAGTCCCATTTCATTAAATGAAACAAGCTCCGTTTTCCATCCGTTAAGTTCAGCAAATCTGCAGTACATCCTGTACAATTCTGCTGCAAATAATGCTGCCTCATCTCCGCCTGCTCCGGCTCTTATCTCCATTACAACATTCTTGTCATCATTTTCATCCTTAGGAAGGAGCTGGATCTTAAGAACCTCTTCTATCTCTTCTAAATCCTTCTTAGCCTCTGACAATTCTTCCTTGGCCAGTTCTCTCATCTCCTCGTCATTTTCTGTTTCAAGGATTTCGAGACTATCATCTATGGTCTGCTTGGCCGCTTTATATTTTCTGTAGCTTTCAACGATCGGTGCCAGATCACTCTGCTCTTTCATAAGTTTCTTGAAATGGTTCTGATCATTGGCTACATCAGGGCTTGAGAGTTCTTCAAGCACCTCAACATATCTTTTTTCTATTGATTCTAATTTATCAAACATCTTTATCTCCCCGGCTTTTATGTTGTTCTCTATGATACTTTGTCCGACATTTGACGTACATATGGCGTCTAATCGCCGCACATCCAACATCTAACTGACATATAAACGGCATGCATCTATCGCCATTTGCCTCATATCTTATACCGTCACTTATTGCATATGATCACTCTGTCCAGTTCCGCCAGATCCTTAACAACAGTAATATTCTTAAAGCCATTATCCTTAAGCAGCTCTGACACTGCTTCAGCCTGATCACATCCGATCTCCAGAAGTAAAACGCCATCGTCTGTAAGAAAATCCGGTGCGTCAGTTGCTATTCTTCTGTACATATCAAGTCCGTCCGCCCCGGCCGTAAGTGCAAGCTTCGGTTCGTGATCTTTGACCTCCGGCATTAATTCCTCATATTCTCTCTCTGTTACATACGGAGGATTAGACACGATAACATCGAACCTGCCTGTAAATGTCTTGTCCTCTGAAACTTCCGACTCATCTGCTGCCATATTATCAAAAAGATCGCTCTGGATCAGCCTGATGTTATAGAAAAGATCATATCCGCATATAAGATCATCCGGGTCGTGAGCCTGGCCTGTTTTTTCTGCCACATTCATATGATTGTGGCGAACATTTTCGCTTGCGACATCAAGTGCTTCCACCGATATATCACTCATGACCATATGTATATCCGGTCTGTATCTTTTAAGAGCAATTCCCAGCGCACCGGAGCCTGTACACAGATCAAGTGCATATGCCCTGTGTTTGAGCTTTCTTAAGGCCTGCTCAAATAATATCTCGGTATCCAATCTCGGAATAAGCACGTGCTCATTAACCTCAAATGTAAGACCTGCGAAGTCCGCTCTTCCGGTTATATACTGATACGGAATCCTTGTGGTCCTTCTGTCGATCAGCTCTGTATACTGCTTAATATTAAGTTCGCTTACTTTTTGTTCTTTAAACAGCAGATACTTTTTCTTATCTATTCCCGCTGCATACTCTAATAAATAGAAGGCATCCACAGATGGATTCTCTATGCCTGCCTTCCTAAGTGTTTCTGTTCCCTGTTTATATAATTCTTCTAAGGTCATCTGCTTTTCCTGTCCTCTTTATAGAAGCCTTAAACGGCTGTTGGGTCAAATTTTTCTTAACCTCTGATTGGCTGCTATGCCATATTATCTGCAGATAGACACCCTGCAGACTTTATTTAAATCATGTAGGATTTTCAATATCATACGGATCCGCTCCGCAGGATTTGCGGCTCTTGCAGGCCTTCTTATCATTCCAATGCGGGTCGTTTCTCATATCTTCCAGATATTTTCTCCAGTTAAATACATGCTCTACTGACTGGATAGCGACCTCAACCATGTCCGCTGTCGGTTCCTTAGTTGTAAGTGCCTGCATCCACAGACCGGGTTTACTGAGATAATAGGCAATCTTTTTATCAGTATTGCCTGCCCACTGTATGAATTCATAGGACACACCTGCCACCAACGGGATTATAAGAAGCCTTATAACCAGCCTAAGCCACCAGGTCTTAACTCTTATAAACATACAGAATATTATGCTTATAAGTACAACGAAGAACAGAAAACTCGTTCCGCAGCGGCGGTGTTCCTTCGATGATCTCATAACATTATCCACCGTCAGGTCCAGTCCTGATTCTATGCAGTTGATGCACTTGTGCTCTGATCCATGGTACATATAAGTTCTTCTTATGTCCGGCATCAATGAAATAACTGCTAAATATCCTATAAATATGCCGACCTTTATTATGCCCTCCACAACTGCCAACAGCACAGTTGAATCAGATACCTTGGTAATCCATGAAGAAACCAGATACGGAAGCAAGACAAATAGAACTATCGAAAGTGCCAGTGAGAAGACTACAGTGCCTGTCATGAGTGCAGCCTCACCCTTTGATGTTTCCTTCTTTTCCATTGACTCTGAGACAATTTCAGACCTTTTTTCTTCAGTTTTGTCCTTCTCATCTGCCTCTTCTTCAAATATGCTGGCCGAATACATAAGCGTCTTAATACCCAGCACAAGGGAGTCAACAAATGATACAACGCCCCTGACTAACGGCCATTTTAAAAATGGGTGTTTGGCGGTGGCACTGGCATATTTCATGCATCCAACTCTTATGCTGCCGTCCGGCTTCCTTACTGATACCGCCACATTATTTCTGTAGCGCATCATTACGCCTTCAATTACAGCCTGACCGCCCATATTACATGATCTCATTCTTATCTCCTTATATGAACATAAACTGCCTGCCGGCAGTATCACTATAGCCCCAAATGAAGTTTTCCGTTACACAACGGAAAATGCAAGGGTCCTTCACCCTTGCATTAAAAAAACAGGCTGAACAAAGTTCAGCCTCATATACAGTTTGCTACTTCTGTGTAACACCATATTTTCTGTTAAACATTTCAACACGACCACGAGCCTTAGAAGCTTTCTGCTGGCCTGTGAAGAATGAATGACACTTTGAACAAATTTCTACGTGGATCTCAGGCTTTGTAGATCCTACTGTAAATACGTTACCGCAGTTGCATGTAACTGTTGCCTCATAATATGTTGGCTGTACACTTTCTCTCATTTTTTCACCTCATTTTGAATCGAAAAACTTTTAACTCTTCGAAATTATTTTTTGCCGGGTGCTTAATACTAAGACTTCCGGACACGCTGTATCAGATTATCACAAATATCCCTGACTATCAAGTATTAAAAATATTTATTGCCTCTTATCTTTTCTATAAACTCGCTGTTTGTTCTGGTTCTTACGAACAGATCCAGTATCTTCTCCGTCGCCTCTTCAGCCTTCAGGCCGCCTGTTGCCTTGTGAATAACATAAGCTGCTTCCTGCTCCTCAGGCCTTAATAAGAGATCATCTCGTCTGGTTCCGGACTTGGCGATATCAATTGCAGGGAATACTCTCTTCTCCTGCAGCTTTCTGTCAAGGATAAGCTCCATATTGCCGGTTCCCTTGAATTCTTCATAAACAACATCATCCATCTTACTGCCTGTATCTACAAGCGCAGTTGCAAGTATGGTAAGGCTGCCGCCTTCACGTATATTTCTGGCTGCACCGAAAAATCTCTTAGGCATATGAAGGGCTGCCGGATCCAAGCCTCCTGATAAAGTACGTCCGCTAGGAGGAACAAGCAGGTTATAGGCCCTTGCAAGCCTGGTGATACTGTCAAGGAGTATTATGACATCCCGTCCCATTTCCACCAGCCTTTTCGCTCTTTCGATCACCATCTCTGATACTCTCTTATGATGTTCCGGGAGCTCATCAAAGGTCGAATAGATAACCTCTACATTGTCCCCTACTATGCTCTCTCTTATATCCGTAACCTCTTCAGGACGTTCATCAATAAGAAGGATTAATATATGCACTTCAGGATTATTTTTCTGAATAGAATGAGCCACACCCTTCAGCAGAGTTGTCTTGCCGGCCTTAGGAGGTGACACTATCATACCTCTCTGGCCTTTTCCAATAGGAGATATCAGGTCAAATACTCTCATGGCAATATTTCTCTCGCCTACCTGCTCAAGTCTTAATCTCTCATTTGGAAAAATAGGTGTAAGATCTTCGAAATTTCTTCTTTTTTCTACTTCTATCGGAAGAACACCATTAACTCTGTCAAGTCTTAACAATGCTCCGAACTTCTCGTTCTGAGTTTTGATCCGAACCTTGCCCATCAGCATGTCGCCTGTTCTCAGCGAGAATTTCTTGATCTGGGATGGTGATACATATACGTCACTATCACCCGGCAGATAGTTATCGCTTCTGATAAACCCATATCCGTCGCTCAATACTTCAAGAATTCCATGAGCTACTATTCCCGAATCCAGCCTGGTTTCTTCTTCTCTGGCTTCTCTTAAGGCTCTCTCTATTAATTCCTCTTCTGTTCTTTCTACAGATTCGATTTCTTTTATTTCATCCGCCAATGTAACAGTTTCTGTATTAATTTCCGGCTTTGCCTGATTATCTGTTTTATTTTCAGTCAGATTAGCAGCTGTATCTGCATTTTTTCTGCTTGATGCTGCCTGTCTTGCTGAAGTTTTTGGTTTTGTCCTTGATGCAGTCTTGCTCTGGATATTTTTTTCAACAGAGGTCTCCGGTCTTGATTTGCCTTCAGATGATGTCTGACCCTTTTCCTTAGATGCTGCTGTGTGAGCCGCTGCATTCTTATTATTCTCCGCAGCTACGGCACTTTTTCTGGACACATCATTTTTTCTTGATGCTTCAGTGTTTTTCTTTAATGCCGAAGGTCTGTTCGTTTTCGCATCATTGTCTTTCGATCCCACTGCAGCATTTTTCGGCTTTTCTTCAGTATTTTTGGCAGGTGCATCAGTTTTTTTAGCATCTCCCTGCGCCTTGCTTACGGCTCTGGCTGCTATCTCTTCATTTCTCTTTTTTTCTTCGGCCATCACCATCAGACGGTCTACCAATTCTGCCTTTTTAAGACCCGATACTCCCTTAAGACCATTTATTTTAGCAATTTCCCTGAGCTCTGCTAATGGGAGCGAATTAAGTTTTTCTCTCATAAAATCTCGTGTAATCCTCTATACCCTAAAACCAGTTAATCAACACAAATAATCATGGAATAAATTATCGAAATGATAATATACAGATTTCTTCGACGGTGATTATACACACACGGGTCATAAAAAGTCAACAAAAATAATATTTACTATTTGTATCTATTGTTCTTTACATCTTTCAGCGGCCTCTACAACATGGCTGATGAGCACCGATGTTGTAACAGCACCCACTCCACCGGGAACCGGCGTGATCGCACCCGCTATCGGTTCAACCTCTTCGAATACTGCATCACCTGCCATGGCGCCCTTCATTCCCTTAGAATTAATCTTATTTTCATCCCAATTAACCGATACATCTATGATTATTTGTCCCGGTCTGACAAAATCCCGTGTCAGGCTGCCTAATACCCCGGCGCAGGTAACTATGATATCGGCATTTCGGGATATTTGCGCTATATCTTTAGTCTTCGTATGGCAAATGGTTACCGTTGCATTTTTATGCATCAGCATCATGGCAACAGGCCTTCCGATTACCAAACTTCTGCCGATAACAACTGCATTCTTGCCCGTACAGTCAATATCATAATAATCCAATATTTCCATGCAGGCTCTGGCTGTGCATGGCTCAAATCCCAGCTTTTTGCCCATGAATACGCCCGCATTTGACAGATCCGTCATACAGTCAATATCCTTTTGCGGCAGTAAACGATTGCAGATCTCATCCTGACTTTCCTTAAGATGAGAGGGAAGCGGTCTTAACAGCAAGCATCCGTGAATGGAATCATCCTGATTTATTTTATCAATAACCTCCAGCAGTTCCTCTTTCTTTATATTTTCAGGCAGAACGATCTTCCTAGTATCGACTCCAATGAGTCCGGCGCGGTTTACAGCGCCCTTCTCATATGCCATATCCGAGGGATTCTCGCCGCATCTTACTATCGCAAGCCTAGGAGTGATGCCCTGTTCCTTAAGTTTCTCTGTACGCAGCTTCAGCTGTTCATTTAATGATGATGTTACCTCTTTACCTAATAATAACTTTGCCATTTTAACCTCATTCAAAAAAATCTTTTTTTACTGCTTCGAAAATATCATCTGCCTTTTTCGAATATTCATCCAGCATATTAAGGCAGCTGTTGTTAAGTTGCTCCGCCTTTTCTCTGTCATTAAGAGATTTTGTATTTATGAATACATTAAGAGATGCTGCCTGAAGCGCAGCCTTAGTAATTGCCGCAGCGCAGCCGGCATCAGATACCGCCAGCCTCGAACCCTTATCTGCCGCAGCAGATATAAGATCGATGCTGTCACAGCACAGCTTCATAATATTCATAGGAACCCTGCATGCTGTTATAGTTGCCTCTTCCAGTATCTGAGCTCTGGTCGGGTCTTCCTTAGGAATCCCGTAAGCTCTGGCCAATGGCAGAAATCCGTCCTCGTCAGCCTGTATCTGATTCAGCAGCTCCCCCTGCAGATCGGTACATCTAACTATAAGGTTGTCCATTTCCTCTTCAACATCTGCATATTTCTTTTTTCCGACTGTCAGAGCTCCTACCATATTGCATAATGCCGTTCCTATTGCAGCCGTAAGGGCGGCTGCGCCTCCGCCTCCCGGTGCCGGTGCAGAAGATGATAATACTGCAACAAAGTCTCTGCAGGATCTGTCAGCCACGTCGCTCGTTTTATTCATTCAGGGTCCTCCTATTCTTCTTGTAAGGCCTTCATAGGCCCCTATGCCAATTCAGTATATATAATCAATTCCCGGTTGCCGAGCCATGATCTCTGCCCGCAGACAAGGCTTGATGAAATTGATAAAAAATGCAGCGAATACCAGTACGTCTATATAAAAGGCATGCCTGTATCTTCGTTTACAAAAATCAGCAATTGTGATAATGTTTAGTAGCATTTTTATTGTGCTTAACGGAGAGAATTATGACTATTGATTCATCTACAATTTATAAATTGATGATTCTGTATATGCTTAACAGGCTCGACTGTCAGTTGACCAATTCGCAACTGTCCAGTTTCTTTATTGAAAAGAATTATACTGATTATTTTAATATTCAGCAAACCCTTTCTGAACTTGTAGAGTCAGGATTCGTAGAAATGGTTAATATGCGGAACACATCATATTATTCCATAACCCCTGACGGATATACCTCTCTTACTTTTTTCAAAAATCAGATACCGAAGGGTGCGCTGGAGGATATCAATGATTTCCTTGAAAAGCACAAATATGCTCTCAAGAACGAGGTCGGAACTCAGACAGATTATTACAAACATACCGGCGGCGATTTCATCGCTCATTGCGTAGTCAACGAGGGCAAGTCCATACTGTATGAAATCAACCTGTCCGTTCCGTCAGAAGAGGAAGCCAAGAGGGTTTGTCATAATTTCAGAGTATATTCTGAGGACATCTACAGCTACATCGTTAAAACTCTGCTGCAATAATTATAGGACGTTTTTCGGAAATCGCCGACAAATCGCCGACAAATCGCTGATGCAAAAGCTTCAATCACAAATGCTTCATTATCACAGCTCACCCATGATCATGGAGCTGCATTTGTTTCTAAATAATTCAATTACAAACGGAGAATTTTATGATTATTAAATCTGTCAACCTGGAAATAGTATGTGGTCCCACAAGCAAACTTCCGGAAACTAACCTTCCGGAGATCGCATTTGCCGGCAAATCAAATGTAGGCAAGTCATCATTGATCAACGTTCTGATGAACCGCAAATCTCTTGCAAGAACTTCATCTCAGCCCGGCAAAACCCAGACCATCAATTTCTACAATATAAATGATTCTATGTACTATGTAGATCTTCCCGGCTACGGATACGCTAAAACTTCCCTCGAAGTTCAGGCAAAATGGGGTAAAATGATTGAAAAATATCTTAAGACTTCCAAGCAGCTGAGGGCCGTTTTCCTTCTCGTCGATATAAGACACGAGCCTAAGGCCAACGACAAAATGATGTATGACTGGATTATAAGCAACGGCTTTAAGCCTATACTGATCGCAACCAAATCCGATAAATTAAGCCGAAATGCCATCCCTAAGAATATCAAGATCATCCGTGAAGGCCTAAATGCACCAAAGGATGCAATTATCATTCCTTTTTCAGCAACCTCAAAATCCGGGCGAGAAGAAATCTGGGATCTTATTGAAAATCTCATAAATAACAGCTCTGATGTAGGCTGTGAACCAGCCGACGCGTAAATCCATATACTCACAACGCGAAGTGTCGAGGAGCCATATGCTCATGCAGCAATTCCTGCATTGAGTATACGGTTCCTCGACACTTTATACGATTGATACCTGCTTCCGGGCACTTCTTATACAGCTGCGAATATTTCCGCAACCTTATCCTTTAATTCTTCCTCAGACGGACCAAATACAATGCTCGCAAATCCGACACATATTGTTGTGCTGTCATGTTTTTCAACATTAAGCCCATTTCCTACTGTTGAAAATGTTGTAATAGGGCCGGCTTCTTTAACATAACCCTTAACATGTCCAATCAGTGCATCCTCCCCATCAAGCCATTTTCCCAAATCATTGATACATTCCTGCATCTTCTTTATTACAGGCTCGGCATCTGACTTAACATCCTTCTCGAACGAGCAGATCGTTGCGCCTTCATGATTATGAGTTTCAAACAGCTTAAATCCCGGGATCTCATACTTGTGACCATGGTCATGGTGATGATGATGTTCATGATCGTGCTCGCAGCATTCCTCTTCATCATCATGATGGTGGTGATGATGGTGCTCGTGTCCGCAGCACTCTTCTTCATCATCATGATGGTGGTGGTGATGATGCTCATGTCCGCAGCACTCCTCGTCGTCATCGTGATGGTGGTGATGATGGTGCTCGTGCTCGCAGCATTCCTCTTCTAATTCATCTGTGATCTTTTTTTCTTCCATGTCTGTCACTCCTAACCGATAATGTCCTTAACTACTTCCATGCACACTCTTCCGGTACCTTCAGGATCGGCTGATGCAGATATTTCATATATCTTGCCCTTAGTCAATCCCTCTATCTCAGATCTTACTGCAGCAACTGTATCATTATCTGCAAGATCTACCTTATTTATAAATACATAGTCAGCATTTTGAACCTGCTCTGTTAAGAGTTCTCCTGCGATTCTCTTAATCTTGCTCCAACGATTAACATCAACTGTTATGCATACTACAGTTGTCATCTGCTCATCATAATATCGCTTTACTGTTTCAGCAATATCATGCGGTCTTGCAAGACCTGTTGTCTCAAGGATTACCCAATCCGGATTTATATCCTTCTCCAGCTGGCACAATGAATCCATAAGGCTTGCTGCCAATGTGCAGCATACACAGCCATTGAACAGCTCTGTGGTGGTGAAGCCCTCGCCTTCTGTAAATGCGGTATCAATTCCTACCTGGCCGATTTCATTTTCAATAATGGCAACACGAGTCTTGTCAGCGCCGCCTTCAGCTTCTACTATTTTTCTGGCAATAGGCATGAGCACACTGGTTTTACCGGTTCCCAGAAATCCTCCCAAAATTAATAATTTCATATTATGCCTCTTTTCTATATTCTGTGTTCCCGCAACTGTTCAAAATCCATCCGCAAAACAGCCAAATTGCGTTTTCGCATAATCTGCGCTTTTAATCTGCACTGTCGCATAAAATTTCAGAATCAGTTCCTAAACGTAAGCTCTCCTCGATTGATCTGCGGGTTCCTGCCCGGTTCTTAATGATCACACATTATCTACCATTTCCTTGGTGACAACGTATTCCTTGATAGAGCTGTCTGATGGTATCTCGAACATGATGTCCATCATAATGTCTTCAAGAATACTTCTTAAGCCCCTGGCACCGATCTTTCTCTCATAAGCCTTCTGCGCAATGGCCTTAACAGCGTCATCATCAAAACGAAGATCAACCTTATCGAGGCTGAACAGCGCCTGATACTGCTTGATAAGCGCGTTCTTAGGCTCCTTTAATATTCTGACCATGTCATCCGGTGTCAGGGATTCCAGTGTCACAATTACAGGAACACGGCCGATGAATTCAGGTATGATTCCGTACTTCATCAGATCCTGCGGCATAACATCACTTAAGAGGCTGTCCACTTCCTTGTTGGTGTCTGTGTAAAGCTCCGCTCCGAAGCCCATACCGTTGCGTTCTGTTCTTGATTCGATTATCTTCTCTATTCCGGCAAATGCCCCGCCGCAAATAAACAAAATATTGGTTGTATTTATATGTATCAATTCCTGATTAGGATGCTTCCTGCCTCCCTGAGGCGGAACAGATGCATCTGTTCCTTCGAGGATCTTCAGCAGAGCCTGCTGTACACCCTCACCTGACACATCCCTGGTAATGGAAACATTTTCACTTTTCTTCGTTATCTTATCGATCTCATCAATGTATATGATGCCGTGCTCTGCCTTAGTGATGTCATAATCTGCGGCCTGGATCAATTTAAGAAGGATATTCTCAACATCCTCACCTACATATCCAGCCTCTGTCAGTGTGGTTGCATCCGCAATGGCAAATGGCACATTAAGTATTTTCGCAAGGGTCTGAGCTAAATATGTCTTGCCCGAACCTGTAGGTCCCAGCATGAGAATATTGCTTTTCTGAAGCTCGACATCCAGCTTTTTATTGGATAAAACACGTTTGTAATGGTTATAGACCTGTACGGCAAGAACCTTTTTTGCCTTATCCTGACCAATTACATATTCATCCAGGAATTCCTTTATTTCCTTCGGTTTCTTCAGCTTAATGTCAGTGCCGCGGTCATCAATTATCTCCGGTCCGAAACTATTCGTTAACTCAGGATAATTGACAACTCCACCATACATGCCTGCGCATGCCTCTACGCAGTCCGCACATATAAATACTCCATCTGGTCCTGCGATCAACTGCTCGCCTATCTCTGATGCCGGCCTCAGGCAAAAGGAGCAGTAAGGCCCCTTGTTTCCTGTTATTTTCTTACTTCCTGATCTCTCTGCAGGAGCTTTGCTACCTGTTTTAACATCTTTCTTTTCTGTCATTTATTATCTCCATAAGCAGATGTATATTCTGCAAAAGTTCCTATTCAACCGACTATGCCACCGCCTGTGATTCAGGCCGTGGCATTAGTTCTTATTCCTTATGATCTTCAATTACTGCATCAATAAGTCCGTATTCTTTTGCTTCGTGAGCAGTAAGCCAATTGTCACGCTCTGTATCAAGCTGAATCTGCTCAAGTTCCTTGCCTGTATTTTCTGCAAGGATTCTATTCAGCTTATCCCTGATCCTCAGGATATGATCGGCATTGATCTTAATATCTGATGCCTGACCCTGAGCACCGCCTGACGGCTGGTGAATCATTATCTCTGCATTAGGAAGTGCAAATCTCTTGCCCTTGGTTCCTCCTGCAAGCAGGAATGCTCCCATGCTGGCTGCCATACCTATACAAGTAGTGCAGACATCACATTTTACATACTTCATGGTATCGTAGATAGCCATTCCGTCTGTTACTGATCCGCCTGGGCTGTTGATATAAAAATGTATATCCTTGTTAGGATCCTCTGACTCCAGGAACAATAACTGAGCTACAACCAATCCTGCTGTAACACTATTAACTTCATCTGCGAGAAATATAATTCTCTCTTTTAACAATCTGGAGTATATGTCGTAGGCTCTCTCCCCACGGCCTGTTTCCTCAATGACTGTAGGAACTAAACTCATGTATTTACCTCCTGTATTTAAAACATTTACCTAACTGTTCAGAGACCCTTACATAATCGTCACTTCACAGTTATATATTCGTAAGCGGATTCATGCCTGAATCCGCCATTTATCAACGCCAATATTAAGAAATGCCCCTTCTTATTCTGCCTTAGGCTCTTCCTCTGCCTTTGGTTCTTCAGCCGGCTTGTCTACTGCCTTTCCGCAGTCATATAAAAAGTCTGCTGCCTTGGTCATAAGAACATCCTTCTTCATGTTGACACGTTCTTCATCCGTGATCATCTTGTTGAGTGATTCATATTCCATCTGATACATTTCAGCCATCTTATGAATCTCTGCATCCAGTTCTTCGTCAGAAACCTCAAGGTTCTCTGCTGCAGCAATAGCCTCCAAAACAAGTCTTGACTTGATATTCTTCTCTGCTGTCGGTCTGGCTTCCTCAAGGAACTTCTCTGCTGTCTGGCCTGTGATCTGGAAATACTGTTCCATACTGATGCCCTGTGACTGCATTCTGTTCTGGAAATTATATGCAATGTTCTGAACCTCAAGATCTGTCATCGGTCCCGGAATTACCATCTCTGCATTAGCGATAGCCTCGTCAACCAACTGATTCTCAGCTGTGCGCTTAGCTGCTTCTGCCTTCTCAGCTTCCATATTCTTGCGGATATCAGCCTTGTACTCATCAAGTGTATCGAACTCTGATACCTCAGCTGCAAATTCGTCATCAAGTTCCGGCAGTTCCTTAACCTTGATGTCATTTAATTTACATTTAAATACTGCTGCCTTGCCTGCCAGATTCTCTGCCTGATATTTCTCCGGGAATGTTACATTAACATCGAATTCCTCACCAATATTTTTGCCCACGATCTGCTCCTCAAATCCCGGGATAAATGTACCTGATCCAAGAGTAAGTGAATGTCCTTCTGCCTTGCCTCCGTCAAATGCCTTGCCGTCGCAGAAGCCTTCAAAATCGATATTAACGATGTCGCCTTCCTTAGCTGCTCTGTCTTCTACAGGAACACGGCGGCTGTTCATCTCTCTTGTACGTTCCAGTTCCTTATCGATGTCTTCTTCTGATACTGAAACATCTGACTTGTAATATTCAAGGCCCTTGTACTGTCCTAATGTTACTTCAGGCTTAATAGCTACATATGCCTCGTAAATAAATGGCTTGCCTTTTTCAATCTGAGTTACGTTGATATCCGGCTGAGATACGATTTCTAATTCACATCCGTCAATTTCTTCTTTGTAAGAATCATTGATCAGGAAATTAGCTGCATCTTCGAAGAATACTTCTACGCCGTATGTCTTTTCAACCATCTTCTGAGGAACTTTGCCTTTTCTGAAACCAGGAATTGAGATCTGGTTTTTGATTTTGTGATATGCCTTTTCAATAGCCTTATCAAGTTCTTCGGCTGATCTTTCGATTGTCAGCATAGCCATATTTCCGTCTTGTTTTTCAAACTGTAAGCTCATATTAGTTGCTCCTTCTTGGATTTTGTGTACTTATTTATTTAAAATTATATTTGTGAACTATAAAACGCGTGCCGCGAGTTATCTTCATCTTCTCCATGTGCGTCAAATACCTGCATGCGGCATAAGATTCAGTCTTAAGCCATCCCATAAACGCACTGACCAGCGCCCTGATGCAGGCATAACCTTGCATAAAAATTATGGTTCCGCAATGGTAGATTTTAACACATCATTAGTGTCCTTGCAAGTCGAGATAATCAATTCTCATCAGCGTAAGCCCTCTTGCCGGGGCTTTGGGGGCGGATAACCTTCTGTCACGGCTGTCGAGGATCTCCTTAACATATTCCGGCGGATATATTCCCATTCCCACCTTCTCCAAAGTGCCTGCAATTATCCTCACCATATTATACAAAAAGCCATTGCCGGAGACTTCTATATGAACCAGTTTCGGGCAATAGTTTCTGTTATTCCACCCGCTGCTGTCCGCTGTCACTGCCATGTATGGCTGCCCTTCGGCACCGGCATTTTCTCCCGGCATTTGCAGGCTATCTGTTACGGCAGTCTGCATCAGCCTGTCAAGGGGCTCTGTCGTAATGGTGATATCGTGAATTGTTCTTACAGTGGTTTTCTGCTGGCCTCCGGAACTTGAAAATGCTGTAAAATCATGTTCTCCTATCAGATATTCTGAAGCCTTACGCATCTTCTCTGCATCCAGATAATAATAGATATAATCATTATACAGTCTCAATGTAGGAACATTATATCTGCAATTTAATATATTGTATTGATATGTTTTTCTGCAGTTAGCATATCTGGGATGAAAATCCTCTGACACTTCTTCAGATTTTACGATTCTTATATCCTCCGGCATGGATTGGTTAAGGGCATAGCTTATCTTTTCCGCCGGGATACGTGTGTCTGTATCAAATATCGCAACATTTCCTCGTGCGTGTACGCCGGAATCTGTTCTGCTGGCTCCGATTATTACTATCGTCTCCTTGAGCAGCCTTGTTAAATGCTCATTTATTACCTGCTCAACCGCCAGACCATTCTTTTGTATCTGCCATCCCACATAGTTCGTGCCGTCATATGCAATTGTCAGTTTAATTCTCTTCACGGTGTATATTACCCATATTACTCTTGTTTCTTATCAGATATGTAGAGAAACATGACAACTCTGCTTAAAAGTTCCAGAGCATAAATGTTGTCTGTCACTCAGGATACGCTGTTTGAATAATCTTTATATTCGGCCTGATACCAGGAATTTATCCATCAGGATCCTTACTGCGATCACAACAGCAAGAAACGCAAAAATCACGATATATGCTTTCTTATCATTTTCTCCGTATTTAAGCGGGAACATTCTTGTTCTTCCGTCACCGCCGTGATAGCATCTGGCCTCCATGGCCGTAGCAAGGTCTGAGGCTCTCTTAAAAGCTGAAACAAAGAGGGGGATTAAAATAGGGATCATTCCCTTGGCCTTCTTTATTATGCCTCCGGTCTCAAAATCAGCACCCCTTGCCAGCTGTGCATTCGTGATCTTGGTAACCTCTTCTGCCAGAATAGGTATAAACCTGAGAGCAATGCTCATCATCATGGCGATCTCATGAGCAGGGAATTTTATCGCCTTCAGATGCGAGAATACTTTTTCGAGTCCCGCAGTCAGGGTAGTAGGCGTGGTCGTATATGTAAGTATGCCTGTTCCCAGCACTACACATATAAGCCTTAATGCGAAAAACGCAGCTCTTAACACACCTTCCATGCTGAATTTCAATATCCACCACTGCCATATAACATCGCCGGTTCCGGAAAATATATTAAATACGACTGCCAGTATTATAAGTACTGCCATAGCCCTAAGGCCCTTAAGCATATAGCTGAAGGGGATATTTGTGGCTCTTATTACCAATGCCAGCACCCCTGCCAGCAATATGAGTCCCCATATATTATTTATAATAAACTGGGCTGCAATATATACAACGACTCCCAGAAGCTTAACCCTCGGATCCAGCCTGTGGATCTGTGAGTCGGTTGCATAATACTGCCCCAATGTAATATTTCTGAACATAATTTACTTATTTACCCATGCTGCTATGGCTTCAGCAGCTTCGTTGATCTTGATTGGTCCTTCAATTCCCAGCTTTTTGCAGAAATCCGCAGCCTGGGGCTGATTAAGACCGGCCTGCTTGATTACATCTTCATTGGCAAATACATCATGGGGATCTCCGTCCATCAGAACCCGGCCTTCATGCATAACGATTACTCTGTCAGCATATTCAGCCACCTCATCCATATTGTGTGAGACCATTATTACTGTCATATTTCTGTCTTTGTGAAGTTCATTTATAAGATCCAAAATCTCGGATTTGCCCTTAGGATCAAGTCCTGCCGTAGGTTCATCCATGATCAGGATCTCAGGATCCATGGCAATCACTCCGGCAATTGCGACCCTTCTCTTCTCTCCTCCGGACAGGTCAAATGGAGATTTGTCAAATGACTCCTCCGTCATGCCCGTTGCAAGCAGCGCCTTTTTTGCCTTATCTATGGCTTCCTCGTTGCTGCAGCCCTTATTGTGCGGGCCGAAGGCAGCATCTTTAAGCACATTTTCATCAAATAATTGATACTCCGGATACTGAAATACGATTCCGACCCTGCATCTGATATTTCTTAATTGTTTCTTATCCTTACCGATGTTTATACCGTCATAAGTTATGGTGCCTGATGTAGGAAGCTTAAGACCATTCAGCAGCTGGATCAAAGTGGATTTGCCGGAACCGGTACTTCCTACGACAGCAATAAATTCCGGATCTTCTATTGACAAATTAACATCCTTTACAGCTTCCTTTTCAGTAACAGTTCCCTGATTATATAAATAATTGACATCTGTCAGATTAATTCTCATACCGCACCCCGCTTAGCTCTGTCCTGCTTTTTTTGATGCTGAGATTGCTTTCACGCACTGATACAACTCATCTTCTGTTATTACGTCCTTAGGAATTGCCAGTCCGAGTTTTCTTAACTTTTCTGCTAATTGGCAGACTACAGGAAGCTTTAATCCTGCTTCACTGAGCTCGCCGGTTCTCGAAAAAATCTCTCTTGGTGTTCCCTGCATCACAAGACTGCCATGGCTCATGACAAATATTTTGTCTGCATTAACTGCCTCTTCCATGTAGTGAGTGATACATATCAATGTTATTCCATGGCTCTTATTCAGGCTCAGCACCGTATTCATGATCTCTTCTCTGCCCTGGGGATCTAACATGGCGGTACTTTCATCCAATACGATGCATTTTGGCTTCATTGCCAGGATTCCCGCAACGGCAACCCTCTGCTTCTGACCGCCTGAGAGATTACTAGGATTTTCCTTATCCTTGCCTGTCATGCCCACAGCCTCAAGAGCATCTGCTACATCCTTAATTATCTGTTCGGAAGGAACTCCCATGTTTTCAGGACCGAATGCCACTTCCTCATCGACCTGCGATGCCACCATCTGGTTATCAGGATTTTGAAAAACCATTCCCACCTGTGAACGGATATTCCACAGATTTAATTCATCACGGCTGTTCATGCCGTCAATCCACACAGTTCCCTCATCAGGCACTATAAGCGCGTTAAGATGTCTTGCAAGTGTAGATTTACCTGAGCCATTATTGCCCAGAATGCATATGAACTGCCCCTTCTCAATGTCTAGACTCACATCATCAAGGGCCTTGGACGCTTGTTCAGCTTGTTCCTCTGATGCGCCATGTTTATCTGATCTTGAGGAGGGATCAGTTTCGAATTCCTCATCTAATGCAGCACCGACGGGATAGCTGTATGTCACATTATTAACTTGAATAATCTTGTTTTTGTTCATATTTATCTTAATTTAAGATCTGCTGCAGCCATTTGCGACTAATTTTGCCTTAACTTTCATATCATTATGCGCTCCAAACGGCACACGGACTCATGTTATCAAAAACACAAGTGAAAATCTACACAAAAGTCAAATGGCTCCCGGAAAGTCCAGAAGCCATTCATTAAAATCTCTTAAGTTATACGAAATTATACGAGTTCGATAAGAACTTCCATAGCGCCGTCACCTTTACGCTGACCGATCTTAACGATTCTTGTATATCCACCCTTACGTGTAGCATACTTTGGTGCGATCTCATCGAAGAGCTTAGCTACCATATCAACGTCAACTGTATTGCGCTTTCTTCCTGCGCCCTTTTCAGGAACTGACTTAACTGGGTACAGAACCTTGAGCATTTCTCTTCTAGCATGAAGACGTGAAGGAGCATCCTTCTTAATCTTCTTGTCTACTTCATCGTAAACTGTAACCTTTCTGCCATCTTTGACTTCAGTTACACGCTTGCCATCTTTGTCCTTACGGGCTACCTTAGCCTTAACAGTTACTTCTTCGAAGTTGTCCTTCTCTTTTACTGCAAGAGTGATAAGGTGCTCTGCCTGACGGCGGATTTCCTTAGCCTTAGCATCTGTTGTAACTATCTTGCCATTATATAATAAAGCGGTAACCTGGTTACGGATTAAAGCCTTTCTCTGTGATGCTGTTCTAGACAGTTTTCTATATCCGGCCATAACCTTTGCCTCCTTGTTTTATTATTACTACGTACTACTATCGACTGTTATCAGTCTGCGTCAACATTTGAGTTCTTTAACTCTAAGCCTAATTCCTTAAGTTTAGCAAATACTTCCTCTAAAGACTTGCGGCCAAGGTTACGAACCTTCATCATCTCTTCCGGTGTCTTACTGATCAACTCTTCCACCGTATTAATTGATGCTCTCTTCAGACAATTGTATGAACGAACAGAAAGTTCAAGTTCATCAATGTTCATTTCAAGAACCTTTTCTTTATCATCGTCTTCCTTTTCAACCATAACCTCAGCAGTTTTGGCATTTTCTGAAAGATTGATGAACAGGCTTAAGTGCTCTGACAATACCTTAGCAGCAAGGCTTATTGCCTCATCCGGCTTAATAGCACCGTTAGTAAATACTTCCACCGTCAGCTTGTCGTAGTCAGTAATCTGTCCTACACGAGTATTTTCGATCTGGATATTTACACGTTCAACCGGTGTATAAATTGAGTCAATCGGAATAACTCCGACTGCCATATTATCCTGAGCATTCTTCTCAGCACTTACATATCCTCTTCCTCTTGTAATGGTCAATTCCATGTAAAACTTGCTGTCTGCATTGTCCAGGTGAGCGATAACCAGATCAGGATTGATGATCTCGATATCCTGGTCTACCTGAATATCAGCTGCTGTAACAATGCCTTCGCCGGAAAAATCAATATAAGCAATCTTAGCTTCATCGGTCTTGCTATTATTTCTAATAGCAAGATCCTTAATATTCATTACAATCTCTGTAACATCTTCCTTAACACCAGGAATTGTTGTGAATTCATGCTGAACACCAGCAATCTTTATCTGGCTGACTGCTGCGCCAGGTAAAGAAGAAAGCATAATTCTTCTTAAAGAGTTTCCGAGAGTTGTTCCATAGCCTCTCTCTAAAGGCTCTAAAGTGAATTTACCATATTTGTTATCTTCTGAGATTTCACAAACCTCAATATTTGGCTTTTCAAATTCGAACATGGGCCCTCCCTTTTTACACTTTATTTAGAATATAATTCGACGATAAGCATCTCATCTACAGGAACGTCGATCTCATCTCTCTTAGGTAATGAATTAACTGTTACCTTGAGGTTCTCCTGATCAGCTGTAAGCCATGCAGGAACTAATCTTCCGCCTGTAACTTCGATAATCTGTTTATATCTTTCTGAGCCTTTGCACTTTTCCTTGATTTCAATAACATCGCCAGCTTTGATCTGGTATGAAGGAATATTGATTCCCTTGCCATTTACCGTAAGCTGCTTGTGGTCAACGATCTGACGAGCTTCCATACGTGTTCTTGCTAATCCTGCGCGGAAAAGAACATTGTCAATTCTTGACTCAAGGATAACCATCAGGTTTTCACCTGTCTGACCCTTCTGCTGTTTTGCTTTCAGATAGTAATTATGGAATGGTTTTTCAAGTACTCCATAAATGAACTTAGCCTTCTGCTTTTCTCTTAACTGAAGTCCGTATTCACTCTTTTTGCCAGGACGTCTGCCATTTGCAGCGCCTCTGTTTGATTTTTTATCTATTCCTAAATATATTGGATCTAATCCAAGTGATCTGCATCTCTTAAGAACAGGAACTCTATTAACTGCCATCTTCTACGCACCTCCTAATCAGACTCTTCTACGTTTTGGTGGGCGACATCCGTTATGTGGAACAGGTGTCACATCACTAATACTTGTTACATGAAGCCCATTAGCCTCAAGTGCGCGGATTGCTGCCTCTCTGCCTGAGCCAGGGCCTTTTACGAATACCTCAACATATTTGAGTCCGTGTACTAAAGCTGCTTTTGTAGCAGTTTCAGCTGCCATCTGAGCTGCATAAGGTGTAGATTTCCTTGAACCTCTAAATCCAAGACCGCCTGCACTTGCCCATGAAAGAGCATTTCCTTCAGTATCAGTTAAGGTAACAATTGTGTTATTAAATGATGACTGAATGTGCGCTTGTCCTCGTTCAACGTTCTTCTTAACGCGCTTTTTTGTCACTTTTTTGGTAACTTTTTTTGCTGCCATTGTCTAAACTAACCTCCCTTATGGGTCCCCGTTCCGGTCTATATTAATCTCTATTTCCGGATTGGGTTACATATTACTATTATTTCTTCTTGTTTGCTACTGTTCTCTTAGGTCCCTTACGTGTTCTGGCATTATTCTTAGTATTTTGTCCACGAACAGGAAGACCCTTACGATGACGGATGCCTCTGTAGCAGCCAATCTCCTGAAGTCGCTTAATATTTAAAGCAACATCTCTTCTTAATTCACCTTCAACTTCATAAGAACCGTCAATAACTGCTGAAATCTGCTTAACTTCTTCATCAGTAAGGTCCTTTACTCGAGTATCTGGATTAACATTAGCAGCAGCAAGGATCTTATTAGATGATACTCTGCCGATACCATAGATATAAGTTAATCCAATCTCAATACGTTTGTCTTTTGGTAAATCAACTCCGGAAATACGAGCCATTTATTCTACCTCCATTAATTTTTTCAGGTAATTAACCCTGAACCTGTTTATGCTTTGGGTTTTCACAGATAATTCTGATCTTACCTTTTCTCTTAATAACTTTGCACTTTTCACAAATTGGTTTAACTGATGCTCTAACCTTCATGTCAAACTCTCCTTTCCTAAAAAGTATTCCTATTTGTCTCTCCAAATAATTCTGCCTTTTGTTAAATCATACGGTGACATCTCTAATGTGACCTTATCACCCGGCACTATTCTGATGTAGTTCATACGAAGCTTCCCGGAAATATGGGCCAGAACTACATGTCCGTTTTCCAGCTCTACCTGGAACATAGCATTCGGTAATTTTTCTAATACTTTACCTTCGATTTCAATTACATCTGCCTTTGACATCTTTACCTCCTAAAGTGATAAAATCTCAGGTTCACCATCCGTGATCAATATAGTGTTTTCGTAATGTGATGACAGACTGCCGTCTTCTGTCTTGCAAGTCCATCCGTCATCGCAGAAAACTACATCTCCGCGGCCTATGTTAACCATCGGCTCTATAGCCAATGTCATGCCAGCCATAAGCAGAATTCCCTTTCTTTTCTGAGGAAAATTAGGAATCTGTGGTGATTCATGCATTTCCTGGCCAATTCCATGGCCCACCAGATCTCTAACTATACCATAACCTCGCTCCATTAGGAAGTACCCAATTGCATTTGATATGTCATGTAAGTGATTTCCGGCTTTTGCAAACTTAATTCCTTCGAAGAAGCTCTGCTGTGTTGTTTCAACCAGCTTTCTCGCATCCTCTGATACATTGCCTACACAATGTGTTCTGGCTGCATCACTTTGATATCCATTGTGGATAAGTCCGATATCAAGACTTACGATATCTCCATCCTTAATTACTCTCGTTTTGCTCGGAATACCGTGAACAACTTCATCATTAATTGATACACATACCGATGCAGGATATCCTTCATATCCCAGGAAAGACGGAATGGAGTCTGTCTTTCTGATCAGCTCTTCTCCTAATTTATCAAGATCTGCACTGGTAATACCCGGTGCTATCTCCTCGCCCAGTCTGTTATGAACCTCTGCCAGAAGCTTACCGGCCTCCCTCATAAGTTCTATTTCTCTGTGGCTTTTAATTGTTACTCCGGACATTTAGTTTGCTCCTAAAATTGCTGCAATTGCACTGAATACATCCTCCATTGCAACTGTTCCATCAACTTCCTTCAACAGACCTTTGTTATTGTAATATTCAATCAGAGGCTGAGTCTGCTCATGGTAAACATCAAGTCTCTTCTTGACTGTCTCCGGCTTATCATCATCTCTTAAGATGAGATCGCTTCCACAGTTATCACATTTACCTTCTGTCTTAGGAGGAATGTTTACTATATGATAAGTAGCACCGCATGATACACATGCTCTTCTGCCGCCCATCCTATCAATTATATTCTGATCCGGTACTTCAATGTCAATCGCAACATCCAGATTTGTGCCCATGTCTGCAAGAGCCTTAGTAAGTGCTTCGGCCTGCGGAATAGTTCTAGGAAAACCATCCAGGACAAATCCGTCCTTGGCATCATCCCATGTAAGTCTGTCTGCTACAAGATCAACTACCAGCTCATCAGGAACCAGCGCACCGGCATCCATATAGGTTTTAGCCTTCTTGCCGAGTTCAGTTCCTTCTTTAATGTTTGCCCTGAATATATCACCTGTTGAAATATGAGGGATACCATATTCTTTGGCAATCATTTTGGCCTGTGTGCCTTTACCTGCACCAGGTCCGCCTAACATAACAATTTTCATAATCGTCTCCTATGCTATTCATTAACGGATATATTCTTCATATCTACGGTGCATTTGCGCCTTAGAGGATTAACCCTGAAGCGCTCATGCACCTGAAATGATAATTAAATACTTTACCCTTGTTGTCCTCATTCTTTTGCAAGGAAACCTGAATAATTTCTTACAAGCATCATTGATTCGATCTTCTTAGCTGTCTCAAGGATTACACCTACAACGATGATAAGTGATGTTCCTGCAAATGACAGTGATGCACTGAAGATACCAGATACCAGCATAGGTACTAATGCAACGATAATCAGACCAACTGCGCCGATGAAAATAAGATACTTCAAAATCTTAGAGAAATATTCCTCTGTCGGCTTGCCAGGTCTGATACCTGGTACGAAACCGCCCTGCTTCTTGATATTGTTTGAAACTTCCATCGGATTGAATGTAATCTGTGTATAGAAGTAAGCAAAGAATACAATCAGAGCAACATATAATATAAATCCTAATGTGTACTGCATTGCGGCCGGTCTGAACCAATAGCTGGAAGTGAAATAACGTGTCCACTCCGGTGAACCGCCTGTAGCGAAATTAGCGATCAGTACAGGGAACTGGAACAGTGATGCCGCGAAGATGATCGGGATAACACCTGCGGTATTAACCTTAAGCGGGATATTTGAAGCCTGTCCGCCGTATCTTCTTCTGCCCTGCATTTTCTGTGAGTACTGTACAGGAATTCTTCTCTCGCCATCCTGCAGATAAATAATAAATGCAACAACTGCAACTACAAGAGCAATAATAACTATTATTGCAACTGCAGCCATACCAACTGAACTTGCGCCTGCAACAAACTGCTGATACAGGGAAACAAAATCATTCGGCATTGTGGATACGATATTGATCAAAAGAATGATTGAAATACCGTTTCCGATTCCACGTTCTGTAATCTGTTCACCCATCCACATGATGAGTACCGAACCTGCTGTTAAAATAAGAATATTGCAGATGATTGTCCATGTATATGTACTGCTTGATCTGCTTCCAAAAACACCCTGATTACCAAATCCTATAGTCATTGCAATACTTTCAAGAAGAGCAAGACCTACTGTTAAGTAACGAGTGATATTAGCTAACTTCTGTCTGCCATCCTCGCCGTCCTTCTGCATTTCTTCCAATTTAGGAAATGCAATTGTGAGCAGCTGAATGATGATAGATGCAGTAATATACACAGTTATATTCAAAGCGAATATAGACATTGAACTGAATGATGAACCTGTCAGGGCATCAAAGAATCCAAATCCACCTGCTGAGAGATTGCCGAGTACCTCCTTGATTACGCTGGAGTTTGTTCCAGGCAGCGGAAGCTGGCATCCTATTCTCACAATAACGAGCATTACGATCGTATAGATTAACCTGTCACGGATATCTTTAATCTTGAATGCTTGTCCTATTGTTTTGAACATTACTCTACCTCACATGTTCCGCCAGCGGCCTCGATCTTAGCCTTAGCTCCCTCGCTTGTTACTACTTTAACTGTAAGCTTCTTTGTCAGATCAGCATTACCAATGATCTTAACGCCATCATGTGCGTTCTTGATGATGCCCATATCGATGAGGCTCTCTGCAGTAACCTCTGCACCATCTTCAAACTTATTGAGTGCTGCAATATCAACAGCAACGATTTCTAATGTGTTTCTGTTAGTGAATCCTCTCTTAGGGAGTCTTCTGTATAATGGCATCTGACCACCTTCGAAACCGATTCTCGGACGGCCTGAACGTGCCTTCTGTCCTTTATGTCCTTTACCTGCTGTCTTGCCGTTTCCTGATCCATGACCACGTCCTCTGCGGAAGTTATCACTATGTACGGATCCGTCTGCAGGTCTTAATGTAGATAAATTCATTTTTTGGACCTCCTTTTGGTTCCTTAGGCTTCTTCAACCTTTACTAAATGTTTAACGTGCCAAATCATACCTCTTACAGCCTCATTATCTGGGAGCTCTTTTGTCTGATGAAGCTTATGT
>CAVBWS010000005.1:0-70612 GCA_963599255.1 Treponemataceae bacterium
TTTCCTACTACTTTTGCCAGTCGCACAGCCTGACCTCCTTACATGGATCTCTTAACATCTGCTGACATCAACTGCAGCAAACGAACGCTCATCCCTGCGGATGCACCCTCCTGAAATACCCCATATGAATGCTCGTCTCCGGGATAAATGCACCTGCCTTAACAGGTGCCCATCACAAAGAGCCATTACAGCTCCTCGTGATAGTCATCTATAAATCCTACGATTGATACATCCACAGGCGGAAGTTCTCTGTCTCTGTATATACGTGCAGCCTCCTTGGACCCGATCATATAAACATGATCGCCTATTCCTGCCTGACAGGTGTGGTCAGCTGCAACCACCAGATCTGCTTCCTTTCCATCTTCAATCTTGCGAACAACCAATATCGGGATGTTCTCAAGGCGTTGGTCCTTAACCGTTGCTACAACCGTGCCAGCTACAATTCCGGCATACATGGATCATTCCTCTTCTTCAGCTCTGTCAATTGAAGGCAGGATATATTCTACATCAGCATGTGGACGTGGAATTACATGTACTCCGTAGAGTTCTCCAACACGCTTAGCTGCTGCAGCTCCGGCATCAACTGCTGCCTTAACGGCACCAACATCTCCGCGAACCATAACAGTAACAAGACCTGATCCGATCTGCTCCTTGCCTATCAGCTTAACATTTGCTGCCTTAACCATGGCATCAGCTGCTTCAATTGCTCCGATAAGTCCACGAGTTTCAACCATTCCTAATGCTTCTTTCATGTTTTTCTTCTCCATTCATGATTTTTTATTTATTACTTAAAGTTCAATATTTGCACTGCTACAAGGAGCATGCAGAAAGCCGAATTGAATTTGCGCCAGGACGGCGCAGCAATTTTAATTTCTGCATGCGGTAGCCACTACAGATCAGAACCTTATCTACAATTTTAATAGTTCTATCCGACCACCATCTGTATTTACGTCATATAGCAACGTAAATCTCTGCCATGGTGGGTTACTACAATGTCTTCAGCAGATCCGGATGCGGCGCAGGTATAACAACGCTCTTAGTCATCATTCCCTTCGTCTGCTCCAGTTCCTCAGCAGCCTTGATGGCTGCCTCTACAGCTGCAACCTCACCTGTGAGAGTGATGAAGGATTTGCCTCCCAGTCCTCTTCCCAGTCTGACTTCCAGAAGGTCTACTTCCGATGTCTTAGCTGCTGCATCTGCGGCATAAATCGCTGCACACAGAGAATAGGTTTCCATAACGCCCAGAGCCTTAAGATCCTCTAACATGGTGCAGGCACTTATGGCAGGCGCCACCTGGTCATCAACATTTGCTATGACGAGACTGTCTATTAAGCTGGACTCTGCCACTTCCCGTCCGGCCTCAACAGACGCTCTGACGGCAGCAACATCACCGGATACTACTATGTAATATTTGCCGGCACAGACGCAGCCTGCACTGACAAGCTCTACGTCAGAAGCCTTAAGCATCGCATCCGCAGCCTGAAATCCTACGGGGATGCTCATTATTTCATTCATTCCGATAGCACCCATTTTCTATTACTCCCTTATCTGTATATATTCGTCTGTGACGGATACAACCTGTCCTGAGATAGATGCATGAATATTGGCACCCATGCCCTTAGGTCTGGCGATCAGGTCTCCCTTGTGAACATACATTCCGGCACTTACCACCGGCTCGTCAGGTCCGCCTATATGCATCTTCAGAGGTATATAAACGTTGCTGCATTTCATCTCGCCTATAAGCTCTGTCTCGCTGTCAAATCTCTTTATATCAAGCCTCATCAGCAGTCTGTCCGTAGGAATACGCTTCTGACAGACACCGGGATCCGGGGCGTGCTTTACTTCCTTAATCGGCTTGATGCCTTCCTTCTGCAGCGCGGCCTTGACCTGCTGCATGGCCTTGCCCGGCTTTAATCCGAAGCTGCAGGCAAAGTATGTGCATGCCCCGCAGTCACAACAGGAAAATACTCCGTTAACATCGCCGATCAGCATATTATTGCCCGATGCAAATGCTCTCATGGCCTTGTGAGGCTGAACATTTAATCCCATTGCATTTCTCGGGCACATCTGGGTGCACATGCTGCATTGAGAACATGCTGCCCTGGCCATATGACGTTCCCTTTCTGACATATTCTTCTTAGACAAGAGTATATGCCCCTTCGGTATAGCCAGAAGACCCCCCGTTGTCTTAGTCACAGGCCTTGTAAGGTCATCCGTTACTGCCCCCATCAACGGGCCTCCCACTATGTATGTGCAGTCACCTACAGTGCCTCCCGCAGCCTCTAATAACTGTGACAGCGGCGTTCCTATAGGAACCGTAACCGTAACAGGATGCCTTACGCTTCCCGCCACCGTAACCATCTTATCGGTAACCGGGCGTCCCTCTACCGCATCCGCTATATTAAGAACCGTACTTACGTTGCTTACAACACAGCCTACATCAAGGGGTATTCCACCCGTAGGAACCACTCGTCCGGTAATGCTGAATACAAGATTCTGCTCATCTCCGGCAGGATAGAATGAATCTGACAGATACAGTTCAATTCCTGAACCATTTATATTGGCTCTAAGCGCACTGACTGCAGCCTCATAATGCTTCTTAAGAGCAATAACAGCCCTTGAGGCTCCCAGGTGATCCTTGATCATAAGGGTCGTTCCCACTATTCTTGCCGCACGCTGTTCCATGGCATGACGGTCTGTTCTTAAAAGCGGCTCACATTCGATGCCGTTTACAATAAAGACCTCTGCCTTACAGTCTAGCTTTCTATCAGTTGGAAATCCCGCTCCGCCTGCGCCTACAACACCGGCATTTTTGATCTGTTCTATAAGTTCCATAATGTTTAAATGATCCTGAAGCCATCCTCAAGTACGCAGCGGCGAGCCCTTGTAAATGAGCGGGCTGATGTCAGGCCTTCTCCTGTAGGAGTTGCAATCGTAAGTGTTGCATATCCCTCGCCGTTAAATCCTACACCTGCTGTGGATGGTCCGTTTTTAATAAATATTGTAGTATTAAGTGCCCTTGCAGCCTTGGTCATATTCAGGTAATTTGTAGAGTGGATAAGTGCCGAATGCCAGCATCCCCGCTCAGCCTCTACTGCTCTGTCTATGGCCTGATCTACATTATCGCAGCGAACACAGCCCAGTACCGGCATAAGCATCTCAACTGTTACGAACGGATGATCCTTAGGAACCTCTGCAATAACCAGTCTAGGCTTGCCTGAATATGATACATGAGCCTGATCCATGATATATGTTGCGTCATGGCCTACGAACTTCCTGTTGATAACATATTTGCCGTCTTTATTTTCAAGGACTGTGCTTACGATCTTATCTATATCATTGCCTCTTACAAGCCATGCTCCGTTTTTCTGCATTTCTGTAAGCAGCTGATCATATACCGAATTAACGCAGAAGCATTCCTTCTCAGCTACGCATAATACGTTGTTGTCAAATGATGCTCCATCCACTATATCCTTGCCGGCCTTCTTAATGTCCGCTGTTTCATCAACGATTACAGGCGGATTACCCGGGCCTGCAGCGATAACCTTCTTGCCGGTCTTCATGGCTACCCCTACTACAGCCTCGCCGCCGGTTACACTCAGAAGCTTAATTGAAGGATGGTTCATTATAACCTCACTGGTCTTAAGATCCGGCTTGGACGGGCAGCATATAAGTCCCACAGGGCCTCCCGCTGCTACAATTGCTTCATTTAGTATGCGCATAGCCTCCTGAGAACATTTAGTTGCCGAAGGGTGTGGATTAAATACCACGGCATTGCCGGCTGCGATCATACTGATGGAATTGTTGATCACTGTTCCCGGCGGATTAGTTGACGGTGTAATAGAGCCTATAACTCCGAAAGGTGCCTGCTCAACCAATGTCATTCCGTGATCACCTGTAAATACCCTTGGAACAATATCCTCCGTGCCCGGAGTCTTATTGGCTACAAGAAGGATCTTGGCGATCTTATCAGGTACGTTGCCATACCCCGTTTCTTCATGAGCCATCTGCGCAAGCTTATTGGCATTGTCGATTGATGCCTTTCTCATGGCGCAGATTATCTTCTCTCTGTGTTCCATTGTAAGCGCAACTAACTGTTTCTGCGCTCTGAGTGCAGCTGCAACACAATCATTTGCATCATCGAACATCCAGCCGTTTCCGCTGCATCCGCATCCGGAAGCCACGGTTGATGTCTGCTCTCTTGAATCCAGAGTTTCAATTGTCATATGAACGATCTGTTCAATTTGTTCTCTTGAAAGCATTAGTTATTCCCCTTACTGAAAATTCGTTTATCTCTTAAATCAATATAATCTATAATTGCTACTATTGCTGTATCTGACGGCTTATTCTCTGTAAGTGCGGTATTTCTGGAAGACGAACCGGATACGATCATAACGATCTCTCCCTCACCTGCGCCTACAGCGTCAAATGCCACCAGGACATTGCCCTTCTCCTCAAATGTTTCAAGGTCAATTGGCTTAACCAGCAGCATTTTGAGCCCCGTCAGCCTGTCTGACTTGGTGGTGCTTACTACTGTTCCTACAACTCTTGCTATCTGCATGATTATTCCTCCGTTTATCTGACCTTTATATCAATCTGAGCCTGTATCAGACTCTTATTATCTTAATTCCTGTTTCCAGGATTCTCTCCCTCGCGGAAGGAGTTATGAGAGCATTTCTTGTGCAGTAGATCTGCGTTTTGTTTCTTGTAAATGCAGTATCCAGATCCTGCGCCGTTATAAGCTCTAACACTTCTTCATTTCCTGCAGCTGCCTGACCGATAACATTTCTCGACTTATCAACCCTCACAATCTCTATGCCGCACTGCAGTGCTCTGTCTGAAGCTGCCGGTGTTATAAGCGCCTTCCTCTCACAGGATATCTGCTTATCGCCCCTTCTTACGGCTTCATTAACGTCCTGTTCTGTAACCAGATCTAAAACATTTTGATCTATCTGCGGCATACAGATCTCCGTTTTCATGCATGGATTGTCCACGCCCCTGTCCTTATTGCCCGTAAGGGCATTAACAGTTTTAAGCGCTATACGCTGCGGATCGAATCCGGCTTCATGAGCACAGGAGCACTCCTCACCGGGCACTATAAGCTCTAATATGTCGCCGTTTTTAAGACTGCAGGCATTGGCCTCATCTGTGTCAATGTGAATCTCCAGGTCATGTCCCTTACCTGCACGGCAGATAACATTTTCCAGCAGACACGGACGCACGCCTCCTACCTTAACCGAGACCACCTGACCGTCATGAACCTTGAAGGCTGCGGCCTGCTCTTCGCTTATGTGAAGATGCCTTGCTGCGATAATGACACCCTTTTGTATATTTAGTTCGCCTGCAGGGCCTATGAGCTTAACTCCCGGAGTATCCACAGTGTTCCCTGACATTCTGACAGGAACATTCTTAAGTCCTATTGCAAATGCATCCGTAACCGCCAGTTCTACCTGAGTTTCCTTCCTCACGGGTCCTAAGACTCTGACCTTGTCTATACGACCCTTAGGGCCTTCTATGGTAAGGAGCTGCTTGGAGGCAAACTGTCCCGGCTGTGACAATGCCCTTAAGGGTTCTAATTCAAATCCCGGACCAAATAATATATGCAGATCCTCACTTGAAAGATGTATATGCTTGGCTGAAATTCCTACCGGAACATATCTTAAGCCTTCCCTGGCCAACTCTGTCAGAACCGCTCTTCGAACTTTTCCTTCATCAGCTGCCATAAATTATCTGTATCCCCTTTCTGCGAGAACCTGTCTAACTATGCTGACTACTTCTTCAACTTCCTTATTGCTGCAGCACTGTGAGGTTTTTTCCTTACTGTCACAGGTGCAGGTACTGCATTTTGTAGTTCCCTTATCATCACAGTCTCTGCAATGAGGTCTGCCGCCTGTTGTAATGCCGCTGTTGGTTCTTCTTTCGATCAATCTCTCAACCTGAGCACAGGTAAGCTCATTTGCCTGACCTATGAGACCTCTTGTATACATGCTTACTGTTGCATAATATTCAACAGACTCCATTCTCATCCAGGCTTCCATTACATCCTTACCCCAGGTTAAGGCTCCGTGATTGGCCAGAAGGCATGCGTTATGGGTCTTAACAAATGGTGCGATAGAATCCGGGACTTCCTGAGTGCCCGGCATGGCATATGGTGCCAACGGTATCTCGCCTATGCCCATAACGGCCTCTGTAAGAATGGCACTGTTAAGAGGAATTCCTGCGATCGCGTAAGATGTTGCTGCAGGCGGATGTGCATGAACAACAGCGTTTACGCTTGGATTTTCCTTATATACACGCAGATGCATCTTCATCTCGCTGGAAGGCTTCCATGTACCCCTGAGGACATTACCGTCTAGGTCCATAAGAACCAGCATTTCATCTGTCATATATCCCTTAGATACTCCCGTAGGTGTACACCATATGGTATTTTCTGACACCTTGCAGCTTATGTTGCCGTCATTAGATGCCACAAAATTCTTGGTATACATTCTGCGGCCTACCTCTAAGATGCTCTGTTTAGCTTCGTGGTCCGATGGAAATCCATCATTAAATCTGTAACTCATTTTTTCACCTGTTGTTATACGTTATGTTTACTTAAACTTTTTCAAATTTCATCTGATGTGCCATGGCACCGATGTGACCGTAAATCTGATGTGCCGGGACGGCGCAGTCCACTGATAAAATATGTAATAAAAGTGGGATTGTTTCGCACTTTGTGCTTTCACAATCCCGACGACCTTCGCAATCCGGACTATCGTCCTACTTGCTCATGTCGTCTAGCCCGTCCAATGGATGTACAGCTACACAAGCAAGCTTGCTCCGCTGTACATCCGCTGTCCGGGGCTTTTATATCATGTTCAGCGACTGTTCCTGACTTCACTAGTTGTATTCCATCTTATCTTAACATCTCCATCTTTCTTGCGTTTTGCCGATTCATATGCTAGGCTGAAAACGCAGGTACGATAAGGAGGAAATAACTATATGTTAGAAGTCGCAAGAAAAAATGTAATCCGTGAACAGCTCCGTCAAAGCGGAAGCGTTCAGATAACTGTCCTGGCCGATAAACTCGGTGTAACCAAGGAAACCATCCGCAGGGACTTAAGGGCCATGGAAGAAAATGGTGAGCTCACCAGAACTCATGGCGGTGCATATATCATTGATGGTGTTCACAATGATATCGACATATCTACCCGTCAGTTCTTAAGAACCGAGGAGAAGGAGACAGTCGCTAAAAAATGCGCTTCCATCATCCAGAATGGCGATTACATCTTCCTCGATGCATCAACTACTTCCTTCTTTATTGCCAAGGCTGTAATGCATCGTAAGATCACTGTGCTTACAACTTCTCTTGAAATTATCAATCTGCTGTCATCTTCCGGTATTAAGCTCTTCGTCGTTGGCGGTGAGTATAATAAAACCACTAACAGTTTCTCCGGCGTCAGCGCCATCAGGAATCTTGAGCAATACCATTTTGACAAATCCTTCATCTCCAGCAGGAGTGTCTCCATGGATGCCGGTCTTACCGATACCAGCGATGATGATGCAATGCTACACAGGATCGCTATCAGCCACGCCTACGAGAAATATCTGGCAATTGATAATACTAAGCTCAACCGTTATTCATTCTCCTGCGTTGCTCCCGTGTCATCTCTGACAGGAATCATCATGGACAGCGACTTCCCGGAAGACTGGGTTAAGTTTCTCGCTGATGCCGGAGTTAAATACTTCTAGATATCTTGATTCAAAAGTGAATTGCGCTGTGCCGGAACGGCGCAGCTCACACTTACTTCTTGTCAACAAACTTCTCTACCGGCTTAATTCCCATCTTCTCGAAAGACTCTTTAAATGGTGCATAAGCGATACCCTTTTCTGTAATGATACCGGTTACGAGACTGTGATTTGTAACATCAAATGCCGGATTAACTACGCCGACTCCTTCCGGTGCCATACGCTCCTTGTACCACATCTCGGTAACTTCCTCTGGCTTACGCTGTTCGATATGAATCTCATCGCCTGATTCCATTGTCATGTCAATAGTTGATGACGGTGCGCATACATAGAACGGAATTCCATAATATTTAGCAATGATAGCAACGCCGCTGGTGCCGATCTTATTAGCAAAATCGCCATTGGCAGCAACACGGTCGCAGCCTACGAAGATAATGTCAATCTTACCTGACTTCATGGTATATGATGCCATGTTGTCACACTGTACATATGTGTCAATTCCAGCTGCCTGCATCTCATAAGCACTTAATCTTGCGCCCTGAAGCAGTGGTCTGGTCTCATCACAGTATACATGAAGATCCTTCTTAGGATCCCAGCCATGCTCTAATGCAATATACATTGGTGCAAGGGCTGTTCCGTACTTAGCTGTTGCAAGTGTTCCGGCATTGCAGTGTGTCATAATACCGATGTTCTTGCCATGCTTTTCTAAAAGTTCGAATCCGTAAGTACCTATATTTCTGCTGATCTGAATATCCTCCTCACGGATTGTATCAGCCTCATTCATCAAGCGAGCCTTCATTTCTGCTACGGTCTTGCCCTCCTTCTCTGCCAGAAGCACACCATGCATTCTGTTAAGGGCCCAGCTTAAATTAACGGCTGTAGGACGAGATGAATTCAGGTATTCCATTATCTTCCTGCATTCTTCAACGAATGTATCCATATTATCGGTCTCTACCTTATCAGCAAGAACGTAATATCCATAGGCTCCTGCCACACCGATCGCCGGCGCACCTCTTACTCGAAGTGAGTAGATTGCTTCCCAGATATCCTCTGCCTTGTCGAGGGTTAAATATTCGCAGACATTCGGCAGAAGGGTCTGATCCAGGATAATTATATGTTTCTTATCATCTGCCAGAAGGACAGTATCAAGATTCAGAGCATTTTCCATAACTCATAATTCCTTTCATTTTAGTTATATCGATATAGATTGGTCCACGCATCCAGTGCGCGATATTGCATTCTTAATTATTCAGCGTCTACCGTTTCAACAGCCTTCTTAAGTGTACCGAACATGCATCCACCGCACTTCTTATCAGCACGATTCTTGATGAAGTTAATGCCGGCTGTGATACAGATCCTCTCTGCACGGGCACGCTTCTTCTCATCAGCAATGGTTGTAATATCCTTAACATTGGCCATGCCTACTGTTCGACGGATCAATTCAAGGCCTGTAACAGCTGATGTGTCCTCAAGGATAGTCTTCAGATAATACTCCTTATATCCCGGAGTCTTGCACATTGTATCTGTAACATGCTCGTCGAAATATTTGCCCAGCTTGTCCATGGTCATATTTGTTGTATCCTTAATAGCTGACTCAACCCATGAGCAGAACTTCTCATCGCCTGTTGCGTCGCCATTACACCATGCAAATATAAGGTTAGCGATAACATTGCCGATATCATATCCCATCGGTCCGTAGAAGCAGAACTCAGGGTCAAATACCTTGGTAGATTCGTCATTAATGAAGATAGATCCTGTATGAAGGTCGCCGTGGATCAGAGACTGTGCTCTGGTCATGAAGTCCATCTTAAGCTTGGCAACTTCCAGCTTCAGCTCATCATCGCTGTATAATTTCTCCTTAACGTATTCAGCATTCGGTGCAAATACATTATTTCTTCCCTGCTCATCATTGTAAGGTTCTGTATAAACAAGAGCCTCTGTAATATCGCACAGCTGAGGATTAATGAAGCTCTTCTGAAGAGCCTTCTTCTCCTCATGATTCATAACTACGTCTGTTGTTCCCATGAGAACCTGTGCCATAAAGGTAGATATCTGATCTGCGAATTTAGGAAATGTCTTATGCTCTAACATTGCTGTACGCATGATCTCATGATCCGAAAGATCCTGCATGCAGCATGTGCTCATAACCGTATCGTAGCAATAGATCTCCGGAACATATCCCGGTGCCAGCTCGCCCTGCAGAATCAATATTTCTGATTCTACACGGTTACGATCCGTATCAATCTTCATGTCCTCAGATATACGAAGAGATACACCGGCCTGCTTAACAATTACGCTATGGCCCTTCTCATCCTTAACCTTGAATACATAATTCAGGTTGCCGTCGCCGATCTCCTTGCAGCTCATGGTTGCTGCGTCCCAGTTCTTCTGTGGAACCTTAACCTTAGCATACTCTATTGCGTCGTTTTCTTTCATAAGAAAGTAAGAATCAAAATTTGCCATAATATACATCTCCTTTTTATATTCTAACGTGGCTCTGCCCATTCCGTGATGCCCGTGGATTCCTTCAGATAATGTCATCGCTTCCCAAACTGGCGATACACGATCACCCACCCGGCACACTCTGGCTCAGGCAGATATGCCATTTATTAAATCTTAATCAATTTACATAATCTTAGGAAAAAGTCGTGTCTCTGTCAACACAAAAGCGGACATAAAACAACATTTTCCAAATAAATGCAACATTTAACAACATTTATTACTGTTATTTGTTCAAAAGGACGAGCCACAGTTATATGTGACCCGTCCTTTTTATCTGACGGATATTTTACTTATCCTAGTCTTCTTTACTTGTTGCGTATGCGGCTACAAGAGCAAGGCACAAAACTGCGCCCTTAACTGCAGGAAGTACATAGTAAACAACGCCGCACATTGTCATACCGTTTTCAAGAACTGTAATTAACAGCGCACCGATCGCAGTACCTATAGCATTATATTTCTCACGGCCGCCAATGCTTCGTCCGATGAATACCGCAGCAAGTGAGCTCATCAGGTAACTGTCAGAACCGTTGATCTGAGCTGCCGAGTTTCTCGAACATACTACGATACCGCCGATAGCGATAAATATTGCAGCGAACATACCTGCCATAAAACGCATCTTCTTAACATTGATACCTGAAAGCTTCGCAGCCGTCTTATTGCCGCCCATTGCATACAGGTAACGACCATATTTGGTTCTCTCAAGCAGGATGTAGCATACAACTACGCAGATAACCATGATAATGATGATCCATGGATCCTTACCTATATTACGGGCATCAATAGAACCGTCTGCATAGATCCAGCCTGAACGTGCAGGTGAAGTTTCTCCGCCTCTGAAAATGGTTGCCCATGAAGCTACTGTCATTCCGGCTGATACAGCGCTGCCGCCTGTATATGCCAGACCTAAGCCTTGGTGGACAAACTGCAATGCACAGGTTGCCAACATATCCGGAACCTTACATACAAGGATAAGGAACATTGTAAGCAGGTACATTATCATAGCAAATACTATGGTAAGTACGATACACAGCCACAGCGGCATTGCAAACCACAGATAGAATGAAGCAAATACATATGCACAGAATGTACCCAATGTACCGGCTGCCATATCGAATCCGTCAGGAGCCATGGAAACTGTAGCTGCCAATGCGAAAATTGTTACAGTCGACATCGAACGCAGGATATTGATCAGGTTAGTTGTCGAGAAAAAGGCACCGCCCTTCATTATGGTGAAAAAGATTATAGAAAGAACAAGCACGAGCACGGCTGCCCAGTTTACGAATATCTTTCCCACGCTTCTTTTAGATTGACTCATTTTATAGTCCTCCGAATTAAGTTTTATCAATAACGCCTGACTGCCCTTAAGCTCTTTGCTGAACTTCGCCGGTTGAGTAGCGCATTATTTCATTTTCATTTGTATTCTTAGTCTCCAGCTCGGCTGTGATCTTGCCGTCAAACATTACATACATACGGTCTGTAATAGACAGCAGCTCAGAGTTCTCGCATGTTGCATATATAACGCAGTTGCCGTCCTTCGCGATCTGATTGATAAGACGGAATATCTCCTGCTTAGCTCCTACGTCAACACCCTTAGTCGGCTCGTCGAATATATAGACATCGCTGTCAGCAGCAATCCATTTGCCGACTACTACCTTCTGCTGGTTACCGCCTGACAGGAAGGCTACTTTCTGTTTGATAGACGGTGTTGCGATCTTAAGCTCTTCTACATACTTCTTAGCATTCTTAGCTGTTGCATGTTCATTTACAAATGAAGCCTTACAGAATCTGTTAAGGGATGCAGCTGCCAGATTGAAGTTAACTGTCTCTGCAACCAGAACGCCCTCTTTACGACGCTCCTCCGGAACAAGAGCTATACGATTCTTAACCGCATCTGACGGTGTCTTGATCTTAAGCTCCTTGCCGTTTAATGTTATCTTGCCGGAAGCCTTCTTATAAGCTCCGAATATGGTCTTGCACAGCTCTGTCTTGCCGCCGCCTACAAGGCCTGCAAGACCTACGATCTCGCCCTTGCGAACATACATATTGATATCTTTAACTTTGCCTTCTTTTTCTGTAAGATTTTCCACAATGAAGGCTTTATCTCCGATCTCGCAGATCTCCTTAGGAAATTCTTCATCGAAGGACCTTCCTAACATCTTGTCTACGATCTCTTTAGAGGTAGTCTGCTCTGTGATAGGGGTTGTATCCACGATCATACCGCCCCTCATAACAGTATAACTGTCACAGATATTTAATACCTCGTGAATTCTGTGAGTAATAAATATGATGGCCATGTTCTTAGTTTCTCTCAGATGTCTTACGACGCGGAACAGTTCTTCTGTCTCAGCATCAGACAACGGAGCAGTCGGCTCATCTAAAATAAGAAAATTACATTCATTTTGAATCGCTCTTGCGATAAGAACCATCTGTTTCTGAGCAAGTGAAAGCGAACCGCATATCTTTCTGACATCGATATCTACATTCAGCTGCTTAAGAACATCTCTGGCTTCTCTTCTTAATCTGGTATAATTGATAAATAGTTTTCCGTTCATGTTCATGACCATGTCATTGAACATAACATTTTCAGCAACAGTCAGGTTCGGTGCCAGTGCCATATCTACTTCCTGATATACAATCTGGATACCTATCTTCTTCGCATCCATCGGGTGTCTCAATTCTACTGGCTTTCCATTATACAGAACCTCTCCTGTATATGTAGGATTCGCTCCGGCAAGAACCTTCATCAGGGTGGATTTGCCCGCACCATTAGCTCCCATCAATGCATGAATTGTTCCGGTGCTGATAGAAAAATCAATATCTGAAAGTGCCTTTACACCAGGAAATTCTATGGAAACGCCTTTGGTTTCCAGGGTAATTTTTTCCATTAATTCTGTCCCCTTCCGTTCTAATCACTGCCAAGGGCGTCAAAGTAAACCTTGACGCCCTCACAATTAATTACTTTGATAAAGCAAATTTTAAATTATTGTTTTAGGTTGGCGCATATTGTGCGCGTCTTAACTTTCGTTCTAAATGTTCATGATAACCGGTCGTTAAGCATGAACTGCTCTCCTGATATCCTAATAATTAGAATCCAAGAAGTTCTACCATCCAATCACATGTTGGCATCCATGATGTATCTGAATATGACTCTGCAGCTACAAGGTCAAGATTCTCGATTGTGATGCCTTCCTGTGATGTAACCTGTTCCTGAGTAACGATAGTTGAAGGAATCTCCATCCAAGCACCGATCTCTGCATAGTAGCATGATGCTGCTTCGATGTCTTCATACTGATCTGCTAATTCAAGTGCAAGTACACGGCAAGCGAACTGACCATTGAGGTTCCAGTTTGTTGTTGCACAAGCCTTCCACTGTGATCCTTCTTCCTGCATGAACTGAATGTCCTCGTTGCAGATATCTACAGAAACCATAGGGATCTGACGATTGTTCTCTGAAAGTGACTGATATACACCCTGTGCATAAGCATCGTAGCAGCACCAGATACCATCGATCTGATCATCTGTATACTTAGCTAATGTAGCTGTTGTAACGTCACGCATTGAAGATGTAGCATTCTGATCATCTGTAGGAGCGATTCTCTCTAATGTAACGATCTTGCCTTCTTCTTCATATGGTGCATAACCAACCTGACGACGGTCAAATGGGCTGTTGTATCCAGCACCCTGCTGAACCTGAAGAATGTTAAGAGGTTCACCAGCTGCTACCTTGTCAGCGTTCTCAGGAAGAGCCATAAGAGCCTCTACCAGACCAGCTGCAAATCCTGCATCCTGCTGGAAGAACTGTGTAACACCATCGATCTTAGCTGTCTCACCGTTAGCATCCTTGAAAGGTGTATCAAATGTTACGATCTTAAGATCAGGATACTGAGCAAGGATGTCTGACAGATACTGCCATGCATATTCCTGTCCGCCGTGTGAAACCATAAGTCCGTCATAGCCTGATGCAGCACACTGTGCGATCGTATCCTGCCATGTCTCTGCGTTATCACTGCAGAAGAAGGTATCTGCTTCCATACCAAGAGCTTCTGCTGTAGCCTTGAAATTATCTGACCACATCTGGAATATTGTAGCAGGACTCATGAGCATGATATAAGCGATCTTCTTACCTGCTACAGGAGATACTGCTGCTTCACCAGCAGATGTTGCCATTGCCCCCAATGAACCCACAGCAAGAACTGACGCTAATAAAAGCGCTGCAAATTTTTTCAACTTCATAAAATGTTTCCTCCTTTTTTATTCAGTCTGATCATATCAGACGTTTGTACAAAGTTTATTTATCATATTTCTTTTATAAAGTAAACGCTCTGTAAGCCTGTTGTTTTTTTTTGTAAAATCTGTACATTTTTCTGTTTTTCAATTATATAAAAAAACCATAGAAACTAGCCATTCCCGGTAATATAATCTATCAGATTTAATTATTTGATACATACGTCAATGTTGTATTTTGTTGTTTTTTGTTGACTTCAAATTGTACCAACAAAAAAACACTTCATGCCGCAATGCATCCCCATATCGGCGGGATTTCTTCCTGAAAAAGCGCAGCGGCAGAGATTATAACAAAAAAGTCATCTTAACACCAGGAGAAAATCTGCCATGAGAAAAAATAACCATATAATCGATCTGCATATGCACAGTGTTCACTCGGACGGAACATTTACAACAAACGAGATGCTGGCCATGCTGTGGGATAAAAACGCCGATATCATATCATTTACAGACCATGACAGTGTAGGCTGCTATTATGATATCAGAGAAGGCAGAGCCAGACTCTATCCTGACGTTACCCTTATCCCCGGCGTTGAGCTGAGCTGTCAGGTAGACGGGCTGCTCCGCGATATGCTAGGCTACGGCATCTCTGTAGACTATATCAATAATTACCTTAATGAAAAATACAGTCCTGCCAACCGCCTGAAGAAGCAGCAGTTGGTGTTAGAGAGGTTCAAGGAGATCTGCCGCAGCAAGAACCTCTGCTTCGATGAATCAATTCATGTAACCGAAGGCAAGAAAGCTGAAGGATATACGGTAATGTATATGGAACTCAATCGCCATCCCAAGAACATAGAACGTTTCCCGTTTCTTGGGGACTGCACCAGATTGTATTGGGATCATATCTCTAATATTAACAGTGAATTCTTTATAGATGAAACATTTGACCTGCCTACATTTGCCGAGGCGATTGACGTGATCCATAAGGCAGGAGGCAAGGCATTCCTGGCTCACCCCTTCGTATACGCAATGTCCGATGAGGATACAGAGGCGTTGATCAAATACGCTGCCGACAACGGCGTCGACGGACTAGAGCTTAAGCACCAGTCTAATAAGGAAGGCCATGTAGAAAAGCTGCGGGGCTTTGCCAAGAAATACAATCTCTTAACCAGCGGCGGCACAGACTTTCACGGACTTAATAAGCCGGGCATCAAGCTTATCACTGCCTTCGGCAACATGTTGGTTGAATATGAAGATGTTAAGGAATGGGTGGAAGAATTAGGCGAACTTCAATGCGTCCTTTAGCTCTTGCAGAGCCTTCTTGTGCACGATCTTTACATTGGCATATGACATTCCCATGCGCTGAGCCACATCCTTAAGAGTCAGATTGCTGTAATAATGCAGAACAATAACATCTCTGGATCGTTCAGAGATGTGTTCTAGTGCATCTGCCAGCTCCTCTAATTCTTCATTTGCAACGACCTCTGACTCGATGTCCCGGGTATCTATCAAGGTCTCCGGCATCAGTCCCTCCGACCCGTTTTCATCCGGAATCGGCTCGTACACCTTGCGAGTTCGGTAATAATCCAGAACCGTATTGTTGGCAATCGTATATATCCAGGTGGACGCGCACGCCTTGGCAGGGTCAAATCTATCAATGTTCGCCGTGATTTTCAGAAAAATGTCAGACACAATATCCTCGACTGCATCAATATCTGAAACCTTACGCGCAACGAAGCCGTACACTTTCTTGTAATAAGTGTTATATATTTCTTCTAAACTGGGCTTTTGCATTATATAAAATCTCCGGGTGTCAGATTTTTATTACAGCCTAAGGGCCTGTTCTGTGCTGCATTATCTGCCTTATCAGCCTTGATGCAACTGGTTAATGTGCTGAATGAACCGGCTGCTGCATGTACATCCCCCGCTGCACTCAGCATCTCCAGGTCAGTTTCCTCTATTTCGCTGCAAAGCACCTCTTCATTTTCCGGTAATTGATATCGATCCGTTACATCATCAATCACGTTCTGCAGTCTGGAATTCTGCACAAAATATTGCAAATCAAATAATTGTTGTAATCTTGCTTCCATAATATATCCGCTCCCCACGAGGTATTATACCACCCCTTGTCCCACATAACACATAAATTTATCAGCATACATTTTCTGCCGATCCTTTTTCATTTTACCATGCACTTTCATGCTCTCTATTTTGTATATTCGATTATCTTGCAGCTGTGTTTTCTCTTGCCGACCCCGGCATCCTTGTTATAGGTAACAGCCACAAGCAAAATCCTGCGATTGATATTTTCAAGAACAGATGGGTACTTCCTATTCAATATTTGCTCAATCGTTCCTTCCGCTGATTTATTCCACTTTAGCTCAATTACGAGTGCAGGCCAGTCAGAATCAGGCAGCGGAATATAAACAATATCGGCGTATCCTTCTCCTGCCGGAAGTTCCTCAAACTGAAGGTAGTGATCACGATATGTATAATAAGCCAGCTTAATAACGCTGCGCAGGCTATCCTCCTTGTTATAATGAAGAGCTGCCGTCTCCTCTGAATGCACCTTCTCGATCTGCTCCGCAACCTTGCTCTCATCCTTCTGAATCGTCGCTGCAAAAAGTGCCTCGCTCTCTCTTAATCGCTGCAAAGTTGCCTCATGCCGGACCTCATGTATAGACCGCTGGAATTCCCTTTTTATCTCTTCATTAGGAATTCTGGCAACACCTTTTTTATAGTCATATGCCAGATAACCCAGATGTATCATCAATGTCAGGACGTCATCCTTTCCATTGAAGGTGGTAAGATCATTGGCAAATCCATTCGTATCAACCTTTACATCCACGCCTCCGATAAGCTCTGCTATAGTCTTGGTCAATCCATTAAAATCCCTGCTGATATAATCAAGAAGCCCTTCAGCCGCAGATGTTTCTGTCCAATATGAATCGAAATCCTCGTTACGGATTGCCTTCATTACTGAGTTAGGATTGTATACAGCACCAACTCCCTTAAAGTCATATCCATCATACCAGAGCTTCATTGTATCAAAATCAACTTCATGTTTACAGCACAGGGCTCTAACCTCTTGTTCAGTGAATCCCACAAATTCAGCAAATCTCAGGGGCTTAATCATGGTATACTCGTCGAAATCAGATATGGCAGACTGCGATCCATCCTTTTTGATCGGAAGAATTCCGGTCATATATGCTGCTGCCACCACCTTAGGAGTAAATGTTCCGTTCTTGAACCATTCCCTCAGAAGATCCAGATATGCCTTCTGTGCCTGCGGATCATCCTTCGCCTCCCGAATAATGGCATCCCACTCATCGATAATAAAAACAAACTTTCTTCCACCAGGCTGCTCCGAAATATCCGTCAATTTTTCCTTTAATTCTCTGCCTGGCAACACAGTCATATTCAAGGTATCCAGCTCCTCAGACAGTGCCTGAACTATCATGTTGGGAACATCAACTAAAGGAATTCCCTCTCGCCGAGCTCGTGATACAAAACTGGTGATCTCCAGATAAATCACATTATAACTATTAAGATGTTTTTTGTATTCATCTGTCGAGGATATCAATTTATCATCGAATAATTCATGCGAATCACACGAGCAATCATAATATGCTGTCAGCATTCTGGCCGCATATGACTTACCGAACCTGCGCGGTCTGCTGACACAGGTGAGCTTCTTGGATTTACATACTGTCTGATTGATCTTGTCAATCAGCATAGTCTTATCAACATAATCTTCATCATTGATTTCAGCAAATAAACTGTTACCGGGATTGATATAGATGCCCACAGAACCGCCTCCTTCCCATATTCCGGATATCATATGCGCACAATGCTAATGTCACAGAAGCAGTATGCGACACTGGCTAGTTTTTTGTCAAGTTCATGTGTGTTTCGCATACATTTTCCCGCAACGATATTATATTCACGGTTAAATGCAGTGTCAATCTCGCCAGTATCCCGGTAAACGGTAAAATATGCTTTTCCTCCGAAGCCCGTGACACTTCCGAGCTTGTCACCATACACAATTATATACGAATCAGGTTGTAAGCGGTAAAACAAATATGTTAGCGAATAGTTGAAGAAGCAATCGCCTATGAAAAATGGCAGGGCGACGCATGCGTCAAAACCTATATGATTGCCCCATTAATAGAGTATTCCTGCGCGGAAATTCGCGAGTACTTAGTTATTGCAACAATCCTTTTTTATTCACATAGTTCATTTATAAGCTCAATTACCCTTTCTCTGCCTTGCGGACTGAGTCTTTTGAATTTTTCCACATATAGTTCCATATCATGATTATCCTCGACTAATATAATATCCTTGCCTTTAGCAGAACATAATACTTTATCTGAAGCCCTGGACATCGGAACATCATATCCTGCAAGCCATGCCTCGGAAACGCCAAGTGCCAATGCAAGCACTGTCAATTTTTCCTGATTCGGATTACACCTGCCTGCAATATAATGACTGAGCGTACTTCTTGAAAAATTAATATTCATCTTGCGCATATATGGTCTGCATTTAACCATTATATCTGCTTGACGAAGATTATTTATTTCCATGTACTTTTTTATTCTTTCACCTGGTGTTGCTTTCATTTCAAATGCTCCGTTATGTCGTTGTGACAAATTCAATTTCGCAGTCTCTTCACCGTACAATCACGCATTTATTTGTACTGACTAAATCAGCAAAATCGCCCCTAATGGGGCGCTTTGCTGATTTGGTAATATTGAAATAGGGTAAGGACGAATCACGCCCTTTTGGGGTTTATAATCAACAGAATCACAAGGATCTGCCAATTAGCTTCTCAGCATTTTTATAATACAAAAGCTCTCGTTCAAATTGCGTCAGGTTCAGGTTTGTAACATATGAAACCATTTCTCCTGGATCTTCAAATGCATAGTCACTGCCAAACATAATATTATCAATACCAAATACCTTTTTAGTACATTCAAATGCTTCCGACTCCAGCACCCTTATAACAAATGATATTCATAAGCAAAATCCCGTGATTGATAAATTCAGTAATTGCAGCTTACGACAACGCAACTGTTACATTTTTTCTATAGCACATCGCACCTGCCTAAAACTCGGAAATCCGCTATATGGATCCAATGCATCTCCCGGAATTAAATCTGTTGCATTTGCCTCCTGATATCCATGTATAAAATGCAAGTCTCCAACATTTGATACTTCAGTTAAATTTGCCAGAACATATATTTCTCCAACATTATTATAAATGCGAACCCTATGGTATGCTCCAAGCAGAATTCTTCAAATCCTCTCATTCGGGATTTTATAAGATTTTCACAGGAAAATTTTGATTTTGTAAAGGCACATTATTCAAGCCAAAGTTACAATTTTTTTGAATATCGGTACTAAACGACATGGAATTGCAATTCTTGCAAATAATATTGCTAAAAGATTCAGAATCCGGTCCGGTTATGAAAAAAATAGCTGTAATCTCATACAGGCAGCAGACGCATCCTGATCGTTCATCAAGATACGTCTGCTGCCTGTGTTTGGAATACAAATTATATTAGGGTATATTTTGAAAGGACAAAATTAGTTCATCTTTGCTTCCTGTGCCTGAATTGCCTCATATTTTGCGACAACATTCTGAGCGCTTGTATATACAGGAGTGTCAACCATAGCTCCATCCATGGATACTGATGCAAGGCCCTTAGCGAGTCCTTCTTCTTCGAAGAACTTGATAACCTTCTTAGAATACTCAACTTCTTCTGCTGTTGGTGAATACAGTTCATGAGCAACCTTGATCTGGCTTGGATGAATAATCATTCTTCCCTCAAATCCCATCTGGCAGCCATCCTTTGTATTCTGAATAAAATCTTCCATATTAGAATAATCTGCAAATGGTGCATCAAGTGCAAGGATTCCGGCGCTTCTTGCAGCAATACCTACGATTGTACGAGCAACATACTGCTCAGCAGCAAGATTTGTTCTCTTAATTCTCATATCGCAGCAATAATCAACAGCGCCGAAGAAGGCAGCTACGATCCTGTCGCTTGCATGCACGATCTCATTGGCATTCATAATTCCTTCTGCAGTTTCAAGAAGAACCGCAACCTTAACTGTTCCAGGCTCAATTCCTCTCTCCTTCTCAAGTCTTGTTAATGCTGCATCCAGTCTCTCAACATCTGCCTTATTTCTTGTCTTAGGAAGAGTAACGCCGTCCAGTCCCGGATATACTACTGCCTCAAGGTCATCATCGGCAAACTCTGTATGGAATCCATTAATACGCACATATACTGATGCTCCGTTAGTATGAGCATATTCCAGATGTTCTCTTGCCATTTTGCGGGCATTTGCCTTCTCCTGTGGCGGAACTGCATCCTCTACGTCAAATGTGATGTTGTCAGCACCATATTTTGCGCATTTGTCCATGAATACTGCATTATTTGCAGGTACATATAAATTTGTTCTCATTAAAGCCATGATAAATTTCCTCCTGTATTAAAACTATCGTAATCAGTCAGCGTTCATATGCCAAAGCACCGCTGTCAAGCAGTTCTCCTGCAAATGTTTCACACCAACTAAAATTTAAAATCCGGAAAACCGGTATTATTACATTACATTCTGCGGTGTTCCATCAAGGAACTTAACTACATTATCAAATACTATATAAGCACGCTTAACCATCGCTTCCTTAGTTGCAAATGCAACATGAGGAGTCAGCAGCGTATTCTTGCAATTCAATAACGGATGATCTGACGGAATAGGCGGTTCCATTTCAAATACATCAATACATGCGCCTGCTATTCTATCCTCATTCAAGGCATCTGCAAGTGCCTGACTGTCAAGCACAGGACCCCTTGCCAAGTTGATAAGAACAGCATTTTTCTTCATCAGTGCAATCTTGTCCGCATTGATCATATGCTTTGTCTCAGCATTTGACGGAACATGAAGTGATATAATATCGCACTCAGACATAAGCTCATCAAGGGATACATATTTGATGCCGGTTCCTTCTTTAACTGTTCTGGAATAGGCATAGACCTCGCAGCCAAATGCCTGTGCTACCTTGGCAACATTCATTCCGATAGCACCTGTGCCTACAATACCAAACTTCTTGCCTTCAAGTTCAAATCCAACCAATCCGTCCTTTGTCTTACCATTTCTTACAGCCTCATCGCATTTGCTGATATATCTGTACAAACTGATAAGCATACCGAAGACAAGATCAGTTACTGCTGCATTAGAATATCCTGAGCAGTTGCAGATCATTATTCCCTGCTCCCTGCATGCATCTGCTGCCACATGATCGATTCCGGTAAATGCTACCGATAACAGCTTGCACTTTTCAAAGCCCTTAATTACATCAGCATTTAACGGAAGATTGGCCTCAACTATAACATCGGCATCCTTGCCTCTATTGATCAGTTCCGCCGTGTCGGTTACTCTGGTATCGTAATAAACGACCTCAACTCTGTCTCCCATTACTTCCTTGGCAATGTTAAGAAGCTTCTCTTTTTCTACGCCCAATGGCTCGATTATTACTAATTTCATTTCTAATTCTCCTTTGGTTTTCTGACTACATCAATTACTGTTCCATCTCTGTATTCTACCACGACGACAATGTCGTCAGTAAATTCTGTAGGCACATGTGAAAATTCAGCCTTTTTCTCAGCCTGAGCTTTCATTTCTTCAATGGACATTATCGGCAGCTGTGTTTTGCCTAATGCCTTAATGATATCCGTTCTTCGTGGATTGATCGCAATACCAATATCTGTTACCACAACATCAACAGTTTCTCCCGGAGTTGTTACAGTAGTTACATGATCTCTGATCACGCTGAGCCCTTTCTTTAGGGCATTGGTTACAACAATTGCCAGCTTAGCTCCTGCTGCACAATCCTGATTGCCGCCTGATGCCGACAATATAACGCCATTAAATCCCGTAATGACATTAACATTAAAGTTTGTGTCGACCTCTGTCGCTCCAAGTATCATTACATCCAGCTGGTTAACGAGTGCTCCCTTATTATGAGGGTTGGCATATTGGCTTGCACTCATTACCTGATGATTCTTGTTCTTGGAGACCGACGCAATAGCCTGTGTATCGAAGCTCTGGGTGTCTAAAAGTCCTTCAAACAGCCCTGCTTCAAGCATATCAACGAAATATCCCGTAATACCGCCGGATCCAAATGATCCCTTAATATTCTTTTCTTTCATTATGCTGCCAACTTCAGCAGCAACCGCAATCGATGTTCCTCCAGCACCTGTCTGAAGTGACATTCCATTTTTGATATATCCAGCCTCGTCAATAAGCTGGGCCGTCATATGCGCAATCCTGAGGTTCTCTGGATCCGTTGTTGCTTTTGTGGGGCCAAATGCTATACCCTCCGGATCTCCGATTGAATCCACCTTTACAACATAATCTACCTTTTCCTGACTTATCTCTATCGGGCATGCCGGAAATGGCACAAGATTATCCGTAACAGCAATAACCTTATCTGCATATTGTGCATCTGCATAAGCATATGACAACACACCACAAGCCGATTTGCCATTTGCCCCATTCATGTTGCCGTATTCATCACAGCATGGCGCTGAAATGAAGGCAACATCTATGTGAAGTCGTCCTTCTTCTATAGCGCATGGTCTGCCTCCATGACTCTGAAATACACAAGGTTCCTTAAGCTTACCAGCGGTAATTGCCTTCGCAAGGGGACCAGGTGAGATCGTGCTCAGCGTAATCTTGCGAATCGTTCCATTCTCTGCCATATGAACCAATGGCTCATGGCATTTGAATAACCCCGATGCTGCTATATGTATGTCCTTGATACCTTTCTTTTCGATTGCTTCCATCACCATATTTACAACATGATCACCATTTCTCATATGGTGATGGAATGAAACAGTCATGCCGTCCTTGATTCCGGCCTTATCTATTGCTTCTTCAATCGATTTTAGGAGTTTGGGATTAGAAGAGTTATTCGGTTTATTTAATTGGTTTACACGAACCTTAGCTGATACTTTTTCGTATGTTCCTGCAATATGAGTATATGCTCCAGTAAATGGTTCAACATTGCCATAGTTTTCAATATATTTTGGTATTTCTCTTCCTACTGCATTAACCATAGATTACCCCCTTTGCTTTTGATCCTGCCATGTTTTATCGCTGCTTTTGAACAATATCGACTTCTGGCTGCTGCATCAGATTCTTGCAACGCCCGTATCTCTTGCAGCTTTAGCTACTGCCTCGGCTATAGCCTTGCCTACTCTTGGGTCAAATGCTGCTGGGATTATGTAATCCTCATTCAGCTCTTCGTCTGAAATCAATCCAGCCAATGCATTAGCTGCAGCAATCTTCATCTCTTCATTGATTTCACTGGCTCTTACATCAAATGCTCCCCTGAAGATACCCGGAAAAGCTAATACGTTATTTATCTGGTTCGGATAATCAGAACGTCCTGTTGCGCAGACCTTCGCTCCGCCCGCCTTAGCCTCATCTGGGAATATCTCCGGAACCGGATTAGCACATGCAAATATGATCGCATCTCTCGCCATCGTTCCTACCATTTCCTTGGTTAGCTTGCCCGGAGCTGAGACGCCGATAAACACGTCTGCACCCTTAACAATATCTTCTAACTGTCCTTTATATTTATTTGGATTAGTGATCTTAGCCATCTGTGCCTTGGCAGTATTAAGACCTTCTCTGCCATCATAGATCGCACCGGAACGGTCACACATGGTTATATCCTTAATGCCATAATTCACAAGAAGCTTCGTAATGGCAGTTGCTGCAGCACCGGCACCACTTACTGCAACCTTGATATTCTCTTTCTTCTTTCCTACAACCTTAAGGGCATTCATAATGCCTGCCAGCGTAATGACTGCCGTGCCATGCTGATCATCATGGAAAATAGGAATATCGCACTTGGCTTTAAGCTTTTCTTCAATTTCAAAACATCTCGGCGCTGATATATCCTCAAGATTAATTCCTCCGAAGCTTCCGGAAATGAGATAAACTGTATTAACAAATTCATCTACATCCTTTGTCTTAATACATAAAGGAAATGCATCTACACCGCCGAATTCCTTGAAGAGCACACATTTTCCTTCCATAACCGGCATGCCTGCCTCAGGTCCTATATCTCCCAGACCCAGAACAGCCGTACCATCTGTTATTACAGCGCACATATTCCACCTTCTGGTTAATTCATATGATTTATTAATATCCTTCTGAACCTCAAGGCATGCCTGTGCAACTCCCGGCGTATATGCCAAGGAAAGATCTTCCTTGTTTCTTACAGGAACACGGGAAATAACTTCAATTTTTCCTCTTTTTTCTTCATGCATTTTTAAGCTTTCTTCCGCTATTGTCATGTTGTATCCCTTCCTAACAATGTTCTTATAACATTCATTTACAATAATGAAATTCGACTGTTAAAACTATTTTCAGCATTATTATCTGATATATTTTTTTTATTTTCAGTATCAGAGATAACAATTTCAGCTGCTTATCCGTGAAAATTGTCCTATATTTGGTCGTCGTAGCATTTGTCAAAAACCCTTATCGTCATAATTCCGGACTCTTTCTTTACGCAAGTCGAGACTTCCCATACCCTCTCCGGGCACAGGAAGTCTCAGCAAGGGTTTTATATATTCATTTTGTAAGGATGTACAATTATTAAATATCTACCTGGTTTATCAATTCTTCTCCATTTTGAAATCTTTTAATGTTTTCGCAAAATACATCAACTGCTCTATCCATGAATTTTTCACTTGGAGCTGAAAAATGAGGAGTAATTATCACGTTTTTCATATCCCACAAAGGACTGCTTTCCGGCAAAGGTTCTGTTTCAAAACAATCAAGTGCTGCTCCCTTTATTATTCCATTTTGAAGAGCCTTGATAAGGTCACCCTCATTTACAACTTTTCCTCTGGAAATATTTATAAAATATGCACTTTTTTTCATTACACTAAGCTTGTCCATATCAATCAAATGATATGTTTTATCAGAAAGCGGAGTAAGTATTAATACAAAATCTCCCTGAGCCATGGCTTTCTTAATCTCGGAGTCTGGATATACCGTGTCATAATTAGGAAGATTACAAGCCTTTCTCTTCACACCTATGACCTTCATCCCCATGAAACTCGCAAGCCGTGCTACTTCCGCCCCGATTGTTCCTGCGCCAACAATAGCAAGTGTTTTTCCTTCCGGTTCCATTGGCGGACCGTCAAATGCATGACTCCACTCGTGCCGCTGCTGTGCGTAATGCATCTCTGGAAAATGTCTTAAAAAACTAATTATATATCCCATCGCTGTAACTGCCATAGTTCTGGCCATTACACCCTTAGCATTTGTTATCACTATCGGCAGAGAAGATATTTCCGATGCAAGAAGTGCATCAACTCCGGCAGAAAAGGAATATATCATTTTTAATTTTTTCGATTTTTTGCAATATTCTACCGGCATCTTATATGTAGGTGACTCGTTTCCGCCCCATATAAACAATATTTCTCCGTCTGCACCCTTTTCTAATGCTTCCTGCTCAGTTTCGCACCAAATAACATTGCCCATTGCAGTGTTCTGTATCCGCTCTAGGTGCTCTTGTGCAAGCACCATCGGAACAGGATTTCCTGTTTTAAAAATAATTACTATATCTGCCATATTAGTTACCTCTTGTACTCTGTCATATATATTTTCTCATACTCCATAATCAGTGTAAAAAAGAAAAAAGACATACTGGTATGCAAAAATTAAACGATGACTATTTCCTGTGGAAATTGACTTACGCGTTTACCTCCATCTTCTGCAACAAGATAATTATCACAGCAGAATGCAAATGCATGTCCTGTGGCATATGTTGGATGAACCGCAATATTCATATTTTTTTGCAGGACAGTATCATCCACTTCAGCAAATCCCGGAGCTTCAATAAGATCATATCCCTGCCCATGAGTAAATATCCGCTTATCCTCCGGCAGATTCATTTCCTTCAGCAGTTTATTTATTTCTGTTGTAATCTGTCCCGCAACCATACCAGGCTTTAACAATTCTGCGGTTCTGTTCTGCACTATTTTGGACTGTTCAAATAATCTGACAAGTTCATCACATGGCTTGCCTCCAACAATATACGGTCTGGCTATTTCACAATAATATCCCCCAGGTCCGGATGTCTCCACCATAACGGTTACCGCATCCCCCTTTTCTATGGTTCTGTTCTGATAATGCTCATATTGAATTGCCGCGCACTCGTTATAAGGAGCTGAACCTATCATTACCAACTGCTCCTCGCTCCCGTACTCTAGCAGCATCTTTACAACCGCTGCATGAAGCTCATATTCCCGCATACCAGGTTTAAGTATCTGAGCTATATACTTCATAACCTCATCCTGCATCCGTGCTGTTGCAAGTATTCCCTGCTCTATCTCTTCTTTACTCTTGGGACTTTTTATTTTATCTAACTCTTTAGTAATGCTTATCAATTCTGCTTCTGTTTTTTCACGAATATCATCATAGATAACGTGATTGATCATGGCATCACCGATAACTCCCAGTCTTTTTATATTTTTTTCTTTTATTTTTTTAACAATCAGTGATGAATCCCATTGTTTCGTATAATCAAGGGTTCTGATATATGCCGAAGAAAGTCTCTGCGCAGGATATCTAAGTGCCCACTCGGGAAGAAGCGGCTGATCCGGAGCTCCATGCGTAATAGTTGTAAGACTGCCGTCTTTTTCAAACATTACTGTCATTGGATAAGCCTGAACTGCCGGTATATCTATCAGCCATCTTACAAATCCCCCCAGATATTTATTGTCGTTTTGAGCCAATACCATATCGATATCATTTTCCCACATCATATTTCTTGTAAGTTCTAAACGACGCTCCATCTCTTCCTTCGAACGCGGATTGCGCATTTTTTTCTTTAAAATTTCCTCAAAAGTCATTTTTTTCTCCTTCCGCAAACATGCGTCACTCCGCTATATTTGCCAATATCAGCAGTCAACTACTACAATATCGTTCGGATATTTATTCAGACACTCAACGCCTGTTGAATTAACCAGAAACATTGTGCCGGGGCCAAATACTGCATAATCGCCCCTTGTCCAGCCTTTTACAGCTGCACTTGGATGAATTACAAACATAAAACCTTCATCAAATCTATAATCAGCATCTGGTGTAAATGTATACTCGTCTACATTAAGACCGCTGCCATGTATAACCGGACCACCATTGAATTGCGTGGCATACAGAAATCCCTTTGAAGCAATTTTTTCATCTATAATGCGGAGTATATCTCTTCCCAATACTCCTGGTCCTATTGCATCAGCAGCTGTCCACACAGCTTCATCGACAGCATTATGCAAATCTGTAATTACCTGTGGCGGCTGTCCTAATGACACATGTTGTATTTTCTGCGTATAATATCCTCCGGCACCTGAAGTAATCTCGCATGTAATCTGATCGCCCTTCTCTAATGGTTTTTGCTCACATGTCCATGCCGGCAGCACAGATGAAATGTCTTTTTTGTCCACAACTATCTGATTTAGATTATCCGGAGCCCCTGCGGCCCTCATCCTATATTCCCAATCCGCACATATTTCTATTGGCAATGCTCCAGGTATACATATATTTTTCAGATTTTCACAACACAGATCCACTGTTTGAGGGGACAATCTCAATGCCTTTAGTGCATTTCCGTAATTTAAGTGACGCAAATCTTCAATTGCACTGTCAAATGATTTTATTGACTGTTCACCAAAATTGTCTCTAAGATCAAAATATGTGCCCAGTCCAGTATCTCTAAATGTTATTCCTACATTTACCTTACTGCCTATTTTTTCTTTTATAAGTGCGGATATTGCATTAGGACCATTTAATCTTGTTTCTGATACCCAGTAATATTTCATGTTTTTACTCTGTATATCTAGCAAATATTCCCTTCCTATATGAGCAATAAATGAAACCGGCTCAATACTCTCATCACGAAAAAAAGCTACGTTCGCCCACCTTTGGATGTGAAATTCCCCTGCCACATATTTAATATTTGCATCGCCTGTAAGCACAAGTACATCCAGGTCCTGTTCCTGCATCTTTCTTCTGAGTTCAGAATGTCTGTATAATTTATCTTCAAGTGTTAAAAATGCCATTATATATTTACCTTATTATTCTTATTTTTTAGGATAAAGCAGAGGAATTTTTTCCTTCAATGGTTCAAATTCCCTATTTACTGCCTCCTGATCTATACCTGCCCTAACAATTGCATTATGTTTCAGATCCTCCATATGTTTTTTACGACCGGAATCATAGATATGAGAATGTGCCATTTCTTCAGCAGTAACCTTTAACGACCACTTGCCATCTCTCTGTACAGGTACTCCAACTATTCCGCAAAGCGCGCATGTTGCAGTATCTCCGGCCGTATCAAGTCTAAACACGTTGCAATGACATGCAGGACATGCTCCTTCTGTTCCTTTGTAAACTCTCTGTTCAGAAGGAAGCATCGCTGCCTCTGCTATATTTCTGCCCAGCTGTCTTACCCTTTCCTTTTTTTCTTCATTGACCACCCAATCGTTATTCCACTCAATCTGTACGTAATCAACAATATCCATTCCCATAGATATCGCTGGGGATGCTAATGTCGGATATCCCATATATGACCATTCACTGCCGCCATGACCTATAAATGCGACTGCTTTATGGTCAAAAAATCTTGTATCTATCTTAGGATCAATTCCCTTCGATATCCTTTCGTCATAAGCCTGCTTTAAAAATGTCACATCGTGCGATGGTCCTATTCTGTCACAGATAATTCTATATATACCAGGAGCCATTGCCTCAAACATTGGCGCAATAAATATGAGCCCGTCACTGGACAATATTTGACCATCCAACCAGAGCATGTCATCATTTTCAAGGGGACAATGCCCCTGAAAGTTAACATCCCTCATCTTCCTTACACATTTTTCACAATTGATACATGGCTTAATGTCAAGTTTCATCAAATTTATGAGTTGTACCTCTGCGCCGAATTTCTGCGCGCTCATCAGCGCCAGACGTGCCATTTTATCAGAATTTTGATTAGGCCTTCCGCTTGAAATTGCTGTAATTTTCATGTTGTTACCCTTTTAAAATTATGAATTAAAGTGCTTCGCAAACTTTTTCAAAGTTTCACTTTTCAAATTTGTTGTTTTTTATTCAGCCGTTATGGCTAATGCCTTCTTTATTTGAACTGCCATCTTCTTTCTTGTAGCCCAATCATTCATTCGATCCTGATTAGCTGAAAATGCCATGAAAAAGATAAGGAATATGGCATTTCCTACATTTTGCATCGGTGATGGCAACCCAACAGCTACAATACCTGAGGTAAGCAGCTTCATTGTCAATGTGCCCACAAATATACCTATTGCCATATCACAATGCCGTGACAGGTATCTGCCCATAAATATTGGTGCAAATGCTGCGCACATCATGTTCATTGAATTGTTTTGTGAAGGTGAGGATTCAACTACACCTGACATTCCTGCATAACATACAGCTGCAAGTCCTACAAAAAGTCCTGCTACTACAAAGCATAAAAACGTATTTCTCTTCTCGTTGATGTTGTTATTAACAGCAATTACCTGTCCATCACGCAATGCTCTGTAATTTCTGCCATAAGAGCTTCTTGAATATAAGAAGTAATAAACCAGTCCTCCGACAACCAACAGAATAAATATCCATGGTGACGAGCCAAACATCTTATATGCTCCTCTGAGCTCAGCTGCACGTCCTTTATTGTAGATATAACCTATACATTCATATACTTTCATCAGACCAACCGAAAGTAATAATGTAGGAATCTTAATTGTTACTGCCAACAATCCGTTAAGTGCTCCAAACAAAACGCCGAATATCAGGATCATGGCCGACACTCCCCACGGGCCAAAGCCCATGGAAGTGCCTAATCCTACGCCTAAAAGGCATGATATGATCATCATATTACCGGTAGAAAAATCCCACCTTTTACTTGTCATGTTGCCGGACATAGCCCATCCAAGCATTGTAGTCGGAACGGTCTGTGTTAGAACCATTCTGATACTGTTCCAGGAACCATAAACGCTTGTGCTGAAGATTTTACAAAGTATAAAAAATATAAGGTATACTCCTATCGGCCAAACCGCCACCTGAAATACATCACTTATTATTTTCTTTATAGATTTCTTGCTGCTCATAACAAACTCCTTTTACTATGCGGCAACTTCGCAAGTTCTTACCCCTTATTTGCTCAATTCTTCAATCGAATAATTTGCGCATGCTGCTTCAAACATCTCTCCATCGGCTTCAGGATTAATTTCAACAATATATTGTGCCAATTCCTCAACAGAAAATGGAAGGTTTCCGTCATATGTCAGTTCATGCATCGCCTGATATTCCTCTGCATTGTATGCGATCAGGTATGGCATACGATAATCAGCATTATCAATCTTATTTCCTGCCAAAGCATTGACAACCAATGCAAATGCCAGCTCCATATCACCGATACATCCATCTGCACAGCCATGGAGTCTTTCATTTTCGAAATATTCAAGTATATAATCTTCTGCTGCCTCATAGCAGAACATATATACCTGATTTGCTCCATCCAGACCTGAAGATTCAAGAACACCACCTGCATTCTTAGCTGCATTTAAGCCTGCTCCAAAACCATTAAGGTCTGGGAAATTTGTAATAAGATTCTGGCTTCCTTCCACTTTGTCATATGTGCGTTGTTCAGAGAGAAGCTCCAGACCATTGTCTGCAAGACAAGCTTTAAATCCAACTGCACGCTGATCATTAGCAACGCCAGAGCCCTCAGGCATACCCAAGAATACCCACTTGTCTGCGCCAAGATCTATACAATGCTGCGTCATGGCATATGCAGCGTCATAGTCCGTTGAACTGATTGAACCAGCATAATAATCCGAGCCTGACAAAGCATCATAATATTCTGCGTCAATGTAGTTGCCCCACGTATACGATACATAAATACCCTTACTGTCGAAATATTCCTGTACCTTATCTCCGATGGAGCCATCCATCATGCATAGAACTGCATCAACTCCGGCAGCTCCCAGATTCTCTGCCGCTGTCATAACCTCACCCGGATTTCCTGCCTCAACAATTGCTGTTTCAACTCCAAATGCCTCGCATAAAGTCTCATAGCCCTCGATAATGTTGATTGCCCATGGTGTCGTAGTTGAATAAATCATGAGTCCAATCTTCTTGCCTGCTACACTGGTTGCATCCAACGATGCTGAAGCCTCACCTGCCATTGCCATTCCCGTTGCTGCTGTTAATACAGTACCCACTGAAAGTGCAACTGCTACCATTCTTGATAATGTCTTTTTCATACCTATCTCCTTTCGATGTGTTGACAGTATTTGCAAGCTGCCAATTTATACTCTCTTTCCTTTGAAAAAGTTTGCTGCTGATCAATTACCGCGGCAGCACCTTACTGCCTGCTTCTCTTGTGTATCCAATTGCTACAACCACCAAGAACACAAGACCCCTTACTCCATATGTCCATGAAACTGGTATGCCAACAACAACCATACCATTCGTTAAGACCGAAATAATTATTCCGCCTATTACGCCACATCTGATGGCAGTCTTTACGCCGCCACTCATGGCCATACCTCCCAGGGCAAGAGCTGTAATTACATTGAATTCTTCATTAAGACCCGTTGATGTAGATACATTTCCAGTTCTTGCAAGAAGGAAAAATGTTGCTATTCCAACTATAAGACCGCCAAACAGATATGCCATGAATCTGTATTTCATAAGTGCCAGTCCTGTCTGTGAAGCTGCGACCCTATTTTCGCCGTAAGCCTGACTTGCTCTTCCTATTTTCGTTCTGCTGAATATAATCCAGCAAATCGCAATAACAACTGCAAGACATATGAACCTAAACCACATTTCATTTGCAATGCCCAGATCCACTGAACTGTAGGCCTTACCCTGCATTACAGAATTTACGATTCCTCTCGTAAGAGACATCATTGCAACGGTTCCTATATACGCATTCATGTTAAGCGAAATTGTTATAAATCCTGTAACTGCATAACATGCCATTGCTGTTATTATTGAAGCCGGAAGAGCCAGCCATTCAACTCCTGTTGCATTTGCTACAGCTACTGCTACTAATGTACTTAATGCAATAACACCGCCCGCGGAGAAGTCCATGCCACCCTGCGCATATATTGCTGAAAGGCCAACACACAGCATAACTGTTGTAAACGATTGATTAACTACCGTAAGCAGATTGTCACCAACAAATATCTGTCCCTGTGACCAGATCCCAAATACCGCCAATACTACAATAAGTCCTATAAGGGAAATCCATTCTCTGATATATTCTTTTGCGTTCATTCTTCATTCCCTCCTAAATCATATTCTGAACCAAATCGTATTCGCTAAGTTCCTGAGATCTTACATACTCACCGGTTATTTTTCCTTCTTTCATAATCAGTATTCGATCTGACATACCGATCAATTCCTGAAGTTCCTCTGAGATCAGTATAATTGCATGACCTTGCTTCTTCATGTCATAAATAAGCTGGTACATAGCCGCTTTAACTCCTACATCTACGCCTCTAGTCGGACAATCCAGAATTAGTATTTTGGATTCATGACCAACCCATTTAGCAAATGCTACCTTCTGTTTATTTCCGCCCGACAATGCCTTCGTCCTTTGGTTCCTGCCCTGACATTTGATACTCAAGGCCTCTATCTGTTTATCAGCAAATTTCTTTTCCTTGCTCCTGCTGATCACTCTTCCATTAGACACCATATCCAGAGACGGGATAGTAATGTTAAATCCTATTGAGCCTTGCAACATAAGCGATTCTGTATCTCGGTTTTTCGATACATATCCGATGCCTGCCGCCGTTGCCTCGTGGCACTTTACGATTTTCTTTTCCTTGACATAAACGCCTCCATAAACCATCAAGTCAACGCCGAACATTGCTCTTCCCAATTCGTGCATTCCACACTCCGAAAGTCCTCCAATACCCAGAATTTCTCCTTTATGCACCTCAAGATTAATATCTTTCAAAATGTGCAGATCATACAGATGTTCAACTTTAAGCATTACCTCATCATCATATGAGCCATCGTAATCTGCGCGATAGTAGTTATCTTTTACCTCTCGTCCAACCATCATTGTTTGGATCTTATTTCGCTCATATTGTTCTTTAGTCAGATCACCAATCATTACCCCATCTCTAAGAACTGTAACGTTGGTGCATATCGTCATTATTTCATCCAGGTCATGTGAAATAAAAATTACACTCTTATTTTCTGCGACCATTTTCTTGCACAGATCATATATAATGCCTCTTCCTCTCTGAGAAAGTGCGGTAGTTGTTTCGTCTATGACCAAAATATCCGGATCATTTCTCATTGCTGAAGCTACTTCAAGCAGTTTTCTATTTTCCAGATTAATACTCTCTATCGGTGCAGCAGGGTCTATATCCGTAACCCCGATTCTTTCAAATGCCCTTCTGGCTTCAAGACACATCTGTTTTTTGTTTACATAACCAAACCTTGAAAATCTTCCGACTTCTCCCAGAAACATATTATCTGCTATTGTACTTCCGTTAATTGTTCCTATTTCCTGGACAACCATGGATATCTTCTTCTTTTTGGCATCACCCACATTATGGGGCTCATAAACCTCTCCCTTTAAGATCATCTTCCCCGAATCACAATTCTGAACTCCTGCAATGATTGAGGTCATTGTGGACTTACCGGATCCATTTTCTCCTACAAGTCCTCTGACTTCGCCACGATTTAGAATGAAATCCACGCCTTTCAATGCCTTGGTTGCCCCAAAGTTTTTTACCATATTTTCAATTCTGAGTAATTCATCTGCCATACTCGAATACCCACCTTTCAGTGCGAAACACTTTCTGCCTAATTTCATGCAAATTGTATTTGCATTTATTGGAATTTTGAAATACAATTACTTGCATAGTAATATTACATAAATGTAATATTACTGAATTTCATTGAAATTAAAGGCTTTTTGCGTATCACAAACACATTGTATAAATTTTGTACATTTTGTTTTCTTCCGACAATTTCCATTTTTTCACAATTTATTACTTTAAACAGGGAGATTAGCTATGAATTTGACAAGTCTAAGATACTTTACTCAAATAGCAGATATCGGAAATATAAGTAAGGCGGCTGATGCACTTTTTATATCGCAGCCTGCTCTCAGCAGAAGTATTCTCCGACTTGAAGAATCGCTGGACGTAAAGCTTTTTGAGCGAACACGTACAGGGCTTAAGCTTACCGAGGCCGGAAAAATATTATATGATGAGGCAGATAACATCTTCCTTCAGGATCGCCTATTGATGGAGAAGCTGCATTCATCTAATTCAACCACTAACATTCCTCTTAAAGTTTTATTTTCCAGCGATACTTTTTATGACAAAATCAACAGATTTAATCTGGATTACAACCGAAATACAGCATCGCAAAAATTCATTATCGAGCGTCACAACTGGAATTCCATCCGGCATATGATCCTCAAAGGGCTTGCTGATATTACATTATGTATAGACCTTACTTTTCGCCCATCAGACAAGATCCGCTATATCGTACTTAAAAATGAGCGAAATTATGTCATTCTGCCTAAGACGCACCCGCTTTCCCAGGCAGATGAAATATCCCTTGAACAGCTAAAAAATGAAAATTTTATAACCATTTCTGCATCCAACGACTTCGATATCACTGACTTATATATGCGTTGTTCAAAATATAATTTTGAGCCCCATGTCACATTTGGAGTAAGTTCCTTAAACACAGTCTGTTCCGAGGTTGCTTTAGGAAATGGCGTCGCTGTACTAATGGGAATCATGGTGCCAAAAATCTTTGAAAATGATCTCGTTAAGGTAAAGTGTGTTGACCTTCCGGCTAATAATTTTATTATCGCCTGGAACAGCCGTGTTGAATCAGAAGCACTTAAAAAAGTTATCAATTCTATGAAGGGTTACAAATGGTTTGATGATTAATATTCCCGCTTATACGCAAAGCCAGCTGCGTATAATACAGCTGGCTTTACGAAGATCTTTGAAGAAAATTTTAGCTCATCTACAATTATAGGGGGAACTATTTATAGGGATATAATCATCCTTCAATCATATGTTATTATTTGCAATTAATAATTTCCTGAGGAAAATGATGCATTCTTACTGCGCCATTTTCTGTTACTCTAAAATTATCCGCACAAGTACACATTGCATACCTGTTTACAGCTGCCGGATGCAACACTATAAACATATCCTTTTCGAGTTTCATCGTTTCACCCGGCATAAAGCCAGGACGTTCTATAAGATCATATCCCTGGCCATGAGCAAAAAGTCTCTCTTCACAAGCGAATCCATCGCTCTCAAGAAATTTATTCAATGCATTGAAGATTGCTGTTGGTTCACCGCCCGGACGCAACATATCCTGACACATTTTCTGTGCATCTACAGCCTTTTTCCATGCTGCCTTCAATTCATCGCTCGCCTCACCCAGTGTAAAAGTTCTCTGGAGTTCTGCAAAAAATCCTCCAGGACCTGACGATTCTATCAGTACTGAAATATTATCGCCATCTTCAACGGTTCTTCCTTCATATAGCAGTGGCAGCTGCCCACATACTGTATTCATTGGACTTGAAGATACCGTGAGAAAAAATTGCCCTTCCGCTCCATTTCTAAGACACAAGTCATGAATATCATTTCTGATCTCATATTCTTTTCTGCCCGGTTTAATAAAACCTTCGACCTGCTCCATTACTTTATCTTCAAGGTCGCATACTGCCTGGGCTATTTCAAATTCTTCCTGAGATTTGATAGCCTTGATAAAATCTATTTCGTCTGTTACATCAACAAAATTGCAGTCGCTAAGTTCCTCCACAATCTTATTGTACAGACATGCATGTACTCTGCCTAAATTGATCCATCCTATGTTTTTCTTGCCAGTCTTACGTATTTCTTCTGCAATTATCTCTCCATCCACCTCATTTGTGGGTGCAATGGTTCTGAAATACGCTCTTCCTATGGTCTTTTTTATTCCTCGTCTCATAAATTCCGGAGGCAGCGGTCTGCTGAATCCACTGGAATTTATCATGATCATACCGTCATCCTTCTGAAAAATAATGGATTCAGGATATCCTGCCTGTACATCACTAAACCATCTTACATATCCGCCCAGATCCTGACCTTCATTCATCATGATCAGCAGATCCAAGCCCTTTCTGCTCATCATTTCTCTTACAAGCGTCCATCGCCTCTCCAGCTCTTTATCGGATACCGGATAAAGAAACCTACCGCCTAATGGTGTTCTGTCTAACATATTATTTCCTCATCTTTCTGGATGTCACATACCGGCTGACATACCATTAATCTGTTTTTTGCTTTTCTTTGTAATAAAATATTGGCGAATGCGCTCTTGATTTGATGAATATGCAATAATAATGAATAAGAAAATTCCGTTAGCAACCGTCTGCAGTGTCGAAGTAATACCAATTGACATAAGCCCTGCTGCCAGCATTTTAACCGTGAGCGAACCAATATATATACCGATTGTGATATTTGAGTATTTGGATATGAACATACCTATAAATACGGGTAGCATTGCTTCAAACACAGTATTAGCCGTTCCCATATCTACACTTACTTCTACGGCACCCCTAAATGATGTGTATACTACTGCTGCAACACCTGCAAAAATGCCACACATTAAATAACTGAACATAATGTCCCTGTTTTCACTTATTCCAAGGCTTTTTGCTACAGGTGTATTGTTAGCCATCGACCTATTGTTATAACCAAACCTTGTAAAGGTATAAATGATAAAATGTATTGCAGCAAATACAATTGCTATAATAAAAATCCATGGTGACTGACCCAGCATTGTCATGTTTGATCCAACCTTAATATGAGCTCCATGTCCGCCCCATACTATAGTCTCTGCCGTTTCATATACCATCAGCAGACCGAAGCTTGTTACCAGGGTCGGTGCGCCGATTCCTATCTGAACTACACCATTGAATAATCCGAACAGGATTCCAAAGATCAGGCAAAACAAGAGCATGCCCCATGGGCCCCATCCAATATCCTGTGAAATATTGGCACCTACTATGCCGCCGAGTATTACCATTGAGCCAACAGAGAAATCCCATCTCTTATTAAGCATATTAAACGACATAGCCCAACCTACTAAGGCATTCAATACAGACTGCTGTAATATGATATTCATACTTCCCCATGTGCCAAAAGCACTTCCCGTTGTTACCTTCGCCAATATGAAGAAAATGATATAGACTATCGCCGGTATAGCTATGGTTTTTAATATATTTAATAAAACGCCTGTTATTCCTTTGGATTTCATAAGAATTTCCTTTCATCTGTATTCTCACCAGACAAAAGTCCGGTGAGAATACAATATATGATTATTTCTGTGCCAGATATTCGAGCGTATATCCATCCATGAATTCTACAAAACTGTCATAAGTTGCATTCGGATTGAAAGCTGCCAGGTTTTCTTTAATCTGGTCAATGGTATAAGGATTTGACTCCATTGCACCTGCAACATATGTCAGGTAATCATCTGCATTAGATACATAGATTGTCTCAAGCGAATAATTGCATTTGCCCTCTTTCAGCATCTGATGACCTGTCATTGCATTGTACAGATTAATAAATGCAAATATTGCATTTACAGGTGTACCTACACCAAGAACTGCCAGAGCACCAGTTTCAAATAAATCTTCAGCACCTGCTTCTTCACGGAATCCTGCAAATTTCATTGTATCTTGCTTACCAGCTGAAATAATAGGCTGCATACATTCTTCGATACCGCCTGCCAGAGCAATGATCGCATCAAGATCCGGATACTGAGCAACAATATTCTGTGCTGATTCTGTTAAGTTGTAAGCAAGTCCTTCTACAACAAGTTCAATGCCTGTCTCCTCAACACCTTCCTTAACGCCTTCATAACGTCCGTCATGCATGTCTGATGTTCCCATTGGCAGAGAAATTAAGCCCAGCTTCTGTACGCCATACTGTTCAGCAAGTACATGAACCATTCCTCGTGTCGATGCAGCGTCATCATTTCCTACTGCACCTGCGTAATACGGAGAATCTTTAACCTGTTCATAAACATCTTCCTTAAGAACTGAACCACATATTGCATAATAAATCTCATGCTGTTCACAGAATTCAACTTCATTAAGAGTATTGAATGTCGGCATTGAAATAATGCCCTTCACTCCTGCTGCAGCAAAATTCTCCATTGCCTCGTTCATTTCTTCAGTTTCCTGAGCAGCTGCATAGTTAAATTCTATATTTAACTCTTCTCCAATAGCATCAAGATACTGCTTAACAGTCAATCCGTAGCCATTTTCTGTAAATGTCAGAACAACACCTACTTTCATCGGTTCCTGTGTTTCCCCTGCGAATACTGTTATTGAGCCTAATAGCATAATTACAGACATTACAATCGCAAAAATTCTTGAAATCTTTCTCATAAATACCTTTCCTTTCTGTTGAATATTTTGTTTTTTATCTAAACAGCGGATTTGTTTCTGCTGCCTAAACCAATTTTCTTGACGAGCCCTGAAAATGACTCTGAACTTCCTCTATAATTAACAAATACTACTATCAGGAATACTATGCCTTTGATACCCTCAGTCATAAGATCATCCATTCCCAGAATTACCAATCCATTTCCTATAATAGTAAGTATAAGCGGACCGCATATTGCGCTTACTATATTGCTTCTGTATCCACCCTTTGGCGGAAGTCCGCCCAACATCAGAGCTACGATAACTTCCAATTGCAGACCATTAGCAAATCCCGTTGACATGCGTCCAGTTCTGCACAACAAGAAGAATGCAGCAATTCCAACGCATATTCCACTTATCATATAAGCTAATATTCTGTATTTTTTAACATTGATACCTGACTGTTCAGCCGCGATTGAATTCTCACCTATAGCCTTATTGTATCTTCCGATTAATGATTTACTGAGCAGCAAGGCTGTAATTATCAGTACAACTATCAGAACAATTATTTTTACTGACCAGGACTTGAATGCGCTTACATCAGCTGAAAGCGTAACCGCATTGGTTGCAATTACAGCCATCACAATGCCCCTGCAGACGTTCATCATACATATCGAAGAAATAAATGCCGGTACTCCAAATACTACCGTAAGAGTTCCTGTTACCATGGAGCAAAGCATTCCAACCAATACGCAGACAATTCCGCATAAAATTACTGGCAGTCCAGCCTGCATAAGCAGTCCTGCAATTAATCCGGCAAATGCCATTACTGAAGCACAGGAAAAATCTATTCCACCATGTGCAAATACGAATATAAGTCCCATTGCCAGCAATGCCAACGAATATGACTGATTCAGCAATGTCTGCAGATTATTAGCGGTATAAATTTTTCCACCCGTAACTATTCCAAAAACAACAACCACAAGAATCAGACCTATAATAGGAGTTACTATATTTCTGTTTTTCTTAATAATTTCTTTCATCTGTCTGCTCCTGTTAAATCATATATTGGATTATATCCTGTTCTGTAATCTTGCCATTTCTTTCAAATTCCTTGGTGATCCGTCCATCTTTCATAACCAAAAGTCTGTCGCTCATTCCTATCAATTCTGCCATCTCCTCAGATATCATTATGATCGACTTGCCCTGATTTTTCAGCTCTTCGATCAAGCTGTACATTGCACTCTTTACGCCAATATCAACGCCTCTTGTTGGACAGTCAAGAATTAACACATCTGCTCCGGTCGCAAGCCATTTTCCAAATACGACCTTCTGTTTATTTCCCCCTGACAGACTGTTTACATTAGCATTCATACTGCTGCATTTTATACTGAGTCGTTTTATCTCCTCCTCAACCATAGGGTTTTCCTTCTTAGATGAAACAAATCCGCCCTTGCTGATTTTCTTAAGAGACGCAAGTGTTATATTGTTTTTTATCGTTGTTGTTAAAAGAAGTGCTTCAACATCCCTGTTTTTGGATACATACCCTATTCCATGCTTCACTGAGCCCCATGGATTTTCTATTATGTAGTCACCTGTTGATTCCTTAAGCTTAACATTTCCCTTTATAGGTCTGTCTATTCCATACAAAATTCTGCCTAATTCATGCATTCCGCTCTCGGTTAAGCCTCCTATTCCCAGGATTTCCCCTTTGTGAAGCTTAAGGCTTATACCATTAAGGACTTTTTCTGTCATAATATCCGACACTTCCAGAACCACAGTATCACTTACAGTGCCATTAGTATCTTCTCTGTAATAACTGCCTGACATATCGCGTCCAACCATCATGTTCTTAATTGCTATGCCAGTCATTTCTTCTTTCTCTAATCTGCCTATTTTAATGCCGTCTCTGAGAACAACAACGCTGTCACAATGAGCCAGTATTTCATCTATATCATGAGATATAATTATGACAGCCTTGCCCTCATCACGCATTTTATGCATATTTGAATAAATTATGTCTCGTCCATACGCAGAAAGTGCTGTTGTAGTTTCGTCAACAATCATCAGATCAGGATCATCATCCAATGCCCTTGCTATTTCGACAATCTTCTTATCCTCCTGACTCAAAACATTAATTGAATCACGGGCATTCATGCTGCTAATGCCCACTTTTTTCAGAGCTTTCTGAGCCGACTCATTCATTGCCTTTTTATTGACAAACGGTCCTTTCATAAAAAATTTTTCTTTGCCTGCATAAATATTGTCTGTAATCGAAATATTAGGTATGGTTCCTGCCTCCTGCACGATCATGGCCACACCTTTTTTCTGACCATCTATCGGATCCGCTGGTTGGTACGGCTGACCTTTTTTATACATTGCTCCGCTGGTCGGCGGTTGAATTCCTGCAATAATAGAACTCAGTGTTGACTTACCTGATCCATTTTCACCTATCAAGCCACATATCTCGCCACCGTAAAACTCTATTGATACGTCTGTCAGCGCCTTAGTTGGTCCAAATTCTTTACATATATTCTCGACCTTTAGAATAACTTCCTTCATAATCGGCACTTTTTACCTTTCTACTATATAGATTTCATTGCTTGTTTTATTAAGGCTTTTTACTCCATCTTTCGTCACCAGGAACATTGTTCCCGGTCCGAATATTCCCGGTTTTCCTTCTTCCCATCCCGGCATTGCTGCTCCTGGATGAAGTACGAACAACATTCCATCCTGCAGGATAAAATCTCTGTTACATGAGAAGGTTGCTTCATCCATCTCATAACCGCTTAAATGCCCACACGGTCCTGTAATAAAGTCTTTCCTTCCTGACAAGAATCCCTTCTGTTCAATATAATCATCAATCGCATTAACCAGATCCTTTGTATTTGTGCCAGGCTTAACCATCTTGACAGAGGTCCAGATAGCCTCATCAACAGCATTGAACATATCTATATATTCCTGTTCCGGTTCTCCGAACGAATATATTGCTATCTTCTGAAGCCAGCAGCCTCTGAAACATACGGTTATCTCTACTACCATCTTATCACCCTTTTTAATAGGCACAGGCAAATGGTCCGACGGTATCGCTGGGGCACTGATATCTGTCCTGTCAGCATTCAGCAATATAAGCGAATCTTCTGCTCCCCTGCTCAGCATCATGTTTTGCAGGATCGCTTTTACTTCCATCTCATACATGCCCGTATGTAATAATTCAGGAAGTTCTCTGACACATGTATCTACAATATCAATAGCTTCTTCTATGATATTCAGATATCCGCCGCCTTTTATACGTCTTTGCTGTCTGAACTTATCTGAAATATCAACTATATCAACAAAATCCAGAACCTTACTGAAGGCCTCATATAATCCGAGTGGCATGGCTTCGGTATTAAATCCTACTCTTTTTCCATCCATTCCTTTTTCATGAAATGCCTTAATAACATTCGGTATTGTCATTAATGCATATTCTTTTATCCAATAATTATCAATATTCTTTTTTACAGGAGTCAGAATATATTCTCTTCCTTCGTTTCCCTGAAAAAATATTGCGGTGCCATGTCGGGGAATCAATCCGAATACTCCCCATCCTACTGCAAACTCTCCGTTTACATATTTCATTGCAGCATCTCCGGATACAAACAGTCCTTCTAACTGCTGCTCTTCCATAAGAGCATAGAGCTTCTCATAATTAGATTTCTTATCCTGTTCCGTTAATAGTTTTTCCTTGATCATCTCTGTTCCCTGCCTTCCGCGATCATCTTGCGAGTTAGTATCTCTTATGTACTGTCTACATTTTTGCACATATTTTTTCATGTGTACAATTCAAAAAAATATTTAAGCATGAATTTTTTCTATTCATGTTTAAAACCAATATGCTATAATTTGCTAGGTGGTTACGAGGTATTACTGTATCTTTCGGGGGAAAATTATGAATCTGACACATTTAAAATATTTTATATCTATTGCTGATACGCTTTCATTTACCGAATCATCTAAGAGGCTATTTGTTTCTCAGCCTACACTTTCTCATGGTATAAACTCACTGGAAACAGAATTAGAAACGAAGCTCTTTATCAGAAGGCATCACTCTCTCGAACTTAGTCCCGCCGGAGAGAAGCTTTATATAATCGCTTCACAGATAATAGAATTGGTTAATAAGGCATATGATGAAGTAAAACCTGCACTTGATCCTGACAGTGCATCACTTCGCATAGGATTTATGACAGATCTTCTTCCCATGTGTTTCACAACAATGCTGTCTCCTTTTTTGTTATCCAACCCAACTATCAAATCCCACTTAGATCAAAATTATGTCGTTGAGCTTCATACCAAACTGGAGGAAGAAAAATTAGATATTATTATCACACGGGAATCATCACTGATGGATATTCCAGTGCCCAATAGTGCAACCATTATGCTGTTGGAAGATGAATTCTGCCTCGCTGTTCCTATAAACCATCCTGCCGCAAAATTTGACGAATTAGACGACCTGTCCATATTTAAGGATGATTTCTTCGTGGCGATGAACCCGGAGTATACATCTCCTCTCACAGACAAGCTGATACGAATATGCCGTAACAGAAACTACCAGCCTAAGTTCCTTACCACTGAGTCTATGCTGGATATAGTACTCGCACAGGTATCTACCGGTGTAGGCATTACGATTACACCTAGATCATATCTGGCATTTAAGAATTATCCTAATATAAAAATTATCAATCTATCCCCAGGCGATGATATCATAAACAATATTGTTGCATGTTACCTGAAAGGCAATCGCAGTCCATCGCTTAAACTCTACAAAGATTTTCTCAAGCAGAGCAGAAAGGAACATCTGATAAGAGTTGAAAATCAAACAGCATCTGTCAAGTAAACCAATATGACAAAAATGAGGCTCCATCACTGATCAAATTCCAGTGCAGCAGCCTCATTTTTTTTAGGGAGAGTGTTCTTATTATGTTGAAAAAGCTATTCTTAATATTTATTTGCCATGTTAATCTCGTTGATCAACGCATCTCCTTGCTCAAACCTCTTAAGATTTTCACAGAACTGCTCCACTGCCCTGTCGATATATTTTGTACTGTCAGCTGCGCAGTGAGGAGTGATTATAACATTAGGCATATCCCATAAAGGATTATCTGAATTCAACGGTTCCGGGTCTACAGCATCTAATGCCGCCCCTGCGATGATTCCATTTTGAAGTGCATATATAAGATCATCTGTCTTAACCACTGCACCTCTGGCAATGTTAATAAGCACCGCATCTGACTTCATTGATCTTAATTCTTCAATTCCTATCAATCCTCTTGTTGCATCTGTAAGAGGTGTAAGAATTACAATGAAATCTGCCACCGACAAGGCCTTTTTCAGGTCTGTGTCTGGTATCACCTCATCGTAATTATCCAGTGGCGTAACCGTCCTTTTGACTCCGATCACCTTCATTCCGATAGCCTTAGACAGCCTCGCAACTTCAGACCCGATCGCTCCTGCCCCTACTATAGTGACCGTAAGACCTTCTGCATCCCTGAACGGCGTGTCGACCTTTTTGGACCATAAGTGCGCCTCTTGCCTTCTCTGAAGTTCCTGTGAATGTCTCAGAAAACTTATCATATACCCAATAGTTGTCAGTCCCATTGTTTTTCCGTGGATTCCCTTTGCATTGGTCAGCTTGACAGGAAGATCTGAAATGGAAGAATCCATGATCGGATTAACTCCGGCTGAAAATGAATTAATCCATTTTAATTTTTTTGAATCAGCGCAGTACCTGACCGGCATCTCACCAGATCCGCCCCAGATAAACAGGACTTCTCCATCATATCCCTTTTCAAGAGCTTCCTGTTCATTTCTGCACCAGAAAACATTGCCGGAAATACAATTTTTGATCTTTTCAATATGACTCTCATTAACGACCATCGGAACCAAATCCGAATCCTTAAACATTACTACTACATCTGCCATGTTATCCCCTCCGTTAGCCCAATATCCATGTTGTAATCTGCGGGAAGAACGCGATTATAAGATCTACTACTACCATAGTAATTATAAAAGGAACACAGTTTTTAGCCAATTTATGCATTTTCGAGCCAGATACTGTCATACCTGTAAATAATACCGTTCCGAATGGAGGCGTTACAAATCCTATGCAAACTGTAACCGTCATTATAATACCGAAATGTATAGCTGAAAATCCCAGCTGGTTGATTACAGGAAGGAACATCGGAATAGTGATAAGCAGTATAGGTGTTGCTTCCATGAAACATCCCATGATAAGGAGGATCACAATAATAAGGATCATAACTACATACTTATTATCTGATACGCCCAGAAGTGCGTTTACTACCAATGAAGGAATTCCTGCTCTGGATATTACCCAGGCAAATAATCCGGCAGATGCAACAATGTACATAACATTTGCAGTACTGATCGCAGACCTCTTCAACAGCTGTGGAATATCTTTAAACTTGATTTCTTTATAAACAAATTTGCCTATGATAAATGAATACAATACTGCAACTACCGCTGCCTCTGTAGGAGTTGCAATTCCGGCATAAATTGAACCAAGAATAATTGCTGGAGAACCAAGGGCCGGAATAGCCTTAACAACTGCCCAGAGAGCTTTTTTAACTGTAAGCTTTTCTCCAGGCTCGCATACCATGGATGCTCGTCCTACGCCCTTATATCCACGCTTCTTGCAGATCACATATGCCACGATGCATAATGCTATAAGCATATAGATTCCTGCCGGTACACCTAACAGATACAGATCTGTTAATGAAACATTAGCATTAACAGCATATATTACCATTGCTGTACTCGGAGGGATAATAGGTCCCAAAACAGCTCCCGCGCAGAATACTGATGTGGAGAAATCGCGATCATAACCTGACTCAAGCATATAAGTAAGCATGATTGAACCAATTGTTACGCAGCAAGCCATTGCTGATCCTGTCATTGCAGCAAATACCGCACATACCAGCAAGGTTACAAATGCCAGACCGCCATGGACTCCGCCAACGATCATATTGCATACCGCCACCAACCGTTTGGCTATTCCTCCCTTGGCCATCAAGTCCCCGGCCAGGATGAAGAACGGTATACACAGCAGGGCAACTACATCGCAGCCGGCAAACATACGCTGAACTACAGTCATAAGAGGAATTCCCTCCATGACAAGATATAAAATACTTGAAAGTCCAAGGGATGTTGCAAAATTAACACCCAGCGCAAGAAGGACTATTGCTGTTACTAAGAAAATAATGGCTGATGTACTCATTATTCATTACCTCCTTCTTGATCTGCTTGTGCTTCCGCATCTTCCCTTTTCCCTATTCGCATTACAATTCTTGTAATATATCCCCATGCTGAGAGAATCATAGAAATAGGGAATACCATGTACTGAACCACATTGCTTATGCCTGTATTGGCAGATACTCCTCTTGCAGCAATGCTCAGCTGGCTAAAGCTGAAATAAAAGATCGCTGCTACAAATATCAGTCCGAAAATATCCTGTATTATCATAAGGATCTTCCTGGACTGACCCTTGAAGGCATCCTCCAGGATCGTAACCTTTACATGATCAGAATTGAAGATAATCCAGGCTGCGCCCAGGAATACCATCCAGATCATTCCATATCGTGTAAGCTCTTCTGTCCATGTAAATCCCGCTGAGAATATATATCTGGCAAATACCTGTATTGAAAATGCAACTATCATCCATATAAAGAGAACTATCATAAGAACGCTCAATATTTTCGAGATAATCGCATTGATTTTACCAATTGCTTTCATCTTATCCTCCGAAATTGAAAGTGATACGTTTTTTCAATTGAGGTCCCTGATTCAGGGACCTCGTTGGTTATTCCATAAGAGATTGCTATTATTTAGCTAAATCCTCAATTGCTGCAACATCATCTGCTGCATCATATTTAGCAATGAACGACTCATATACAGGCTCAGCTGCTTCTCTGAGACCATCTTTTTCTTCATCTGTTAATTCATAAACCTCAACAGTTGTTCCTTTTTCGTTATTTACCATGCTGTCAAGAGCTTTCTCGTTTTCTTCCTGAAGAGCTGCTGTTCTTTCTGCTGCTGCCTCAATAGCTGCTGCAGAGATCGCATCCTGAAGATCTGTTGTTAATCCCTCATACAGAGCATTGTTAATTGTAAGGCCATTAAAATGAACTGCATATTCCATGATTGAGATATATGGAGCAAATTCATAATATCCGTCAGCCATTGCAACATTATTTACGTTATCGCAAGCATCGATAGTTTTCTGCTGAAGAGCCGTAAGAACCTCTGAACCAGCCATTGTCATAGCTGATGCACCCCATGTATTCCATGTATCAACATAAACTGTAGAGCCTGTGCAGCGTGTCTTAACTCCTGCTAAATCTGCTGCTGAATGAACAAATCCTTTGCTTGATTCGAAATTTCTGTAGCCAACTGCCTGCATGCAGAGCATTCTTGCGCCTGTTGCTTCGCCAAATTCAGACATAAGATTCTGAGCTATATCAGACTCTAAAAACGCATAGATGTGATCATAGTCTTTGAAAAGGTATGGCAGATCAAGGATCATAAACTTCTCATAATACTGTGACATGATAGGTGTATTATTAACAGCCATATCAAGTGCTCCGGCCATAACCAATTCCAGAGATTCCTGATCATTTCCTAACTGTCCGCCCATTACGATTTCAACCTGTACTGCGCCGTCAGTTGCTGCTTCAACTTTTTCTTTGAATAAAGCTGCAAGTAAGTGTAACTGATTTGTTTCACTAGCAGCGAAATGGCTGAGAGTAAGTTTCAGCGGATTTTCAGCGGAGTACTGACCGTAGTCAGCTGTCTCGTCCGCGCCTACCGGCACAAACATTGCCATCGTCATGATTGCACAAATTATTAATGCGATAAATTTTTTCATTGTAAAGTTCCTCCTTTTATTTTCACAATTGCCCCTTTGGCAAACCTTCTCATTTAGTATTCTATGATCGTTAATTCCTGCGGAGTGCGGGTTACTCTCCTTGCACTCTCCTTACCAACCAGATAATTGTCACAGGCTATCGCGAAGTGTCCCATTTCTATCAGCTCAGGATGAATTGCCAGGAACATATTCTCTCTTATTTCCATATCTTCATCCGGACAGATAGCCGGTGACTCCATCATGTCATATCCCTGACTGTGACCAACAAAACGTCCATTTGGTTTAAAGCCGTAATTATCTGCAACAAAATCACTGTAGATCTTATCCAGTTCCCTGCCTGTAATACCCGGTCTTGCAGAATCAGCAACCAGCTGCTGTCCGGCTCTTGCAGCTTCATAAACTTTGGCAAAATCAGGATCCGGTTCTCCTAAAACAAATGTACGTGCCAGTTCTCCATATATTCCACCAGGAGCTGCTACCTCTACCATTACGGTAACTGCATCTCCTACTTCAATGCGTCTGTGAGCCGCAAATGTTCTGAAGAATGCTATGCCTCCGCCATTTGCCTTCGAACCTACTGCTACATTTCCGTTGTATTCGCATCCGCTGTATCTTGAGGCAGTTTCTATTTCCGTCAAAATGTCATTTTCAAGTCTTCCCGGACGGATCATCGCCGGAACCATATCCATCAGCTGTTCATGAACCCTTACGCATTTTTTAGCTAATGCAATTTCTTCCTCATTTTTAACAGCCTTCAAGTAACTGAATTCCTTAGAAATATCCACGAGTTCAATATCTTCCATGTTAGCAAGAAGCCCCTCAACGGTTGATGCTTTGAAGCATTGCTTGTAGACAATACCAACTCGCTTCATATGCATCGCCTTCAATTCGCGTGCGATATATTTCCCCTCATAGCTATCCGTGCAAGGAAAACATTGGCAATATGGAAGAACGATTAATCTGTTTACATTTCTGAAGCTGCACTGTTCAGCCGGATCCTGCATTACGCCATGATTTATCATGGTCATATTGCCTTCAGCCGGTACGATCAATGTTGTTCCGTACTCATGACATCTTGCATCTGTAAGATATCGGATAACCCCGTCGAACTGTGTCTGATGCGCCTCCAGGATTGCTCCGTCCAGATTATTGTCCTTGATTATTTTCTGCAGTCCTGTCAGATGTTCCTTCAAAGTCTTATCAGAAATTGGATAATCATATCTCGGTCCTGCTAATTTCATTTCAGGCATTTTGTTTTCCCCTCCTTCATTTTTTATTATTTTTATATAATTTGGACATAAAAAAATCTGTAAACTGCTATACAAAATCGCCAAAGTTTTTTGTATCACAGTTTACAGATTTTTTCTTAGGCCCTACACATGTGCATTTTCATGCAAATGTGTACTTCACGGCATTTATATCATTGTGCCTGTCTGCATCATTGTCCATGTTCTTTATGATAATCCTTATTCAATATCCTGGTTACCTGCACTCTCGAACAGCCCACCAGTTCCGAAAGCTGAGCATGGGTCAATTCGTTATTATAGTATTTAGCTATCCTGGTTTCACAATCATCCAGCGCGATAGACAGCAGCTGAACTACATTTGTCTGTGTTTTTCCTACAAGGAGTTTAAGGTAATCCCTTATGAGATTTTTCTCAATCAATCGATTGATAAATACATCAACATTTATTTTCTTCAGCTTGCTATTCTTAAGTGCCGTGCAATACATGAATGTCACTTCTTTTCCCAGAGACTGAATATCTGCGACAAAGCTGTCAGGATAATGGTATGCAACAACCTGTTTCATTCCCTTTTCATGAGTTGCATATACTTCAACCAGGCCTTCATACAACCAATAGACGTAATTCACAACCATATTAGGTCTATACAAACTAGCATTTTTAGGAAGTACGACTTCTTCGCAGTCTTGAAACAGGTCTTCCATTATCTCTCTTGAGAAAGAATTCGTCATGTATATATTCTTTTCAAAATCCGTATTTAATCTATCCATGCCTTTCTCCTTTTTTCTTCTCGATAATGCTCTTCATGTATATAAACTACTATTAGCTCTGTTTATAAAATCTGCATTCTTTACCGCAGAATTATAATTTACTTGCATTTAACAGTCAATGTCAGATAATTTTCAAGTCGAAAGATTCTGGCACAAATCTTGTTTGCTTATAATGTTCCCCACCCCTTTAATTAGTCATATGTAAAATGCACTCTGAAGCAGGGCTTATGAGAACAATAAATTCCCCACCCGGTTGGTATCTCTTAGTAGTGACAGGCGCCAGTATCCATAAAAACGTTCTTCACAAAGGATGTTTTTATGGATTTTCAGCAAAAACTATTGATTGCTCTCATGTTTTTGGGTACACTGACAGCAAAGGAGGCGATAGTATGGTCATTAGACCCCACTATTTAGAAATGCTGAAAACCTACCGTGATGTACCGCTGGTAAAAATCCTTGCAGGGATTCGCCGCAGCGGAAAATCTACGATTTTAGAGATGTTGCAAGAAGATTTAAGGAAAAGCGGCATTTCTACCGATCACATTATCAGTATGCGCTATACCTCGGAGGATTTTGACGATGGTATGAACGACAAGGATATGTATAACGGCATTAAAGAGAAAATGATCGATAACGGGCGTTATTATCTTCTGCTCGACGAAGTTCAGGAAATCACCGGCTGGGAAAAGGCCGTCAACAGTCTGCTTGAAAGCGCCGATACGGATATTTATGTGACCGGCTCTAACTCAAGGCTGATGTCCAGCGAAATATCCACCTACCTGACGGGACGGTACATTTCTATCCCCGTGTTTACGCTGTCCTTTGCCGAATATATGGAGTTTAAGAAATCAGACGGTCGCAAGCCGAAGGAACTGCTAACCGAGTATATCCGCATGGGCGGATTTCCAATCGTTGCGCTGAGCAATTTTGACGAAAGAGCGGCATATCAAATTGTCGAGGGCATTTACAATTCCGTTATCACCAGCGATATAACAAAACGACACCATATCACGAATTTTGACCTGTTCAATCGTGTTGTAAAATATGTCGTTGAAAATGTTGGCAAAACTTTTTCCGCCAACGCTATCGTAAAGTTTCTGAAAAGCGAGGGACGTTCTCTCTCGGTGGAATCGGTATACAACTATCTGGAATGGCTGGAAAAAGCCTTTGTGATCTACCGCTGTCAACGGTACGATCTGCAGGGGAAATCCGTGCTGAAAACCCAGGAAAAATTTTATCTTGCCGACGCTTCTTTAAAATACTGCATGATGGGTTTTAATCCGAAATCCGTTGCCGCAATGCTGGAAAACATCGTGTACTTTGAGTTTCGCAGAAAGGGTTATGAGGTCTATATCGGGAAGAACGAAACGAAAGAAATTGACTTTGTAGCGGTTCGGCGTGACGAGCGTATTTATGTGCAGGTATGCCGCAATCTGCCGGAAGAATCCGACCGCGAGGTTGCCAATCTGCTTGAAATCAGAGACCACTATCCGAAATATGTCGTGACGCTTGACAATCTGGCTGCAGGCAATATCAATGGTATAAAGATCGTGCATTTGGCGGATTTTCTGTTAGCAGAGGAATATTAAATTATGGATAAAAGCAGGTTTGTAAAAGTGCAGCAATGGAAAATCCCAACCAGCATTAGATATTCTGCGACGCTATAATCTTCCCCAGCCCTTTTAACTGGTCATGTGTGAAATGTCTTCTAAAGCAGGGTTCTTGCAGCAGCGTGCAGTGAAATGCCTTGATCTCGTCAATGCTGCGGCCGTCATATATTTCAATAAGAAATGATAATGCTCCGTTTATTACCAGAGATTCACTGAAGGCCTGAATTTTCAGGCGGCCTCCCTCCCAGTCTGTGTGTACCCATGTATTTACCTGACACTCGTGGATCAGGTGAGCTTCATCCTTGTATTGCTCTGGGTAGTCGGGGAGGGATTTAAGACCGCAGGTCACGATGAAGGTATATTGGCTCATCTGATCTTCCAATTCCCGTAAGTCATTAATGATATCTGCTTCTATCTGCTTCATTGTATCAGGCATCTGTCCCGTCTCCTTAAATATCTGATCTTGTATAAACTTGCTGCGGCCATCTAGAATTTTCTTCACAAAATCGCACGTCTTGCAGGGCTTATGAAAACAATAAATTTCCCACCCGGTTATTATTCCTGCCGCCGGGTTATTGCTTTACTTACAAAATTACTGCATGAGCACAAGTTCCCCTGCACCCATGCAGCATTCATAATGTGTTACTTATTCGTATCCATGATCTTCTGATAAACTGCATCACACAGCTGCGTAAATGTATCAATCTGCACACTGTCATCCGCCGTCAGCGTAATGCCATACTCTCTGTTCACAGCCAGAAGAAACAGTATCTTCTTGTTCATAGCTGTAGTTGCGCCGCCGCATTTGGAGGCTGACTCGGCTGCATCAATGCTGCCGTGGGGCAATTTAGACGCCTTCTCCGCTGATATCTGACAGATCTCATAGAAATTATCGGTAGTTATCTCCTCAGGTTCTAATAAGAACTTGGCACACATATACCGAAGGAACAGCTCTCCGAAGGCCTCTCTGGTGAGATTTTGCCCCTTTTCCTTAATCATCTGCAGGTAAATATGACTGTCCTTTTTTTGCTTTAAGATATTTTCCTTAACTTCTTTTCGTATCATATTTAGAATACCGTCCCGGCATTGCAGCGTCTGACATCAGGCAGTTACAACTTCCATTCCTAAGACCTCTCCCAGCATCTTCACATCATTGATATGGTCTCCGAATACCAGCGGCATATGAAGGCCGAACTTGGCCTGCTTATGGAAATATTCATATTTATCGGCAACCTCAAAATATATGCCTTCCGTGCATCCGGTGGCATTATATCCGAAGCCGCCCAGTACAGTGCCCTTAGCTACCATGATCTTCTGGCACAACGGGTCAAATCGCATAAGCGTGATAGTCTCGCCTCTGTATTTAGAAAAATCTATTCTCATGGTTGCGCCCCATCCGCTATAAGTAAACGGACGGATAGCATAAGGCGTCTTCTCGGTGTCGAAACCGTGAATTAATCTGTTCGGCGTTGCATGTCCGCTGTAATAAATATTCTGAGTGCGGTCCATGTCATCGATATATCCGATGCCGGCAAATTCTCCTTCTACCTGTTTGCCCATCCATACGCAAGGCTGTGTATTTCCCATATAAGGGGCCTTGCCGGTCAGATTGGCAAGGGCGGCGATGGACAATGTTCCCAGCAGATCATACTCGCATCCGGAAGGAATGCCCATTTCATTTAACAGGGAGTGACTGAAGCAGAAGGTAAACTGTTCCTGATTCATACGTCTTGTGGCGCATCCGTCCGGACAGACTGCGGTAAATGCATTGCATCCGAAATGTTCACATAACTTCTGGATAAGCACTGCGGCCTTGACAGAATTTACGATATACTCCTGCTTCACATCATTTTCAACTGCCCCGTCTGCCAGCTCTGCAGCCCATGCATTAACCTCCTGCATATCCGCATCTGTCAGATTATATACCTCTCGGCCCGGCAGTGTATGATTCTTGCCATGGTCATTAACATGCATCATGTCCAGGAATTCATGGAAGCTGAAATAGTTAAATCTCACGCCTAACTTCTTGGACACCATCTCATTACTGATAAATGCATCCTGACCGCCCATGGAATAATGGGAATTGTTTCTGGTAACTGCCAGAACCTTCGTGCGGCGCAGAGCCTTTCTGGCACGAAGTGCCTTAAGAAGACGGATCGCATCCGGCAGGTCTAATATTGCATAACTTTCATATCCCCTTGCATTTAATACCGCATGTTCGATCGTGGAAGCGAACATACCAACTCCCGCCACCGGAACATTGTATCTCATGGCAAATTCTTTCATGAAGCCCTCACCGCGCATTCCGGTGAAGATAAATATATCAGCTTCGCCTACTCTGTCCGCCATCTTCTGTTCTTCCTCATCAGTGATAAAGAATTCATCCGACATCTTGATATAGAGCGGTTCTAAGACATTGATCCCCGGGATCTGGCTTAATGCACCGCCATAGCCATTAGACCACATCTTAAATATTTCCGCCTGATTCATGAGATCGAACTCCTGTGTTAATGCCTCCGGCGGGCCGAAACGACACGGTCCTTCATATGCATACTCGTGGATCAATGCCGTATACACCAGCTGCACATTTAACTGTACATCAATGCTCTTTTTTACTTCATACATAACATATACCCTCCCAAACAGATTTTTATAGGTCACTTGACGCTATTAACAGATTTAATCCACCCGCAGCTCATCGTCCTTCGCCGCCATCGGCGCAACAATGATCCCGGGTGGATATAAGATAGCATATGTACTTTTTGTATGTGAAATGAGAATAATTGATTGTTTTATGCAGATCCTGTATAAAATGCATAGCTTTTTGGTAGGTAATTATGTGATTTTATATATAAATTGCAAGATATGAAGCTGCTACTCTGACAGACTGTTAAGGAGCAGTGCCAGCGCAGGATTAAAATTCTCCTTCTTCCAGGCATAGATCATGTGCAGCATGTTTTCATTTGCCGGAAGCTCTATGAATCTGAACAGCATTTTGTTCTTTACCTGAGGAATGTCTCCACATACAATGGCGACGCCGTTTCCCGCTGCCACATTCAGAAGTACCGACTCATGATTTTTGACATACTTCATCCTGCCGCACTCGAATCCGTGCTGCCTTAATATCTCATTAGTATCCTCCAGGCGATAAGGTGAGTCCTTTTCATCCGGTGCGATAAATGTTTCATCTTTCAGGTCTTCGATCTTCAGGTTCTTCATACGAGCAAATCTGCTGTTGGCGCTGATGATTATTCCTGCCGACAGATGGCACAGCCTTCTTGATAATGTCAGGGGCAGATTTTTCTCCTCGAACCCCATAGTAAAAATGATATCAAAGTTCCCGTCATTTAAGCCATTTCTCAGCTCCCCGAAGGAACAGTGGCTGATATTAACGGTAAGTTCATTATATTGCTTGCCGAAGTTTACCAGAGGCTCTACCACTCGCTCGTCCTGTTCAAATCCTTCCAGCACACCGATATTGATCTTACCTGTGATTCCGCTGCTGATGGCATGTATTTCATCAAGTCCTGCCTGGATCTCTGCCAGGGAATTGCGCAAATGGCTGACCATGATCACACCTGCCGGAGTCAATCTTACTTCCTTGGGTGTTCTTACCAGCAGCTCCGTCTTACATTCTTCCTCCAATGACCGGATCTGGCGGCTGATGGTAGGCTGCGACAGATATAACATCTCTGCTGCCTTTGTAAAATTAAGACATTCCGCCACAGCCAGAAATGTCCTTATCTGTTCAGTAGTCATACCTGCTCCTTTCTTGTGTAATAATGCCGGATAATATCAACGATCAGCTAGAGTGCCGTGGCAGCGCAGTTATTTTCTGGCAGTTAGCTGTGTGCCTCGGTACTTCAACGCTTACTAATATCAGCGATGCACACGATTATTAAAGTTATCGAAGAACTTGATCGTCCTCTTGGTATAATCAGCAAACTGCTCTATCTCGTCGGCAGTATTATAAAATGCCGGAGATATTCGGATGACAGTATCCAGTCCGAATTTATGTACGATCGGCTGAGCGCACATGCTGCCTGACCTTACTGCCACACCATATTTATCAATCATGCTGGCAAAATCATAGGGATGTACCCCGTTTATCTTAATTGAGATGCAGCCTGCTCTGTGAGCCGGATGACCTAGGATCTCAACCTGCTCCATCTCCTCCAGCCGTGCCTCAATCTGCCGGATGAGACCTTCCTCTCGTGCTGCGATTCCTTCTATTCCGATATCCATAAGATAATCTAATGCCGCTCCCCAGCCGATAAATGCACTGTAATTAGGAGTTCCTGCCTCCAGTTTGGCAGGAATATCTGCAAATGTTGTATTCTCCTCAGTTACTATATCAACCATGCCGCCGCCATAGCGGTATGGCTTCATCTGACTTAATCGGCTGTTTCTGATAAATAAGCATCCTGCTCCCGTAGGTCCCATCATTTTATGGGCTGAAAATCCCAGAAAGTCGCATTTTAGCTGAGTCAGATCGAAGGTTCTGTGACGAACCGCCTGGGCTGCGTCAATGTAGACAGGTATGCCGTATTCATTTGCCCACTCAGTCAGTGTCTCCACATCAACAACTGTTCCAACCACATTAGATACCGCCGTAACCGCCAGCAGCTTCGTGCGCTCCGACAGCATCTTACGTGCAGCGTCCATGTCCAGCTCACCGTCGATTGTCGGTATTACTCGGAATGTGGCGCCGCATTCATGGCAGATCTGCTGCCAGACCACATAGTTGGCATGGTGCTCCAGTTCTGTTGAGATCACCTCGTCACCCGGCTTAAGGATATGACGCAGATAGCTCTGTGCCACCAGGTTAGAGGATTCTGTAGCTCCTGAGGTGAATACTATCTCGCCTTCCTTCCCCACGTGCATGAATTGCTTCAGCTTGTCACGAGCCGCTTCCATATGCATGGTCGACTGTTCGCTCAAGTAATGAATTCCTCTGTGAACATTAGCATTATATTTTGTGTAATGCTCTGTGATACACTCTAATACCTGTCTCGGAAGCTGCGTTGTAGCAGCATTATCCAGATATATCAGCGGCTTTCCGTTTACCTGCTCCCTTAATATCGGAAAATCTTCTCTTATCTCACCCCATTCTCGCATCTTATCTCACTCTCCCCTTCGTGATCTTCGTTGAATTCGATTATATCTCAGTTTTATAAGCACTTCTACAGGTATTATCTTGAAAATTCAGGAAACCATAGGAATATTCCTGCGCCGTCTGGCTGCAGCTCTGAAGGTCATATCCTACTGTCAGACCTTGCCGAATACCGAAACATCACGTCTTCTATGAGCTGAAATTTTTCCCAAAAATTCAGGTTAATTTAAAGTTAAGATTATATTATAAACACATCCTTTAAAAAGTTATTTTGACAGCGGCTTAAATGAGCCGGCTGACAAAATATAGTCAACATTTTCTAGTTACATGAAAGACTGCACCTTCAATCTGAATATCTGATGAGGGTGCAGTTTTTCTGTGGATCAGCTTGCAATTTTTCTGTAGATTTGCGGCAGATTTGCCCACAATTTTCTTGACATGAAAATTGCGCGGGGCTAGAATATTTGCGGATAAAATAAAACAAGGAGGAATACAACATGGACAGTTGCGACAACGGCGGTCGAAGTAATAGCTGCGGTGGCTTACTAATAGGTATATCTTGCATCTGCTCATGGAGTTTTTCCTGATGTTCAGATCATATTAACTATTGACCACCGTATTTTCTACTCATGTTATTTAAGCATGTGACTGTTTAAATCGCCTGACACGATGAACGGTGGTTTTTCTATGCCCTTTTTCAGGGGAGAAAGGAGTTAATATGAACGAAAAAATGATTACGCCAAATTACGCTGAGGAGCTGTTGGAGATCCTTCACAGCTCACTATCTGACGAAGAGCTGCTGGATCGACTCTCTGATTATCATGAAAATGATATTGCCGATGCGCTGGCTCAATTAACAGAAGAAGAGAGAAAAAAGCTGTATCCGGTTCTGGGTGCAGAGAGATTAGCCGAGATCCTTTCATATATAGATGATCCTGATGAATATCTGAACGAACTTGATCTGGAGAAGGCCGCTCAGGTTCTGTCCTTCATGGATTCTGATGATGCTGTTGACGTTCTTGACGAATTTGATGACAGCACTAAGGAGCAGCTGGTTAATATGATGGATGAGGAATCGAGCCATGATATCCAGATGATCCAGTCCTACGACGATGATGAGATCGGCAGCAAGATGACCACTAACTTCATTGTCATCTACCAGGATCTGACCATCAGACAGGCCATGAGAGAGCTCATCCGCCAGGCAGGTGAAAATGACAACATCTCTACGGTATATGTTGTCACCCGTGATGATGAATTCTATGGTGCAATTGATCTGAAGGATCTTATTATCGCGAGGCAGGATAATGTTCTCGATGATATTATAAGTACATCCTATCCTTATGTTACCGACCATGAGAAGATCAGCGATTGTATCGAGAGGATCAAGGATTACGCCGAGGATTCTATTCCTGTACTAACTGATGAGCACAAGCTGATAGGTGTTATCACATCTCAGGATATCGTAGAAGTTGTAGACGATGAGATGAGTGACGATTACGCTAAATTGGGTGGTTTGACTGCCGAGGAGGATCTTAACGAAGCAACATTCGTAAGCGTCAGGAAGCGTCTTCCGTGGCTGATCATCCTGCTGTTTTTAGGAATCGGAGTATCATCCGTGGTAGGTCTTTTTGAAACCGTAGTTGCAGCTCTTCCGATCGTCATGTGCTTTCAGTCATTAATTCTTGATATGGCAGGAAATGTAGGAACTCAGTCCCTGGCAGTTACCATCCGTGTCCTTATGGATGAGAACCTGACGACCAAGGAAAAAATGCATCTTATGTTCAAGGAAATGCGCATAGGATTTATGAACGGCCTCTTCCTTGGAATAATGTCGTTCATTATCCTGGGGCTTTATATCTGGCTCTTTAAAGCCAACACTGTACTTCACGCATTCCTGATCTCCGGCTGCGTCGGAGTATCGCTGCTTATCGCCATGGTAATCTCAAGCCTGGTGGGAACATTCATTCCTATGTTCTTCCACAAGATCAAGGTGGACCCGGCAGTTGCATCAGGTCCCCTCATTACTACAGTCAACGATCTTGTAGCAGTAGTAACATATTACGGCATGGTATGGCTGCTGCTGATTGAGGTATTTCAGTTGTAACTTATGACCGTTACCTGTCTGCAGGCTTGCATTTGCCGAATGTTACATTACATTTTGCAAATGCTCATGCAGGGCATGAACAGTTTCAATTTATTTTTCGTAATAAAAATGAGTATAACTTAACAAGTAAATTACAAAATGCACAACAATAGGGGCGGCTGCGTAAGCAGCCGCCCCCATAACATTTAAAATATTATCTTATATACAGCATGTGCTCCATGTGGAATTCGTTGTGAGAATGCCATTTGATACTAATGATGCAATGAATCCCGAATGCCTCCAGCCATAGGATACGGATGTTGTGAACCATGCGTCCAGATTATCTTCCTTAACAGCCGCCTTCGCGATTTTCTTGGCCTGTGCGGTATCAACTCCTGCATCAATCATTCCCTGATATATCTGACTGACTACCGTACTCTTATCAGCAATGACCGAGCCCTTGTCTCCATACATTCCCAGAACGCTTGATACGACCTTATAAGTCGTATCATTTAACTGTTCTTCCTCGCTCTTGTCAAATATTGACAGAGCACATTCATTTATCTTCCTTCGCACATCCTCCGGAATACTATATTCGGATGCGCCGTTTCTGCATTCATCCACCACCTGATACAGCCACCCTTCTGTGGATTCATCAAGTGTCAATATCTCATACCCCACACTTACGTTAATACAGTCCACTAGGTTTTGAACTGTCTCTCTGTCTGTTACCGCCGTTCTGTCAACATCAGCCAGTCCCAGCAAGGTACTTCTCTCGCACCATCGGCCGACTAATGCCGAACTCAGGTCATTTACTGCCTTCCAAAATGTCATGAAGATCATGCCGGCCTGACCCAGACATGTATACATCAAGATGGTTCCGTCTGCCAGATAGCCGATCTCCGTATAATTCTCGTCCATTAGGTCGCCGTTATTATAGCCTATGCATACCCTTACGCATTCATAAACGGCATCAACCGTATCCGGATTACCGTCCTCCAGCATTAAGGCTGCCAGATCACCCACATCTACATTGTATAATTCTGAAAATCCCTGATCGTTATGGTCTGAATAGACACTGTACTGATCATATTTGAATAAAGCCGCAGAATTCTCTGCATCGACGATGGCCTGGGCTGATTCCCCGGCCCCTGATATGTCTGTATAATAAGTATCTACATTTACTGATGTACTTTCAACGGTCAGAACCCCGTTATATTCCCCGTCATAATGATCTGTTAATGAAAATCTGTCTGATGCCTGTGTTACGCAAATGAAACCAACAAGTGTTAATCCAAAAACTGCAAACAGCACAGCAATCAGCTTGCCTATGGTTATTCTCATGCACATAATACACTTCTTTTCCGTGAACAGTAATATTTCATTCCGTCCCTTGTTCACATATAAATACTAATGCCCGTCTACCCTTAGTATTTCCGTCAAAGGAATCGTTACACTCAGCAAGTAATACGTCTTATAACACCTTTTCCTGTCAGGCAATGTTTTTTCTTGTCGACATTTTTTCGAGAGAGCCATCTCCGACCGCCTCACAGTCGTTGTACAATATAGACAACGCTCCTCCCTTGCGTCGCCGCCTATATTGTAAAACTTCCCCCACTGATATAAGTTTTACTACTCACTTAAAATATTTTCAAGGGTTTATATAAAATTTTGGAATATTTGGGATTTTGTGTATTTTTGTTGTTTTTTATTCAATAAATGAATATTTGTTATGAATTAATGCTTATTTTCTTCAGATATTTTTTTACCAGCGCGATCAGCCATGCCAATGCCAGGGAAACTGCCATGCCTGCGATGAAATATACAATAACCATACGTACATTATCTACGCAGAAATAATACAGATATGTATGAAATCTCTCAGGGCTGAATTCACCTATAAACTCAGGAGCCGCGCCCCTGGCATGCATACGTGAGAAGTTGCAGTTCAGCAGGAAAAATCCCACGATATGAAAAGCCATTATGTATTTCGTATTGCTGCCGATGAATATGACCAGCCTGCTGCGTATCGGGATTTTAGCCAAAAGCTTGGATATACGAAGCCATAGAGCTATTCCTGTGATTCCGGCTATCAGCATGTTGCAGCCGAATTTATCAAATCCTGTCATTTCATATAATTGAGGATTCAATGAGTTATTGCCCAGCAGCCTTATGATCAGGATCTGAACTGCAAATACCACAGCGAAATATATTACACTTGAGCACGTATCAATCTTCTCGAGATAACATTTATAAATCCTTCCCAGCTGAATAAAGAACAGCATAACAACTGATCTCAGATATACCTGCGCTGCCTCCGGAAGTCTCATGGTATTGCATACATATACGCTGGCCATTCCCATTATCAGCGTAAGCACAGCCAGAATGACCTCCATGGCCAGATCATTTCTTATGATCAGCTTGACGATCTTTCTGATCAGTACGTAGTAGATCGACGCAATAAAGAAGCCTATCAGATACCAGGTAGGAGAGGAAAATGTGATGGTGTAGAATCTGGTCCAGGGCTGCAGCAGCCATTCTTTAAAGGAAAATATCCTTACATATGTAAAACCTCTGTCAGCCAACACGAAATTGATCAACAGAAAAATGCCGTTGATCACATAGTATGGTATCAGGATTGTTTTGATCTTGTGAAGTACATATCTGCCCAGATATTTGCCGTAGGATTCATCTGCAGACTCATCCCTGAAAAAATATCCGGAGATAAACATAAAGATCGGAAGGTGCACAGAATAATATGGGAATAGCCCGAAAAAGGTTCCCACAGATGTCAGATCATTCTTGATATGGCCCAGCACCACCATGCAGATGGCAATGACAGACAAAATGCACATCTGATAATTCAGATGTTTATTATCGCCTATGGCAAAATTCTCCCTGCTCATGCTCACTTCCTCCTCTCTTTAAAGCTCGCATCAGCTCTTAAAATGCCAATGATTGTATTAACGTTTGTTCAAGTATATCCTTGATAATGGTCTGTGTCAAAGAGAATTTTTCATGTCGGGGCAACGCATAAATTTTTGTACTTGACAGCATATTGCATTATCTTTTATTATATGCGTGTTATGTTTTTTGTACATTTTGTACTATGGAGCGTAAAAACAAAAGAGAGAGGTAACTTATTATGATGAAATTTTTTCAAAAGCCAAACGGCACAACGCTGAAGATTCAATTCTTCGCATTTGTCTGGATCCTGATCTGTACTGCTCTAGTTCAGATCTTCAGCGGACCGCTGGGCAGCATCGGCATCCACAGCTGGACCATCTTCGTTGCGAACGTTCTGTTCTTTATTAAGGGCAATCCGAACCAAAAAGAAGGTCTGTTGGAGGATTTCCTGGGTGGTCTGTTCGGACTGATCGGAACATTCGGAACCATCCACATGATGACATGGTTGATGGGCTTCGGTATGCAGGAGACAGTTGCACTGCTTATTCCTATTGCAATATTCCTGTTCCTTACTATAGCACTTCATCCATTCGTTCCGTACGTATTCAACACGATTGCTCTGTGCTTCTTCACAGTAGGATTCATTAATGTTGAAGAGCTGTTAGCTCATCCATGGGGACATTTTGCAAGCGTTCTCATCGGCAATGTGATTGTAAATGTGGGCATCATCGTTATCGCCGGAATCATTACAAAATCTGCAGCAAAAAAAGCTGCCAAATAGCAGCTTGAGTTGTTTTTTCTTCATTTAAAAATATAATTCATATACAAAAAACTCCGAAAACAGTGTCCTGAGACGTTCATAATATGAGTGCCGACGGACACTGTTTTCGTCGGCTTACACTGTAATTCACAGCGGCCGCACAGTCACCAAACCGGGCTGGACTATTTGCCCAAACTATGCGGCAGATCGCATCCGTCAGCCTTCTATGGTATGCAGTACCGCCGGCAGCAGCTGCTTCTTGCGGCTTAATACTCCCGGCATGTCATATACTCTGCAGCCCTTAGCTCCCGGAGTATCTGCAGCATTGTACTTAAGTATATTCTCATATGGCAGCTTCATTCCCGCCTTATATACGGTCGTAAGCAGCACACTCTTCTCATGCAGGACATCTGTTATCATGAGCATGGCCCAGTCAAGACCCGATTTGTTCTTTACCTGCTCCAGCACATCGAGGAAATGGCCGATATATTCATCCAGATTGCTGAGGGTTGTGGTCTCGCACTGTCCGATTCCTACCTTAACGTCATTATTATTGTACATCTTGAAATCCGCCATAATAGCCGATTCTGCGTCTGTCTTGGCCAGATTAGAAGTTACACTGAAGAGCATGGAGCCGAATTCCTTATAATCTACCCCGCAAATATCTGCCAGCTGTTTAACTGTTTTCTTATCAATTTCGGTTGTGGTAGGACTCTTAAGAATAAGTGTATCTGATAAAATGCCTGTAAGAAGCATCTTGGCTGTATCAATATCCGGCGTAACCTGATTTACCAAATACTGCTGCCATACTATTGTACATGTACTTCCTAACGGCCTTGCATCCACAAATATCGGAAATGTTGTCTTCATTGTATCTAATCTGTGATGATCAACAATTTCCACAATATTGGCAGTCTCAATTCCCTTTATGCTCTGCCCTGCTTCATTGTGATCCACCAGGATAACATTGTACGATGGTCTGCTTAAGAAGCACCTTCTGGTTACATATCCTACATATTTGCTGCCTTCTAATACCGCCAGGCCTCGAGCCTTAGATGATGCCAGCAGATCCTTCGCATCCTCGAACAGATCCGTACTCTGAACAGTTATGGCCTTCTTTCGCATGAGTTTACCCATAGGACCGCTCATCCGGAGCCTTCTGATGGTCTCGGCTGTACTTAATGAGGTGCTGTATATCAGGCCTTCATATCCTGCCAGATCTATCTCCGGCATGAGTCTGTCTCCGATTCCTTCGCCGCCTTCCAGATTCATGGCGGGAAGTATATTACCTCCGTCGAGAAGCTGCTCCTCCATGGTTCTGGCAGTTATGATAATGGCAGGGACATTCAACCTGATGGCACATTCTATATGTTCCGGACGCATACCCATTACTACCATGGTCTTGGAAGCATTTGTCTTCAGAAATTCAAAAAATCCGAAAAGCGATGCCGCACCTACGGTGATGGACGCCGTAAATGCATCATGAACTCCTCTGTGCAGTATATGCCCCGGCAGAACATCCTGTATGTTATTTACAGAAAAATCGTATTCCGGATTGTCATTAATATTCTCGTTCAGCAGCCAGGCCGTAACATCGTCAATGCTCAAGAGTCCTTCGAACTCGCCATTATTGAACATGGGCATTACGGATGGATTGGCCTTGCTGTATGTCTTAACCAGGTGATATACCGGCTCTGAGATCTCTGTTCTTTTTTCAGTGTCCATCATAACATCCTGAACCTTAGGAAGGACGTCCTTCATAAAAGGCGGTGCCTCAACTCCTACCATCTCCAGCTGTTTTTCAATGCTTTCTGATAACTGGCCGCACCTTACAGCCTTATATTCATTGTCAGGATCAATAGTATTTTTTAATTTCGCATAAGCATATGCCGAACACAGGCTGTCCAGGTCCGGATTTCTGTGTCCTGTTATATAGATAGTGTTGTTCATGCTGTCTCCCCTCGCATACATATGTGCCTTCTTCTAAAATAGGATGCATTCGCATTCCGAGCTGTCGCTCTACATGCTCATGCCCCCTAGCCTGTCCGATGTCTGTGCCGTCTCGCAAGTAAACTTGCTCCCCTGCCCAGCCGCCGTCCAGGACTCTTATAACAAAAATTTCCCAAAAACTCAAGAACTCTTCTTGCTATGAACAATTTTAAACTTTAACTACAAATCAAAAATACTGTATGCTATACTCTTGTCACGTGCGCATTATGTGCAATTTTGAATACAAGAAACAAGACTGAAAGTCAATTTGATATGGAGGCAAAAATATGAGTGAATCAAAATTTTTATTTAACGGCGGTCAATGCCGCATCTACAAGGACGGCGAAGTCCCTGTAAAATTCGAAAAAGTTCCATTTACCAAAGTAAAGGTTGTAGAAATGCCGCCTTTCGAGGTGCATCCTAAATTTGCAGACAAGGATTATGTCGTAACATCCGACTTAACAGAATTCATTCCTAATGTTACTGCTGCTATGTGTGACTGGTGGTGGGGCAACATGGAAAAAGGATACAACGTATGGGCACCGGGTGAGCATTACGGATTTACATGGCAGGTTCCGCCTTGCGAGATCGGCTACGAAGGCTCTGTAGAGATTTCATACGAATTTGACCCTCATAATCCGCTGGCTCTTACAAGACTCAGCATGAAGGAATACCCATTTACAGAATGCATGGAGCACTGCTGGATGAGCTCATGCATGTTAGGCCCGGTTCAGACCTTCCTCATTCATATGTATGAAGACACGGAAGGCGGTATCCTGTGGAGAAGCGTTCAGTTTATGACCAAGGCAAATGCTGCTATTATGGCATCCATCGCCGACAAAATGCCTGATCTTTCCAGCCACATGGAATATGAATCCGGCAGATTAAATGTGGTTCTGCCGCCGCTTTATACACTCTGGATCAATCATCCGGATCCATGGGAGAATGTTAAGTTCAACCTTACAATGGTTAAGAATGAAGATGGCACATGGAGACACAAATATAAGAACCTTCCGCCTGAGAAGCATGCTGACGGAACATGGTCTTATATAGAGCCTAGAGAAGACTAAATATTTCTGAGGAATTATCTGAAAGCCGATAATTCGTTACCCAAAAAATGTCGAGAGCCCCTACTCTTAAAGTAGGAAATGCTGCATGAGCATAGGGTTTCTCGACATTTTGTGTAATAAGTACGTTTTCTCATACTTCGTGTAATCATTACAGGGTTTCTGGGCTATTTGTACACTAAGCACATAATCTCCCGCCCCGCTCCAGGGACTTAGGCATTGGCTGCCGGATCGGCAGCACTTGGTTAATCCTCATTTTTTCTGCCGGATTCAATATATTCAATCATCTCATCTGTTTCATTTTCATTAAAGCTTTTGTACAATTCAAGGCAATGAGGCTTCATGAATTTTTCTTCAACGCCATTGTGCATCAATGCCTCTATTGAATAGTAATATCCGTTGATATTAAACAGTGCTATAGGTTTATCCAGTTTTTTCAACTGCTTAAGTGTGAGAATCTGGAAAAACTCATCAAGGGTTCCCACGCCGCCCGGCGCAACTATAAATGCATCCGCATTTATCTCCATGATCTCCTTACGAGTACTCATGGTAGTGGTATGGATTATGTTATTACATTCCTTATAAAGGGCCTCAACATTGGTCTCTTTGAAGAACTCCGGAGCCACTCCGGCGATCATGCCGCCGCCGCGCTTGAATCCTCGTGCCGCTGCACCCATCAGCCCGCATGCGCCGGCTCCGTATATCAGATTATGTCCCCTTTTTGCCAGACCTTCGCACAGATTCTCCACGGTCTTAATGTAGAATTCGTCTATCTCGGTGCTTGCCGCACCGTATACACATATGTTCATTTGCTATATTCCTCCATTTTCATTATTTCTTATATGCTCAGCCATATGGTCATACCGCTTTTCACCTGAGCTGCAGCGTGCTGCGTCGGCATCGATGCCAACCGTACAAGACGGCAATATAGCGGCTTCCGAAGCTATATGGCTGCCGGATATTTGCTACCTATTTTCACAATTTTTAAGTGATATGTCAATTCCATAATCTCCCGACAAAAGTATAGACACCTAGTCTGTTCTCTCTTATACTTTACTTCGAGTGTCCATTTAAACTGTCATATCAGAAACTGTATAGTTACGAGGTATCATAATGAATAAACTTATCGTTATAGCCGGTACCAATGCCTCCGGCAAAAGCGGGCTGGGTATAGAGCTGGCCAAATCATACAGCGGGGAGATCGTTTCTGCAGACTCAAGGCAAGTCTATAAGGGACTGGATCTGGGTTCGGGCAAGGTAACACCGGAGGAAATGCAGGGCGTGCCTCATCATCTTCTTGATGTGGCCCAGCCCAATGATGCCTTCACACTGGTTGATTTTCAGCGTCTGGCATATGGAGCCATTGACGATATTCATGCACGGGGCAGGAAGACGTTTTTAGTCGGCGGCACCGGCCTTTATATCAATTCAATCGTCGACGGATACAATATAGAAGCAGAACCCGTGAGTGAAGAACTCAGAAATGAAGTAGCCTCTAAGAGCCTCAGCGAGCTTATAGATATTTTAAAAGAGAGAAATCCTGCTGCGCTTACACGTGTTGATCTTCAAAATAAGCGCCGGGTTGAGCGGGCTGTCGAGCGAGCCATCACAGGCTGTCTAAACGAACCCGTTAACACTCCTCGTTACGAGACCCTTGTGATCGGCGTAACCTGGCCTCGCGATATCTTATATAAACGTATCGAAGAGCGGCTTGACCGCCGCCTGGCGGAAGGCATGATAGATGAGGTAAAGTCTCTGCGGGCAAACGGTGCCACAGATGATTTTCTCTACAAACTAGGCCTTGAATACAGATACATTCTTATGTATTTAAGAGGAGAATTCGAGAGTTTTGATGCATTTTACGATAAATTATTCATGGAGATCCGCCATCTAGCCAAAGAACAGATGACCTGGTTTAGAAAGCGGAAGGACATTCACTGGATCAATATGCAGGAGGATCCTGCCGCCGAGGCCAGGGAGCTGATAGATTCTTTTTTCAGCTAATGTCCCGGCAGCAGCTATTGTGTATATGAATATTGGCGGCCTATGACATGCTGGAACGGCATATATACACGCAGCAAATCAACTTACAAAATAAGGGTCTCAGTATTATTTGCAATACTGAAAGACCCTTGTTTTGTTATATTGACTTAATTGTACTAACTATCCGAACCTTTTAAGCTGGAAACAATGCATCTGCGCATGCGGTGAGGCTGTAAACAACTTATTAGTCAATCTTGCCTTATTTTATTTCTGGTGTTCAAGTTCCAGTGTCTTGGTTGTAATATCGCACACTTCACTCGGTCCGTAATACTGGATCGCACCTGTGTACTGATAGCAGGTATTTACCGCCCATTCATCTCTGTGGGCTGCGAAATATTTGAACGGTCCGCCGTCAAGCTCAACCAATGCCTTCTTGATAACCGGCTTATCCTGGCCATTTCTTCTCTCAATGTTCATCATCTTGGTAATCGGCATGCCGCCGGCAACCCACTGTTCTGCAGGTGCTGACAGATTAGATACCTTCGACAGATAGCCGGTATAACCGTAAGCAATCAGCATGCACGCGTTATATCCCAGTGCATAGCAATAATCCGAATCGAAATTGGACGGGAATGCACATCTGCCCTCGTATCCGAAGAAGTGAGTAAGGGGCGAGAATTTGCCCTTGTATGTGCCAGCTTCCTTCCTCTGAGCCAGTTTATCCTTAACGAGCGCTGCGAAGAGCTTCTCGCTCTCGATCAGCGAAACCTGAACATTGCCGTGAGGATCTCTTTCGAGGAAGAGCTGCTGCTGAATTCCTGCAGGCAGGATGGCAAATACTTCCATTGCCTTGGCTGAGAGACCTTTTTCAATAAATGCATACTTCTCCTCCCAGCTTCCTAATGCGTTGAATTCCTGTGTCTTCTCGCCTGCCAGCAGTTCATTGATCTCAGCAATAAGCGCCGAGAACTCCGGAACAAATTCCACGATTCCTTCAGGAATTATAACTACACCGAAGTTTTCCTTCTTATTGCCCCTTGTCTCAACTGCATCAGCTATCTGGTCTGCGATCTCGGACAGAGACTGTTTCTTCGCTGCAACTTCCTCGCCTATGAGGCAAATATTAGGCTGAGTCTCAAGGGCACACTCAAGGGCTACATGAGAAGCAGATCTTCCCATAACCTTAATGAAATGCCAGTATTTCTTAGCCGAGTTACAATCTCTCTCGATATTGCTGATGAGTTCGCTGTAAGTCTTAGTCGCTGTATCGAATCCGAAGGATATCTCAATGTCCTCGTTTTTAAGGTCCCCGTCGATGGTCTTAGGACAGCCGATAACCGAGATTCCGGTATTATTTGCTGCCATATATTCAGCAAGGACTGCAGCATTTGTATTAGAATCATCACCGCCGATTATAACTATCGCAGTTACGCCGTGCTTATGGCACACCTCGTTTACGATCTTAAACTGTTCCACAGTCTCGAGCTTGGTTCTGCCCGAGCCAATGATATCGAATCCGCCGGTATTTCTGTAGGCGTCAACAAACTCGTCCGTCATCACGACATAATCATCATCGATAAGTCCGCTGGGACCGCCCTTGAATCCGATCAATACGTTTTCAGGATCGGATGCCTTAAGCGCATCATATAATCCGCAGATAACATTATGGCCCCCGGGAGCCTGGCCGCCGGACAGGATCACTCCTACTATCAGCTTCTTGTGTTCTGCAGTATTCTGACCTTCCACAAATGTAATCTCGTTCTTACCGTAAGTATTCGGAAATAAAGCCTTAATCTTATCTTGATCTGCTGCGCTCTGCGTCGGCTCGCCGACCTTAACGCAGATCTTCTCTATGCCATTTCTAAGCATCCCCGGCAGCTTAGGTTTGTATTCATATCTTGCTTTCTGAAGTGGTGAAATATTCATAATCTCCTCCTTGGTGGTTGGCAGAAGCCTTGTATTTGCCTCCTGCTTCTCGTAGCTTATTTACCCTGCCGTGTGTTCCGAAAATCCCGGACGCTGACTACGCCGATGAGTATGCTTATAATTACTCGGTCATGCAGACAGCTATAGCTAAACGTCGACAGCATAATATTCACGAATGACTGCTCAAAGTCCTGCAATTGTGCAGCAATCCGCCTCTGACTGTTACTTCACGGCTTCAAGTATAATTGTTTATCGGATTAAATACAATACATCCTTCATGGTGGTAGGCACTAATGTTTATTTTCTCCATTGCTATCTGATTTTTTTGCGGCGTCCGCATTTTTTCAGCTACACGCGGTCCATATCGCTCTGGGATGCTCTTTCCTCCACTCGATGCCGTCTCTGCCGCTCCGCGCCGACGCTCCTAGGAAAATATGCAGACAGGAAAAAGGACAGTTGAAGCACACACAAGGAATTGATTTTTCAAGAATCGGATTCGTCCGCATACCCATCCTTTAGATAAAATTTCTCATAACGCGCATATAGTCTTTCTTGGAATTAAAAATCGCCATCACATTTACAGTTTTGCTTTCTTCATCGATAAGGTAAAACACAAGATAATCTTTATGCGTAACGAAGCGAAAACCTGCGCTTTTCAGAACACGTTCCTTAGGAAAAGAACCTTTTGATGGAAATCTTTCCAGCTTTTTACATTTTCCCCTCAGTTCATCCACAAAATGCTTTGCCGCTTCAATATCCTTGGACTGTTCTGCAATCCATATGGCGATATCTCTCAGATCCTGCTTCGCCGTGTCAGTAATTACCACCGTATAACTCATAATGTAAGTCCATCCAACTCTGAAAGAATATCATCAAAGGCACTATCAAGTGGCTGAGCTCTTCCGAGTTTTAGGTCATCTGCCGCTTGCGCCAAATGACTGTACAAAGCCAATTTCGCTTCCAGCTCAGAAATATAATGTTGCTCCTCCACAAAGTGTTCATGACTCAATATGACAGTATCCTCTCTGCCATTCACAGTGATGGCTACTGGATTTTCTTTCGCCAATGCAGATATCTGTGCATAGTTATTTCTTAAATCCTTCGATGGCCTAATCGAAATTGCACTCGTCATAGCATACTCCTCCTGTTTGTGGTAGTCATATTGTAGTTCAATTTGACCACAATCGTCAATCCAGAAACTACTTTCATGTTGAATATTATCTCACTTGAGAGCCACCTGTTTCTCGCTTGAGAGCCACCTGCCTT
>CAVBWS010000006.1:0-69943 GCA_963599255.1 Treponemataceae bacterium
TAATGCTGTGTGATACTGCAGGAAGACTCCATAATAAGAAAAATCTTATGAATGAGTTATCTAAGATTGATAAGATATTATCCTCAGAATTTCCGCAGGCAGTTCGTGAAAACCTGATTGTTTTAGATGCAGCTACAGGACAAAATGCCCTTCAGCAGGCTAAGGAATTCAAAAGTATAATGAAGGTTGACGGAATTATACTGACGAAGATGGACGGAACAGCCAAGGGAGGAATTGCGGTGGCGATTTCTAAGGAACTGGGAGTTCCGGTTAAGTTCATCGGTGTAGGCGAAGGCGTAAATGATCTGAAGAGGTTTGATGCCAAGGAGTATGCGCAGGCATTGTTTAACTAATTTGCACGATATTGGCGTGTGCTAAAACGCGCCGGGACGGCGCAGCCACTGCGAGAAATCAATCAGCGTAGGCGATTTCGAGCAGTGGCTGCACGCCGAGGTTCACGGCGCGAAATGACGCGTATCTGGCACAACTTCATGCAGCTTAGTGAGATTTCGCACAGAGCAGCGTAAATCTGGCAATGGCTATAAATAGGATGATAAGGAAAGTTTTAAAATGAGCTTTAATAAATACGAGACAATTTTTGAAAAGGACATTAAGGATTTAGGCAGCAAGGCCTACCTGCTGAAACATAAGAAGACAGGCGCGAGAGTATTCATATTATCCAATGATGACAATAATAAGGTGTTTTACATCGGATTCAGAACGCCGCCTTCCGATGACACGGGCGTAGCGCATATCATGGAACATTCTGTTTTATGCGGTTCCGAAAAATATCCGCTGAAGGATCCGTTTGTAGAACTGGTTAAAGGTTCCATGAATACATTTTTAAATGCAATGACTTATCCCGATAAAACAGTTTATCCCGTTGCATCCACAAATGATAAGGACTTTGCCAACCTTATGAGCGTTTATATGGATGCGGTATTTAAGCCTAACGTTTACGTACATCCTGAGATCATGAAGCAGGAGGGATGGAATTACAGCATTAATGATGCAAATGATCCGATAGAATATAATGGTGTTGTCTATAATGAGATGAAGGGAGCATTTTCATCGCCGGAGAGCGTTCTGGAAAGAGAGACGCTTCATGCCTTGTTCCCGGATAATGCATATTCATTTGAAAGCGGCGGAGATCCGGAATTTATCCCGGAACTTACTTATGAGAACTTCATAGATTTCCACAAGAAATATTATCACCCATCCAACAGCTTCATTTACCTCTATGGAGATATGAACATAGAAGAACGCCTTAATTGGATGGACGAGGAGTATCTGTCAAAATATGATTTTCTTCAGATCGACTCAGAGATAAAATCTCAGCCTGCATTTGATGAGATGAAGGTTGTAAAGCGTCCTTATGCAATATCAGAGGATGAGGCTGAAGAGGAGAATACATATCTTAGCTATAACATTCATTGCGGCGATAATCTGGATCCGTATAAATATTACGCGATGCAGATGATTCAGTATGCCCTTGTGGATACCCAGGGCGCACCTATAAGACAAAAATTGCTTGATGCAGGCATCGGCAAGGACATTATCTCGGGATTTGAGACGGGACTTAAGCAGGAGTACTTTTCAATTACTGCTAAAAATGCCGATTCAGCTCAGGCAGATAAATTCCTTAAAATAATTAACGATGAATTTCGTGAGGCGGCCAATGGCAAGCTTAATCACAGATCACTTATTGCCAGCCTTAATTCTCTGGAATTTAAGTATAAAGAAGCGGATTTTGGCGGTTATCCTAAGGGACTTATATACGGATTAGGAGCATTTGACAGCTGGCTGTATGATGAAAATGAACCGCTGATGCATATTGTAAGTTCAGAAACATTTGACTTTTTAAGAGACAATATAGAATCTGGATATTACGAGCAGCTTATCAAGACCTGGCTTGCAGACAGCAAAAACAGTGCACTTATTATATTAGAGCCTGAGAGAGGGCTTGCTGCCAAAAGAGATGAGAAATTGGCTCAGAAACTTAAAGAATATAAGGAGTCTAAGACAGCAGAAGAAATCGCGCAGATGACAGCCGATACGAAGGCATTGGCCGAATATCAGGAAGCAGAGGACACTGAGGAACAAAAAAAGCTGATCCCGCTCCTTGAAAGAAGCGATATAAGAAGAGCTGCTACCCCGTTTTCCAATATCGAAGATACAGTTGATGATATTCCGGTAGTTCATCATGATTATAATACCAACGGAATAGCATATGTAAGCTTATTCTTCGATGCTAATATGCTGGCTGTTTCAGAACTTCCGTATCTTAGCCTGCTTAAATCAGTAGTAAGCTTCGTGGATACTGATAAATATACTTATTCTGAACTTAACGACGAAGTAAATATAGAGACCGGAAGTCTGGGAATGGACCTGGGAATTTATACGGACAGATATGATGCTGATGTATATTCTGTTCTGGCAGATATGTCCTTCAGAGCCTTATACGGCAATGTCCATAAAGCCTTCGACCTGGTAAAGGAGATATTATTTGCGGCTCATTATGACGACAGCAAGAGATTATATGAGATTATTGCAGAGCTTAAGAGCAAACTGCAGATGTCGATCAATTCCTCGGGACATGTAGCCGCTGCGGTAAGAGCCGGTTCTTATTATTCAGAATCAGAGGCTGTCAGGGAAATCGTAAACGGAATACAGTTTTATAAGTTCGTTGAACATTTGGAGAAAAATTTCGATGCAGAGAAGGACAAATGCATCTGCGGCATTATAAATGTACTGGATAAGATACTTAAGCCTGAGAATGTCATTGTAAGCTGCACAGCCGATAAGGAAGGATATGAACTGGTCAAGAAGGAGATCAGTTCCTTCAGCCGTGATATCAGAGCATACGAAATCAGGAAGGCTTCGGATACAAAAGCCGCGCCAATTATGACGGTAAAAAGTGATGATACAGTACCGTGCGGTGAAAAATACAGTCAGAAGTCTCTGCCAGTTAAAGACAGAAAGTATAAGCCAGATAAGGCTATAGTAAATAAGAAAAATGAAGGCTTTAAGACCTCATCTTCCGTTCAGTATGTGGCAAGAACCGGAAAATACCTCGATGGTGCGGATGAATATCATGGTTCATCTAAGGTGTTTAATACAATAATGAGATATGAATACCTCTGGTTCAATATAAGAGTCCAGGGAGGAGCCTACGGATGCATGTGTGATACCAGATCCAACGGCATATGCAGTTTTGTATCCTACAGAGATCCGAATCTTAAGCGTACCAATGAAGTATATGAAGGCATACCTGCATTCCTGGAGAACTTCGAAGTAGACGAAAGAGAAATGACAAAATATGTGATCGGTACAATGAGCAATATAGATATGCCGCTGTCACCGGCTGCAAGAGGTTCCAGAGACATGGGGGCGTACCTTACGGGTGTGCGATTCGAAGATTCTCAGAGGGCTCGTGAAGAGATAATTGATTGTACTGCGGAGGATATAAGGAAGCTGGCACCTCAGATCAGAAAAGCCCTTGAAATGGATAATCTGTGCGTGGTAGGTTCAGAGAGCAAGATAGAAGAAGACAGAGAACTGTTCATGACAGTTGAAAATATGTTTGAATAATAAGGCTTGATATTTTTAAACAAAAGGACGATTATGAAAGAAAATAAGATGAGATCAGGATATGTTGCTATAATCGGAAGACCGAATGTGGGAAAATCCACTGTTATGAATCAGATTATAGGACAAAAGATCGCCATAACATCGAATAAACCGCAGACAACAAGAAACAGGATACAGACGGTGTATACCGATGGACGGGGACAGATAATCTTCTTAGATACCCCCGGGGTTAATAAAGCCAAAAATAAATTAGGCGATTATATGCTGAGTACCGCGGTAAACACCCTTAAGGATGCCGATATAGCCATGTGGCTGGTGGAACCTTCAGATTACATCGGCAAGGGCGAGCAGTTCATTATCGAAGAACTGAAGAAATATAATATTCCTGTAATTTTAGTTATTAACAAGATAGACTCTGTAAATACAGAAAAAGTAATCGAAAATATCAACTTATATAAGGACGTTTATAAATTCAGCGAGATAGTGCCGATATCCGCAAGAGAAGGCAATAATGTTGATGAACTTCTGAAAGTGATATATCAATATCTTCCGGAAGGACCTATGTATTTCGATGAGGATACTCTCACCGATCAGCCGATGAAGCAGATCGTGGCAGAGATAATAAGGGAGAAGGCACTTCATTGCCTTAATAACGAGGTTCCCCACGGCATTGCTGTTACGGTTGAAAAATACAAGGAGCGGTTTAAAAAGGTCAGTACCATGTCGGAAGAAGAGGGGGCTGACTGCTACAGGGAGCCTATTATAGATATCGAGGCGACCATAGTATGCGAGAAGGATTCCCATAAGGGCATTATTATAGGCAAAGGCGGTTCGATGCTTAAGAAGATCGGAAGCACTGCCAGATATGATATAGAGATGCTGGTAGATGCCAAGGTTAATCTTAAGATCTGGGTTAAAGTTCGCAGGGATTGGCGGGATTCTGATATACAGATTAAAAACTTTGGATATGATCCTAAGAAGATCTGATAAGTTTGACAGAGAAATGGACTTGTATTCATGAATGAAATTGTTGTCACCGGCATGGTCATAAGCGTTATGCCTATAGGAGAATATGACAGAAGAGTAGAGATCCTGTCATCCGAGCTGGGGCGGATAACCGCATTTGCCAGAGGTGCCAGAAAGCCCGGCAGCCAGTTAGTATCTGCCACAAGAGGATTTTCATTCGGGCAATTCCGTCTCTATCAAGGCAAAAGTTCATATACGCTGGTGGGAGCATCCATAAGCAATTATTTTGATAAGCTTGTGGAGGATTTGGATGCAGCATATTATGGATTTTATTTTCTCGAACTGGCACAATATTTTTCAAGAGAAGGTGTTGAGTCATCAGAGATGCTGAAATTATTATATTACAGCTTGAAGGCATTAAGCCTTGCAAATGTGTCTCATAGGCTGGTCAAATGCATATATGAGCTTAAGATGCTGGCTGTAAACGGTCTGTGCCCCACATTGGAAAAACTGATGTCCGGATATGGAAGTTATACATTTGCCTCGCATATGAGCGCCGGATGCCGGAGAGCGTATGTGTATGTATTAGACATGCCGACGGAGAAGCTTTTTACGTTCAAGCTGTCTGATGAATGCCTGGAAGAGTATGAGACGATCATAAGACATTTGGTAAGGCAAAGTGTTGATAAAAAGTTTAAATCACTGTCATTAATCGATGATATATTGTAAAATATAATTTTGAATTAAATTCAATTGTTATGTGCCATTTTCGGCACGTGGGCAGTTTTGCTGTGTTTTCAAAAATCTATCCGGGCACATCCAGTGTTCGGAAATATAAATTAAAGGAAGAAAAACAATGGAAAAGACAATGGAAAAAATCGTTGCACTGTGCAAAAACCGCGGTTTTGTATACCCGGGATCTGAAATCTATGGTGGTTTAGCCAACACCTGGGATTATGGTAATCTCGGAGTAGAGTTGAAGAACAATGTTAAGAGGGCATGGTGGAAGAAATTCGTTCAGGAGAGCCCGTATAATGTTGGTATCGACTGTGCCATCCTTATGAATCCTAAGACATGGGAAGCGTCAGGACATATCGGCAGCTTCTCGGATCCTCTTATGGACTGCAGGGAGTGTAATGAAAGATTTCGTGCAGATAAAGTAATTGAAGATTATGCAGCTGAAAAAGGCATAGAACTCAAGGGTTCTGTTGACGGCTGGAGCGATGAAGAAATGGAAGGCTTTATTGCTGAACATAAGGTTCCGTGCCCGTCATGCGGCAAGAGCGATTTTACACCTATCAGACATTTTAACCTCATGTTTAAGACTTTCCAGGGCGTTACGGAAGATGCCAAGGACGTTGTATATCTGCGTCCTGAGACAGCACAGGGTATTTTTGTAAACTTCAAGAATGTTCAGAGAACATCACGTAAGAAAATCCCGTTTGGTATAGCACAGATCGGTAAATCATTTCGTAATGAGATCACACCGGGCAATTTCACCTTCAGAACCAGAGAGTTTGAACAGATGGAATTGGAATTTTTCTGTGAGCCGGATACTGACCTTGAGTGGTTTGAATACTGGAGAAGCTATTGTGTAAATTGGCTCAAGAGCCTTAATATTAAGGACGAAGAGATCAGATTAAGAGATCATGATAAGGAAGAGCTGTCCTTCTATTCCAAGGCTACAACTGACATCGAATTCACATTCCCGTTCGGATGGGGTGAGCTGTGGGGTATTGCTGACAGAACGGATTATGACCTGACACAGCATCAGACCTTCTCATCAGAACCGATGGATTATTTCGATGATGAAAAGAATAAAAAGTATGTTCCTTATGTTATCGAACCTTCACTGGGAGCAGACCGCGTTGTTCTCGCGTTTTTATGCAGTGCTTATGATGAAGAGGAACTGGAGGGCGGTGATGTAAGAACTGTTATGCGTTTCCATCCGGCTCTTGCACCTGTTAAGATCGCTGTTCTTCCGTTGTCTAAGAAGCTGAATCAGCCTGCAATGGAGGTTTATTCTAAACTGTCTAAGTATTATAACTGCGATTTTGATGACAGAGGAACCATCGGCAAGAGATATAGAAGAGAGGACGAGATCGGCACTCCATTCTGTATTACATATGACTTTGATTCAGAAACTGACCACTGCGTAACTATCAGAGAAAGAGATACGATGCAGCAGGTAAGAGTTAATATTGATGAACTGGAAGATTATTTCAGATATAAATTTGAATTTTAGGAGCAGCAGGTAATATGGTAGGAAGAACCCTTGAGGATATACGAAAAGCCGTAAATGTAGGATATACCAGGCATACGGGTATAGACATTACGGCGGTAGGAGAGGGATTTGCCGAGGGCAATATAGTTATAACTGACAAGCATACCAATCCCTTCGGAATGGTTCATGGAGGAGTATCCTTCTGTCTGGGAGATGTATTAGGAGGGGCTGCATTCAGAACTTTGGGCGGGCTTCCCGTTACATTAAGCTCAAATGCAACATATATGAGGCCTCTTAGAAATACTGATATCATATACGGACGGGCTGAAGTCATAAAACATGGCAAGACCACAAGTGTTGTAGAGACGAAGATATTTAATGCTCAGATGATTGAATGCGTCAGGATAGAGGCTGTCTACTATAACGTGGAAGAAAGGATTTAATTATTGGCGAAATTTTTCAATAATCTGAAATCAAACGAAAATAAAAAGAAGGGCCATTTTGACGAATACAGAGAGGCTCTGCAGAGCCTTGATGAGAAAACCAAGAATCAGCTGGAATTTAAACGCACGTTAGGTATGTGCGGAGTGGTTTTGTTTGTACTTGCTCTTATGTTCGTGCTGATTAAGACAGGGGTTGCGGTGGATAAGAATAAGTCAGTAACAGGCAATGTATTTGCAGATAAGGAAACTGTTTTAATAGAATGTTTCGGCGATTCACTCACCGAGGGATATACGGTTGATGACACCGGTATGTCCGCGATCGCAGAGGTTACGTATCCTGAGGAGCTGGAGACTAAACTGTACGAATTGTTCGACGCTGACTCATATCAGTACACCTTCAAAACTGTCAATGTCAAGAATTATGGTCAGTCGGGAAGTGTGCTTCAGGAGAATTCCTGCTCCAGATTATCGGGAACGGCAGATATAGTGTTGATTCAGTATTGTGCCAATAATTTCATTGAAGGCAAGGAATACGAGGGAACCCTTGAGGCCAATATCGAAACAATAGAGCGCCAGGGCGCTCAGGTGTTCATACTGAATTATCCTATCAAATCCGGTTCGGCAGATGAGGATAAGCTGTCTCAGTCTAACAATTACATTTCAAATGCTGCGGAGGCAGAATCTGACCTGTTGATCGATATTAACGCATACTTCGCGCAGATAACTGATTATTCACAGGACGAATTATTTGCATCTGACGGAGTACATCTTACAGAACTGGGATACAAATTGATGGCAGATTACGTCGCAGATATAATCCACCAGCATTATGTGGATATGTTCTGACACAAGAGGATACATGGGCACGCATAACATTGCATAGCAGTTATGCGTGCTTTTTGAGGACGACTTTAAAGGCAAAAGAGAGAGGATTGTAATATGAAGTTGTTGTATGCAGAGGATGAAAGACCCATGTCAGAGGCAGTGGTTGACATCCTTACTTTTCACAAATACAGTGTGGACGCAGTATATGACGGAGAAGAGGCACTGGCATATATTAAGGCTGAACATTATGACGGCATAATCCTTGACGTCATGATGCCTAAGATAAATGGCGTGGATCTGCTGAAGAAAATAAGAGCCATGGGCATTAATACACCGGTAATGCTCCTTACTGCCAAAAGTGAGATTGAGGATAAGATTGCAGGCCTTGATGCGGGAGCGGATGATTATCTGGCCAAACCATTTGCCATGGGAGAACTGCTGGCGAGGGTAAGAGCTATGTTAAGAAGGCGGGAGGAATTTACGCCTGATATATTAACATTGGGTAATGTCAGTCTTAACACAGCTACTTATGAACTGGGAACTCAGGATAAGAAATTTGCGCTGCCTAAGATAGAGTATCAAATTATGGAACTTCTGATGCTTAATAAGGGACAGTACCTGTCAACAGACGATCTTATGACTAAGGTATGGGGTTATGAGAGTGATACGGAGATAGGTATAGTATGGGTTTATATCTCTTATCTCAGAAAAAAGCTTACTGCCATGAATGCTGATATAGAGATTGCAGCCAAGAGAAATATCGGATACAAGCTGCAGCTGAAAAACTGACGATTATGATAAAACTTCTGAAGAAAAAATTCATATTTACTGCCATGATCGCGGTTACGATACTTCTGGCCGGCGTATTTGCTGCCCTTAATATTGTTAATCATACATCATTAAACGCTCAGTCGGAGAAGCTCTTATACGAGTTGGCGAGGATATATAATCTTAATCCGGTAACCTATGACGGCTCGGACGAAACTGCCACATCTGAGGATATCAATTCTCAGCAAGACAGTTCGCAGGAGAACGGTACAGATAGCGCTGACGGTGCAGATGAATCGGATGGCGAATCCGACGGAGAATCAAAAGGTGAATCAGATGGCGGATCAACGGATAATTCTAATGGTGACAGTCCGCAATCAAGTTCTGCCAGAAGATTTGAAGTTCCTCAGGAGGAGGTACCTGTTCTGGCATTTATGGTTCCGGAGATTAACGATAATACCGTATTAAGTGCGGTATATTTTACGGTTTCTATTGATGAAAAAGAGAATGTAGTACACACGGATATTTCGAAAATCTCAGGAATCACAGAAGAAGAAGCTGATAAAATGGCACTGGAAGAATACAAGGCCAACAGAGCATACGGATGGAAGGGCAATTACAGATATCTGACATCCGAAGATTCAAGGGGCAATTATGTATATATATTCTTAGACAGATCCATAGATCTTAATAACCAGGCCCGGGTTGTTATGCTGTCTGTTCTTATTGCTTTGGCATGTTTTGGAGTGCTTTTTATCCTTGTAAGTATATTGTCCAATAAGATGATCAAACCTATTGCGGAGAATATTGAAAGACAGAAATGCTTTATCACCGACGCGGGACATGAAATAAAAACCCCGCTGGCTATTATTCAGGCTAATACAGAGGCTCTTGAACTTCATGAGGGCGCAAATAAGTGGACCGATAATATCAAGGATCAATCCATGAGACTGTCTATTCTCATGACCAATATGCTCCTTCTGGCAAAAGCAGATGATTATGTGGGCAGGGACAAAGAGGAAGAAGTGGATCTGGATCAGCTTATTAAGGATTCACTGGAAATGTTTGGAGAGTCATTAAAAAATAAAAAACTCAAGCCGGTTTTCAGTGCGGAGAGCAGACTCATTGTAAAGGGCAACAAAACGCAATATGCACAGCTTATATCTATTATGCTTGATAATATAGTTAAGTATGCAAGAGAAGGATCTGAAATTGATATAAGAGCGTATTCAAAGGAAAAAATGACAGTTCTGGAAATGGGCAATTATTCCGACTATATTCCGGAGTGCGAACCAGAGAGACTCTTTGACAGATTCTACAGGCCCGATTCCACCAGATACAGCCAGCAGGTAGGAAATGGCATCGGACTGGCTGCAGCAAGGGCCATAATGCAGCTCTATAACGGAACTATAGAATGTGCATATGATAAGAAAGATCACATTATATTCACGATGATGTTCAGAAACAGATGAGATTATCACTGAAATAATTACAGAAGCAGCAGAAAACAGGCGGATTTATGGCAAAAACTTCTTACTTTCCGGGGGAAAATATGCTAAGATATATGCAAATGGCGAATTATTACAGAAAGGAGTAAATGTGTTTAAAGTAGGCGATTTAGTAATTTATGGTAATTCTGGTGTCTGCAGGGTGGTTGAGATAGGTAAGCCTCCTCTTAGCGGAATACCTGATGGACAGGACTACTACACCCTGGCTCCATATTATTCAGAGAAGAGCGTGATATTTACTCCTTGTGATAATGACCGGGTGGTTATGCGCCCTATTGTTTCACGGGACGAGGCACAGAAATTAGTCAATAACGTTCCTCAGATCGAATGTCTTGTAATCACCGATGAAAAGAAGAGAGAAGACTGCTACAAGGAAGTAATAAAATCAGGCGATCCGGAGAAGTTTGTAAGCATAATCAAAACTATTCATGTCAGAAAACAGCAGAGACTTTCTGAAGGTAAGAAAGTTACTGCCAGCGATGAGAAGTATTTTCAGATGGCAGAAGAGAAGTTGTATGGTGAATTAGCAATAGCCCTTAATATAGAAAAAGGTTCTGTCCGTGATTATATATTCGGATGCATTGAATAAAGAAAATAAGTTTGATCATATGGATAAAGGCAGCATTGTCAGCTGACGATGCAGTTAAATAGTGTTATAACAGCTGCGATAGACGTAAAAATACGTTAATGCGCAGCTGTTATTGTGCAAAGTAGTGTAAAAAACATGTCAATTGTCTTACTTTTGTACAAGTTTCAGTTCATGATAGACAATATGTTTTTTTTCATATACAATATCTGTGTTTGTTAAAAAAATATTTTTTAATGGAGGATATAAAATGGAAGGTCTCGATAAAGAACTTTATTTTACTCTGGAAGAGGAGTTCCAGGGCGAGAAGATTGAAGCTATCTACAGAAGAGCCCGTAAGCCTGTTGCTAACCAGGATGATGTTGACTTATCTAAGTCAGATGACCCTATGGCAAGAATGGGTCAGGGATTCTGCCCTGCTTTCAATCAGAGAACCTATGAAGCTGCTCCTGGCATCACATGTATGCAGGACGTAGAAGTTGTAATGAGAGACGGATGCAAGATCTATACAGATATCTTTCTTCCGGCTAACTGCACAGAGAAGATCCCATGTATCGTATCATGGAGCTGGTTCGGCAAACGTCCTGGCGATGGTATGAGTGAGTGGCAGATCATGGGTGTTCCGCCTCACACAGTATCTAAGCTCGCTAAGTTCGAGTCATCTGACCCGGCTTACTGGTGCTACAAGGGATATGCTGTAGCTAACGTTGACGTTCGTGGTGCAGGACATTCAGAAGGCAATGTTCATATGTTCACACATCAGGACAGAGAAGACGGATATGACTTCGTTGAATGGCTTGCAACACAGGATTGGTGCAACGGCAAGATCGGTATGACAGGTAACTCAGGTGTTGCTATGCATCAGTGGGGTATCGCAGCTGAGTGCCCACCACACCTTGCTTGTATCGCACCATGGGAGAGCACAACTGACCTCTATGCGGATTCTCTGTATGAAGGCGGTATTCCTGCACTTTCATTCAATGAATTCATTGCTGCGCAGGTTACAGGTCTGGGCGGAGTAGATGATCAGGTTGCTATGGCTCGTAAATATCCATTCCGTAACGGATACTGGAATGACAAGTGCGCAGATTTCTCTAAGGTTAAGATTCCTGTATATCAGACAGCAGGTTGGTCACATTTCCACCTTCCGGGATCATCAAGAGCTTATATCAGATGTAAGTCAAAACTTAAATGGTTCAGAGCACACAGAGATTTCGAGTGGCCGGATACATACGATCCACAGAACATTGCTGATCTTAATCTCTTCTATGATCGTTACCTTAAGGACATCCACAATGGCTGGGAAATGACGCCTAAGGTTCGTATCGACGTTATGGATGTTATGGATCATGATTATCAGGCAAGACGTCCTGAAAATGAATGGCCTCTTAAGAGAACAGAGTTCAGAAAGTATTATCTTGATGCTTCTACAATGTCAATGCAGGATACACCTGTTGCAGTTGAGTCATCAGTTTCATACAATGGCGCAACAGCTGAAGATGGTTACATCGACAGAGTAGAGTTCGACATGGAATTCAAAGAGGACACAGAGCTCACAGGTTATATGTGGCTTCGTCTCTGGGTATCATGCGAAGGATACAATGACATGGATATGATGGTTAATATCCAGAAGGCAGACAGCCAGGGCAATTGGCTGCCATGGACAACTCTTAATGAGCCACATCCGGGCGCTTGGGGCAAGATGAGAGTATCTCGTCGTGAGTTATGGCCTGAAGAGATGAAGAAGTACAAACTTAAAGGACAGGAGTACTGGCCGGTACTTAAGAACACAAGCGAGCAGAAGCTCTCTGACGGTGAGATCGTTCCGGTTGATATCGCCATCGTTCCTTCATCACGTTTCTGGCACAAGGGACAGAAGCTTCGTATCCAGATTGCAGGCAACTATATCCGTGAGGGATGGTTCGAGCCTCTTAGCTGGGACGTTGACAACAAGGGCAAGCACGTTATCCACACCGGCGGTCAGTATGAATCATGGCTGCAGGTTCCATACATTCCACCTAAATTCGAAACAGATGGACATGTATACAGATAATTATTTGCTGACAGCATAAATAATAGCAGCAGGGAGATTACTTAGGTAATCTCCCTGCTTGACTTTGAATTTTTTTTTTGCTAGAATTTACCAGTTGTGAGCCGCAGCTTAAAGGCAGGACACTCCGACCACTTTTCAGCTGCAGGCGATTATATTACAGGAGGATAATTTATTATGATTACATCAGAGATCAAGGCTCAGCTTGCTAAAGAATATGGCAAGAATGAAGCAGACACAGGTTGCGTTGAGGTACAGGTTGCTATTCTGTCATACAGAATCAAGGAACTTACAGAGCATCTTAAGACTCATCCTAAGGATCACCACTCAAGAAGAGGTCTTCTTAAGATGGTAGGTAGAAGAAGAGGTCTTCTTGACTACATGAAGAAGAGAGATATCGAAGGCTATCGTCAGTTAATCGAGAAATTAGGAATCAGAAAATAATTGATTTTTTAACAGGCTTTAGGGAATACATCCTTAAAGTCTGTTTGTATATTGTGGCATTCGCCGAGAAGTAGAAGAAGGAGAGAATAATGAGTAAAGAATTTAGATCATTTGAAATGCAGCTGGCAGGAAGAACACTGCGTGCGGACATCGGACGTGTTGCTGCGCAGGCTAATGGAGCGGTACTTCTGCATTATGGAGATACAGTGGTACTTTCAACTGCTACAGCATCAGAAAAGCCGAGGGACGGAATTGATTTCTTCCCGTTGAGCGTAGATTTTGAAGAGAAAATGTATTCTGTCGGCAAGATACCGGGAGGATTTACCAGAAGAGAAGGTCGTCCGTCAGAAAATGCCATCTTAACAAGCCGCGTTATTGACAGACCTATGCGTCCTTTGTTCCCTAAGGATTACAGAAATGACGTGGTTTTGAATAACCTTGTTATGAGTGTTGACCCTGATTGTTCACCGGAACTGACAGCAATGCTGGGATCTGCACTTGCTACATGCATTTCAGATATTCCGTTTGACGGTCCGGTTGCCATGACTCAGATGGGTCTTGTGGACGGAGAATTAGTTTATAATCCGACAGAGGCACAGAAGCTGGCAACAGACCTTACACTTACAGTTGCGTCCACACCGGAGAAGGTAATCATGATCGAAGCCGGAGCTAAGGAAGTTCCGGAGGATAAGATGATCGAGGCCATCTATAAGGCACATGAAATGAACTGTGAGGTTAATAAATTCTTCGCACAGATCATTGCTGAGGTTGGCAAGGAAAAGCATGAATACGAGAGACATATTATCCCTGAAGAAGTAACAGCTGCAATTGTTGAACTCGTTCCTCAGGAGGAAATGGAAAAGGCAGTATTTGCTGATGAAAAGCAGATAAGGGATGCTAATATTTCTGCGATCAAGGATATGCTTAATGAGAAATTTGCAGAAGAACATGAAGATTACATCCCATACATTGATGAGGCTGTTTATGCTTATCAGAAGAAGACAGTTCGTAAGATGATCCTGAAGGATCATAAGCGTCCGGATGGCCGTGCTATTGATCAGATCAGACCGTTGTCAGCAGAGGTTGATATTCTTCCTAGAGCACATGGTTCAGGTATGTTCACAAGAGGACAGACACAGATCATGACAGCTACCACATTAGGACCTTTATCAGATGCTCAGAAGATAGACGGACTTGATGATAATATCGTAAGCAAGAGATATATGCATCAGTACAACTTCCCTGGATATTCAGTTGGTGAGGCTAAGCCAAACAGATCACCGGGACGTAGAGAGATAGGACACGGTGCCCTGGCAGAGAGAGCACTGCTTCCTGTAATCCCGTCAGAAACAGAATTCCCGTATGCACTCCGTCTTGTATCAGAAACATTTGAATCCAACGGATCCACAAGCCAGGCTTCAGTATGTGCTTCAACACTGTCACTGATGGCTGCAGGCGTTCCTATCAAGAGACCTGTTGCAGGTATCTCATGTGGTCTTGTTACAGGAGAGACAGATGATGATTATCTGATCCTTACAGATATCCAGGGACTCGAGGACTTCTTCGGAGACATGGATTTCAAGGTTGCAGGTACTGATATCGGTATTACAGCTATTCAGATGGATATTAAGATTCATGGTCTTACCAGAGAGATCGTAGAAGGTGCTATAGCAAGAGCTAAGCAGGCCAGAACATATATTCTCCATGAAGTAATGCTGCCGGTTATCTCAGAACCTCGTAAGGAACTGAGTGTATACGCTCCTAAGATCATCAGCATTCAGATCGATCCTGAGAAGATCGGTGAGGTTGTTGGTAAGCAGGGTAAGGTTATTAATGAGATCATCGCCAGAACAGGCGTTAAGATTGATATTGATGACAGCGGAATGGTTTCAATCTGCGGCGTAGATAAGGCTAAGCTTGAAGAAGCTAAGGAAATGATCAATACCATCGTTTCAGACTTCGAAGAGGGTAAGATCTACGAAGGCAAGGTAGTTTCGATCAAGGAATTCGGTGCGTTCCTGGAGTTTGCTCCGGGCAAGGAAGGCATGGTTCATATCTCTAAGATTGCTAAGGAGAGGATCAAATGCGTTGAGGACGTACTTACTCTTGGGGATGTGGTTAAGGCTAAATGCATGGGACCGGATAAGATGGGCCGTGTAAGCTTCAGCATCAAGGATGCTAAGGATGACAGCGCGAACAAGAAATCCGCTGCAGAAGAAGCATGATCATAAATAAATAATATAATTGTTCGTGCCGAGACAGGGTGCATTCACTGTATCTGTCCCGGCACATTATTTAATGTGATCAATGTAATGCTTTTATAGTGATATATCATGGAGATAATATTGGATGTGTAAATGATATGTCGCCATATATTACGCAGGGGGCTGCAAGTTACTGCGAGAAAACAATCAGCGAAGGCGTTTTCGAGCAGTGACCTTGTAGCTAATCATTAGCCTTCATGGCTTCTACCATATCAGTCTTGTTAATAGGACGCTTCATAATAAGGTCCACCAGCAGCGTGAATATAACAGAAATGCCGAGGGCTATAACATAGCTTAATGGCTTAATGTCACGTCCGAACATGATATGATTTACCTCAATCGTTTTTACAACAACACTATGAAGCCATATTCCCAGTATGAGCCCTGCAAGAGCTCCCAGGAAACTTAATATATTGGTCTCCCTGAAGATATAATTCTGAGTCTCTGACTTATAAAATCCCAGCACCCTAAGTGTTGCCAGTTCCTTTCTGCGTTCGCAGATATTTACATTTATCAGGTTATAAAGCACTACTATGCATAAGAGACCTGCGGCAATAATCAGTACATATATTACACCGTTTATGCTCTGAATGCTGTCGGAAAATGTATCCTTAAGGCTTGCCACCGAGCGGCCGTATAATATGTGAGAACTTGTCATGATCTGTGAGGTGGCATCATTAGCCAGTTCAAGTGTTTTGTCTGAGTCTTCCTCGTCGCCAGCTGCCAATTTGCATAACAGACTGGTATATTCAGGCTCATTTGAGAAGCAATCAGAATATGTCTCAGGTGTTAAGTATGCAAATGAAGATACATAATTCTCTGTAATAGCAGAAACAACGACTGATGCCTGATGTCCGTCTGAATCTTCAAGCGTTACGCTGTCGCCGACATTTATTCCCATTTCTTCACACAGCTTCTCGGTCAGGACGATACTGCCGTTTGAAAGGCTTAGGCTTGTGTGGCCGTTTCGTGTTCGGAGCGTTGTAAAATCCGTGAATGTTTCGGTATCCTTGGGAACAAAGATATTGAGCTCCTGTTTTTCTTTTCCGAAGTAGACCTTACCGGTTTCCTGTGAGACTGACATATATTCACTTATAAGGTCTGTGTCATTCAGGGTTTTGCTGAGAGAGGCATCATCATTTAAAGCATCTTCGTCGTCCATAACAAATATCAGGTCGTATTTATCAATCTCACCATATTGCTTGTCTACGATATCATTTACAGAATCCTTAATGCCAAAACCTGTAAGAAGCAGGGCAGAACAGCCTGCAACGCCTATAATAGTCATTATGAAACGCTTCTTATAACGAAACAGATTACGGGCGGTTACCTTGTGTGTAAATGACATCCTGCGCCATATGAAGCGTATATGCTCGAGCCATATACGCTTGCCGGGAGCAGGAGATTTCGGGAGCATTAATATTGCAGGCATAGAACGAAATTCACTCCAGCTTGACCAGAGGGTTGCAAGAAGTATACTTACAATGGTAACTGGTGCAACCCATGCTACGATATCCCAGCGAATAGGCGTAGAGATGGCAGGCAGTGTATACATCATGGAGTATGCTGAGTTGATGGCATAAGGAAAGATCCTGAATCCTACACCAAACCCCAGTATACATCCCAGTACAGAGGCACTGATACTAAATAACATGTATTCAAAAATTATCTGCCTGTTTGAATATCCGAGAGCCTTGAGAGTACCGATCTGAAGCCTTTTTTCTTCTATCAGACGGGACATGGTAGTAAGGGCCACGAGAAGGGCTACAACAAAGAAAAATACAGGAAATATTTTGGCCAGAGCGGATACTTTACCCACGTTGCTGGAATAACTGTTATATCCAGTCAGATCATCCCTGGTTCTTATCATCCATGAGGCATCATCAATGCTGTCAAGGTAGTCATTGGCATCATTCAACTGATCTTTGAGCCTTGCTGTAAGATCTGCTGCGCTTTCATAATCTGAAGGAGATTTCAGGTTGATCTCTTTATTAAGCTTAGAAACCAGCGTACTGCCGACATCTGAGAGAATATCAGAGACCTCCTTAGTCTTATTTTTATTTGACTCAAGATCATCTGCCTGAGCATTTTGAATGTCAGCAATTGAACCTACAGTATCAATAAGCTGATTTAATTCATCGATAGTATCCTTCGCAGATGCTTTCAGATCATCGGCTCTCAGTGATATTCTCTTCTCAGATATGGATTTTATATCATCACTTACATCAGAGATCAGGTCATTATATTTATCTTCAAATGTATTTAATTCCAGTGCACCTCGGACTGTTATAAAAATATCTGTGTAGAAATCGCATGTGAAGGCAGATCTTCTTGTATAAACATTAAGATTGATGGTTCCGGAACCGATATTAGATGAATCGCCTTCAATAGATATGCATAAAGGACTTTGGCATATTCCCACAACTGTAAGTGTTGTATCAGACATATAACCTTCCAGTGTGTCATAATTCGTATTGGTTTCAGAGAGGGTAAGAGTATCGCCTACAGCAACGCTTTCTCCTGAGTATTTGCCGAAGACGGATTCGATTATACACTCGGAATCATTTTCAGGGAGCCGGCCTTCAATGAGATTAAGCTGGTTGATCTGAGTATTGGAGGTATCGTCAAGAATGCCATATACCCTTGAAGTAAAGTCGGATCCGTTGGCTTGATTTAGTACCATGTCAAATACAACTGCGCCCTGAATCTGGTCAGTACTTTCCAGTGATTTTATTGACTCTAAATCATCATCGGTAAGGCCTATGGTCGATTTTACGTCTATATCATAGAGATTATAATTATCAATATATTCATCCGCAGTATCGTACATATCGGGTGAGGCTGCCGCAAGTCCCGACATAAAACCGGCACCCAGTGTAACAATAAACAGTATTGATATAAATCTGTTGAGGCTGCTTTTTATGCCTCTTGTAATATTTTTTATTCTTGCGATCTTCATATGATCTCCTGTTGTTTTACCATTCGATTTCATCCACCGGCATAGGTGAAGCATTAACTTCGTTAGATATAGCCTTGCCGCTTCTGACCCTTATAACTCTGTTGGCAATCTGGGTAAGAGCGCTGTTATGAGTAATTATTACAACCGTCTTGCCCGTACTCTTACAGATATCCTGAAGCAGCTTTAAAACTGCCTTACCAGTATTATAGTCAAGAGCGCCCGTAGGCTCGTCACACAGGATCATCTTAGGGTTTTTAGCAATGGCGCGGGCAATAGAAACACGCTGCTGTTCTCCTCCGGATAATTGACCCGGGAAGTTATTAAGCCTTTCCGACAGGCCCACATCCTCCAAAACGGCGGCGGCATCCAGGCTGTCCTTACATATTTCAGCCGCCAGCTCCACATTCTCCAGCGCGGTGAGATTTTGGATCAGATTATAAAACTGAAAAACGAATCCTACGTCATTTCGCCTGAATTCAGTCAGCTGTCTGGAATTAAGTTTGGTAATATCACGGCCGTCAAGTGTTACGAGACCGGAAGTAGCGGTATCCATTCCGCCGAGAATGTTAAGAAGAGTGGTTTTACCAGCACCGGAGTGACCGACTATAACGCACAATTCGCCCTGCTCGATTGTAAAACTCATGCCATCCAACGCATGGATCTCATTAGAACCTGACTTGTAGATTTTATAAACATCTTTAAATTCAATATATGACATATATAATGCTCCTTATTAGTTAATTGCCCAGGATTTTATTAATTCAATATATGTTGTCGGCAGGTGCTGAAGCAGGATGGATCTGCCGAGTTCAAAATCGTTATCACTTATCTCCGTATATATCTCGTACAGCGGATAAAAATCGCTGTCTTCAGAAAGTGCAGAATCGGAGATGGTCAATCCGGACAGATCAATATCCTGTGAGGACGGATCTGCTGCCTCGATGTTATCATCACCTGATTCGGTGCCAGAAGAAGACAGCAGGCTGCTGATCTCTTCTTCCGTATATTTGTCCAAAATGCTTATTAGTTTATCTGAGATCATCAGCATAAGCTCATAGGATGTAAGTCCGTTTTCATCAAGGCCGGAGGATGTAAGGGAATGTCTGTCGCAGTAATAGGAAGTTACAGAAGGGGCCAGCGCACTGAGAATATCTGTGTAGCGCTGAACATCTTCGTATAAGTCTTCATTATCCACAGAGAGGGTGATGTCGGTTCCGGCTCTTACATAATCCCAGTCAGGCAGCGGAACCATAGGAACGATATCGCATGGGTTTATGAAATTGAAAATATTATTATATTCATCTTCTAATGTGCCGGTTCTTACGGTAGCTGCCGCAGCGTAAGTATACACATACACATTATTGCTACCGCAATATTCATCAACCAGAACTCCCAGCAGATTGGCACAGGAGCCGCCGCGGCTGTGGCCGCATATGATGATCCTTGCATCAGGATATGCATCAATATATTCCTTTAATGTGAGAAAGATATCTTCAGCACTGAATAAAAATCCGTCTGCAAATGCCGAATCATCGTTGTGCGAGGCACTTGTATTAAAGTTGGAATACCACTCACCGCCGTTAGTTCCGCGAATGGATACAACCAAGGCTTCAACCGGACTCATGTCGCATGCAGCTGTGCCGTGCCCGATTGTATATGCGCAGGTATCGGCAGGGTCGGAGGAGTCTTTGTCAAAATTGTTCTGAGCCAGGATCTCCAGCGAGGAGGAACCAAACAGAATATCAGTATTCTCCTTACTATTTCCGGAGCTGAGAGCCAGCAGCTGAAGCGCCAGAGTGGAGGATGCCTGGGTTGAATCCGACGGAAGCATCAGAGTGCCTACCTGGTAGTCACTGACATTGGCTGCATAACCGGCTGAACCTGAATTTTCATCTGCTTCAGAGGCAAAAGATGTGAAACAGGCAGATGCCGAAATAATAACGCTCAGCGCAGATATGATTATCGATTTATATAATTTTTTAGTATTCATGTAAATAATTATGAGACACATATGGTGTCTGCGGTGCAGGTCAGATCGCGAGAGCAGGAAGTGTGCAGCGAACCCTAGTTTAACAGTGAATGTGCTATCAAGGCATGATAGCAACTGCTTGATGCCTTCGCGATAACAATTTAGTTAACTATAACATTAAATTCCAAAATGGCAAGCTTGACAGCGAAGGCATTTGTAAAGTATGTAATGGCATAAACCGCATATTAAGCAGACGGAAATATAAAACTGAAAAGCCGAAAGTTGCCCCGCTGACAGTTGAAGATAGACAAAAAAAATAGTAAACTAATATTTCTAGCAAGGATATAAACGAACTGTTGTGGAGGGCACATTTGGCGTCAGGAAAATCAACTTCAAAATCAAATACTACAACAAAATATAACAAAAAACAGATTGATAAAAGTCGTAACAAGAAACAGGCTGCATCAGCTAAAGCCTCATCGAAGACTTCGAAAATGGCTGCAGAAAAGCAGTCAGAAATTAAGAGCAGAAGAGGACTCAGCCTTACGGCGGCTATTATTCTGGGTTTGTTTTTTGCGCTTATTTTTGAGCTGTGTAATTTTGATGTATTTGGCAAAGTGGGCAGCTGGATAAAGTATGCTGAATTCGGATTATTCGGGGCAATGGCGTACGTTTTCCCGGTAGGACTTTTGATGCTCTTTATAGTATCTTCATTCGAAAGCGGCAGGTTCAGATATATATTTTCGGGTGTAGTACTATTCTTGTTTTTGTGTGCATTTACACATCTGGTGTCATCACTATCCCTTAATAATAAGGATGTACTGTCATATTTTAGCACCTGCGCTAAGGGACATAACGGCGGAGGCATAATAGGCGGTGCCATTGCGCTTCTATTGTATATGCTCCTTTCTGAGACGGGTGCGATCATTATCTCCGTCCTCGTGATGATGGTGTGTATATTCTTCATAGCGGAAGACTTTATTTTAGATATTATTTCAGGCATCCTTTATACAGATGAGGATGACAATGAAGATATTGACGAGGAAGAGGAAGACAGCAGATCAAGAAAAAAGACGAAGTCTCGCTATGATGATGAATATTATGAGAACAGCCGAAGACAAAGGAAGGGTAACAGATCTTCGTATCCGGAACAGGAAGAAGGCCGCAGAAAAACGACCAGCAGAAAGAATCAAGATAAAGAAGAATACTATTATGATGACAGAGATCATTATGCTCATCGCGGCGTTTATAACGAATATGGTGAGAGGATAGAGGATCCGAGTGACGGCACTGTAATACGGATCGTAAGAACTAAAAACAGAAGAGGAAGGGTAAAATCCACTGAACTTATAAGGACAACAAGAAAGGCTGCACCTACAAGAGATGGTGCAGATATGGTAAGGGCAGGCAAAAAGAAAAGGGGCATCAGCAGTAATACCTCCCTGCTTCCGATACCTGAGAACGAAGACGAAGTAAGGCAGATAAGAAGAAACAGTGCTTCAGGGAGGAAGACATCTGCAGGCAGGCAGATGCCCCTTCCTACATTCATTGATGAACAACCCGTACGGTCTGACAGTTTTACAGATACTGATGGCCCGTTAAGGGTTCTGAGGCAGATGGAGATCAAGGATATGATGGATCTTAATGACAAGAATAGTTATTTAGGTCCGGAGGATACCTTATCAGAGCCTAAAGCCAGAAAAAAAGACGAGTCAGAAGAATTCAACAACAAGGAAGCCCGAGTTACATCTGTAAGAGAAGCAGCCGTAAACAGAAGGATCAGAGACGCCAAACCTGTTAAGGAAAGCAAGAAAGAGATTGAGGCCAGACGAGCCGCGAAAGCACAGGCTGATGCATATGACAACGCATCCTCTGAAGATACAGGCAGCAGAAATTGGGATTCTCGCGGTGAGAAAATAAAAAGTGATGTATCTCAGAAGGGAAATGTCAAGTCCGCAAGTGAGCCGGCATATTTTGCGCCTCCGATAGAGCTTCTGTCAAGGCCTAAGAGAGGCAGCAGGACATCGGATGAAGAACTGGCACAGATCGCTGTAAAGCTGAAGGACACTCTGGAATATTTCGGTGTTCGTGTAGAGGTGGTAAATATTCAGGCGGGACCTTCGGTAACGAGATTCGAGCTTCAGCCTGAGTTAGGAACCAGAGTAAATAAGATCACTTCGCTGGCAGATGATCTGAAGCTCAATCTGGGTGTAACCGAGATAAGGATAGAAGCCCCTATTCCGGGACGTCAGGCAGTGGGTATAGAGATCCCTAATAAGATCCGACAGACAGTCTATATGAGAGAACTGTTAGAATCGCCGGAACTCATAAATCATAAATCGAAGATCGCATTTGCTGCGGGCAAGGATATCTCAGGCAATGTGGTTGTTGCAGATATCGCTAAGATGCCTCACCTTCTTGTGGCAGGTACAACCGGATCAGGCAAATCCGTATTTTTGAATACGATCCTTATGACGATCCTCTACAGAGCTAAGCCTTCAGAGGTAGGACTTATCATAGTTGACCCTAAGAAGGTTGAATTCGGAATTTATCAGGGCATACCGCACCTGATGAAGGATGTAGTTACAGATCCGGGACAGGCCGTAAGCACCCTCAGATGGGCTGTCAATGAGATGACCAACAGATATCAGCGTATGCAGATGTCGGCGGTAAGAGATTTTAAGTCATATAATGAAAAGGTAGAGAAGGGAACCGTCAGCAAGAGTGAGGAAAATCCTCGCAAGATGAACCAGATCGTAATCATCATTGATGAGCTGGCAGATCTTATGATGGTGGCCAAGAAGGAAGCAGAGTCATTGATATGCCGTCTGGCTCAGCTGGCCAGAGCTGCGGGAATACACCTGGTTATAGCTACTCAGAGGCCATCTGTGGACGTTGTAACCGGCCTTATTAAGGCCAATATCCCGGGAAGAGTTGCGCTTCTGGTATCATCTCAGATAGACTCCAGAACCATCATTGATATGCCGGGTGCTGAGAAGCTCCTGGGTAACGGAGATATGCTGTTCTATCCGACAGGATATGTAAAACCACTCAGAGTGCAGGGAGCATTTGTGTCAGACGATGAGATTCAGGAAACGGTTGATTTCTTAATAGACAATAATCATCATAATTATTTTGAGACAGAGTCTAAGGAGATAGAGAAGTTTCAGAGCTCTCAGGAAGATGAGAACGCATCGTCAGATGAATCGGCAAATGAAGGCGCAAGCAAATATGATGACTGTTTCTACGAGGCGGGCAGAATGTGCATAGAGATGGGTAAGGCCTCCTCATCTATGCTTCAGAGAAGATTTAATCTGGGATTTAACCGCGCAGCCAGAATAATTGACCAGCTGGAGGAGTTCGGAGCTGTAGGCCCGCAGAATGGTGCCAAGCCAAGGCAGATACTGGTAGACGAGATGACATTTGAACAAATGTATCAGGACAAAGTTAAGGGGAATTAAAAAATAAATGCAATATGCAGATGTAATAGTTGATATCTCCCATGAGACGGTAGACAAACCATTTGAATATATTATTCCGGATGAATTGGCTTCAGATATAAGATGCGGAAGCCAAGTCGCAATACCATTCGGAAGAGGTTCCCGCAAGATCAAGGGATTTGTGATCAATGTCAAAAACAAACCGGATATTGATGAGAACAGACTTAAAGCCATAGATTCAGTTGTTAAGAACAGCAAAGCCATTGAATCTGATATGATCGAGCTGGCATGGTTTATCAAGACCAATTATGGCTCAACCATGAATCAGGCACTTAAAATAGTCCTGCCGGTTAAAAAAACATCTGCCCCTGTAAAGGAAAAGTACATCGTATCATGCGACGATGAAACAAGGCTCCGTGAGGCCCTGGAAAAATATTCTAAGGACAGAAGAACGGTTGCCAAATATCGACTGCTCAAGGAAATATCGGAAGAGAAGATTCTTCCATATTCCATGGTGAGAGATAAACTTAATATATCTGCATCAACCCTTAAGAGCCTTACGAAGGACGGCCTTATATTTGTTGACGTTAAGGAGAATCTAAGAGACGTTATATCGGTTAAGGATAAGCATCCTTATGAGATAAAACTTAATGATGAGCAGGCTTATGTGGCGGAGGACATATGGAGACGATTTAATCTGCAGGACAGAAGGCCGTCCCTTATACGCGGAGTTACAGGTTCGGGAAAGACTGAGATATACATAGAACTGATAGATAAAATGATTAAGGCAGGCAGGCAGGCGGTTGTTTTGATCCCGGAGATTGCCCTTACTTATCAAACTGTTATCAGATTCTACAGAAAGTTCGGAGACAGGATATCGGTTGTCAATTCGCGGCTGACACCTGCGCAAAAGCATGATCAGCTGGAGAAGGCCAGAAAAGGCCAGGTGGATATCATGATAGGTCCCAGGTCAGCCTTATTTACGCCCTTTAAAAATCTGGGAATAATAATTATTGATGAAGAGCACGAGGGTACATACAAGAATGAAACCGCTCCGAGATATCATTCCCGGGAGGTTGCTGTAAAACTGGCACAGATCAAGGATGCGATTGTTGTAATGGGGTCTGCCACACCATCAGTGGAATCCTTCTACAAGGCCGAACAAAATATTTATCAATTGTATAATCTCGAGAGAAGAGCCGCAGGAGCGAAGCTTCCGGAGGTGGAGATCGTTGATCTGAGAGATGAGCTGGCATCCGGCAACAGGTCAATTATAAGCCGCCGACTTCAGGAACTTATCAGGGACAGACTGAATAAGCAGGAGCAGATAATACTATTTATAAATCGCAGGGCGTACCAGAGTTTTGTATCTTGCAGAAGCTGTGGTGCTGCTTTAAAATGTCCTCATTGCGATGTGTCCCTTAAATACCACAAGAATGGCCGATTAATATGCCATTACTGCGGATATGAGATGCCTATGGTTAAGGTATGTCCTTCCTGCGGATCAAAATATATAGGAACATTTGGGGCAGGAACACAGAAAGTGGAAGAAGAGATAAATCATCTGTTTCCGGAGGCATCAACCCTTCGCATGGATATGGATACAACCAGAGAGAAGGATGCGCATGAGAAGATATTATCAGCATTTGCCAATCATGAGGCGGATATTCTGATAGGCACACAGATGATAGTGAAGGGACATGATTTCGCCAATGTAACCTTGGTGGGAATATTGGCGGCAGATCTGTCTCTTTATTCAGGCGGATATATGGCGGCTGAAAGGACATTTCAATTGCTAACCCAGGCAGCGGGCCGTGCCGGAAGGGGCAGTAAGCTGGGAAATGTCATAATTCAGACCTATTCTCCGGAAAATTACGCGGTAAGTCTCGGGGCGGCTCAGGATTATAAGGCGTTTTATAACTTCGAGACCTCCTACAGGAAATTAATGGGCTATCCGCCATTTATGAATATCCTGAGTATCCTGGTAAGCTGCGAGATAGAACAGTTATTAGATGACACCTGCATCAGAATAAGCCGCGTCATTGATAAGATCGTTGCAGATAACAAGGATATCATAAAGATTGGGCCTTCGCAGGCGCCGATTGCCAAGATACAGGATAGGTACAGAAAGATTATATATATTAAAGCAGCAAAATATGCTGAACTTACATTGGTTAAAGACTCTGTCGAAGAATATATGAATAATAATCCAGACAGTAAGATACAGATAACATTTGATTTTTCATTGAACAATGAACAGGAGATTTAAGAGATGGCAATAAGAAATATAAGGACAGAGGGTGACCCGATATTACGCAAGAATTCAAAACCTGTTAAGGAAATGACAGCAAGAACTCAGGAATTGATAGGCGATATGGTGGATACCATGCATGAAGCCGACGGAGTGGGTTTGGCAGCAGTACAGGTAGGAGTACTTAAACGCATTGCGGTGGTTTGTGTACCGGATCCTTATACAGATGAGACACCGGAAGAGGAAATAAATGATCTGACTCATTCTTTCGATGAAGATATTGTAATGATCAATCCAACATGGAGAGCAGCCGATGATACTATCCAGACGGGAAATGAAGGATGCCTGTCAGTTCCTGGTAAATACGGAACGGTAACAAGGCCTGATCATATTATCCTTAATGCATATGATGAGAATATGCAGGCTTACGAACTGGAGGCAATGGGTCTGCTGGCCAGAGCCATATGTCATGAATGTGACCACCTTGACGGAATTCTCTACATTGATAAGGTGGAGGGCGACATCTATGATAACTCAGAAGATGACGAAGAATACGAAGAGGAAATGGAATGAAGATAATTTTTATGGGAACACCGCAGATCGCAGTTCCTGCGTTAGAAACGCTGATCAACTCTAAGCATGAGGTTATCGCTGTCATTACCCAGCCGGATCAAAAAAGCGGAAGGGGCATGAGCGTTAAGTTCTCACCTGTGAAGGAAATTGCAGTGAAATACGGAATTGAGTGCCTGCAGCCGGAATCTGTCAATGATGAAGCGGTGCTTGATATGTTGGAACAAAAGCATGCTGACACATTTGCAGTGGCAGCTTATGCCCAGAAGATTCCCAACAGACTGCTGGAGATGGCACCTTACGGATGCATTAATCTTCATCCTTCGCTTCTGCCTAAATACAGAGGCTCAGGCCCGTTAAGAGGACCTATATTAAACGGAGATACATATACAGGCGTTACCATAATGAAGCTGGTTGAAAAGTGGGATGCAGGTGACATATTGATGCAGAAGTCATTTGCAATGGATCCTAAGGAAACATCCGAGACGCTTGAGGAAAAATGCAAGATCCTGGGTGCGCAGATGATGCTTGAAACCATAGACGGCCTCGAAAATGGCACCATAACTCCGGTTCCCCAGGATACTGCCAAGGCCACATATCTGAAACAGATAAATAAGGATGCCGGGCTTATAGATTTTGAGCAAAGCGCTGTACAGATAGAGAGGCAGATAAGGGCATGTATTCCGTGGCCGTCAGCATTTACATATATGGATGGCAAGACTTTTAAAATATGGGCGGCGGAAGTACGGGCAGAGGGCGGCGAAAATGCTGCAGAAAAATCAGCCGAGATGCCTGTGGGCTCAGTCGTTTATGTCGACAAGAAAAGACTGCTTATAAAAACAGGAGAAGGCTGCCTGGAACCTACGGTTGTTCAGCTGGAGGGCAAGAAAAAGATGGCTGCTGATGAATTCTTAAGAGGCAAAAAAATAGAGCAGGGATATCATTTTGGAAAATAAAAAAAATCTGAGAAATATAGTGCTTAATATGCTTGATGCTACTCTTGAAAAGGGACAGCTGAGCCATATTGTAATAAATAATACATTTTCCGATGATCAGCTCACGATTAAGGACAGGTCATTTATTAACAGAGTTTATTCAGGAACGTTAGAGAAACTGGTTTATCTTGATTATATTATTGAGCAGTTCTCATCTGTGAAGCTTAAGAAAATGAAACCGGTCATAAGGAACCTTCTGAGAATGAGCATATATCAGATGAAATTTATGGATTCTGTTCCTGATTACACCTGCATTGATGAAGCAGTTAGACTGGCTAGAAAGAGGGGGCTGTCGAACCTGTCCGGGTTCGTTAACGGCGTCCTCAGGAATATACAAAGAGAGTCAGACAAAACTAAGCTGCCGGACTATGTTAAGGCTTGCGCACCGAAATGGATATATGAGCTTGTTAACAGCCAGCACGGGAAAACGGCAGCAAATGCATTTTTTGACGCTGTTCAGCAGACGGATGATTATACAACCATAAGATTTAATCTGGCTAAGGATACTCCGGAACATATAATCGATCTGCTTAAGACAGAAAATTGTAATGTCAGAAAATTAGAAGGCTCAGAGGGGGCATATGCCATAAGCGGTTTTGACAAGCTTACAAGTCTTACCGCATTTAAAGAGGGCCTTATCATAATGCAGGATGCATCATCTATGATGTCAGTTGAACTGGCAGCTGCCGGTGATCCTAAAAATGAGCTTACAATCGATGTATGCGCAGCGCCGGGAGGCAAGAGCCTATATATGGCTGAGAAATACCCAGGGGCAAGGATCATCTCAAGGGATCTTACGAAATACAAAGTGGGTCTTATCGAGGAAAATGTCAGACGCCTCGGGATAAAAAATATAGATCCCCAGGTATATGATGCAACAATATTAGATAAGTCCTTCATGGGCAAGGCTGATATCGTTATAGCAGATCTTCCGTGCTCCGGGCTGGGAGTAATAAGACGAAAGCCTGATATCATGTACAGGCTTAAGCCTGAGGATCTGACAGAACTCGTAACACTTCAGAGAAGAATATTAGAAACTGTGCATAATTACGTAAAACCGGGCGGAATACTTATGTACAGCACCTGTACCATCAATAAAATGGAAAATGAAGAAAATACGCACTGGTTCCTGGAAAATCATGCCGAATTTGAATTAGAAACACAGAGACTGCTTATACCGGGAACAGATGAATGTGACGGCTTTTATGCAGCCAAAATGAAGAAAATAAAATGAATGAGAAGACGGATATAAAATCACTGCCGTTAGAGCAGTTAATAGAACTATTTGCACAGATGAATGAACCTGCCTTCAGAGCCAGACAGGTGTTTGAATGGATGCATGTTCATCTGGTAAATAGCTTCGATGATATGAAGAACATTCCTAAGACATTGAAGGTGAAGCTGTCGGACAGCTGCGAGCTTCGCAATGTAACCAAAAGGAATGTACTTGTTTCGCAAATAGACGGAACCAGAAAATATCTCTTTGAATTAAATGATCATAACCTGATCGAGAGCGTTATGATGCGGTACAAACACGGCAACAGTGTCTGTGTATCCAGCCAGGTGGGATGCGCCATGGGATGCAAATTCTGCGCTTCAACAATAGGCGGAATGATCAGGAACCTGACGGCCTCAGAGATACTCTCACAGGTGTATGAAATCCAGAAGGATACCGGCGAGAGGGTATCTAATATTGTGATAATGGGCATGGGAGAACCCATGACAAATTATGACAATGTGACCGCATTTGTAAGGCTTATCAGTGCAGAAAACACCTTGCACATAAGCCAAAGAAATATTACAATATCCACATGCGGAATTGTTCCCGCTATAATTCGTTTGAGTAAAGAATCCTTAAAATGTACTTTGGCATTGTCTCTTCATGCACCTAATGATGAGATAAGGCGTACTATTATGCCTGTCGCCAATAAGTTCAGCATTAAGGATATTTTGTGTGCCTGCGATGCCTATTTCACAGAAACCGGCCGCAGAGTAACATTTGAATACTGCCTGATTGACGGAATAAATGACAAAGATTATCACGCAAGGGAGCTGGCAGCACTTCTCAAGGGAAGAAATGCCCATGTCAATCTGATTCCGGTTAATCCAACACCTGAAAATAATTTTGGAGCAGCGAAAGAACATGATATAAATGTTTTTAAGAAGATACTCGAGGATTCGGGCGTTACGGCAACAAGGCGGCGAGAGATGGGCAGAGACATCTCCGGTGCATGCGGGCAGCTTGTTAGGAGGACGATTTGAAATCTTACGGAATAACTGATATTGGTTTGTCCAGAAAATATAATCAGGATTATACCCTTGAATGTGACGAGCAAATCGGCAATCTGGATAATCTATATGTAGTTTGTGACGGCCTGGGCGGGCATAATGCAGGAGAATATGCTTCTTCTACTGCAGCGGAGAATTTCTTCGACTTTGTAGAATTCTGTTCATCTAAGATGCCGCTGTCCATATTCAAGGAGGCTGTTCTTAAAACCAACAGAGTTGTATATGAGGCGGGAAGAGAGCCTGCATATCAGGGAATGGCTTCAACGCTTGTGGGAGTCACGGTTGTTGATGATACAGCATACGTGGTAAATGTAGGCGATTCCAGAGCTTATGTTATAGGACCTGATGACATTACACAGATAACCTGGGATCATTCTTATGTTGCGGAATTAGTGCGTCAGGGACAGATAACTAAGGATGAAGCAAGATTTCACAAGAAAAATAATGTGATTACAAGGGCGATAGGAGCAGAGATGACGGTAAGACCTGATTTCTTCCAGGTGGCTCTTGAAGATGACGAAACAATCCTGATATGTTCAGACGGACTGTATAACATGGTTAGTGAGATGACCATAAAATCTGTAATATGCTCACACAACTCATTAGAAGCCAAGGCCCACAGACTAGTAGACCTGGCTAATGAAGCTGGCGGAAAAGATAATATTGCTGTAGTCTTAATTACCAAATAAGGAGTAGCGATGACAATCCAAAAAGGGATGTATATAGAAAACAGATACGAGATTCTGGGGAAAATCGGTTCCGGCGGAATGAGTGATGTCTATAAAGCCAGATGTCATAAGCTTAACCGCTATGTAGCGATTAAATTCCTTAAACCGGAATACTGTGAAGATAAAAATTTCGTTAAAAACTTCCAGATAGAAGCTCAGTCAGCAGCTGCGCTTCTTCATCCGAATGTCGTAAGCGTATATGATGTTAATCAGGTCAGCGGTATTTATTATATCGTTATGGAGTATGTTGACGGAATTACGCTTAAAAAATATATCAGCAGAAACGGACGACTTCCGATCAAGGAAGCTACCAGTATTGCGATACAGATTGCACAGGGTATAGATGCGGCACATAATGCCAATATCATTCACAGAGACATTAAGCCGCAGAATGTATTAATATCACGAGAAGGCAAGATAAAGGTTACGGATTTCGGCATAGCCAAAACAACCACGGCCAATACAATCAGCACAGATATACTGGGATCAGTTCAGTATATTTCTCCTGAACAGGCCAGGGGAGGACAGATCGATAACAGAACCGATATATATTCCTTCGGTATCGTATATTACGAGATGATCACAGGCAAGCTTCCGTTTGACGGAGAGTCAACTGTGTCTATTGCTCTTAAGCATATCCAGGAAAATGTTCCTCTTGCAGGGGACGTTGTTGACGGTGTTCCTAACAGCGTTACCAGGATCATCGAAAAGTGTACACAGAGAAAGCCGGAGAGAAGATACCAGAAGGTTTCTTCACTTTTAGCAGATCTTAAGACTTCACTTATAACACCGAATGAAGATTTCGTTATCCTTGAACCTGAGACAGCTGACTCGGCTACTGTTATTATGTCTGACGGTGATGCGGAGATCTTAAGAAGAGAAGGAAACAGAATGGATTCCCAGCCGGATGACAGATATCCTGCAGGCGGCGGCTCTTCTTATAAGAATTCAAGACAATCAGGCCGAAACCGTCAATATTATGATGATAAACGCGGCTATGATGACTACGAAGACGGGCAGTATGATAGCGGTCATTACGGTGAAGGAGAATATGACGACGGTTATTATGATGATGAATATTATGATAATCGTTATAGCAGACAGCCTGCCAAGCGCAAGAAAAAGTCTGACAAGGCTATCGTTATATGCGGCGTATTAGCAGTAATCATTGTAGTAGTTGTGCTGGTCATTGTATGCGCTCAGCTGTTTGGAAATGATAAATCAAACGAAAAGCAATTGGAGACAGAGACAACTGTTACAACAACTGCAGGGCTTGAGGTTCCGAGCGTAGTAGGAATGGAGGTTAGCAAGGCTCAGAGCCAGTTGGAGGAAAAGGGATACGTAGTTAAGGTTAAATATGCCCACAGTGATTCCATTGCCAAAGAATATGTAATAGAGCAGTCCGTTAAGAGCGGAACGCCGTTGGAGAAGGGTGAGGAGATTACCCTGACAGTAAGTTCAGGTCAGGAGACCATCAGTCTTGCATCATATGCAGGACAAGATTCTGAGACTGTTCAGGAAGCTCTGAAGAAACTGGGATTTAAGACTAAGGTTACAGAAAAAAATGATGACACAATAGAGGCAGGCAAGGTTATAGAAACTAATCCTATCGCAGGTTCAGATGTATCTAAGGACACTGTAATTGAGATCTTTGTAAGCACAGGACCTGAAAAGAAGACGGTATACCTTCCAAGCATAATAGGATATTCAGAGGAAAATGCACTTATACTGCTGAACAGTTACAATCTGAACGGATATGTGGCAGGATACGAGGAACGTGCCGGATGGGGCGGCCTGGTAACCAGTCAATATCTCAGCGAGGGCACAGAAGTTGATGAAGGCGGCTGGATAGGATTTATCGTGGGTGTTGAACCGGAAACGGAGGCACCAACGGAAACAACAACGGAAGCCCCGACAGAGACAACGACAGAAACGCCGACAGAGACAACGACAGAAGCTCCGACAGAGACCTCGTCAGAAGAGACTACGGTACCGACTGATGCAGTAAATTAATGTGATAAAGAAATCGGCAGATTGCCCATAGGGTATAACGAAGTAAAAAGGATAAGCAAATGAATGGTAAGATAGTTAAGGCATTATCAGGATTTTATTATGTAAAGGCTGATAATAAGAAGATATATGAATGTAAGGCCAAAGGAACCTTCAGAAACGATGATATCACGCCACTTGTAGGTGATAATGTTAAGATTGATATTATTGATGAAAATGCCTGTGTAGGGTATGTGGTAGAGATAATGCCTCGAAAAAATAGTTTGATTCGTCCAGCAGTGGCCAATGTTGATCAGGCTATGGTGGTATTTGCTGTAAGGCAGCCTGCACCAAATCTCAGTATTCTTGACAGATTCCTGGTTTTGATGAAAAAGCAGGGCATAGAGACAATAATCGTTTTCAATAAGAAGGATCTGGCCAAGGTCGATGATATAAAAAATCTTAAAAATACATATAAGAAATCAGGCTGCAAGGTGTATTTCGTAACAGCCGGAACTGACAGGCCGTCATTGTCTAATCTTAAGATGCATCTGAGAGGTAAGATTACAGTTATGGCAGGACCATCGGGAGTAGGCAAGTCAACTATCTTAAATCTTATAGCAAGATCCGGAAATGAAGATGTGGCCGAGGTAGGTGCCATCAGCAGTAAGGTGGGAAGAGGCAAGCATACAACAAGGCATAATGAGATTTATACATTAAGAAATAAGTACCAGATCGTTGATACCCCGGGATTTACATCCCTGCTGGTAAATGCAGACGATGTATCCCGCGAGGAGCTTAAAGACTATTTTCCTGAATTTGCACCTTATGAATGCAAGTGCCCATTTAAGGACTGCTCCCATATTAAGGAACGTGATTGCGCTGTAAGAAAGGCTGTTGACGAAGGACAGATCGCCCAGAGCAGATATAACAGCTACAAGGCAATCTACGAAGAACTTAAATCTCAGAAAAAGTATTAATACTGTAAAGGGCTGAATAAAATAGTATGTTGATGACAGGATAGCGATTTGAAGTCATCAGAAAGAGGCATATGAGTATGAACATATTATCACCTTCCGTGCTGGCATGTGATTTTGCCAACATGGGGGAACAGTTAAGAGCAATAACTGAAGCCGGAGCTCAATATGTGCATTTGGATGTTATGGACGGGTTGTTTGTTCCGTCAATATCCTTTGGAATGCCGCTGATCAAGTCAATAAGGCCGGTTACGGATATTGTATTTGATGTACATCTTATGATCAATGAACCGATCAGATATATAGACGAATTCAAGGCCTGCGGAGCCGATATCATCACTGTTCATTATGAGGCCTGCAGCGATGTAGCCGCAACCCTTAAGAAAATCCGAGAGGCAGGACTTAAGGCAGGTTTGTCCATTAAGCCTAAGACAGATACAGAGGTTTTAAGAGAGTATCTGGGCTTGTGCGATATGGTCCTTCTGATGAGCGTAGAACCCGGATTTGGCGGGCAGAAATTTATAGAAGGTTCCGATAAGAGGGCGGCAGCTATCAGAAAGATGATAGATGAATCACCATATGATATAGACCTGGAAATCGATGGCGGCATTAACCTGGATAATGTTAAAACCGTACTTGATGCGGGAGTCAATGTTATTGTAGCCGGCAGTGCGGTATTCAAGGATCCGTACGGAAATACAGAGAAGTTCATGAAAATATTGAAGAACTGATGTATATAAGCCGACGGCGCGGATATCAGGATTTTCATGAAACATTTGATCGAAGAGCAGACGATTTGTATTTGATGTAGCTGAAATACAGCAAAACATCAGATATTTTTATTGAAAAAGTAACAATGCAGATGTAGCATATTATCAGATTACTTGAGGAAAGGAATTTTTTCGTGATGGAAAAAGCTAATTTAGATTGGTCATCATTGGGATTTAACTATATGCCGACCAGCATGAGATATGTAATTAATTATAAGGACGGCGCATGGGATGAGGGCGGACTTGTATCTGATCCTACAATTACAATAAGCGAATGTGCAGGCGTTCTGCAGTATTCTCAGTCATGCTTTGAAGGACTTAAGGCATATACAACAGCTGACGGAAGAATAGTTACATTCCGCCCTGATATGAATGCTGAGCGTATGATAGATTCCGCTGCACGTCTTGAGATGCCGATACTTCCTAAGGAAAAGTTTATGGAAGCTATTGACCTTGTTGTAAGCTCAAATGCTGCATTTGTTCCGCCATACGGAAGTGGTGCTACATTATACATCAGACCTTTTATGTTTGCTTCAGGTCCTGTTATCGGCGTTAAACCGGCTCAGGAATATCAGTTCCGTATGTTCTGCACACCGGTTGGTCCGTATTTTAAGGGAGGAGCTAAGCCTATAACTATCTGTGTCAGCAAGTTCGATCGTGCAGCACCTAACGGAACAGGACACATTAAGGCGGGACTTAACTATGCAATGAGCCTTCATGCTCATGAGGTTGCCCATGCAAATGGATTCGATGAGAATATGTTCCTTGATCCTGCTACACGTACTTATGTAGAAGAGACTGGCGGAGCCAATTTCATATTCGTAACTAAGGAGGGCAAGCTGGTTACTCCTAAGTCTGATTCTATTCTTCCTTCTATTACAAGAAGATCTCTTGTGGAGGTTGCTGAGAAATATCTGGGACTTACAGTTGAACACAGACCGGTGAGATTTGATGAGTTGGAATCTTTTGAAGAGTGCGGGCTGTGCGGAACAGCTGCAGTTATATCTCCGGTAGGCCGCGTTGTCGCCGACGACAAGATCATCTCATTCCCGGCAGGTATGCAGGAAATGGGACCTGTTACTAAGAAACTCTATGATACACTTACAGGCATTCAGCAGGGAACGATTGAAGCTCCGGCAGGCTGGATCCACGAGATCAAGGTTAAGTAGGTTCTTATTTAAAATGTGATATATGCAATCAAGGGCTGTCGTACAAAACTACGGCAGCTCTTTTGTTATGCTCAAGAACCTGTCCTTTCACACGGCCTGAAAGTACTAAGTTCAAAGCACAATCGGAAATACAAGGGCTCTCGTGCGGAACTCGTGCGCTAAAGCGCACTCAAACAGTCCTGAGCTCGAACCCTATCCGATTGTACTTTTCTCTAAGTGCTTTCAGCCAATTGTGTAAAAGAACAGGCTTTGAGCAAATAACAAAAGCTGCCTTACTTCTATGCACGACAGCGTGTAGCCATTTGTCACATAAGTGCAGATGCTCAATAACAAAGGCTGCCTTACATTTGTACGACAGCCTCTTGTAATATTCGTATTATCAGTCATCAAGATCGGTTATAAACATTGCATCACCGAAACTGAAAAATCTATATTTCTGATCAACAGCCTCCTTGTAAGCCTTCATGATGATCTCCCGTGAGCTGAGGGCACTTACCAGCATGAGAAGCGTCGATTCAGGAAGGTGAAAATTCGTGATCAAGCAGTCAGTGATCTTGAACTTGTATCCCGGGTAGATGAAAATGTCTGTCCAGCATGAACGGGCGTGTATGAAACCTGTTTCATCAGCCAGCGTTTCAAGTGTACGGGTAGATGTGGTGCCGACACATACGATGCGGCCGCCATTGCTTCTGACAGAGTTGATGATATCCGCATTTTCTTCCGTGATCATGCATAATTCAGAGTGCATCTTGTGATCCAGAACATTTTCTTCCTTAACGGGTCTGAAGGTTCCGAGTCCGACATGCAGTGTAACATGCGCAATCCTAACCCCCATAGCCTTAATCTGTTCCAGAAGCTCAGGAGTGAAGTGAAGTCCGGCCGTTGGTGCAGCTGCAGATCCGTCATGTTCGGCGTATACAGTCTGATATCTGTTCTTATCCTTAAGCTGGTGAGTGATATACGGAGGAAGCGGCATCTGACCCAATCTGTCTAAGATCTCTTCGAAAATCCCGTCAAATGAGAATCGAATGATCCTGTTGCCGTCAGGAAGCACATCGATGATCTCTCCGCTCAGTTCAGCGCTGTCAGGATTATCAGAACCGAATATGAGTCTGCATCCCTTACGGGCTTTCTTACCAGGCTTAACGAGACACTCCCAATCTGTGTCACTCTTACGAGTCAGAAGCAGAACCTCGATAGTAGCTCCTGTTTCAATTCTTGTTCCGTACAATCTGGCAGGAATAACCCTGGTATCATTTATTACCAGACAGTCGGTTGGTTTAAGATATTCAGTAATATTCTTAAAAATATCGTGCTTTAGCGCGCCGGTATTCTTATCAACGACCATGAGTCTTGATGATGAACGGTCAGCCAGGGGATCCTGAGCAATTAATTCTTTTGGTAAATCATAATAAAATTCTTTCAATAACATAGCGGCACTATATTAACATAATGAAGAAATTTTTCAATCGAAGAAGATAAAGTCTTGTGATGCGTCGGATGAAAAGACTATGAAATGTCAGTTTAATCCGGCTGAATATGTAAATTCTGCCGATTTAAATACTTTAAAAACTAAAAAATATTTATAAGTATCAGGAGAACAACTGCAAAATCATAACAATACTTGTGCAATGTTCACTAAAAAGTCATAAAAAAATCACAATAATCACGACTTATTTTTTACAAAAAGAGACAATTTTGTTAAATTGAAGTTTAAATAATGGAAAAAATGTATATATATGCATATAATGTCATGTATGCAATAAGTAAAAATTGCGCAAATTTAGGAAATGATGACTTGAAAGGAGAAGGAGAAATGAGGAAACTAAGGATGACTCTGGCCACATCGATACTGGCGGTTACAATGATTGCCGGACAGTGTTCAATGGCTTTTGCTGACGAGGTTATCTATCAAGAGCCTGTGTCACAGATAACGTCAGAGTATGAAGACGATCTGTATGAAGAACCTCAGGGTGAAATCGAAGAAGTACCTGTAGAAGTGGTTCTTGAAGAGGAACAGGTGCAGACTGATTTTGTAGAGATTCCGGAAGAGCAGGTTACAGATGCTGTTTCTGAGGACACCACAGAAGAAGTTGTTACAGAAGCAATTGTTGAGGAGCAGACAATTGCTGATGAAGAAACAACAGCTGAGGAACTGACAGAAGAGGAGTCTGCAGAGGAAGAACTCACAACAGAGGAGACGACAGAAGAAGCAACAGAGGAAACAACAGAAGAGGTTACAGAGGAAGAACTGGAAGAGTCTGAAGAGGCTCTCTATGCAGGCGGTGTTCTTGAAGACGGTGTAGAATACGTTTTCGCTTATAAGAATACTTCCGGAGACCTTATTGCAATTTCTGTAGATGGCGGCAGTGTTGTAGGTAAGAAGATAGCAGGATATTCAGAAGCAACTGATAACTCCAAGTGGACAGCAGTTATCGGAAATAAGGGCGCAGCACTGTGCAATAAGGGCACAGGTCAGTATCTTTATTACGATAAAAGCGGCACCTCACTTGTCGCAGGAGATTACAGCAGTAAGTCATCGTGGGGATTCAGCGGCGGTGACCTGGGATATACCGGAGGAGCAGATGTATACTATGCTGCGGCTGTTGAAGACGGTGCGGTTGTAACTTGGGTTAAAAACAGCCCAACTACGTCATATGTGATCGTTACCGAAAGCGGTACAGATGAAGGAGGAGAAGCTGAAACCACTACCTCAAGTTCAGGCGGCGGCAGCAGTTCTGTAGTGTATAATGAAGTAACCAATCTTGATACCTATAAATATATAAGTTTGGTTGATCCTGCTACCGGCAATGCATTCAAACTTGATATGAATACATTCCAGACAACCACAACAACGGTTACTACCGGTGAAGGCGGAGCGCGTACAGCAACAGCTGCTAAGGGCACAAGCATTCAGGTTACGAAGGGCACACACGGATATGCATTGTTAATGTCTGACCCACCTGGAACATGGAATTATATATACATTAGTGATGGCGTACTCGGCAAGGACAGCGATTCTACAGCATTAGACAGCTATGACTACTGGAATATAGATGCCAATGGCGGATTGTACTACAATGATAACGGTACATTCTATTATCTTAATGCAGATACATCAGTTACTACGTCATTTACCCCGGGTTCTGTTATATTCGGCGGAGATACGGCAGCAAGCACCGGCGGCGGTGGTGGCGGTAAGAGCAGCATCGTAGATAAGATCGTAGCTGAAGGACCGCAGGTTATTAATCATCCGACAGCAACAGAAGTTGCTTATGAAGGAACCGGTTATGCAGCTCCTACATATTCAGTTACAGCAGCTCTTCCGGAAGGTTCAACGGCAACAGCAATTACATTTACTTGGTATGTAAGAGGTGAGGTTGCTGCAACCAGAACTCATGCTTATGCTTATGCCGGAGTTGAGATGACAGATACATTCACGGCAGGCCAGCTGGCAGGACTTACATCCGGTGTATATCCGGTTTATTGTACTGTATCATGCGATGTGGAAGTTACAACCACAGGTGACGACGGAGTACCGGTAACCACAATTGAGACATATACCAATACATCAGCAACCGTAAACTTTATAGTTTGCAAGGGCATCAGAAACAATACAGCATTAACATTCTCTGATGTACATGAAGGATTCGACAGCATTGGAACAGCTATTTCCAATATTATGGGTGATGAAGGTCTTATCCCTGCACTTATCATTTGTACAGGTGACTGGGCTAACGGACATTACTCAGGAGCTGAGAAGGATTCAGAAGGATACAATACAACACTTAATGTATTTATCTCCAGATTAGCCGGACAAGCAGGCGGAATCTCAACAGTTTATGTATCAGGCAACCACGACAGTGGTGAAGCTGCAATTACAGCAACAAAGGATGCAAACCTTGGTGCAGCAGAAGATTACAATGGCGTAGGTGTTATATATGACAGCTCAGTTGACAATGGTAATACCGGAACAAGTGCAAATGAAGAAGGTTTGATCGTATTCGGTATTAACTATGAGAACATTGAAGGAACTGATGGCACAGATTACGACAATATTTATGATCAGCTGGAAGCTTTTCTGAAGGATTTAAGAGCTGATTATGCAGGACAGCTTGTTGTTATATCAGCACATGCAGGACTTCATCAGCTCGACGGTTGGGGCGGAGAAGCAGCATACAATATAAATAATGCTAATAAGATCGTTAACCTTCTCAATGAATATGCAAAAACAGGTATGAATATTACGTATCTGTTTGGACATGATCATTCTAAGGGAGAATCTGAATTCTGTCTTAAACCTGGTGAGGAAATAACCAGTGTTATTAGCTACACAGATAAGACAACAGAAAATATTCCTCTGTATTTTACATATGGTCATGCCGGATATCTTCTTCAGGGAACCGGAAGCGGTGCTGCAAGATACTCACTCCTTTCATGGGATGTAGCACAGGATACATATGGACGAGATATGTATGGTGTAACTGACGGAGAAAAGATAGATGATCTTTCTTATGAGATCACTGATATGATCGAGCATGATTACCAGTTCACAGAAGGCAATGGCGCTAAGTGGACAGGCGGTAAGGATGGCCTGACATTCAAGGTGAACGGAAGCGATAAGGCATTCCTGGTAATCAGGGTTGACGGCAAGGATGTAGATGCAAGAGATTATCAGGTTGTTGGCGGCAGCGGCACAACGATAACACTTCCGGCAGCTTACCTTAAGCAGCTCAGCAACGGAACACACAACATTGAGGCTCAATATGAGGGCGGCTCAGCAATAGCAGCGTTCTTCGTTGAAAATTCTGAACCGGATACTAAGCCGGACGTTAAGCCGGATGACACTAATCCTGATGTTAAACCGGATGATAATAACAAGCAGGCAGGACCTGGACAGAATGCTCCTATACCTAAGACCGGCGACACCAACAATGTTTTAATGTGGATCGTGATAATGCTTGCTTGTGTAGCATGTATCGCAACAGCAGTTACTTTATTCCTTAAAAGAAACAAGAAAAACAGATAAGGTACTAAAAAATCAAATAAGAAGCTGACATGATATATTTCATATAAAACTTCATAGGATTTTGGGAAAAGGGTCTCTTGATTGAGACCCTTTTCTTTGATAGTATGAGCAGGAACAGAAGGATGCATAACAGCAATTTGAAAATACTGAAAAATGTTGTGATTGCGTCAATAAATCAACAAAACGAGAGGTAAGCAGAGATGAAGAAGGTAGTTGCATTAATGTTGGGAACTCTGATTGTTTCCATGTCGGCATTTAGTTCATATGCATCGGAAGAGGCGGTATCGGAGGATGCTGTGCTGTCCCAGGATACTGAAGTGACAGGAAGTGACCAGGCTTCGGAGAATATCACATTGTCAGAAGACGGAGAAGTGACGATTGGTGATTATTCAGTTATAACGCTGCAGCAAAATGTGATTGATGTATCTGATGATACTGTTATGAGTTATATCGACAGTATGTCAACTGATCTTACGGCAGCATTTTCGGATATTTTCCCGGAGGAGCCGGAGATAACAGATGAGATAATGTCTGAGTATTCTGAGGCTTATTATGGAGTACAGTTAGATACTGTAGAGGCTGCTAAGGCGTATATAAGAGAAACTTTATACAACCAGAACTACAGAGCAGCATTTTTCGCTGAGTTATTAGGAGATGCACAGGTTGTGTCATATCCGCAGAAGGAGTATGACATGATGAAGGAATATGCAGAAAATGAGATAGCATACTACGCATCAGTATCTCAGATCACTGAAGATGAGATGGCACAAAAGGCAGGATTTGCTTCAGCAGAGGATTTCATAGAACAGGAAGCAAGAAGTCTTGTTTTAAATGCACTTGTTTTCGATAAAATATTAGACGATCTGGGAATAGAGTGTACTCAGGAGGATGTTGATGCAGCTCTTACTGATTATATTGTATCTCAGGGAATGGCAACAAGTGATGAATTAGAGGAATTTAAGGAAAGTGCCGGCGAAACCTGGCTGTGGTTATTTACAGAGACTCAGTACAAGGCTGAGAAGGTCTATGAAGCGCTTCAGGATCGTGTAGTAATAGAATAATTCTGTTGCTGCCGGGGTGCTGGATGATCTTGTAATCGGCAGGATCACAAGTGTGGATAAACGATAATAAACAATAAACTTAAGAAAGGCTGCTTTGCTTATAAGTTAAGGCAGCTTTTTTAATGCAACAGAAACCAAACACCGTGGCATAGTAAAAACTTCGGATGGCTGATTATTTACATGATTGGACAATGACAAGAAAAATCCGGAAAGCAAGAAGAAAATCTCAGATGGATGATTGTTTACATGATTGAACATTATGATTTTCAGCAGCTATATATCAGGCATGCAACGTTATACAAGCGTTGTATTTGCATGCCTTTCGTGTTATCATAACAAGCAATGTTAATATTTCGAAAAAGTATATATGCGTAATATATTTGAGTCTTGCGGCTTATATCTGTGCTGGTGTATCTGAACGTCTGCACAGGTGTTATACGAGACTTTAAGATAAAATTGGAGGAATCAATGAAAGTAGCATACAATCACAAGGAGATTGAAAAAAAATGGAACATTGCCTGGCAGGAGAACCCGGTAAATGTTGATGATGGTAAGAAGCCTAAATATTATTGTCTTGATATGTTCCCGTATCCGTCAGGCCACGGACTTCATGTAGGCCACTGGAGAGGCTATGTAATAAGTGACGTGTGGAGCAGATATAAGCTGATGCAGGGTCATTACATAATTCATCCGATGGGCTGGGATGCCTTCGGACTCCCGGCGGAAAATTATGCTATTAAGAATGGAATCCATCCAAGCATTTCTACAGCTGAAAATATTGCTAATATTAAGAAACAGATAAATGAGATCTCAGCATTGTACGACTGGGACAGAGAGGTTAATACTACAGATCCTGACTTTTACAAATGGACACAGTGGATCTTTGTTCAGATGTTTAAGCATGGTCTGGCTTATGAGAAGGAGATGCCTATTAACTGGTGCCCTTCATGTAAGACAGGACTGGCCAATGAAGAGGTTGTTGACGGCAAATGTGAGCGCTGTCACAGTGAGGTTACCAAGAAAAATCTGCGTCAGTGGATGCTGAAGATCACAGCATATGCCGACAGACTTCTTGATGACCTGGATACTCTGGATTGGCCTGAGAAGGTTAAGAAGATGCAGACCGAGTGGATCGGAAGATCTTACGGAGCTGAGGTTGACTTTACTGTTGAAGGAAAAGAAGACAAGATAACTGTATATACAACAAGACCGGATACTCTCTATGGTGCTACCTTCATGGTTCTGGCACCGGAGCACAAGCTGGCAAGAGAACTGGCAACTGAAGAAACTAAGGATGCTGTAGAAAGATATATCTACGAGGCCAGCATGAAGTCTAATATTGACCGTATGGCTGATAAGGACAAGACAGGTGTATTTACCGGAAGCTATGCAGTTAATCCTATTAACGGAGAGAAGGTTCCTGTCTGGCTGTCAGATTATGTATTGGCTGACTACGGTACAGGTGCTATTATGTGCGTTCCGGCTCATGATGACCGTGATTATGCATTTGCGAAGAAGTTTGATCTGCCTATCATTCCGGTTATATCACCGGACGGAAATGATGTAGATGTATCTGAGGCAGCCTATACAGCTGCATCCGGCGTGGTTATCAACTCTGGTGAATGGACCGGAAGACAGAGTGCTGAACTTAAGAAAAATGCTCCTGAAGAGATAGAGAAGAGAGGAATCGGCAAGAAGAAGGTTAATTATAAGCTTCGTGACTGGGTATTCTCACGTCAGAGATATTGGGGAGAGCCTATTCCTATCGTTCACTGCCCTAAGTGCGGTAATGTTCCGGTTCCGGAGGATCAGCTTCCGCTGCTGCTTCCGGAGGTGGAGAGCTATCAGCCTACAGGCACAGGAGAGTCACCCCTTGCAGCTATTGATGAGTGGGTTAATACCACATGCCCTTGCTGCGGAGCTCTTGCCAAGAGAGAGACCAATACCATGCCTCAGTGGGCAGGATCTTCATGGTATTTCCTCAGATATGTTGATCCGCATAATAAGGAAGCTCTTGTTGACCGAGAAAAGGCTGATAAGTACCTGCCGGTTGATATGTATATCGGCGGCGTAGAGCATGCAGTATTACATCTTCTTTATTCAAGATTTTATACCAAATTCCTGAATGATATCGGTGTTGTTGACTTTAATGAACCGTTTAAGAAGTTGTTTAATCAGGGTATGGTATGCGGCCGTGACAGGGTTACGGGTGCAGCTACTAAGATGAGCAAATCATTAGGCAATATCGTATCTCCTGATGATATGGTAAGAGATTACGGCTGTGATGCACTGAGACTGTATGAGCTGTTCATCGGACCGCCTGAGCTGGATTCTATCTGGGATGAGAGAGGCATCGATGGTGTATACAGATTCTTATGCCGTCTGTATTCGCTTATCATGGACAACGCTGATGCTGACATTAAGGCAACAGATGAGATGATCAAGACCAGGAATAAGATGGTATGCGATATTACCAAGAGGCTTGAATCCTTCAGCCTTAACACAGTTGTGAGCGGTTTTATGGAATATACCAATAAGCTTGTTGATATATCTAAGACCTGCGGTGGAGTGGATCGTGAGACCATGGAGACAGTTATAAGGCTTCTGGCGCCGTTTGCACCGCATATTGCAGAGGAAATGTGGCAGGCATATGGTCATAAGGAGACTGTATTTGACAGTAAATTTGGCTGGCCTGCATACGACGAGGCTCTTACCAAGGATGACGAGATCGAGATCGGCGTTCAGATAAACGGCAAACTCAAGTGTACGGTTAAGATCCCTGCAGAGGCTTCTAAGGACGTGGCCATTGCAGCAGGCAAGGCGGCACTCGGCGATAAATTAAGCGGCAATATTGTCAAGGAAATCTATGTTCCGGGAAGAATTATAAATATTGTCGCAAAGTAATATTTGATTAAACTACTGGCTGCGTGTCGTGAATCACGGTGCGCAGCAGCTGCCTCAAAACGCATGTTATGATGTGCGATAAAAGATACGGCGGCAGATACGAAGCGTACAGCATATACATCAGCAGTGGCTGTGACATTTCGTCAAACAGCCGCTGTGGCAAAACTTTGAAATAAAATTACTATCGAAAATTTAGAATAATGCTATCTGACATTTTATACATTGTAATAATAATAGTCCTGCTCATGCTTTCGGCGTTTTTTTCCGCATCGGAAACTGCGCTTATAACCGTCAGCCCTCACAAGCTGAGATCAATGCTCGAGGAACATCAGAAGAATGCCGAGATTCTTGGAAAGGTATTATCCAACAGAGATAAGATGCTAAGCGTCATTCTCATATGCAATAACATCGTAAATCTGGGTGCGTCATCATTAGCCACGATTTTTGTCCAAAATGCCATAGGCAGTTGGGCTGTAAGTATCGGTACAGGTGTGCTGACGCTGCTGGTATTGGTATTTGGCGAGATTACACCTAAGACTATATCAACATATAACAGCAATAAGATTGCACTTAAATTTGCCCCATATATTCGAATTCTTATGATTATCTTCACGCCTATTGCGGCGGCGATCAACTTCCTGGCAAATGGCGTGATCAAGCTCTTAAGAGTTGATAAGAGCGGCAAATCCGAGTCATATACGGAAAATGAGATCAGGTCGATCGTCGAGGTGTCGGAAGAAGAGGGCGTCATTGAGAGTGGAGAGAAGGATATTATTAATAATGTCTTCGACTTTACGGATACTATTGCCAGAGAGGCCATGGTGCCGATAGTTAATGTCACGTCTATCAAGGTTAATTCATCTTATGATGAATTAAAGAAAATATTTGCAGATAATCTCTATACGAGGATTCCTGTATTTAATGAGGATGAGAGCAGCTTCGTAGGCATGATTAACCTCAAGGATTTTATCTTCATGTCGCAGGAAGATCTGAATAAGTTGGACTTGTCATCCATTATGAGAGAGCTTCCGTATACATACGAACAGAAGCATCTGGCTGAGCTCTTCCTGGAAATGAAGAAGAAAAATACCAATATGATGGCTGTTATGGATGAGTATGGAGTTACGGTGGGAATAATAACCATGGAAGATCTGCTTGAGGAAATCGTTGGCGACATCCGTGATGAATATGATGAGGATGAAGAGGACGAACTGATGCAGGAGGGCTCTGATGAATATGTAATGCATGGCTCCACCAGTTTGTCTGATATAAATGCCAAACTCGGAACGAACCTGGAGTCAGAGGCATATGATTCTATCGGCGGACTTATCATAGAAAAACTGGACAGGCTGCCGGAAGAGGGAGATACGGTAACGGTTGATAGAATACTTCTTACGGTGGAGAAGGTGGACGGACCTAAGATTGAACAGGTAAGAATAAAGGTTCTGCCTGAACAGGCGCAGGAACAGTAATGATTGAATGCTGCAGGATAGCTGGTTTTATTTGAGCAATTCCTGAAAATTGAATTTCGATGCAGCAAAGTTTCGATATCACTTGACTGAAAAAATGGATAAGAGTTCTAAAATTAAGACAGGGCTTACAACAGAGCAGGTAAATGAAAGGATCTCTCAGGGTCTTGTTAATGGAGAAATAAATATAAAGACTAAGACCTATAAGCAAATTATTCTTGATAATTTGCTTTCTTTATTTAACCTGATAAATGTTATTCTTCTTGTATGCATTATATTGTCAGGCTCGTTAAAGAATGCCCTGTTTTTCTTCGTTGTAATATGGAATTTTGCCATAGGTTCATTTCAGGAAATAAGAGCCAAGAAAACAATTGACAAGCTTTCTATCATGACAGCGCCTAAGGTATACGCTCTGAGGGACGGCAATATTTCAGAAATACAGGTTAAGGATATTGTAATGGGCGAAATCATGCGTCTTCAGGCGGGCAACAAGATATGTGCCGATGCAGTGATCATTGACGGACGGTGCCAGGTAAATGAAAGCCTTCTTACCGGTGAGAGTGAGCCTATAAACAAATGTGCGGGCGATCATATATTATCAGGTTCATTTGTTGTATCCGGACAAGTTATGGCAGAGGTTGAGCACATTGGGCTTGATAATTACATAAATAAGATTACAGCAGGCGTAAAACGTTACAAAAAACCGGAATCTGTAATAATGAAGTCTGTTAACACCATAGTAAAAATCATTACCATATGCATTATCCCGCTGGCAGCTCTGGTGGTATGGAATAATTTCTTCAGACACAGCATGGATTTTTCATCCGCAATGGTTAAGACTGTAGCAGCGATCTCCTCCATGATCCCCGGCGGACTTGTATTGCTGGTAAGCATAGTTCTGGCTGTAAGTGTTGTCAGATTATCCAAACGTAAAACACTGGTACAGGACTTGTATTGTGTGGAAAATCTGGCGCGTGTTGATATGCTCTTACTGGACAAAACAGGAACCATAACAGAGGGCAAAATGAAGGTAGAGGAGCTTATAAGCCTTCATGATAAAGATCACAATATTATGGAGCATCTGAGGCTATTCTCGGATATGATTAAAGACGAGAATCCTACCATAACAGCCATAAGAAACTATTTTGGCGAAACGGACCGCCATGATACATCTGACAAAAAAATATTTAAACGTAATAGAAAGCGCAATTCATCTGCAGACAAGGCGGTGGGTGCGTACAAAATTCATGATAACCTGATTTCTGCAATACCATTTTCATCAGACAGAAAATGGAGCCTGGTTTCAATCGAGGGGAGGGGCTCATATATTCTGGGAGCTCCGGAACGAATATTAGGAGAGAAGATACAGAGGCTGCAGGACAATATAAGAAAATATACAAAACAGGGCAAGAGAGTAGTATTATTCGCACACAGCGATGAGAATATAGAAAATACAGACGGACAAGATCCGGTGCTTCCTTCAGATATACAGTCATTACTGTTGATCGTTATCGGCGACAAGGTAAGAGCTTCTGCCAAATCTGTTTTTGCCAGCTTCAGAAATGAGGGCGTGGGCATTAAGGTCATATCAGGAGATAATCCTCAGACAGTATCGGTAATTGCGGCAGAGGCAGGACTGGAGGGCTCTGATAAATGGATCGATGCCTCAACTCTGAAAACTAATGAGGATATCGCAGAGGCTGCAGATAAATATAACGTATTTGGCAGGGTAACACCTAATCAGAAACGCCAGTTTGTTAAGGTACTTCAGGGGGCAGGCCATACGGTTGCCATGACAGGAGATGGGGCAAATGATGTATTGGCGCTTAAGGAAGCGGATTGCTCAATAGCCATGCAGTCAGGCGCTGATGCAGCCAGAAATGTGGCCAATCTGGTTCTGCTGGACTCTGATTTTTCTTCGCTTCCGCTGGTTGTTGCTGAGGGCAGAAAGTCGATTAATAACCTGCAGCGGTCGGCATCCTTATATCTGACCAAGACTACATATGCATTTATTTTTTCTTTTATCTTCGTGCTGTTTTCAAGAATCACATATCCGTTTGAGAATATTCAGGTCACACTGATCGGGGGTATTACTATAGGTATACCGTCGTTTCTGCTGGCCTTAGAGCCGGATGTAAGGCGGATAAGCGGCAACTTCCTGAGAAATGTGTTTACATCAGCAATTCCTGTAGGAATACTGGAGGCTGTTACATTGGCCGTAGCGGCGCTTGCTCTTAGGAGTATGGCACATGCAGATGGTCCTCAGTTGTCCGCAGCTGCCACATATCTTATGCTTATATTAGGTATCTGCACAGTATTTAATATCTGCGGAAGGATCAATATATGGAAGATAGGACTGATCATTTTTATAACGGCAGTTGCATTTCTGACGGTTCTGTTATTTCCGAAGCTGTTCTCAATTGTGTTCATAACAGGTCAAATGATCGAAATAATACTTCTGGCTGCAGCAATATTTTTTGTCGTGGAATTTATTTTGCTGCGCGTTGTAATACCAGGGGTAGCAGGTAAGCGTGAAAAGAATATGTAATTTTTATAAGGTAAAGCAGTGTTACAGTTTAGCCATGATTTTCGAATGATAAAAAAGTGACAGGTCAAAACGCCGAAATTTTTGTAGGCAGGAGTGTTAGGTAAAGCAGACAATATTTTTGCACGATTGATTTATCTCGTACTTGCAAAAGAGTTGAATTGTGATATAATAATCAGGCTGTCGGTGTGTGGCTCAGTTTGGTAGAGCGCTGCGTTCGGGACGCAGAGGCCGTGGGTTCGAATCCCGTCACACCGATTGGTTTAAAGGAAGCCGGAGAAGCTGATAAATACAGCATCCCGGCTTTTTTTGTCGTGATCATCGGCTTCCTAGTATTCAGGAGGAAGATAAAATTTTGTTTGTGAAGAAGACAATAATGTGGTTTTAATGAATCTTCATCTATAATGATATTCATGTTATTGTTACCGGATAACAGTTAAAGGTGCCGTCTACATCTCTGGATCGTCGCTGAAGATTGATTTTAATGACCTTTCCCGTGCTGATCTCAACTCCTGATCTAAGTCTTGCTGCATTTTCTTAATGAGCACCTGCTTGATAATCTCAGAATTTATCAGAATATTATTATTTACATAAAATTCCTTGCCAAATCCTGTTATATACACTGAAGATTTATCCGAATCAGTTGATACAGTAAGACTGTTGGAAGAGAATAATTCGCTGCTGGAGCTTTGAAAACTGTTCTTCCTGCCGGCAGATATGATCGATGGCTCGAAGCTGTTTAGGTACTCGCTTACAATATATGGAAATGACGGCATACGGATAATTCTGTCAATTATTGACGGAAGGATATCTGTTTCAGGCATCTGCTCCTCTAAATCAGATATTTCATCATACAGATCAGATATAAATGCTTCATTTTCTTCATCTGCTATTTTCTCATAGAGGTCATTGATTTTGTCAGATATATTATTAGCGACAATATTGCTATTATTAGCTGCAGCCAATCGTTTTATGGCTCCTTCAGATAAGCCTGTTTTTTCACTTATACATGATTCAGCACTGATGTCCTCGTCCCCAAGCAGATAGTTGATAGTGCATCCTAATTTGCTGCAGAGATCGCAGGCCACATCAAGAGGTATAACATTAGAACGTTCACCCTTAGTATATGATCTTACTCGTTCGGGATTCAAGCCTAGAACAGTGCTTATATAATCCTTCTGAGTGAGCCGCTTATCATCGGGATGAGCTTCATTATAGGCTCTGAGTCTTGATGATAATAATTCCTTAAGTCGTTCGCTGATTGTCTGTTTATTGTACATAGGTGCTGAGGATAACATATAGGCCTCCTTAAATAAAAAATAAAATATCTGAAGGTATTTAAAATACCTTCAGATATTACCACAAGTTACAGCAGATAACAATCATGCATGTTATATCCTGCTGCAGCAATATTATAATGTAAGTGCTTTCTGTATAAAAAATTTTTCTAATGAATGACTCAAGTTGAATTACGTTGAATAAGTGCTATAATCCTAAAATCATCGGTTCTTGGAAGGAGTGCATCTTGATGATGCATCGCCAGTGTCCAGTGCAACTAACATATATTCCCTGGGAACACATGGCGGCCGATGTATTTTTGTGCGATAGAGAATAAGCTCGCAGGCAACAACTGTGACTGATGACTAGAATCTTACAAACGTGGCGATCCTATGCCTGAGCAGAAAGTATTGCAGGCAAGGTTACCTTGTGTCTGTGCAGAAAATCTTACAGACAAGGATATCCTGTGCCTGCACAAAAATCTTATATGCAGGGGTCCCTTATGTCTGTGTAGAATATAAGAATTTACGTACAAGAATTTTCAAAAAATAAAGAATAATAGGGAAGTATAGGGAAATTATGAGAATTAATGTAATGGATTTAAATACTCTTACCAACGGAGACTTGGACTTTTCTGAGATAGAAGCGCTCGGTGAGACAAGATTCTATAATGTGCTGCCGGATGATGAGATGATAGAGAAGTGCAAGGATGCTGATGCAATTCTGATCAATAAGGTATCGCTCACAAGGCAAGTCATAGAGCAGCTCCCGAGTGTCAGATATATAGGACTTTTTGCCACGGGATATAATAATGTTGATCTGAAGGCTGCTTCCGATCATGGCATTGCAGTGGCAAATGTTCCGGGATACAGCACTGATGCGGTCTCCCAGCAGGTATTTTCTTTTATTCTTATGTTTGCTTCAAGCATGCCTTTATACAATGACGCAGTGCATAGAGGAGAGTGGATCAATTCTAGGACATTCTCATTCTTTCCATATCCTATAAGTGAGATCGCAGGCAAAATCATCGGTATCGTAGGATATGGGAACATTGGAAGGAAGGTATCTCAGATAGCAGATGCATTTGGAATGAAAGTAATGATTTATACAAGACGCCACATAGGGGACTGCCCGTATGAACAGGTTGATAAAACCAGACTGTTTTCAGAGTCGGATTATCTGTCTCTTAACTGTCCGCTTAATGAGGGTACTGCAAATCTTGTTAACGAAGATACACTTAAACTAATGAAGCCAACAGCATTTCTGATAAATACTGCAAGAGGCGGTGTCGTAGATCCCAAGGCACTTGCAGATGCACTTAATAAAGGACGGATCGCGGGTGCAGGAATAGATGTTCTTACAGTTGAACCGATGCCAGCTGACGATTCTCTGTATACAGCGGCAAATTGTATCATCACCCCTCATGTGGGATGGGCAGCAATTGAATCACGAAGAAGATGCGTCAGCATGGTGGCGGATAATCTTAAATGCTGGATGGAGGGCCACCCTAAGAATATTGTCAATATATTATAATTCTATCTTACGAAAATACCTCTGATTCACCACTCATACAAAGCATGCAGATCCGAGTTGGACTACTGGTTTTGCAAGGGATTTTAATACAACAAGGGTGCCAGACTGCTGCTGTATCTGGCACCCTTAGCGGTGTTTTTACATTATGATTTTTGAGATTTAAGTATGCCGCTGGCGTCAATTACCTGAATCATTTCATTTAATTCTTCAACAGGCAGAACAAGGGCAAATCTTACATATCCCTCACCGCAGGAGCCGAAGGCGCTGCCTGGTGTACATAACACACCGGTAGCCTCAAGCAGCTTCATGCAGAAGTCTTGAGATGATTCGAATCCTTCCGGTATCTTAACCCATGCGAACATGGTTCCCTTACTGTCGGCCACGTTCCAGCCAATGCTTCTTAAGCCGCCGCACAGAGCATCTCGTCTGGCCTGATACATCCTGCATTGTTCCTTGACACCCTCAAGCGGGCCTGTAAGGGCTGCAATCGCAGCCTTCTGGATAGGCAGGAACATACCAAAATCATACTGAGATCGCAGGAGCTTCATGGCATCAATGATCTCCTTATTGCCGATTACAAATGATATTCTTGCACCTGTAACATTAAATGATTTCGACAGCGAGAAGAACTCGATTCCCTGTTCCTTGGCACCCTTATGATTCAAGAAGGATCCGCCATAATTTCCGTCATAGATAATGTCAGAGTAGGCGTTATCATGAACTACAATAATATTGTATTTGCGGGCAAATGCCAGAAGCTCTTCGTAAAATTCATCAGGAGCAACGGCACATACAGGATTATACGGATAAGATACCATGATATATTTGGCTCTCTTAGCAATATCCTCCGGTATGTCTGAAAATTTAGGCAGAAAATCATTTTCTTCCTTAAGTTCATAGAAATATAATTCAGCATCGCCTAAATAAGCCCCAACTTCAAAAATCGGATAACCGGGATTAGGAAGCAGTACTACATCGCCAGAGTTGCACAGAGCTAATCCCAGGTGTGCAACTCCTTCCTGAGAGCCGCTGACAGACATGATCTCATCAGGAGTAATGTCAACATTAAACCTTTTTTTATAATATTTAACCACTGCATCAAGCATCTCAGGGGTATCTCGCAGTGCGTAGTGCCAGTTCTCCGGGTCAGCCGCTGCGTCAATTAATGCCTGCTGCACGTGAGGCGCCACCGGAAAATCCGGCGTGCCGATGAAGAGGTTATACATCTTACGACCTGTTTTAAGGAATTCTTCCTTCTTCTCATTTAAGGCTGCAAAAATGCCTGTCTGGAAGTGATTTAATCTGTCTGCTTTTTCTATTACCATTGTTCTATGCCCTTATACTAATAAAAATTATAATTACAAAATTTAAATCATTCTTAGAAATTACAAGCACCTCTAAGAATGATTTAAGAAAATTCATCTGATTATAAGTAAGTTATATGTTATTCCCACTCAACTGTTCCTGGCGGTTTCTGGGTGATGTCGTATACAACTCTGTTAACATGGTCAACCTCGTTGATGATCCTGTTGGAGATCCTTCCCAGCAGATCATACGGGATCTTGGCCCAGTCAGCTGTCATGAAGTCATCGGTTGTGACTGCACGGATGGCGATAAGCTCATCATATGTTCTGTGATCTCCCATAACGCCAACTGTCTTAACCCCCGGAAGAACTGCGAAGAATTGAGCCAGGTTCTCACTGTAGCCGGACTTAGCGACTTCATCTCTTAATACCCAGTCGGCTTCTTGTAAGATCTTGATCTTCTCAGCAGTAATCTCACCAATGACACGGACACCCAGTCCAGGACCCGGGAATGGCTGCCTCCATACGAGGTCATGCGGAAGACCCAGCTTCTCACCGACTTTTCTGACTTCATCCTTGAACAGATCCTTAAGGGGCTCGATTATGCCGTCAAATGTAATATCAGAAGGCATTGCAACCTGATTATGATGAGTCTTGATCTTAGCTGCATCGCCTTTACCGCTTTCAATGCGGTCAGGGTAAATAGTTCCCTGAGCGAAGAATCCGCCGTTATATCTGTCTCGGATTTCATCCCAGAATACTTTATAGAATTCGGTTCCTATGATATGACGCTTATCCTCAGGGTCAACTGCGCCCTTAAGCTTTTCAAGAAAGACTTCCTGGCAGTTAACACGAACGAAATTCATATCAAATAATTTGGTAAATGTTTCTTCGACGAAGTCGCCTTCATCCTTCCTCATAAGACCTTGGTCTACGAATACGCATGTTAATTGCTTGCCGATGGCCTTAGAGAGAAGAGCAGCGGCAACTGATGAGTCAACACCACCTGACAGACCTAAGATTACGCCCTTGTCACCGATTGTTTCACGAAGTTCAGCAACAGTATCTTCAATGAAGCTTTCCATAACCCAGTCACCGGCGCATTCACATACCTTATACAGGAAGTTGTAGAGCAGCTGCTTGCCATATTCAGAATGTGTAACTTCCGGATGATATTGAACTGCGTAAATCTTCTTGGCAGCATTTTCCATTGAAGCGCAAGGACATTTGTCCGTTGTACCTGTAAGAGTGAAGCCCTCAGGGAGCTTACTTACATAGTCAGTGTGGCTCATCCATACAATGCTGTCTGACGGGATATCTGAGTAAATAAGCGAATTAGAAGCGTGCAGATTTATCATGCCATATTCAGAGCTTCCTTCAGCGCTTTCAACGGTGCCGCCTGCCATATATGCTATAAGCTGGCATCCGTAGCAAATACCGAGAATAGGAATGCCGGCATCCAAAATGGCCGGATCGAAATGCGGTGATGACATGTCATAAACACTGTTAGGGCCCCCGGTGAAGATAATGCCTTTATATCCGGCAGCCATGATCTCATCCACTGTTATCTTATTATAAGGCACAATTTCAGCATATACGTGGTGATCACGTACACGGCGGGCAATGAGCTGGTTATACTGACCGCCAAAATCCAATACTAAAACTTTTTCCATAATGTCTCCTAGATCTTTTATAAGTTTTCAGACAGCGGCTGCGCAGGCAGGACGATACCCTGCATAGCTGCGCAGCCATTAATTTATATACAGTCCCGCTGCCTACAGGCTGCAGGAGTTGCTGAAGTTATTTTTTATCATAATGAAATTTCTGCAGTCTCTTTCTTAATGCCTGCGATCAGAGGCTTAACCTTGGCCAGGAATGCGTCTACCTGAGCAGGGCAGCGTCCGATGTATGCACTTGGATTAAGAGTCTCCGTCAGTTCCTCTTCGGTCATATTAAATGCCGGTTCAGCAGCAAGGAGTGAGAGCAGATTACATGGCAGACCGTTCTTCATGTTTGCCGTCGCCTTCATAGAACATTCACGTATGATCTCATGCAGTTCCTGACGATTGCCGCCGCGGCGAACGCCTTCCATCATGATATTTTCTGTTGCAATGAAAGGAAGATATTCATTAACTGTTCTTTCAACAATCTTCTCATTAACAACAAGTCCGTCAGATACATTCTGTGCCAGACGAAGTATGGCATCAGCGCACAGAAATCCTTCAGGAAGAGAGATCCTTCTGTTGGCTGAATCGTCAAGTGTACGCTCAAGCCACTGAACAGAGGCTGTCATAGGGGCATTGGCTGCGTCAGCCATAAGATAACGTGCCAACGAACAGATACGTTCAGAACGCATAGGATTTCTCTTATACGGCATAGCAGATGATCCAATCTGATTCTTTTCAAATGGTTCTTCCACCTGTCTGTCATGCTGCAGCAAGCGGATATCATTAGCCATACGATAGCAGCTCTGAGCGATAGAACTTAATACATTAAGAATGCGGCTGTCGAGCTTTCTCGGATATGTCTGCCCGCATACATCAAACATCTTATTGAAGCCGAATTCTGAGCAGATCTGACGATTCATTTTCATGATCTTATCTTCGTCATTATCGAAGAGTTCCATGAAGCTGGCTTCCGTACCTGTGGTGCCGCGGCATCCCAACATAGGAATATGCTCGGTAACGAAGTCTAGCTCCTCCAGGTCGGTAACGAAATCCTGCATCCATAAGGATGCGCGTTTGCCTACCGTAACTAATTGAGCCGGCTGGTAATGAGTATATCCCAGAGTAGGAAGAGCCTTATATTTGTCAGCAAAATCTGCCAGATTAGCGATAACCTTGAGAAGTTCACCTCTTAAATACTTAAGTGCATCTCTGTAGATGATAATATCAGCATTGTCTGTTACATAGCAGCTGGTAGCCCCTAAGTGAATAATACCTGCGGCTGACGGTGCAACTTTGCCGTATGTATATACATGAGCCATAACATCGTGGCGGACTTCCTTCTCACGCTGTGCTGCACACTCAAAGTCGATCTCGTCGATGTGTTCTTCAAGTTCTTTGATCTGCGCTTCTGTGACCGGCAGGCCTAAATTGTGTTCAGCTCTTGCAAGGGCGATCCAGAGTCTTCTCCAGGTTTTGATCCTGGTTTCGGCAGAGAAGAGCTCCAGCATATAAGCAGAAGCATATCTTGAAGACAGAGGGGATTCGTATTTATTAGTCATGAAAATATCCTTTCATAATATGCAGAGATTTATTTGTCGCGCTTAATATATGAATCTCTTTCCGGTCCTACGGATACATATGTGATGTGGCATCCGATGGCTTTTTCTATCATAAGAACATAATCCTGTGCAGCCTTAGGCAGGTCATCCCATTTGCGAACGCCTGAAATATCTGTACCCCAGCCGTCAACATATTCGATAACCGGCTTAGCATCGTTAAGTGCAGCAGGGAATGGGAATTCGTCTGTCTGCTGTCCGTTTAATATATAGTGTGAGCATACAGGAATCTTGTCCATGTAGCTTAATACATCCAGCTTGGTAAGTGCGATATCCGTAGCACCCTGAACCTCGACACCATAACGAGTAGCAACAAGATCGATCGGTCCCACACGACGAGGACGACCTGTCTTGGCACCGTATTCGCCGCCAGCTTCTCTTAATTTATCAGCCTCCTCGCCGAACCATTCGCAGGTAAACGGACCTTCGCCTACGCAGGTTGAATAAGCTTTTACAACGCCTATAATTGTGTCAATTTTAGCAGATGTAAGACCTGAACCTACAGGTGCATATGCAGCAATTGCATTTGATGAAGTTGTATATGGGAAAATTCCGTAGTCGAGATCTCTTAATGAGCCTAACTGAGCTTCGAAGAGAATACGCTTGCCTTCTTTCTGAGACTTACGAAGGAAACTTCCTGTATCGCAAATGAATGGTTTTAATTTTTTACCAAATTCGTTAAGCCAGTTCATGATCTGCTCAAGAGTATAAGGCTTGGCATGGTAAACCTGTGTAAGAGTAAGGTTCTTCCATTCCATTATGTCTGCAATGCGGGATTTAAGATATTCAGGGTAGAACAATTCGCCGGCCTGGATGGTCTTCTTCTGATATTTATCAGAGTAGAATGGAGCGATGCCCTGCTTAGTTGAGCCGTACTTTTTATCCTTAAGTCTGGCTTCTTCAAGCCCGTCCAGATCTCTGTGCCATGGAAGAAGCAGTGATGCACGGTCGCTTATTCTGAAGTTTTCAGGTGTAAGTTTGATGCCCTGTGACATTACTGTGCTCATTTCATTCCACAGGTTTTCCATGTCTACAGCGACACCATTTCCGAGAATGTTAACAACTCCCGGACGGAAAATACCTGATGGCAGAAGATGCAGTGCGAATTTGCCATATTCATTCTCAACTGTGTGTCCGGCATTGCCGCCGCCCTGATAACGTATAACGATATCAGCGTCTTGCGTGAGAAGGTCAACCATACGTCCCTTTCCTTCATCACCCCAGTTAATTCCTACAATTGCGCTATTTGACATAATAGTCTCCTTACCAGATATTCCGGATCGCAGATAATTCTCCGCAAACATCAAAAAACATCTGCATCAAATGCAAATGAAGCGATATGCGTTCATCTTAGTCCGAAAATCTAAAATTATTAACATAACAATATGTGACATAAAAAATCATGCCATTACAGTTTGTAAAATCAATTGCGTAAGATAGAGAACTTGGTAAAAGATTTTACGCTTTATAATAGCATGATGTTGTAGGATTTTCTATAAATAGTTCTACAAAAGTAGAAGAAAATATTTACACGACATAATAAGTTTTGTCTAAATGCTCTCATACAGGGATGGCGCAGACCACTGTTCGAAAACGCCTACGCTGATTGTTTTCTCGCAGTGGTCTGCGCCATCCTGGCATAAAAATGCTTTAATACATAGAATTTATTTAAGGGCGTTATATGCTTCCCTTACGGCGATTGCCAGCTGATCAGCGCAGGATGTGGGTTTCATACCGCAGAGATTCCCTTTTAATTTGCTCTCAATGTAATCAACTGTACATCCGTCCACAAGCTTAGAGATGGCATTAAGATTGCCATTGCATCCGCCGATGAATTCCACATTGCTTATGACATCTCCGTTAATATCGAAGTTAATGACCTGTGAGCAGACGCCTTTGGTTTTATAACTGTATCTCACTGTGATTCCTCCTTTATGCTGCAGGATAAATACAAGTCCTGAAGCGTTATATTTCATTATTGTTGTATATGTATTTATATTAGTTCGTGGGGGATTTTTCAAGATGAATTTTTGAAAGTCATTAGTTGCTTGCATGGTATGAATTGCTGCCGATGCGCTTTAGGACACGTGTCGGTCTTGACCGGGTATTGAACTCTGTGATAAAAAATATTGGTGATTTTACAACTGACTGCAATATGCGATGTAGTATTTGCCATCATAAAAACGTGATGAGAACACAGCCGAATCTTAAGTCAGTACAGCTTTTAGAAAAGGCAGACGAGGTTATATATTATGAATAATTCTTCAAAAGGAATATCTGCAGCAGTGCTTAAAAATATTGCGCTGCTTACCATGACACTGGATCATGTGACCGGAGTCGTATATGTGAAATATCTGTACACGCAGGGTGTACATAGCATATACAGCGATGATCTCTATATGCTGGGCAGGATAATAGGAAGAATTGCATTTGTGTTGTATGCATTTATGCTTGCGGAGGGTGCATTTAAAACGAGAAATAAAGTCAAATACGCAGGAAGGCTTCTGCTTCTTGCAGTTATTTCGATAGTTCCGCACAGCTATGCAATGGCTGACAAATGGTTTAACCCGTCAGATATGAATATATTCTTCCTTCTGTTTACGGGGCTTATAACTATCTATGGTTATCAATGGCTGAAAGATAATATAAAAAGCGGATTCTTGTCTGTATTATGCCGCCTTATCCTGGTTGCAGCGGCATGCTTTGTATCCCTGAAACTTCATTTCGAATACGGAATGATGGGAATACTTTTGATCATGACATTTTATATATTTAAAGACAGCTTCGTTAAGACGGCCATATTCGGAACACTTGTTATGTCAGTAGGGTATATGGCTCATGTTATCCTGCAGACGGATGTGATTAATTGGTTCTCACGTCACAGCGATAATCTGATACAATCACTGATCAATATTGATAAGATCCAGATATACGGCCTGCTGGCATTTCCGCTTATATATTTCTATAATGGGCAGAAGGGAAGGCAGCTGCCGAAATATTTCTATTATTTCTTCTATCCGGTTCACCTGGGAATTCTTGCGATTATAAAGATGTGTATGTAAAAATTTAATTAAGATATGTAGATTGAAATGCATTGCGGCGCGGCTGTAAAACTTCATTGACCAAGCTGGGACGGCGCAGCCACTATGAGAAAACAATTAGCGTAGGCGTTTTCTCATAGTGGCTGCTATGCCGAGGTTCACAGCGCGGGATAGAAATTATGTTTCTTCGCTGTAAGTTGTATCTTCTTCAGTATAATACGCCTCATCGCTATATTCAGTTGTATCCTCACTGTAGTAATACGAGTCATTGCTGTATGACTCAGTTATAGTGATGGTTAAGTCATAGGAAAATGACAGATTACCTATATCAATATGCGCTGTAGTGTAATATGTGCCGGGCGTGTCGAGGTAATATCCGCCGTCTGTATAGAAGTAGTTACCCAGGTAATTGCCATACTGATCTGTAGGATATACAGCTGCAATAAGTGTGTCTGCCGACGAATAAGCAGGAAGCGATACGGATGTATTTGTAAGATAAGCATTGTAACTGAGCCATGGGTTGTTTGAATAATATACATCGGTAGGATCCCATCCTGACAGCTGTGAAATATCGGTCGGTATTGTATAAGTAGGCTCAGGATTAAGAGGGCCATAGTCACTCCAATCGTAGAAGATATTAACCTGGGTTCCCTTCTCACAGTTATTAAATATCCATGCAGCATCCCTTACGTTCAGTCTGATGCATCCGGAGGAAGCATCATATCCAAGAATGTTATATTCATTGGTCTCAATGTCGCCTGGGTTTTCTGTATAATACGGAATAGAATGGAACATGATTCCGTCATCGGTTATACGGGTTGCGTATTGTGTATAAACATCACCGACCATGAAGCACCATGCTGAACGATCACCTAACTCAAATGTTCCTGTAGGTGTGGCACCATCAATACCCGGTGAGCATGAAAATGCTATATATGGAGTATAATTATATTCATCATCACTAGGATCCTTAGGGTCAGAACCTGTGCTCAATAATTCACCACGTTCATATATCTGGATAACATTATAAGCCAGGTTGACATTTATAACAAAACGATGAAGTTCTACCGCCTCTGTGGTCTCTTCCTCAGTGGTCGTTGTAGTTTCCTTAGCGGTCGTGGTTTCCTTTGTAGTCGTAGTCTCCTGTGTGGTTGATTCCTGTGTGGATGCTTGTTTGTACTTGGCAGGGGTGAGGAATGTCTTGATAATTCCGGCCTGAGATGCAACAACGAAGCCTCCTAAGCATAAAATAACAACTATCGCCGGTATGATGAAAAATTTATTACGCATTATAGACCCACCTTCGCTATAGTCATCCTCGTATGAATTATTTTCGTATCTTGATTCATTAAGAGCAGCTTTTGCCTCAAGCTTGGCAGCACGGGCATTCATTATGTCGGCAGCTTTCTTTTTATTCTTGTCACGCAGTTCATTAATTTCATCGGCCAGACGAGCTCTGACGTGGGTCCATTTTGAACCTATAGCAGATGAAGCAGAGGATTTTGCTGCAGCAGATTTCCTAGGAGTCTGTGATGTCTGGTTAGATTTTATGTTCCTGTGCGTTGAATCAGACGACATATTAGCTGCATGAGCCATTGCACTTTTGGTGCTAGCTGCCTTGCTCGCCTTTAAAGCCGCCTTGGCAGCCTGTGCGTTCGTGGATTTGCTCTTTGATTCTGTATTCTTTCTATTATTATATGATTCGTTCAATTTCCAACAGCTTTCTTGGCTAATGAGTCAGCAAGGTCATTATATTTATCATTAGAGTGACCTTTTACTTTGACAAAATTAATACATACATTCTTTGAAATATCTCTATAGAAATCTCTGTACTTCTGGGTCCAGATTTTTTTGGCTTTCCATTCACCCGTACACCATTTGGAGATTCCCTCATAATCGTGATAGATAGTAAGTTCCTTAATTGAGAGCTTGTCAGCCATCTTCATGGCCTCAGCGGCACCCATGATCTCACCGGCCACATTACGCATTTCTGCCAGTTCGGGATGACTGAATTCTTTGCTGAAATGAAGTTCCTGACGATTACCATCAGAATCAACGGCTCCGGTAAAAAAAACTATTCCATAGGAAAAATGTTTTGTTCTTATGTTATAGCTTCCATCTACATATGCCGTAGCTCCCATAAAAATACTCCCTCAGTCTCTTGTTATTCGTTATTAATTATGCCAGAATAACGGGAAATATGATAGCATATTAAGAGTGAAATTTTTGTTAAAAAATGATTAATTTAAATCATTAATTTTTAGCAAAGAATTACATCTGAATATTGTGTGCTGTGAACCTCGGAGTGCGAATTCGGGTTGTATTGCAAGAGCACGAAGTGCGCAGCAATCCTTGTTTCGCAGTGGCTGCATGCAGTGGATCACAGCGCAAAGATAATCTGTTGAAATTTGAAAGTAAAGCGGAGTAGAATTATGAGTGATTTAGTGTTCTCGCTGAACGTAACCATGCCTTTGTTTATCATGATCGCGTTTGGCTATTTTCTGAAAAGGGTAAATGTATTAACGGAAGGATTTTTATCGGCAGCCAACAAGTTTAATTTTAAAGTTACGCTGCCTGTGCTTCTGTTTGTGGATTTGTCGGCAGCTGATTTTGTTAAGGCATTTGATCTGAAGTTTTTATTATTTTGCGCAATAACCACGTCGTTTACCTTCTGGGGAACCTGGGGGATTGCCAAATTGGTGATTAAAGACAGGTCGAAACAGGGCGAGTTTGTTCAGGCCTGCTACCGAAGCAGCGCGGCGGTAATGGGCATCGCACTAATTCAGAATATATACGGTTCAGCATCCATGAGCGGAATGATGATATTGGGATGTGTTCCGCTATATAATATTTATGCAGTTATCCTTCTCCAGGCTACGTCACCTCTGGAGACAGGCAGGAGCAGCATCAAGAAGACATTGCTGTCTGTAGCGAAGAATCCGATTCTTATAGGTGTAGTCGCAGGTCTTGTATCTTCGCTTATCGGCATAGATTATCCGAGTATTATAGATTCTTCCCTTAACTATCTGGCGCGCATGGCGACGCCCCTTGCTCTTATATGCATAGGTGCGGAATTTAATTTCAAGAGTGCAAGGGAAGTCATGAAATATTCGGCTGTGGCATCTATCATTAAGATTGTAGCACTTCCTGTGATATTCGTATCTATTGCGATAATGATGGGATTTAGAAAAGAGGCGTTGATAGCAATATTTGTCATGCTGGCAGGTGCAACTACGCCATCATCATTTATTATGGCCAAATCCTACGGCCACGAGGGAATGATAACGGCGGGAGCGGTGGTAATAACCACTCTGGGTTCAGTAGTAACGCTGACAGTATTTATATTCCTGCTTAAGACTTTTGAATTCATTTAATGCTCATGATATAGCGTGCCGTGAGCCTCGGCACGCTATAGACAAGCAATATTTCAATAAATTATAGGACAATGCTTATGCTTAAAATAATTCTCGGACCTGCATATGCAGGTCAATCTGATATGTTGTGTAAGGAGATGGTTGAACGCTCAGCTGCTCAGCCAGCTTCTTCTTTTATTGCGATAGTTCCGGAGCAGTCAACTCTTAAGATGCAGCGGGATGTGGTTAAGGCACACCCTGCGCACGCTGTTATGAATATCGATATCGTAAGCTTCAACAGACTGGCGCATAAAGTATTTGATGAACTGGGATACAGGGAATCTGACATTCTTAATGATACAGGTAAGGTGCTTGTGTTAAGAAAAGTTTTGGAAGCATGCCGCGAGGATATGGTGGTATATAAAAGTAAAGTCCATATGCCGGGATTTGCGGCTGAAATGAAGTCGGTTGTGACAGAACTTAAACAATATGCCATTGATGACAATCAATTATTTCTTATGCAGGAGGCCGCACATAATTCCGGAAATGGTCTTCTTTATAACAAGCTTCAGGATATCAGGCTTATTTATCACAGATTTTCTGAGGAAATAGAAGATCGATATACAACACAGGAGGAAGTCCTCGACGTATTAGCCAGAGTAGTTTCCGGGTCCGGTATGATCAAGAATGCACACATATACATGGATGGCTTTACAGGCTTTACACCTATTCAGTATAAACTTATAGAAGAACTCCTGAGAGTGGCTTCGGATATAACAGTCACACTTACACTGCCGGAAGATGAGGTATCAGATGATCCGCAGATGTACGATAAATTCTGCCTCAGCAATCAGACATATACGCGTCTCAGACAGATCGCGCTCAACGCGGGCTCTGAATTCAAAACAGAGTCAGCCGTGAAAAAGAAAAATATTCCGCAGGTGTATAAATATGCAGCCGGAGACATTAGTTCTGAAGTTATTTTTATTGCCAAAGAAATCCTAAATAAAGTAAGAAATGAAGGTGCCCGATTCAGGGATTTTGCAATCATTTGCTCGGATATGGACTCCTATCATGATGTGATAGAAGAGGTATTTGATGAAGCAGGAATATCATGCTTCCTTGATTACAAATCAAGGCTGGGAGAGAATGCCCTGGCCAGATATGTCCTGGCAGCGCTTCAGGCGGCAGCAGAAAGATTATCCTATGAGAGTGTATTTGCATGGCTTAAGAGCGGTCTTACAGATGTATCATATGATGATATCTGCAAACTTGAAAATTACTGCCTGGAATTTGGCATTAGGGGGGCAAATGCTTGGAGTAAGGATTTTACTAAGAACAGAAAAATATACAGTCAGACAGAGGAAAAATATTTCTGGGATCTTGAGGCAATAAATGCAGTAAGAAAGGAAGCAGTCACGAGGCTGCCTAAATTTTATAAGAAATGTCGAGAAAGTGAAAAGACGGCAGCGGATTTTTCTGGTGCATTACTGGAACTTCTTATAAATGACGGGATAGAAGAGAAAGTTGAGCGGATGGCAGATGCATTTGCCCGATCAGGTGACATGTCCAGAGGCAAGGAATATGAGCAGATCTATAAGCTTGTAACTGAGCTTATAGAAGAAATATCTGATCTTATGGGCACGGAGAAGCTGGATATCAGGGAATATACAAAACTGGCAGCGGGGGCATTAGAAGAGATCAAGGTAAGCATCATTCCACCTTCGCTTGACGCTGTTATAGTAGGCGACCTTACCAGAACGAGACTTGAAGACGTTAAGTTCTTATTTATCGCAGGCATTAACGATGGCAAGCTCCCGGCGCCTGCAGCGTCAATGGGATTATTCACGCAGCGAGAACGGGAATTTCTTAAGGAAGCTGATTTTGACTTGGCGCCAACAGCACTTGAAAACCTGTGCACTCAGAATTACTACATCTACATGTTAATGATGAAGCCGGAGGACAGTCTGTATCTGTCATATGCCGCTATGAATATGGCGGGAGAGCAGTTAACGCCGTCATATATTTTAGATGATCTGGATTCATTTCTTCCGGGCATAAGCGTAGAGAAGATAGAAACGGCACCGGAGGAAACCTGGAGAGCGCAGGCAGCAAGGGAGCTGGCTGATACAGCAAGAGAACTGTCAGAACAGAAGGAAACAGCCGTTATATCAGAAAAGTCTCAGCAGCTTATGAGGTTTTTCGAGGCAAATGAGCCGCAGGTACTAAGGCAGGCAGTATCAGGCGCATTTTACAGCAACCAGCCCTTACCGTTGGATGAGCAGACAGCACTGGCTCTGTATGGAGACAAGTTAAAGGCAAGTGTAAGCCGCTATGAGAAGTATTATGAATGTCCATTTAAACATTTCATGAGTTATGGACTTGAGATCAGGGAAAGACCGGAGTATGAAGTAAAGGCGGTTGATATAGGCAATATATATCATAGCAGTCTCGAAAGATATGCTCAGAAATTAAAAGAAAGAGGGCTTACATTCAGAAATGTCTCTGATGAAGACAGCCGTGAGATTACAACGGAATGTATAAGAGAGGCTGCAGCCGAAATGGATAATGAAGCTGCAGCAGAGTCTGAGAGAAATAAATTCCTGATGGGACGAATCACCGAGGTGGCATGTAAGACCACCGATGTCCTGAGAGACCATGTGAAGAAGGGTCAGTTCGAGCCGGAATTGTTCGAGATGACATTTGAGATCGATGACGGTGACTCGACAGTGTTTCAGGGCAAGATAGACCGAGTGGATATATATGACGGCGATGATGTGTTTGTTAAGATCATAGACTATAAGTCAGGCCAGGAGAAGTTCGAGATTAAGGACTTGTATATGGGCATACAGCTTCAGCTGGCTGCATATATGGGAGCCGCGATAGAGAAAGTGAAGAAAAAATATCCTGACAGGAAGGTGCTTCCGGGCGGTGTCTATTATTATCTGATCCAGGACAAATTCGTAGAACCGGGTAAAGAGTCTGACAAATTTCAGATGAGCGGACTTACTAACTGCGATTTTGGCGTGGCGGATGCCATTGACAGCGGTGCCAGATTAGCAGGTGAGAGCAATATTATTCATGTGAAATATAAAAAGGATGGAGACTTCGACAGCAGTTCGAAGATCGCTAATAGTGAAGAGTTCGATCATATGATTGCATTTGCCAAAAATAAGATCAGCGAGGTAAGTAGCAGGCTGAAGGAAGGCGATGTGCGGATCGCTCCGTATATCAGTGGTTCTTCTAATGGCTGCAAATACTGTGTGTATAAGGATGTATGCAAGTTTGAGCCATGCAAATGGGGCAGTGATTATAATGACAGCGCAGAAGGCGTAGACAGTAAGGATATGGAGAAGGAGATCTATGGCAGAATTTAAATGGACAGACAGTCAGGAACTGGCAATAAATGCGCCGACTGATAACATACTCGTATCCGCAGCTGCAGGTTCAGGCAAGACGGCAGTTTTAGTCGAGCGCATAATAAGAATGCTGTCGAGAGATGAACATCCTCTGGATATAGACAGGCTGGTTGTGATTACATTTACCAGGGCTGCGGCTGCCAGTATGAAGAATAAGATATATAAGAGACTGCGGGAGGTATGCAGGGAACATCCGGAGAATGTCTATCTGCGCCAGCAGCTTATGAAGGTGCAGCATGCCAGGATCTGCACCATAGATTCGCTGTGTGCAGATATCGTCCGCAATAATATCCAGGATGTGGAGCTGGACCCAGGCTTCAGACTGGCAGATGAAGCCGAGATAAATCTGCTTAAGAAGGACGTCCTGGAGGAAGTCCTGGAAGAAGAATATGCCGGAGCATCAGAGGAATTTATTAAATTTGCCCAATATTATGCAGATAAGAATGATAAGAAGATAGAGGACATCATTCTGAAGCTTCATCGCTATTCAGAGAGCCATCCGGCGCCGGAGGCATGGCTGGATGCCAGCGCAGATATTTATACAGATGCAGGGGACATGTTTGCTGATGAGAAATATCAGGATGCGGATAATGAGTCCAACTGGATGATAAGCTATAGAAATATTGTTATCAGCACACTTGAGAATATTAAGGACATGGCGCTTCGGGGACGCAAGATCGCCCAGAGAAACTATGGACCATTTAAACACAAACAGATATTCCAGGACATATTAAGCGCGGTGAACGAGATATTAAATTCGGAACTGCCCCTTGACAGCATCAAGGGTGCAGTCGAGGCGTTGGTCGAGGAAATCCCTAAGTCTCCAACATACAGCAAAAAGGATATATATGATGAGGATCTTAAGAAATATGCCCAAGATTTAATGAAGTCAATAAGAGAACAGCTGGGCTCACTGCATGAGAACTTTCTCTATGCTGATTATGAATCCATGTGCAGGGAACTGGCAGAGTGCGAGCCTGTTGCCAAGGCAATCATAAATACCACGAAACGATTCTCAGAGGAACTAAATGAGGCCAAGATGGACAGGCAGATAGCAGATTTCTCGGATATAGCACACTATGCCCTCGGGGTTCTTCTCAGATATGATGAAAACGGCAGAATATTAAGAGATGAGGCCGGGCATATTATCTATACAGAGACTGCTGATATTATGTCCCGTTCTATTGATGAGATAATAGTTGATGAATATCAGGATACGAACGAGCTGCAGGAATATCTGGTAGGGGCGCTGTCATCAGAGAGATTCGGACGTCCTAATGTATTCATGGTAGGGGATGTCAAGCAGAGCATCTATGGATTTAGAATGGCATGCCCGGAGTTATTTACCAATAAGTATGATAATTACAGACATCTGAGTGAGTTGGCAGATTATGTTCCGTACAATGAACTGACAAATAAAAAGACACCGCACGGCTGGCTGATTACGCTTGATATGAATTTCAGAAGCCGCCGGGAGGTCGTAGATATCACTAATTATGTATTCAGGCAGGCGATGATCCGCGATGTGGGAGGCATAGATTATCAGCAGGGACATGAGCTGGTATTTGGTAAACAAATAAATCCGGAAGAAGAAAAATTAGACGATTACACGCCAGAGATATTCTTCATTAATGGCAAGGACGACGGCAAGCAGGCCAAATATCAGGAAGGCTATGAGATTGCTGACCGTATAGAGAAGCTTACGGCAGACGGCAGATATTCATTATCCGACATAGCCATTTTGTCGAGAAATACTGATAATCCAGAGCTGGAGCAGGTTCTTAGGAAACGTGGGATAGCATTTATCAAGAGCTCAGGCAAGGGATTTTTCGATTGCTTCGAGATAAGGCTCATGTTGAACCTCCTTAATATAGTTGACAATCCGTATCAGGATATACCATTTACGGCGGTATTATACAGTCCGATCTGTTCGGCGAGCGCAGATGATCTGGCCAGAATAAGGCTGGCCGGAGGTGAGAACAAGTCAATATATGAATGTCTGCTGGCTTATTGCGAGGAGAGTTACGGTAAGTTAACTTGGTTCGTACAGAAACTGGGTGAATGGCGCAGCATAGCACAGTATATGAGCATTTGCGACTTCATGGATTATTTAATGAAGGATTCGGGCCTTCAGAATATTTTATTTGCCATGCCCCAGGGACGAGACAGAATCGCGAATGTGGACCTGCTTAAATCGAAGGCACAGACATTTGCCAGGGGCAGCTATACAGGACTTTTTAATTTTCTCAGGTATATGCAGGAAATACGGGAAAATGGCACGGACTTCGGCTTGGTAAATGCAGTATCAGGTGATGCTAAGGCGGTTACCATGATGACCATTCATAAGTCTAAGGGACTGGAATTTCCGGTTGTATTTCTGGCGAATTGCGGCAAGAAATACAATGAGACAGATAACAATTCGAACATAGTTCCTGACAGAAGGCTGGGAATAGGCATCGAATACAGAGATGTTGAGGCACGCCTTAATAAGAAGACAGTGCTGATGCAGACTATAAGAAGGGTCCAGAAGACGAACACCTATGCAGAGGAGCTGAGACTCTTGTATGTAGCAATGACCAGGGCAGTTGATATGCTTATCATATCAGGTGTAACGCAGGGCAAGGCAGATTTGGATAACATCATAAAGAATTGGGATCAAGAGAAATATTTTGCAGATGGGCAGCTTAAGGCGTATAAGGTGATGGAATGCTCCAGCTATATGAAGGTGCTGGGAATTACGCTTCATAAACATCAAGAGGACAGTAATCTGTATAATCTTAATTATCCGCCTCAATATGAGACCGAGGAGAAGCGTGCGACAGAGCTGATCGAAAATATGATCACGGAGGATAAGATATACGAGATCGCTCGGAGCGAGATGGATGTATCTGATATAGAGAGACAGTGTAATTACAAGTATCCATTCGATAAGGCGGCGCACATTCAGGGCAAGATATCAGCCTCGCAGCTGGAAAATAGGGATGATCAGTATGCCGGTGCAGGAGCGGCGGAAAATATGGGAAGTCCTGAAAACAGCAAGAGCCTGTTACGCTGTGACAACGACCTGAATGATGATACAGATGCTGCAGTTGACGACAGAGGTATTGATATTGATGAATCAGAAAATGCTGTAAGAAAATCTGCACGAAGAAAACCAGGACAGAAGGGCACGATCATGCTCACGGGAGCAGACAGAGGCAATGCTTACCATAAATTCTTCGAGCTGCTGGATTATAATAAGGACATAAGGCAGCAGTTAGATGAGTTAGTGGCAGCAGGGCGGATGAGCGTGGAATATGCCGGCGTGATTGATATCTTCCGCATAGAGAGGTTTATAAATTCAGATCTCGGCCAGCGTATGAAGCGGGCATTTAATGAAGGCAGGCTGTTCAGAGAACGCCAGTTTGTTAAGGGCAGTTACATAGACATAGCACAGATGAAGACACAGACTGGTATGTCATTTAGTTCGTCGCAATCTGATGTTGAATTGCTGCTCGTGCAGGGTATAATAGACGCGTTCTTTTTCGAAACAGCAGAGGATGGATCGGAGAATATAATCCTCGTAGATTATAAGACCGATAAGTCCAGGGAAGAGGAACATTATACTAGGATATATACGCCGCAGCTTAATGAATATGCAGATGCGCTGGAGAAGGCCCAGGGCAGGCATGTGACAGAGAAGATTGTATACTCAATAGAGATGGGTAGAGTGATACATTGTAAGTAATACATGATATGTGCCGTGAACCTCGGCGTACAGCCTCTGCACATATATACCATTACAGAATTTTCAATGAAAGGATGAACCAATGATATTTCCAAAATATTTACAGACCGGAGATACGATAGCTGTAACGGCACCGAGTCATTCCATTGACAGGGAGCCTGATATAACGAGATTTAAGAATGGCCGGAAGCAGTTGGAGAGCCGCGGATACAAGGTCATATT
>CAVBWS010000007.1:0-69878 GCA_963599255.1 Treponemataceae bacterium
GGTTGATGAGGTTATCTTTGGTAACGTTATTACAGGCGGTCTTGGACAGAACCCAGCTCGTCAGGCATCTATCAAGGCTGGTCTTCCAATCGAGTGCACAGCTATGACAATCAACATCGTTTGCGGTTCTGGTCTTAAGGCAGTTGCTCTTGCAGCTAACCAGATCAAGGCTGGCGAGGCTGAAATCGTAGTTTGCGGTGGTATGGAAAACATGTCAGCAGCTCCATATGCAGTTCCTTCAGCACGTTGGGGCGCAAGAATGGGCAATACTAAGATGGTTGACCTTACAGTTAATGATGGTCTGTGGGATGCATTCAATGATTATCACATGGGCATCACAGCTGAGAATGTTGCTGAGAAGTGGGGTCTTACAAGAGAAATGCAGGATCAGTTTGCAGTAAACAGTCAGAACAAGGCTGAGAAGGCTGTTGATTCAGGCGTATTTGATGAAGAAATCGTTCCTGTAACAATTCCTCAGAAGAAGGGTGATCCAATCGTATTCAGCAGAGACGAGCATCTTTCACGTGGCAACTCAATGGAGAAGGTTGCTAAGCTTAAACCAGCTTTCAAGAAGGATGGTACAGTTACAGCAGCTAATGCTTCAGGTATCAACGATGGTGCAGCTGCACTCGTTGTTATGAGCAAAGAAAAAGCTGAAGAACTGGGAATCAAGCCACTTGCTACAGTAGTTTCTTACGCTACAGGTGGTGTTGATCCTTCAATCATGGGTGTTGGCCCTGTTCCTGCTACAAAGAAAGCTATGGAGAAGGCTGGCATTAAGTCAACTAAGGAATTCGATCTTATCGAAGCAAACGAAGCTTTCGCAGCTCAGTCACTTGCAGTAGCTCATGACCTTGAGTTCGATATGGACAAGGTTAACGTAAACGGTGGTGCTATTGCCCTCGGACATCCTGTAGGAGCATCAGGCGCTCGTATTCTTGTTTCACTTCTTTATGAAATGAAGAGAAGAGATTCTAAGTTAGGTCTTGCTACACTGTGCATCGGTGGTGGTATGGGCCAGGCTTGTATCGTAAAGAGAGACTAATTATCTGATAAATATTAAGTTATTATCGGTGCCTGCCTATGAAAGTAGGCAGGCATTTTAATGTTGGAGGTATTTTTCAAATGAAAAATAAGATTATCACAGCTCAGGAAGCAGCAGCTATGATCAAGGACGGCTCAACTCTTATGGTTGGCGGTTTCATGGCTAATGGTACACCTGAGTCAATTATGGATGCGCTGGTAGAAAAGGGCGTAAAAGACTTAACAGTTATGTGCAACGATGGCGGTTTTGGTCCTGCATTCGATGAGAATGGCAATGAGACAGCAGCTCCTCGCGGCAATGGTAAGCTTATTAAGGCAAAAGCAGTTAAGAAGCTTATTGCTACACATATCGGTCTTAACAAGCAGGTTGCAGAGCAGATGAATGCCGGAACTCTTGAAGTTACTCTGGTTCCACAGGGCTCAATGGTTGAGATGATCCGTGCCGGCGGTGCTGGTCTGGGCGGCGTTCTTACACCTACAGGTGTTGGTACAGATGTTGCTGAAGGCAAGGATGTTATTACAATTGACGGCAAGGAATATCTGTTAGAGAAACCACTTCATGCAGATGTAGCAGTTCTTCGCGGCAATATCGTTGACAAGAAGGGTAATGTATTCTATAAAGGCACAACTAAGAACTTCCAGGTTGCTATGGCAACAGCTGCAGATCTTGTTATTGTTGAGGCTGAGAAGATTGTTGAAGTTGGCGAATTAGATCCTGATTACGTTATGACTCCATACATCTTTGTTGATTATATCGTAGGAGGTGACAAATAATGGCTAACGTAAAACAGATTATTGCTCACCGTGTAGCACAGGAACTCCAGGATGGTTATGTAGTAAACCTTGGTATCGGTCTTCCTACAATGGTGGCAAGCTATGTTCCTGAAGGAATTGATATTTCTCTTCAGTCTGAGAATGGTATTATCGGTATGGCAGGAGTATGTGCTCCTGAAGATGCTGATCCAAATGTTGTTAACTCAGGCGGTGTTAATGTTTCAGTAAATCCGGGTGCTGCTTATTTTGATTCAGCAACATCATTTGGTATTATCCGTGGTGGTCATGTTGATATGACAGTTCTTGGAGCTCTTCAGGTAGACCAGGAAGGCAATATCGCATCACATATCATCCCAGGCAAGATGGTTCCTGGTATGGGCGGCGCTATGGACCTTGTTGTTGGTGCTAAGAAGGTTATCGTTGCAATGACTCATACTAATAAGGGTGCACCAAAGCTCTTCGAGCACATCTCACTTCCGGCTACAGCACTTAAGGCTGTTGATATGATCGTTACAGAGATGGGTGTTATCGAAGTTGTTCAGGGCAAGGGATTCGTTCTTAGAGAGCTTGCTCCTGGGGTAACAGTTGACGACATTAAGGCAGCTACAGCAGCTCCTATCGTTGTTGAAGGCGAAATCAAAGAAATGGTTATGCCGGCTGAATAATCCTTATTTCTGAAAATGTTTTTTAGGCAGAGCAGTTAATTAATTGCTCTGTCTCTTTTTGCTATAAAAGTCCTGTACGGCAGATAAGAATTCGCTGTGCTTGCAGAAGCGAATTCTTATCTATCGGACAGGCTAACCTGCATGAGCAAGTAGAGCGACAGCTCGGATTGCGAATGCAGGTGCAGTTGCGAGAGTGCTGTAAGCACGGAGCAACTGACTTTTATTGACAAAATTAAGATTGGGTTACAGGCTAACCTGCATGAGCAAGTAGAGCGATAGCTCGGATTGCGAATGCAGTTGCAGTTGCGAGAGTGCTGTAAGCACGGAGCAACTGGCTTTTATAACTAAAATTTATAAACTTTTGCACAAAACTGCGTACACACAATTACTATGTACGTAGTTTTGTGCAAAAACACAATTTTTCAAAATAAAAACTGTCTATTTTTTATTTAATGTCCATTTTTTTTATAATTTTACTGTGATATTATATTTACAGAAAGAAGGTATCAGTTTGGCTGTTTTTATGCTTGAAACAGGCATGAAGCAGCATTTGGATTTTATATGTATTCAGGGAGGGACAGAATATGCCATTGGTTACAAGTACAGAGATGTTTAAGAAAGCTTATGATGGCGGATATGCCATCGGTGCTTTTAATGTTAATAATATGGAGATCGTTCAGGGTATCACAGAAGCAGCTAAGGATTTAAATGCTCCGCTGATCCTTCAGGTTTCCAAGGGTGCGCGTGCATATGCTAATCATACATACCTTATGAAACTGGTTGAAGCAGCTGTTATCGAAACACAGCTTCCGATCTGCCTTCACCTGGATCATGGTGATACATTCGAGACATGCAAGAGCTGCATTGATGGCGGTTTTACATCTGTTATGATCGATGCATCATCTAAGCCATTCGAAGAGAATATTGAGATCACTAAGAAGGTTGTTGAATATGCACATGATCATGGCGTAGTTGTAGAAGCTGAATTAGGAACCCTGGCAGGTATTGAGGACGAAGTTAAAGTAAGTGCAGAGGATTCATCATATACACACCCTGAAGAGGTAGAAGAATTTGTTACAAGAACAGGATGCGATTCACTTGCTATTGCCATCGGTACAAGCCACGGTGCATATAAGTTTAAACCGGGAACCAAGCCACAGCTTAGATTTGATGTTCTTGAAGAAGTATCTAAGAGACTTCCGGGATTCCCTATTGTTCTTCACGGCTCATCGTCTGTTCCGCAGGAATTTGTTGAAAAGATCAATAAATACGGCGGCAATATGCCGGGTGCTATAGGTGTTCCTGAAGATCAGCTGAGAAAGGCGGCTTCCATGTCTGTATGCAAGATTAACATCGATTCAGATTTAAGACTTGCCATGACAGCAACAATTCGTGAATTCTTCTATGAGCATCCAGACAAGTTCGATCCGAGAGAATATCTGAGACCGGCTCGTACAGCCATCAAAGATATGGTTGCTCATAAGATCAAAGATGTATTAGGATGCGATAATAAAGCATGATGAAAAGATATCTATGCTGAATTTGTGCGGAAAGATTCAGTGTATATATAATGTTACTCTCAACAATGAATGATACCTTCGGGTATCATTTATTGTTTTAGAGCCGGTGAGTTGAGAAAGCAAAATGTCGCCACTGTATTGTAGTGTTTACCTGAGCACTATTTAAAGACGAATCGGTCACTTTGTGAGACCTGGTTAATCCTTAAATAATGTTGTAATAAACGATTCCGCCATGCAAGTGTCAGGCTATAGCTGAACTGTAACATATTTTAAACATTATTTATAAATAATTATCACATTATGCTTGTAATATAACTGGATTTGATATATAATCTCCCTCAGTGAGGCACAAATAAATCGGAGATTTATCGAAGAGGTTGGTGCAGATATATAGCAGAAGCAGTTAGGGTAGCTGCAGCTAAATAGTAGTTTTATTTATTTTGTTATTTGTCTGTTTTATCAAAAGGGAGAGGGATAATTAATACATAAATATATAGCAAAATAAATATTATATGCTAATATAGAGGATGCTTTCGTAAAGGATGGCATCCTCTATATTGTTTTGTGAAAATTCAGTTTTGCTTATCGATGAGGATCATACAACCGAAATAAAAAGAGAAGCCATACTCATATAGTGAAGCTGAAGCAGAAGAAAACAAGGAAATATTAAATGAATTATCAAGAAGCATTAAATTATATAAGCAGCGTAAATTGGAAGGGTTCAAGACCTGGCCTTGAAAGAATTACAGAATTGATGAATAAACTGGGCAACCCTCAGGATACGTTAAAGTTTATTCATATAGCAGGAACCAACGGCAAAGGCTCCGTTGCTGCATTCACATCTAATATCCTGCGGGAAGCCGGATATAAATTAGGATTATTTATATCTCCGTTTATAGAAGTTTTTAATGAGAGAATGCAGATTAATAATCAGAATATCTCTGACGATGAGCTGGCAGAAATAGTGGAGTATATCAAGCCATTTGCAGAAGAGATGCAGGATCTGCCCACAGAGTTTGAACTTAATACGGCGATTGCCCTTGTATACTTCAGCAGGCATAATTGCGATATAGTTGTCTTCGAAGTGGGCATGGGAGGCGAGTTCGATGCCACCAATATTATAAAAAGTCCTGAAGTTGCCGTGATCACCTCCATTGGATTGGATCATGTGGAGTACCTGGGAGATACGGTAGAGAAAATCGCTGCAACCAAGTCCGGAATTATTAAACCCGGATGTGAGGTGGTGCTTTATAAACAGTCTCAAAATATAATCAATATCATAAATAAAAGGTGCATCGAGGTTAATGCCTCGCTTCATATAACCAATCCGGATAGTTTACAGTTGATAGATGCCGACATTGACAAACAGGAATTCGAAACTGCAGAATATGGCAGGCTGGTTATACATTTGCTGGCATCATACCAGAAGAATAATCTGGCAGTGGTGCTTTCAATAATGAAGATTTTGAAAAATAGAGGATATCATATCGATAATGAGAGTATAAAGCGGGGTCTGGCTCGGACGTATTGGCCGGGAAGATTTGAAGTCCTGCAAAAGAACCCGGTCTTTTTGGTGGACGGAGCTCATAATCCCCAGGGGATTGAAGCAACGGTGTCAAGCCTTAAGGCCGCATTTAAAGATAGAAGGATCATTTTCATTTTCGGCGTTCTTGCAGATAAGAATTACAATGCAATGCTTGATACGATTGAGCCTTTGGCCAAATGTATAATGTGCGTTTCACCGGAGAACAGCCGGGCATTATCAGCCAAGGATCTGGCAAATGAAGTAGCCAAAAGGAATATTCCTGCGATCATATGCGATACAATACAAAAGGGTGTGGACGAGGCTCTGTCCATGGCTCAGGCAGATGATGTGGTTTGCGCCATAGGTTCCTTGTATATGGTGGGAGACATTAAGTCTTATTATAAATCTACATATGTGTAATCGTTGCTGTATAATGTCTGTTCAGCAGCTGATGATTGTTACAAGTCAGTCCTGATTGGCGCAGGAATGATGCCGACAGGTTGATTTGTTCTGTAATATTATATAATTATACAAAAGGGGATTCATGACACTTAGGTGTTATGCAATCCCCTTATAAGCAATATTACGACAAAATAGAGGCTTCCCCTGTCGAGGTAACGGGAAACCGTTCCTCTTAATACAGGCGGGAAGCCCCTACTGGTTTCAGTAGTAATACAAAAACAAAATCCTGTCAGGCAGAAATTTGTTTTGTCATTTGCTCAATAGAATCTTAGTATGTGATTCCCTGCCACAGCATAGCATCAGCAACCTTAAGGAATCCTGCAATATTAGCACCTGCAGCATAATTGCCAGGCATACCTGCTTCTTCAGCAGCGCTTTCACATGACTTGAAGATGTTAACCATGATCTCATGAAGCTTAGCATCAACTTCCTCAGCGCTCCAGTAGATTCTCTCAGAGTTCTGAGTCATCTCAAGACCTGATGTAGCAACACCGCCTGCATTTGCAGCCTTAGCAGGTCCGAAGAGAACTCCGGCCTTCTGGAATGCAGCAATAGCTTCAGGTGTTGAAGGCATGTTAGCACCTTCACATACACACTTAACACCGTTAGCAATAAGTGCATTTGCACATTCAAGATCGATGTCATTCTGTGTAGCGCATGGAAGAGCAATATCACACTTAATTGTCCATATGCCCTTATATCCTTCTGTGTATGTAGCCTGCGGATGTGATGCAACGTATTCTTTGATACGAGCACGCTTAACTTCCTTAAGCTCCTGAACGCAAGCGATATCAACTCCGTTAGGATCATAGATATATCCGTTAGAGTCGCACATAGCAACAACCTTGCCGCCTAATTCTGTAGCTTTCTTAGCTGCGTAGATGGCAACATTTCCTGAACCTGAGATAACAACGATCTGATCCTTGAAGCTCTTGCCGTTAGCCTTAAGAACTTCGTTTGTGAAATAGCATAAGCCGTATCCAGTAGCTTCTGTACGGATAAGAGATCCGCCTGCGCCAACCTTCTTGCCTGTGAGAACGCCGGTGAATTCATTAGCAAGTCTCTTGTACTGTCCGAATAAATATCCGACTTCACGTCCGCCTACACCGATATCACCTGCAGGTACGTCAGTGTCCGGACCAATGTGCTTAACAAGCTCTGTCATAAAGCTCTGGCAGAATGCCATAACTTCACGGTCTGACTTGCCCTTAGGATCAAAGTCAGAACCGCCCTTGCCGCCGCCCATTGGAAGAGTAGTAAGGCTGTTCTTGAAGATCTGCTCGAATCCTAAGAATTTTAATACTGAAAGATTAACTGATGGGTGGAATCTGAGTCCGCCCTTGTAAGGTCCGATTGCTGAGTTGAACTGTACACGATAACCGCGGTTAACCTGTACTTTACCATTATCATCTACCCATGGTACACGGAACATGATAACTCTCTCCGGTTCAACGATTCTCTCCATGAGTGATGCTGCCTCATACTCAGGATGTTTTTCAACGACTGGCTCAAGACTCTCGAAAACTTCTTCAACTGCCTGAAGAAACTCTTTTTCGTTAGCGCATCTTGAAGCAAGATCGTCATAAACTCTTTTTAAATATGAATTTGTTAATGCCATATTTGCTCCTTCCGTTTTAGTGCTTTAAAGCGATATAAGTTTTTTGGTTATAATTTTATATTCATATATGAAGTATTGCAAGAATAAAATTGACAGAATTTTCAAAAAAATGCCAAAAAAATTCTGCGTTGCAAAAAAAAAACGATTTTGCTATAATCACGGGCGTTTGGTGGTATTAACAGCGTGGTTTATTCCATGTTGTTTTTGCTATATAGAGAAATATGTGCCAAGCAATGGTCGCCTGCGGCAAAAGATGATTTTGCATAAACATGTATTTTATGCAGTAAGATACATTGCATAAAATAACAGATGCAATAGTAAAACTATTAGTACAGTATTTGTTACAGGAGGGGGATTATATTGGAAAATGAAAAAGTTATTGTAGCCATAGATGCCATGGGCGGCGATTATGCACCGGCCGAACAGGTTAAGGGTGCGGTGGAAGCCGTAAAACAGAGTAAGAATGTATTGGTGAAGTTATATGGCGACGAGGAGAAAATAAAGCAGGAATTATCCGCTTACATATATAATAAGGAACAGATAGAGATAATTCACTGTTCAAGCGTAATTGAAAATTGCGATGTTCCGACCGTAGCCATCAGATCCAAGAAGGATTCTTCTATGGTAATGGGACTTTATGCGTTGAAAAACGGTGAGGCCGATGCGTTTATTTCCTGTGGCAACACAGGAGCGCTGTTAGTCGGCGGTCAGATAATTGTGGGAAGGATTAAGGGCATTGAGAGAGCCGGACTTGCATTTCTGGTGCCTTCTGTTAAGGGTCCTGTGCTTATTATGGACTGCGGAGCAAATGTAGACTGCAAGCCGGAGATGCTGCCGCAATTTGCAGTAATGGGTTCTATATATATGAAATCTGTTCTGGGAATATCTGATCCAAGAGTCGGAATCATCAATAATGGCGAGGAAGAAACTAAAGGCAATCAGTTCGTCAAAGATTCATTTCCTTTATTAAAAGAAACACCTAATATCAATTTTACAGGAAGCGTCGAGACAAGAGGACTCACTGAAGGTGAGGTGGATGTGGCAGTATGCGACGGATTTGTTGGAAATATTATCCTTAAGACTTATGAGGGTGTGGCAGCTACCATGCTGAAGGTGGTAAAGGATGCCATAATGTCCACTACAAAGGCCAAAATCGGTGGCATGCTGATCAAAAATGACCTAAAAAAAGCCATGAAGCAGTTTTCCATCGATGAATATGGCGGAGCGCCGATGCTGGGATTAAGGGGTTTTGTGGTAAAACCTCACGGAAGCTCCAAGGCACCGGAGATTAAGAATGCAGTTCTTCAATGTGAAACGGCCATTCGCCAGAATGTAACAGGTAAGATAGCTGAAAGCCTATGATAATGATAAATATGCATCGCATTTGCCGGCATGACAAGAAGAAAATGCTATGGCGATGCAGCTTGCATATGAGGAGATAAACAAGATCATTTAATTTAACAGGGGGTTTAATATGGAATTTGAAAAATTACAGAAGATTATAGCAGATGCACTTAATGTTGATCCGGCCAAGATAACAATGGATACAAAGTTTGTTGATGATCTGGGAGCGGATTCACTTGATCTGTTCCAGGTGATCATGGAAATAGAGAAACAGTTTGAGGTAACGATCGATGATATGCGCATTGAGAAGATCGTTACGGTTGCGGATGCTGTAGAAGAAATAAAAAATACACTTAAATAAATGAGCATGAAATAGTTTGGAAGATTAATGCATTATGAAAAATATAGAAGAACTTCAAAAAATTATAAATTATGAATTTAATGATAAAGAACTTCTCTTGCAGGCATTAACACACAGCTCTTTTATAAACGAAAACAAAAAAGCCGATAATCTTATTCAGGATAATGAACGATTGGAATTCTTCGGAGATGCCATCATTGAATTTTATGTAAGTGAGTATCTTTTTAAGAACTATGCTGATAATCCGGAAGGGGATCTGACTAAACTGAGAGCTTCGCTTGTGTGTGAGAAGAGTCTTGCCCTTTGCAGCAAGCAGATCCATCTTGGGGAATATCTTCAGATGGGCAAAGGAGAGGAATCTTCCGGAGGAAGAGAACGCGCATCTATTACATCTGATGCTTTTGAGGCACTTACTGCAGCCATCTATCTTGATTCAGGCAGAGAAGCAGCAGAGAATTTTATATATGAATACCTTCTTAAGACACTGAAAAACAAGGTACTGTTTTATGATGCCAAGACAAGGCTCCAGGAAATGGTACAAAAAAATGGACCTTGTACTCTCAGATATGAGATTATTTCCGAGGACGGACCAAGTCATAACAAGGTATTTGTGACTGCAGCTTTTCTTAACGACGTTGAGATCGGAAGGGGCGTGGGAAAATCAAAAAAAGAATCCCAGCAGGATGCAGCAGTGCATGCAATTGACAAGATCATAAGTGATAATTCAAAGTCAAAGGATAGGCAGGAAAAATGAGTAAAAAAACAAAAATCAAATCAATAATTATTTTTGCAGCGATTATTGCAGTGATTATTATTTGTTTGTGCTTTGTGAAAACCAAAACGGGTGAAACAGAATCCATACAGGTAGCAATGAGGGATGCTGTTTTGCACGAAACCAAAAAGGTTGATTTTTTAGGCATGCAAGTTAATCCTGGGTTAATTTCTGCGTATTGTGTAACAGCCATGTTCTTAATATTCGGACTGTTTGTAAGATTTGTGGCAGTTCCGAGATTTAAGAAGATCCCTGGCAAATTCCAGATGATGCTTGAAACAGTTGTGGGACTCTTCGACAATATGGCCAAGACCAACAGCCCGCGTATGAATTCATTTCTGGGTGCGTATATATTCATGGCAGGTGCATATATATTCGTCGGAACAATATTTGAGCTGTTTGGTTTCCAGGTTATGACCACAACAGGAGAATCCACCAGCTTGCCGGCGCCCCTGGCAGACATAAACGGCGCAATTGTCATGGGATGTCTGTCATATCTTATTATCATGTCCGGAGGCGTTATTGCCAATAAATTCAAAGGTCTTGGTAAGACCCTTAAGGACTTCTCACTTCCGATTTCAATGAGCTTCCGACTCTTCGGTGCATTATTATCAGGAGCACTTGTAACAGAACTTGTTTATTATTATCCGCTTACAAGATACGGTTTTCCGATTATCGTAGGAGTTCTGTTCACGCTGCTTCATGCATTGATCCAGGCGTATGTTCTTACAACGCTTACATCTGTATTCTATGGTGAGGTATCCGAGAAGGCACCAAAGGCACCAAAGCAGCCAAAGATACATAAGTCAAGAGTAAAGGCTGGCGCGTGATCAACTTTTTCCAAAATCATGGAGCAGCCGCCGCGTACCGGGACGGCGCAGTCACTGCCTAAGATGTTGATAAAAGTTGATTGCTGCGCACATTGTGCTCTCGCAATCAAACCTGCAATTCGCAATCCGAGCTATCACTCTACTTGCACATGCAGGTTAGCCTGTCCGATAAATCCGAATTCGCTCATGCAAGCTCGGCTCACTCGGATCTGTCGTCCAGGACTTTTATCGCACATCAGCGAAGGCGATTTCGAGCAGTGAACTGCACGCCGAGGTTCACGGACGCGGCAGCTGCTAATGAATTAACAGATCGATAAAGTATATTACTTAATTAAAAAATGCCATTTTGGCAGGAGGTTATTAACAATGAATAAGTATCTTAAAATTATAGTTATTGCACTTGCACTGGTAATCGTGGGAACAGGCATTTCTATTCCTGTTATTGCATCTGCGTCACAGCCGGCACCGATAGAGGATGCTGCTTCAGACGCTATGGTTGGTGCAGAGGGACAGTTAGATGCAGATGATATGGATTCTGCAGATGATGATGCAGTTTCTATAACAGCTGAAGCCCAGACTAAGAGCAATAAAGCCATAGGCGCTGCTATTGTTGTAGGTCTTGCTGCAGCTGCCGGTGCTATCGCGATGGGTATTGCTATTGCCAAGTCTGTTGAGGGTGTATCACGTCAGCCGGAGGCAAGCGGCAAGATTCAGACCATGCTGATGCTTGGACTTGTATTTATCGAAACAGCTATTATTTATGCATTAATCGTAGCAATTTTGGTTATCTTTGTATTATAAGTGGAGGTGTAGAGTTCAATGAACGGAGTGCCACTGAATATTGATTTTCAGCAGATTCTTCTTCACCTACTGAATGTAGCTATATTATTTGCTATCTTATATTTTCTGCTATATAAACCAGTAAAAAACTTTATCGATAAACGTAAGCAGGAATATAAGGATATCGATGATGCAACTAATAGTAAAATGAAGGAAGCTGAGGATTTAAAAGAGGCTTATGATGCAAAATTGAAGCAGGCTGATGATGAAATAAAGACTATGAAATCAGAAGCTGCGAAGGCTATGAATGACAGAGCTATTGCAAGCGAGCAGAAGGCGAAGGAAGAATCAGCACAGATCATTGCCAGAGCAAAATCTCAGGCCGAAAGCGAGAAGAGAATGATTATCGAACAGGCACATGATCAGGTAACAGATATTGCTTCAGAGGCTGCGAGAAAAGTCTTATTTAAGGATTCATCAGCTGCATTTGACAGTTTCCTTAAAACTGTAGAGGATGAAGAGAAAGATGGAAACTAAGAAAGCGTTTTTGTATTCTGCTGTCGCTCCCGACGGCAGACAGGAAGAAGGCTTTAAGTCTTTCCTGAAGAAAAAATATAGTGAAGAATTCGAATTGGAATGGGTCAATGACCCGCTCCTGGATAACGGATTCATACTTGAAGTCGGCAATGATATATATGACTGGAGTCCTAAGGGCGTATTTGAGCAGCTTAATAAGGCGGTCAATAATCAGAAATATGACTCAGATAATGTTATTCCACTGATCAAACGAACCCTTGACAACTGGGAGATCGCAGCCATGCCGGAGGAAGTGGGAAGAGTTAAGACCATCGGTGACGGCATAGCTCAGGTCAGCAGACTTCCGGGAGCGCAATACGGTGAGATTTTATTGTTTAAGGATGACACCAGAGGTTTAGTCCTTAGCTTAACAGAGGAAGACGCTGGATGCGTACTCTTCGATGCTGATGAAAATATCAGAGCAGGCAGCAAGGTAAGGCGTACGGGAAGAACAGCCGGCGTGCCTGTAGGCGAGGCATTGCTTGGTCGAGTTGTCAATCCGTTGGGTGCGCCGATAGATGGTTTGGGTGACATTGTTACAAATGAATACAGACCAATAGAGCATACTGCTCCCGGCATTATTGACAGAAGCCCGGTTAATACCTCTCTGGAGACAGGTATCCTGTCCATAGATGCCATGTTTCCTATCGGCAGGGGACAGCGTGAGCTTATAATCGGCGACAGACAGACAGGTAAGACCACGATCGCCACCGATACAATAATTAACCAGAAGGGTAAGGACTGTATCTGTATTTATGTAGCTATCGGTCAGAAGGCTTCATCTATAGCACAGATCGCGGAAAACTTAAGAAAACACGGGGCAATGGACTATACAATAATCGTGGCAGCAACTGCTTCTGATGCAGATCCGCTGTTGTATATAGCTCCGTATTCAGGCTGTGCCATGGGAGAATATTTTATGGATAAGGGCAAGGATGTTCTTATTGTATACGATGATCTCTCAAAACATGCTGTTGCATACAGAACACTGAGTCTTCTGCTGGATCGTCCGCCAGGACGAGAGGCTTATCCGGGAGATGTTTTTTATCTTCATTCAAGACTTCTTGAAAGAAGTGCTAAATTAAGCAAAGAAAAGGGCGGCGGAAGTATGACGGCTCTTCCTATTGTTGAAACACAGGCGGGAGACGTTTCGGCATACATTCCTACCAACATTATATCCATCACAGACGGACAGATCTTCCTTGAAAGCGGATTATTCTTCTCCGGACAGAGACCTGCCGTAAACGTAGGACTTTCGGTATCCCGTGTCGGCGGCGACGCTCAGACTAAGGCTGTTAAGAAAGCCGGTGGTACCTTAAGGCTGGATCTGGCACAGTACAGAGAGATGGAAGTATTTACACAGTTTGCAAGTGACCTTGATGAGGATACCAAGAAACAGTTGGCTTACGGCCAGGGCCTTATGAGAATGTTAAGACAGCCGCAGAATAAGCCATATTCACATATTGATAAGGTTATAATTCTGTCAGCTGCGCTTGCACATTGCTTTGACGGTCTGGTATTGGACAGCATAAACGACTTCATATATTACATGATCGATTATGTTAAGTCTAATTGTGTCGATGTGTGTGATAGGATTGACAGTTCAGGGCAGCTTCCTGATGAGGATAAAACTGCTTTGATTGATTGTGCAAAGGAAGCTAAAGACAAATGGCTGACACAAAAGCAATAGCAAACAGAATAAAGAGCGTTAGAGATACCAGAAAAATCACAAATGCTATGTATCTCATCGCTTCTACAAAATTAAATAAATCCAGAACAAGTCTGGAAAACACAAAACCATTTTTCTATGCATTAAGAGGAGAAATCGGCAAAATTGTAACCCATACTCATGTAGACAGCAGCAAATATTTTCTGAGTGATGACTCTGAACATACAGAAGGCACCTGCGGAATTCTTGCCATTACGGCAGATAAGGGACTGGCAGGCTCTTATAATCAGAGCGTAATAAAGGAAACTCTGAAATTAATAGAGGCACACCCGGATTACAAGCTGTTTGTCGTAGGTGAGTATGGACGACACTATTTTATATCTCATAAGATAGCATTTGACGAGGAATTCAATTTTCCTGATTATGAGCCCAGCCTCGTAAGGGCTAGGTTAATAGCAGGATACATTATGGAGCAGTTTGATGAAGGCAAATTGTCTCAGGTTCAGATTGTATATACTAATTTCAAGAATGCCCTGGCATCAGAAGTAGAGAGCTATAGACTGGTTCCGTTTGAAAAAAGCCATTTTTTAGATGAGGAATGTGCCCAGCTTTCAAAGGAATATTTTGATGAGGAAACGGATCCTGATTTTCTTGAATTTGAATATGTGCCTTCACCAATTGCTGTAATGGAGAGCTGCATACCGGTTTACTGCATCGGAATCATATATTCGATTATGGTTTATTCCTTCTGCTGTGAACAGAATGACCGTATGATGGCAATGGATTCCGCCAATCAGAATGCTGATAAACTGCTGGGTGAGCTTACTGTTAAGTTTAACCATTTAAGACAGAACAGCATCACGCAGGAAATCACGGAAATCTCCGGCAGCGTCAAGGCTTCGCATAGAAATGATTGAAAGGCAAATACAATGACAGGTAAAATTGTACAGGTTTCAGGATCAGTTGCAGAGGTAATGTTTCCTGATATGAACCTTCCTAAAATTAAAGAAACTCTTACCGTGGATGTAAATGGTAAAAAAAGATTGATGGAAGTGGCTATGCATATCGGCGAGAACCGTGTCAGATGCATATTGCTGTCTGAAGGCGAGGGTCTTGCCAGAGGCATGCTTGTAACAGCTACAGGTCATCAGATAGAAGTTCCGGTAGGAAACTGTACTCTGGGCAGATTATTCAATGTTTTGGGTGAACCTATTGACGGCGGTGATCCGATACCTGAATCAGCTGACAGATGGGCAATTCACAGAAAGGCACCGGCCTTCAGTGAACAGACCCCGTCTGTTGACATACTTGAGACAGGTATAAAGGTTATTGACCTTCTTGAACCGTATGCTAAGGGTGGTAAGATAGGTCTGTTCGGCGGCGCCGGTGTAGGCAAAACCGTTCTTATACAGGAGCTTATACATAATATTGCCATGGAGCATGGCGGATATTCAGTATTTACCGGTGTAGGAGAACGTTCCAGGGAAGGAAATGACCTATGGAATGAAATGAAGGCCAGCGGTGTATTCGATAAAACAGCACTGGTATTCGGACAGATGAACGAAGCTCCGGGTGTACGTATGAGAGTTGCACTGACAGGACTTACCATGGCGGAATATTTCAGGGATCACGAAAATAAGGATATTTTGTTATTCATAGATAACATATTCCGTTTTGTACAGGCCGGTTCTGAAGTATCGACACTTCTGGGACGTATGCCATCGGCCGTTGGATATCAGCCTACATTGGCTTCTGAAATGGGACAGCTTCAGGAGAGGATCACCTCCACAAGAAATGGTTCCGTTACATCAGTTCAGGCTGTATATGTACCGGCGGATGACCTTACAGACCCGGCTCCGGCTACGGTATTTGCTCATCTGGATGCCACAACGGTTCTTTCAAGAAAGATTGCTGAGCAGGGCATATATCCTGCAGTTGATCCGCTTGAGTCTACCTCCAGAATCCTTGAAGCAGATGTAGTAGGCGTAGAACATTATAATACTGCGCGTTCAGTTCAGGCCATCTTGCAGAAGTATTCTGAACTTCAGGACATCATCGCCATCCTTGGTATGGATGAACTGAGTGAAGATGATAAGCTTACTGTAAACAGAGCCAGAAAGATCCAGAGATTCTTATCACAGCCATTCCATGTAGCCGAGAAGTTTACAGGAATTAAGGGTGCTTATGTTCCTCTGGCTGAAACCATTAAGGGGTTTAAAGCCATCATTAATGGTGAGATGGATGAGTATCCGGAGACAGCATTTTTCAATGTGGGAACTATTGAAGATGTTAAGAACAAAGCGGAGACATTATAATTATGAAAGCATTTAAATTGCATTTTCTGTGTGCTGATCATTGTGAATATGAGGGCAGCTGTGTTTCTATCACTCTTCCGCTGGTAGATGGTTATGCGGGCATTCTGGCAGATCATGCTAATATGGTATCGATTATTAAGACGGGAGAGCTGAAGATAGATACCGGCGATGAAGTGATGGAGTACGCCGTAACAGACGGACTTCTGCAGATAGAAAACGGTGCGGCGCTTATACTCACATACTCTGCAGAAAGGCCTGACCAGATTGATGAAAAACGAGCTGAGGAAGCTGCAGAAAGAGCCAGATTAAAGCTCAGAAGACAGAAGAGCAGGCTCGAATATCGTCAGGCGCAGGCAGCGTTGTCCAGAGCATTAAACAGATTAAAAGTAAAACACAGGGGATAGTATGTACTTAAAGAGTATCGAAATACATGGATTTAAAAGCTTTGCAAACAAAATAGTTTTTGAGTTTCCTGAGGGGATTACAGGAATCGTGGGACCTAACGGCTCCGGCAAAAGTAATGTGGCCGATGCGGTAAGATGGGTTCTGGGTGAGCAGAAAATAAAGCAGCTCAGAGGTTCTAAAATGGAGGATGTAATTTTCGCAGGAACTTCAAACAGAAAGCCTCAAAGCTATGCCTATGTTGCGATAACTCTCGATAATTCTGATCATAAATTAAAGCTTGATTATGATACGGTTACTATCTCAAGGCGAGTTTACAGATCAGGAGAAAGTGAATACATGATGAACGGCTCTGTATGTCGATTAAAAGACGTACAAGAGCTGTTCTATGATACCGGTATCGGTAAAGAGGGTTACTCGATCATCGGACAGGGTCAGATTGATAAGATCCTTCAGGGAAAACCGGAAGAAAGAAGAGAGATATTTGACGAGGCAGTGGGAATCGTCAAATTCAAAAAAAGAAAGACTCTTGCACTTAAGAAGCTGGAAAATGAGAGACTTAATCTGTCGAGAGTCAGTGATATCCTGTCAGAACTAAAAAGGCAGGTGGGACCTCTTAAGAGACAAAGTGAGGCCGCAGAACAGTTCGTTGTTTACAAAAATGACCTGAAAAAATATGATATCAACCTGTTTTTATTCGAAAACGGTGATATAAAATCCAAGATCAAGGAATATCAGGATAAGGAAGAACTGGCTAAATACAATCTTGAGAAGGCCAGGAATGATTACGAAAATACCAAGGCTGAATATGAAGCGATCAGCGTAAGTCTGTCAGAAATTGAGGACAAGATTAATAATATCAAGTCCCAGTTATCCAGAACAAATATCATAAAAGAAAATCTTAATGGCCAGATAAATGTTTTATCTGAGCAGATTAAGTCTATTAAAGCTAGCCAGAATTCATACGAAGAACGAAGGTCAGCATTAAATCAGCAGCTGTCAGAAGGAAAGAATGAATTAGAAAATCTTAAGTCAGAGAAAGAAAAAAATCAGGCAGAGCTTACGGCTGCCATCTCAACTGCTGCCATTAAGGACAGCAATGTTTTAGATATTCAGAGTAAAAATGATGAATTAAGAAAGACCATTGAAGATTCCAAAGAAAGAATAATCAGTCTTGTTAATGAACGTGCAGGAATTTCAGGCAGAATGGAGAGACTGGATGCTACCTTAGAGCAGATAAAAAAACGCCGTGACGAACTTCAGTCTAATCTGGAAAAATACACATCAGCCAAGGCGGACAGAGAAAGGGAGATAAATGATCTCTTACAGGAACTTGATACTGCCAAGGTCAGCACTTCAGAGGCTGAAGAAAAGTTAAACAGTAAGACGCAGGCTCTGAAACAGGCTGAAAATGAGATAAGACTTAATGAAACAGAGCTGTCTCAGTTAAAAGAAAAGATCGTAAAAGCTACAGCTTCCCTTGAAAGTCTCCGTAACATAACAGAAAGATACGAAGGATACGGCAATACAGTACGTGAGATCATGAAGCTGAAGGACAAGAATCCCGGAATTCATGGTGTGGTTGCCGATATCATACGTACCGAGAAAAAATACGAGACTGCAATAGAAACAGCACTGGGCGGAAATATCCAGAATGTTGTAACAGATAATGAAGCCACAGCCAAAAAGGTGATTGAATATCTTAAGCAGAACAAATTAGGAAGGGCGACATTCCTTCCCCTTAAGGCAATTACAGGCCGGGGCGAGTTTAAAAATACAGATGTTTTAAATGAAAATGGCGTGATCGGCCTGGCATGCGAGCTGGTTAATGTTGATGATAAATATAAGGGCGTTGCCAGCTATTTGCTGGGTAAAATTGTTGTAGTGGATACAATTGACCATGCGCTCATAATAGCCCGCAAATATAATTATTCCAATATCATGGTTACGCTGGAAGGCGAACTCTTAAATAAAGGAGGAAGCCTTACAGGCGGTGCCTTCAGAAATAAGTCCAACCTTCTGGGAAGAAGAAGAGAAATGGATGAGCTGGAAGCTTCCATAAAGTCATTAAGATCAAAACAGAGAGAATTAGATGAGAAGTCTGACAAGGCCAGGGAAAGAAAAAATGTTTTGTCAGAAGAAATAGATGCTGTTCAAAAGGAACTTCAGGAACATCGTCTGTATCTTAATACCATTGCAGTTAACTTAAGGAGTGCACAGGTACGAAACGAAGAGATCGAAGATCAATTTAAAGACGTAAATAAGGAAAATGAGTCGATCCTTGAACAGACTGACAGTATCAATACAGAAAATAATACACTTGAGCAGCAGCTTAAGAGCAATAATGAGGAAAATGAAAAGGTGAAGGAGATTATTGCCCGGGCTGAGGAGGAACTTGAGGACGGCAAGAAGGCAGAAGCAGAAGAACTCCTGCTGGCTCAGACTATGAAGGTTCAGCTCTCAAAACTTACGGAACAAAACAGCCATTTGACGGAATCAATTCAACGAGTTGAAAATTCTGTAAATAAGACAACAAGTGAAATAAAAACACTTGAAAGCAATAATACGGATTCCGCCGTTGATGCTGCTGATAAAGAAAATGAGATAGAAGAGATAAGGAAGTCAATTACTCGTGCCGAGGAGGAAGTTGCGTCACAGAATGGTGAATTATCTGAACTGGAACGTCAAAAAGAAGAAATGTCCTCCACTCATAAGGAATTTATAAAAAAGCGTGAAGAGTATTCAGAGATGACGGCTGATCTTGACAAGGAACTCTACAGGCTCAGCACCATGAGAGAAAAACTTGAGGAAAAATTTGAAAACAAATCAAACTACATATGGGAAGAATATCAGCTGACATATAATAATGCATTATCGCTGAGAGACGAGGCATTGTCAGATGCGAAGCAGATGAGAGAAAAAATAGCTGAGCTTAAGACAAATATCCGAGGCCTGGGCAATATCAACGTAGGCGCTATTGAGGAATACAAGGAAGTAAGTGAACGTTACGAATTTTTATCCAAGCAGTATGAGGATCTTCAGAAGGCCGAGGCGGATCTGACCAAGATCATAAGAGATCTTGATAAAGAAATGCGAAATCAATTTAATGTTGAATTCAAGAAGATCAAGGCGGAATTCGCCAGAGTATTTAAGGAAATGTTCGGCGGTGGTCAGGGTACGATTGAGCTTGAGGAGGACATGGACGTTCTTGAAGCAGGTATTTCGGTTATTGCTCAGCCGCCGGGCAAGAAGCTTCAGAATATGATGCAGCTGTCAGGCGGAGAGAAGGCGTTAACAGCCATTGCGCTGCTTTTTGCAATACAAAATCTTAAGCCGTCGCCATTTTGTATTCTTGATGAGATCGAGGCGGCCCTTGATGATTCAAATATCGAAAGGTATGCCGGATACCTGCATAAGTTGACCAAGGATACACAGTTTATTGTTATTACCCACAGAAAGGGAACTATGGAGGCCGCTGACAGATTATACGGCATTACCATGCAGGAGAGAGGCGTGTCATCGCTTATCTCCGTCAATCTGGCAGACGTTGAAGACGAGCAGGTAGGCTAATCTGCATGAGCAAGTAGAGCGAAAGCTCGGATTGCGAATGCAGAACAGCTGCGAGAGTGCTGCAAGCACATAGCAGTTGACTTTTACAACTATAATCCCAAACAGTAGTCAGACGCGTGCCGTGAACCTCGGCGTGCAGACCCTGCTCGAAAACGCCTACGCTGATTGTTTTCTCGCAGGGTCTGCGCCGTCCCGGCACGGGCACATATGCATAACAACGTTATACCTCTGCAATGAAATTAAGAATGATATGACCAAAAAAGAAGAAGCACAAGCAAAAAGAGAAGCAAAATTAGCCCTGGAAAAAGCCAGAACGGAGGAAATGAAATCCTATGAGCGCAGTCTGGAAGGGGTAACCCTTATATGCGGGATTGATGAGGCAGGACGAGGTCCTTTTGCGGGACCGGTAGTGGCAGGTGCTGTCATACTTGATATCAACGATCCCGACAAAGAGATCCTATATCTTAACGATTCCAAAAAATTATCCGAAAAGAAGCGGGAAATGCTTTACCGGGAACTTCTGTCTAAGGCAGTCGCCGTAGGCGTAGGTTATTCCGGCGCCATGCTTATAGATAAGATTAATATCCTTCAGGCCACATATGCAGCCATGCGAATGGCTATATCAAATCTTCAGAATACTGCTGATATTGTAACAGATGATGCAGACACTCACACGCTGGTAAAAAGTCTGATAAAACGGGAGATATCTAAGGATTCTGAAAATTCAGCTCCCGTAATTCCGGAATATATACTTGCAGATGCTGTTCATATCCCGGATATTGACATCCCGCAGACGGGAATTATAAAGGGTGATGCCAAAAGTATAAGCATTGCTGCAGGAAGTATTATTGCAAAAGTTACAAGAGATCATATAATGTATGAATATGACAGTCAGTATCCTGAATATGGATTTGCTTCTCACAAGGGATATGGAACGGCGGCACATATTGCCGCGATCAGGGAGCATGGATTGCTCGACATACACAGAAGATCATTTATACATCTGTAATTTTTAAGAAACAGAAGATTTATAATAGATCACGGGGTTGGATTATAATCTTGATTTTATGAACAGCAGAAGGCTTGGTGCAGAATATGAACATCTTGCATGCGAACGGCTGGAAAGTGAAGGCATGCAGATACTTGAAACTAATTACAGGGTTCGGATAGGCGAAATTGATATAATCGCACGGGATAAGGACGAACTCGTATTTGTTGAAGTGAAATATCGTAAGGACACCTCCTGCGGCGGTGCTGAATATGCGATTTCTACTGCAAAGCAACAGAAAATCCGCAGGGTCGCCGAGTGGTATTTAAATGAAAGGCATATTTCTCCCAATGCATACTGCAGGTTCGATGCAGTGCTCATAGATAATGGCGACATTAATCATATTAAAAATGCATGGTGAACTATTATTGATTTTATTTGAAGTTTAAACAGAAAGAGAATTTGTATTATGAATATGACATTTTTCAGAAAACTTGCTATTCCCATGGAAGTAAAGGAAATGTATCCTTTAGACGGCAAGTTGGCTCAGGTCATTGCAGACAGAGATGCCCAGATGAAGGCTATCTTAAGCGGCAGGGATGACAGGATCATTCTTATCATCGGACCGTGTTCTGCAGACAGAGAAGACAGTGTGCTTGATTATATTTCAAGACTTATCCCTGTTCAGGAAAAAGTTAAGGATAAGATCCTTATTGTACCGAGAGTATATACAGGTAAGCCCCGTACAACAGGTGATGGATATAAGGGCATCATGCACCAGCCGAATCCTGATGAGGCGCCGGATGTATTTAAGGGAATCATAACCGTAAGAGAGCTTCACATGAGAGTTGTGAAGGAAACCGGATTCTCCTGTGCTGATGAGCTCCTTTATCCGGAAAACTATAAGTATATAGATGATATTTTAGGATATATCGCGATCGGTGCCCGTTCTGTGGAGGATCAGCAGCACCGCCTCACAGCCAGCGGAACCGAGGCTCCTGTAGGTATGAAGAATCCGACAGGCGGTGATCTGTCCATCATGATGAATGCGATCCATGCAGCTCAGAATTCTCATACATTCATCTATAGAGGATGGGAGGCACAGTCCACAGGCAATCCTTATGCCCATGCGATCTTAAGGGGATATACAGCGGGCAATGTGACCAAGCCGAATTATCATTATGAGGATCTGATAGACCTGTTCCATCTGTATGAGAAAGATAAGTCCCTGCTTAACCCGGCGGTTATTATAGATGCAAATCATGCCAATTCCGGTAAGAACCCGTTAGAACAGCCGCGTATCATTAAGGAAGTCCTTCATAATTGCAAATACAATAATGACATCAGGAAGGTCGTCAATGGCTTCATGGTTGAAAGCTACATAGAGGACGGCAATCAGAAGATAGGAGAGGGAATCTACGGCAAATCCATAACAGATGCCTGCCTGGGCTGGGAGAAGTCAGAACGTATGATTTACGAAATAGCAGACCTTCTGTAATTATGCCATGAATTTTTGGCCAAAATAATGGTTAAAATAAGGACGAAATGCTCAAACTTTTTGTTGACGAGTTTAGCAAATGTGTTATAATCATAAAGCGCGTAAGCGGATGAAATCCATTATTGGAGGGAGGTTTGTTTTTAGCTTATGTCAAATGTTATCGTTAAAGATGGCGAATCTATCGACAGCGCTCTTAGACGTTTCAAGAGAAACTGTGCTAAGGCTGGCATTCAGCAGGAGATTCGTAAACGTGAGCATTACGAGAAGCCAAGCGTAAGACGCAAGAAGAAGTCTGAAGCTGCTCGTAAGCGCAAATACAACTAACATATACTTTGTTACTGAAAGGCAATCATATATATGGTTGCCTTTTTTGTCATGTCAATCTCGGATGCTGTTCTCCGGTTTTTATCTTTTTCTAGTCTAATTGAAAACTCTGTGTTAAAATGACTCGTTGTATATGGTCTTCATGCCGATTTGCGTTATAGGCAGCAGGTATGAGGCGTATTTTAATACGATAGATGAGCCATTGGTTTATTACACGTTTACCAGTCGCTTAGATCAGTTATATAAAGAGGGTTCAATTTTGAGTGATATAGAATCAATCGCAGGCATATCTGCCGGAACATTAAAAGAGGTCTTCGGAAACCTGGACGAAAACATCAAAAAAATCGAAAAAAACTTACATGTAAAAGTTTTAGCCAGAGACGGCGAGGTTAAGATTATCGGTACTCCTTCACAAAATGAAAAAGCGAAGAAGATAATATGCGATCTGGCATCGATTGCTGAGAAGGGCACAACAATAACCACTCAGAATGTGGATTATGCAATTGCCCTGGCCAGGGAAAACAGCAGCCATACAGTAGGAGAACTCGATAATGAGATCATCTGCCGTACTATCAACGGGCGGCCTATCAAGCCTAAAACATTTAATCAAAAGAGTTATGTTGATGCCATAAGAGACAACATGATCGTATTCGGACTGGGTCCTGCAGGAACGGGAAAAACCTATCTTGCCATGGCCATGGCTATAAATGCCTTTAAACAAGGGGATGTTAACAGGATAATCCTCACAAGACCTGCCATTGAGGCAGGTGAAAACCTGGGATTTCTGCCGGGAGATCTGCAGCAGAAGATCGATCCGTACCTAAGGCCATTGTATGATGCCATATATCAGATCATGGGTGCAGAGTCCTATATGTCTAATTGCGAAAAGGGACTTATTGAAGTGGCGCCCCTTGCATATATGAGAGGACGTACACTGGATAATGCATTTATCATTCTTGATGAAGCGCAAAATACTACTCCGGCTCAGATGAAGATGTTCCTGACACGTATCGGATTCGGCTCTAAAGTGGTCGTTACAGGTGACAGAACCCAGAAGGACCTGCCTTATGGTCAGGTGTCGGGACTTGATGTGGCCATTAAGGTATTAAGCGGTATAGAAGAAGACATTAAGATCATAAATCTTACAAGCCAGGACGTTGTTCGTCATCCTGTTGTTCAGAAGATCGTTCAGGCTTATGAAGAATATGAAAATAAGCAGCAGCTTAAGGTCAAGAGCAGTAAGGATTCCCGCAGCAAACAACGAATCTAATTAGTAAACCGGAGATAAAAATGGCAGTATATATAGAAAATCAGGCAAAAACCAAATTCAATTTTCATTACAAAGTAGTAATCGAGAAGGCTGTAAAGACAGTCATGGAAGATAAGAATATACCGGAGGAACTGGATGTTAATGTGCTGATAGTGTCACCGGAAGATATAAGATCCATTAATAATGAAACCAGAGATATTGATAAAGTAACAGATATATTGTCGTTTCCGTATTTTGAATATGATGTTCCGGGAGTGTTTGATGAAGAAAATAATGAATGGAACGAAGGAGATATTCTGGGAGATATAGTGGTTTGCGGTGATAAGGTTAAGTCTCAGGCTGAAGAATACGGACACAGCGAGAAGCGAGAACTGGCATTTCTCATTGTGCACAGTATGCTGCATATTACCGGATATGACCATATGGAAGAGACCGATGCTGCAGTCATGGAAGCTGAACAGAAGAGGATCATGGACATTCTCGGCATTTCAAGGTGAGCGTAGATACCGCATACGAGATTTTAAGATACATGTTGTAGGATTGACAGAAAAGCAAATATTTAAATTTATATAATGAGACAGAAGATTAAAAACAGAAATTTCATGGTGCAGGGAGCCATATTGGGAGCCTCATCAATTATTGTAAGATTGATCGGTATTATTTACCGTATACCCCTGACCAATATAATCGGGGATAAGGGCATTGGTTATTACAGTGTTGCATTTGACATTTATCAGATACTTTTGCTTTTATCCTCGTACAGTCTGCCCCTGGCCGTATCTAAGATGGTTTCAGCCAGGATGGCCAAGGGATATTACAGAAGAACAAGAAAAATATTCTTCAGTTCTCTGGTCTTTGCCATAATCGTCGGATTTTGTGCTTTTTGTATAACCTTTTTCTTCGCTGATTTTTTCGCAAATACAATAATGGATGTTCCTCAGAGTGCGCAGGCGCTGAAGGTTCTGGCATTTGCACTTATTATTCTGTCCGTATTGGGTGTACTGAGGGGATATTTTCAGGGACTGGGGAACATGGTTCCCACTGCAGTTTCCAATATAGTTGAGCAGATACTTAATGCCATCGTAAGCGTGGTTGCGGCCGGGGCATTATTTAAATACGGCTCCAATATAGCCGCGGGAGAATATGATTATTCTAATGCTCCGGAAGCCTTCGGAGCCGCCGGAGGTACCTTGGGTACAGTTGCCGGCGCATTTCTAGCAATGATCGTGCTTATTGTATGGGTCAGAAAATACAATAAGCTTAACAGAAGAAAATTAATGCGGGACGATGTACCGGAAGAGCCTACAGGATTTATTATCAAAGTCCTTATTCTTACCATTGTGCCTGTAATTCTTAATACTGCTATCTATAATATGAGCAGTGTTATAGATAAGTTTATATTTACCAATATGATGTCACTGAAGGGGATGGATACAGACCTCAGAGATTCTCTGGTGGGTATGTATTCGGGCAAATATTGGCTTATTGTTAATATTCCGATTGCTTTATCAAGTGCGCTGGCTTCATCGCTGATCCCGTCTATTGTAACTTCAAAGGCAAAAAGAAACAGAAGGGCTGTTCTGCAGAAAGTCAATTCAGCAATTTCTATTACCACATTGGTGGCATTTCCCTGTGCTGCAGGCATAGGATTTCTATCAGCACCAATAATTAACCTGCTGTTTCCTACAAGCGATGACCCTGCCAAGATAGCACTTATGCTCAGCGTGGGCTGCCTGACGGTTGTATTCTACTGTCTGTCTACGATTACCAATTCAATACTTCAAGGTATTGATAAGATGAGGATCCCGGTTATCCATTCCGCGGTTTCCTTAGGCATAAATGCTGTTGTATTGACATTACTGCTATGGATAACTGATCTTAATGTATTTGCATGGATAATAGCAGATATGCTGTTTGCCCTTATTATGTGCATATTAAATGCCAGATCCCTTAAGAGATATTTAAGATACAGGCAGGAGGTAATGAATACCTTTGTTAAGCCTATACTGGCATCTCTTATAATGGGTGTGGCTGCATTACTTATTCAGAAATTAATGTACGGCATATTCAGACATTCCTGGAGTGTGATCATAACTATAATTATTGCAGTTATTATTTATTTTGTTTTACTGCTTGTATTTAAAGTAATAGATGAAGAACAGTTAAGATCCATACCGGGAGGCACGAGAATTGCCAGAATGTTGAAAAAACTTCATTTGCTTAGATAGGAATTATTGTGATATTTAACCGAAAGCTGTATTTAGATGAATATACCAACAAATATCGTGCCCGGATAATGAAGAAACTTCGGACAGGTAAGTTGTGTATGGGCATCTATGTTATATGTATATCTTCATCCGAGCACGGTCTGCTGGATATAATTCCGTCTTATATGATGTTTAACCCGTCGGTGAAAAATAAGCTGGTTATAGGAATTGCATCTTCTAAGGAGGATGCATATGATCTATGCAGGCATATAGTGGAAGATGTTTATGCCAAAACCTCCGGATATGACTTAAAGCAATATTTCAAGGTGCAGAAATGATTATATTAGAGATACTTAAGATCATAGCTATTGTAATCGGCTGCATTGTCGGATTTGCAATACTGCTTATTTTATTATTGACATTATGCCCCTTCGGATATCGGGTCATTGTAACTAAAAACGGTAGCATTTTTCGGGTAAACGGCTCTGTCAGGTGGCTGCTGGGATTGGTCACCGTAAGATGCGCATACAATGAAGAAAAGTTCGAATATTATATACGACTGGCAGGCTTTAAGATTATCACTTCACAGGAAGATTCGGATCAAGCCGGTTCAAAAAAGAAAAAGACAAAAGATAAGAAAAAAGCGGAACCTGATGCCAAGTCTGCATCAATTGAGAATAATTCAAAAAAAGAAGAAAATGTCGAAAAGGGAAAAGAAAAAAAGATTTCCTCAAAAAATAAAAAAACAAATAAGAATATATTAAAGAAAATAAAAGGTGTAGTTCAGATCATAAAGGACGAGAGTTTTAAGCCTGCAATAAAGCATGTAAGAATTGAATTTTTTAATTTTTTATCACATATAAGGCCGAGAAAAATAGCCGGAAGTATATTATTAGGACTTGAAAGTCCAGATAAAACAGCATTAGTTTATGCAGCTGCAGCTAATATACTTAATATAATCGGTGCTGATGTGATGTTGGAACCTGATATGGAGGATCAGATATTTGACTGCAATATTTCAGTACAGGGAAGGCTGTATCTGGGATATATTGTTATTATGGCAGTAAGATTATTCGTGGATAAAGAGTTTATGACTTTTGTAAAGAAGCTAAGGAGTAAATAAAATGGCAGAGAAATTAGATCAGACAATTGAAACGTTGATGAGCAGCATAGATCAGCATATTTCAACAAAGACGGTTATGGGTGAGCCTATATCTGCAAACGGCATTACCGTATTTCCTATGGCTGATGTATCATTTGGAATCGCTGCCGGAGCCTTCAATAAGGAGAAGAATGATAACGGTGCCGGAGGAGTGGGAGCCAAGATAACTCCGAGTGCACTTCTTATAATTCAAAATGGAACCTCCCGGGTTATTAATGTTAAGGACACCGACGCTGTCAATAAATTAATCAATATGATCCCGGATATTGTAGATAAGATTATAGGTATGTTTGAAGATAAGGTGAATTAAGCTTGCTGCATGCATGGTTATGATTGTGATTTTATGAATTTACAGGAATTTTTTACAGAACATAAGAGGGCGGCACTTGCATTTTCCGGAGGAGTGGATTCATCATTTCTCTTATATGCAGCCGGAAAATACGGCTGCGATGTTACAGCTTATTATGCCAAGGCGGAGTTTCAGCCTGAGTTTGAATACGAGGATGCTGTAAGATTGGCAGATGAGCTTGGTGCCAGGATCAAAATACTGCACATATCGGCACTGTCGGATGAAAAAGTAAGACGCAATGACAATAAACGCTGTTATTATTGCAAGACGCAGATATTTTCTCAGATATTGCAGGCTGCCCATGATGATGGTTACACCACAATAATTGATGGGACTAACGCATCAGATGATGTAAATGACAGACCCGGCATGAAGGCACTGGAGGAGATGAAGGTTTTATCTCCCCTCAGGATATGCGGCCTTACAAAATCAGAAATAAGAAAACTGTCCAGAGAGGCAGGACTTTTCACATGGGATAAACCTTCTTATGCATGCCTTGCCACAAGAATTCCTACAGGAACTGAAATCACTCTTAAAGGGCTTCGTATAACAGAGGAAGCAGAAAGCAGACTGATGGAAATGGGACTTAGGAACTTTCGCATCAGAAAGATCGGCAGCACTGCTAAACTTCAGGTAACAAAGGATCAGATGCAATTTGTCATGGATAACAGAGAACAGATATGCGATAAGTTAAAATCCTTCTACGATTCAATCACACTAGATCTGGAGGCAAGAGCTGATGAATGACATAAAGGATGTCTTAATTAAATTCAAAAACGGAGATATCACGATCGATGACGCCGTACTTGAGATAAAGAAGGCTCCCTATGAAGATATTGACTTTGCTAAGGTGGATCTGCATAGGAAGGTAAGGCAGGGAGCGGCAGAAGTTATTTATGGTGCCGGCAAAACTCCGGAACAGATAATAAGCATCTGCGATGTAATGACTCAAAACCATCAGAAAACGATACTTATTACGAGATTAAATAAGGAATCTGCAGAGGTCATATCCCAAAGCTATGCATTAAAATATTTTAACGAGGCACATATCGGCATAATCGGGGATTTTCCGGTTAAGGACGGAAACGGAACCATCCTTATTGCTACCGGCGGGACCAGTGATATTCCTGTGGCAGAAGAGGCGGCGCTCACAGCCGAAGCCTTGGGAAATGATGTCACAAGACTTTATGATGTGGGAGTAGCAGGACTTCACAGATTACTATCACACTTGGATGATATCATGAATGCAAATGTCATTATTGCCATTGCCGGAATGGAGGGTGCACTGGCAAGTGTTATAGGTGGTCTGGCTGACTGTCCCGTGATTGCCGTTCCTACAAGCGTAGGATACGGAACTTCATTAGGCGGAATTTCAGCTCTGTTATCGATGCTTAATTCCTGTGCCAGCGGAGTATCGGTGGTAAATATTGATAATGGATTCGGCGCCGGATTTCTGGCCAGCCGGATTAATCATATGCAGGGAAAGACAAAAGCTTAAGAACTGAGAATAGCCGGAAGGTGTCTTTCTTATATCAAAACATTTCCCTTAAGGAAGAGGACAGGTCTAAAAAATGAAGATATTATATTTGGATTTGGGCATGGGTGCTGCAGGAGATATGCTGAGTGCGGCACTATTGGAACTGCTGCCTGATAAAGAAGCATTTATAGATAAATTAAATTCTCTAGGAATTCCCGGAGTTAAATATGAAATCGAGACCGTAACCAAATGCGGGATCAATGGTACACATATGAAGGTCCTGGTAAATGGTGAGGAGGAAAATTGCGCTGATCATCACCACAGCCATCACCACAATGATCATGAACACAACCATCATATTAATGATGGATACGGTGGCGGCCAGCAGATACATGAGCATGAGAATCACCATGTTCATGGTCAGGAACCGGAACACTGCTACGAACATAATCATGACTATGATGATGCTTATGGACATACACATGACCATCATCACAGTAGCATGCAGGATATAGAGCATATTATATATGACCATATCAACATGCCTGACAGCGTGAAAAATGATGTGATCGAGGTATATAAGCTTATAGCCGAGGCTGAAAGCCATGCCCACGGCAAGCCCGTATCAGAGATACATTTTCATGAAGTAGGAACTATGGATGCCATAGCGGATATTACTGCCGTCTGCATGCTCATGAAGGAGTTGTCACCTGACAGGATATATGCTTCACCTGTGCATGTTGGTTCAGGTCATGTTCATTGTGCTCACGGAATTCTTCCTGTGCCGGCACCTGCAACTGCATATATACTAAGGTATGTGCCGGTCTACGGCGGAAAAATTGAAGGAGAATTATGCACGCCTACCGGGGCAGCACTTCTTAAACACTTCGTGTCAGATTTTACAGACATGCCGATAATGTGCATTGCTTCAATAGGATACGGAATGGGTAAGAAAGACTTTCCAATGGCTAATTGTGTCAGAGCAATGATCGGCAGTTCTGAAGATAAAAAGGATGACATATACGAGCTGTCATGTAATGTAGATGACATGACCGGAGAAAAAGTAGGATTTGCTGTTGATAGATTATTAGCCGAAGGCGCACTGGATGTATATACAGTACCCATCGGAATGAAAAAATCTCGTCCGGGACTGTTAATAAGAGTTATCTGTCATAAAGAACAGCGTGAGTCCATGGTTAGGGTAATCTTCAAATACACCACAACCATCGGAATCAGGGAGCAGCAAATGCACAGGTATATACTGCACCGTGATATTGAAACCCTTGAGACTGAATATGGGAGCATAAGGAAGAAAACAGTAAGCGGCTACGGAGTTAAGCGATCCAAACTGGAATATGATGATGTGGCAAATGCAGCACTAAAAAACGGATGCAATATCACTGATATAGAAGGTAAATTGATGTCTTAGACATTCTGATATGGAAAATTGTCAGAGACTAAAAACGATCAGTTATCATAATTAAATGCATAGAAAAACAGAGAAAAGAAATTATAAATCCAAAATACCGGTATTATTATGCTTATTGTTAATGATAAGCATAATTTTGGGTATTCAAACGCCGGCTTCCAATGACTTTGAAACATCAGTTCTCGTGTATGGCTCTAATGATTATACAAGGATAAACCCTGCGCTGGATGAACATGGTGAGATAAATATATTGATATTTGACGGTCTGACGGCGCACGACGGTGATAATAATGTTATCCCTTCGCTTGCCAAAAGCTGGGATTATGATGACACGACACATACATATACGTTCTATCTTGAAGAGGATGTAACCTGGCATGATGGTGCGGCCTTCACAGCCGGCGATGTTAAATTTACGATTGAAGCTATCATGGATCCGGATAACGATTCTGAAAACGCACCGGACTTTGAAGATGTTAAGGAGATAAATATAATCGATGATCATACTATTGAATTTGTTCTGCAGGATACCAATGCTGCGTTTCTGGATTATATGACTATGTCTATTTTGCCTCAGCATTTACTGGCAGGGGAGGATCTGCAGACATCAGATTTCTTTCGTCATCCAGTGGGAACAGGGCCATATAAGCTTACCGACTGGCAGGCAGGGCAGTCTATTACCCTTGAGAAAAACGAAGATTATTTTAAAGGTGCTGCCAATATAGATAAGATCATATTCAAGATCGTAACTGATGATTCTGCTAAAGCACTGCAGCTGTTATCCGGAGATCTGGATCTGTGTCAGGTTACTCCGAGGAATTCACAGCTTTTCGAGGACTCGTCAGAATATAATGTCTATGATATGAAGACATCTGATTATAGAGGCATCTTGTATAATTTTAATAATTCTTATTGGCAGGAAAATGCTGATATTATCCCTGCCATAAATTACGCGATTGACAGACAGGCAATTGTTGACGCGGTACTTTTGGGAAAAGGTGAAGCCGCATACAGTCCGCTGCAGCGAAATGAATTTAATTATGAGGGATGCGAACATTATGATTTTAACTTAGAGGAGTCAGCAAAGCTGATGGAACAGGCAGGCTGTGTTAGGGATGAACAGGGGTATTGGTGCAGAAATGGCAGCAGGATTTCCTTTACCATCAATGCCTCTTCCGGAGATCAGGTGAGAATTGATATGGCACAAATTGCGGCGCAGCAGCTTAAGGAAGCGGGATTTGATGTTAAGGCAGACATACCGGAGAATGGCATAGACTGGGCCGGCCAGCAATGCTGCATAATAGGCTGGGGCAGTCCCTTTGATGCAGACGATCATACGAATAAGGTTTTTGGAACGGGCAAGGGAGCCAATTACAGCGGATATTCCAATGAATTGGTGGATTATTATCTGACTGAGGCCAGAAGAACCAATGACAAGAGCAAACGATCGGAGTATTATGCATTATTTCAGGAAGAACTGGCCAATACTCCGGCATATACATTTTTTTGCTATGTTGATGCAATATATGTATCCAAAAAATCTATATCCGGAATAACAGCAGATAGAATACTCGGTCACCATGGAGTAGGAATATTTTGGAACATTTGCGAATGGACAATAGAATAAATATCAGAAAGCAAATTGCATATGTTATCAAGAAGCTGGCAATTTTTATTGCCAGCATATTTGTGCTGTCATTATTAGTTTTCTGCCTTGCGAGACTGGCACCGGGGGATCCGCTTCAGAGCTTCTACGGCGAACGGGCAGAGAAAATGTCAGAAGCACAAAAGGACAAGGCAAGGGAGCAACTGGGACTTAATGAGAATCTGAGAGTTCAATATATTAAATGGCTGGAAAATGCCCTGCAGGGTAATCTGGGAATATCACTAAAATATAAACAGGACGTTATAACTGTCATATCTGAAAGAGCAGGCAATACAGCCATTCTGGGTGGATTGGGCTTTGTCTTAACAGTGCTGCTTTCTGCAGCCTTGGGAATAATTTGCGCGTGGAATGAAGGCAGATTGATTGATAAGATTCTGTGTAAGGTAGGGACGGTTATAAGCTGCATTCCGGAGTTTTGGATGTCCATGATCCTTATTTTGGTATTTGCAGTGGCTTTAAAATGGCTTCCCAGCTCAGGCGCATATTCGGTGGGTTATGAATACAATATTTCAGACAGGATCAGGCATCTCATACTTCCGATCACGGTGGTCATACTAAATCATCTCTGGTATTACGCATATATTATAAGAACCAGGCTGATCGAAGAATTCCAAAAAGAATATGTTGCCTTTGAACAGGCAAAGGGCTTTGGCAAGAGTCATATAATCCTGCGGCATTGCCTAAGAGGCATCCTGCCTGTCTTTATCAGTATTATAGCCATATCAGTTCCCCATATTTTAGGGGGCACATATATTATTGAGACGGTATTTTCTTATCCCGGAATAGGGACCTTATGTTATGAGGCTGCCAGGTATCATGACTATAATCTTCTTATGGTCTTATGTCTTATGTCAGGCATCATTATTATCTTCTGCAATATGCTCTGTCAGGTGATAAATGAGCGAACGGATCCAAGGATTAAACTCAGCGAGGTGGTAAATGAACAATAAAAAAACTGCCTCTCACAAGCCATATTTTTCATGTGCTGTATTGATGCTTATCATAATCGGCTGTGCATTTGCTGAACTTATTATGACCAAGGATCCTTCTTATATGGATCTGACCAATTGTCTTAAGGCACCCTGTGCGGAATTTCTCTTCGGAACGGATTCCCTGGGAAGGGACATATTTTCTATGATCTGGTACGGCGGCCGCGTATCCCTGATAATAGGTATATTATCATCTGCGATATCCGCCGTTATTGCGATAATTTACGGCACATTATGCGCATTATCAGCCAAATGGATTGATCACATACTTCTAAGGTTTGCTGAAATTATCTTAAGCATTCCGAGCCTGCTTCTGATTCTTTCGATTCAGGCTGTACTAAGTGATGCCAATGTGATCAGCATATCATTTGTAATCGGTATTACAAGCTGGCCCTCCATTGCCCAGGTAATAAGAACCGAGGTTAGGCAAATGCGAAGAAATGACTACATTTTAGCTTCCAGAACATTGGGCAGCAATGGGGTGCATATCTTGTTTCATCATATGCTGCCAGGCATACTGCCTTCGGTTACATTTATGATAATAATGAATGTAAGAACCGCGATCATAGCCGAGTCCACATTAAGCTTCATAGGAATCGGACTTCCAATTGATGTAATAAGCTGGGGAAGTATGCTGTCTCTTACGGACAGTACGGTTCTTACAGGCGCATGGTGGATACTTGTGATACCGGGATTATTTCTCGTAACAACGATATTTACCATGACACAGATAGGTAATTATCTCAAGAATGCGTGGCGATAAAAGTGCAGCCCCTGCTCGAAAACGCCTACGCTGATTGTTTTCTCGCAGGGGTCTGCGCCGTCCCGGCACATAGCAAAAGTTTTATTTACTGCGTGCCTGGGGCTTCTATACACAGCACATCAATTTTGCTATAATTTCCAACAGAACTTGAAAGGAAAGACATGTAAGAATGGCAATAGTCTGCATTATATTGGTGATTGCAATACTGGCATTGGCGATATTTCAGCCCTCCGATCTAATAGGCGAGCAGACAGTTGTTATCATAATCATCATTGCACTAATGATTTTAAGTATACTGCTTGCAATGTCTTCCAAAATACTATTCGAGGATAAGGTAAAAAGGCTCACTGCAGGCCAGATAAAGATATCTCCCGAGGAATTCCTTAAATTGCGCAAGAAAAGAGATATTCCTTCTTTCAAGGGGGTATATGTTCTTCATAACAGATCCAAGCATAAATATTATGTAGGGCAGGCGGTAAATGTTGTGGGCAGAGTTACCTCCCATTTTACCGGGAAGGGTAATGGCGATGTTTACGCTGACTGGAAATATGGCAACAAGTTTACCATAATGATGATCCCACTTAAGGGAAGCGGGAAAAAAGATCTGAACGAACTGGAACGCTGTGCCATAAAAAAATATCATGCTTATTCAAAAGGATATAATAAAACCCAGGGAAACAACTGACTCGTATTGTGAATAAAGTGTGGAAATCCTGTGCAATATTGCACAAGAAAATGCTTAAAAACTTGACAGAACATAGCTGTTGATTTACACTTTAGGCGTCAAGATAGGCTTATCATGCGCAAATGCGTGATAAATAATAAAAGATTAAAAAGGTTATATCCGGCTGCATAATGATAATTTTGCCGGAACAGTTAGGAGGACAATTATGGTATTTGAAGCCGTTGCTGAACTTATTGCAGAAAGAAATGAATGTGATGTTGCAGATATCAAGCCTGAAACAACATTTGCAGACCTTGGTATTGATTCACTTGATACAGTAGAGATGCTTATGAATCTTGAAGACAAGCTGGGTGCTGAGATCGAACTTGATGAGAAGGTTGCTACTGTTGGCGAGCTTTGTGACTTCATCGAGCGTAAATTAGGTAAATAAATTATGATTAGAACAGTTATTTGCGACATGCTGGGCATAGAATATCCGTTGTTTCAGGGCGGAATGGCATGGATTGCAGATGGCAAACTGGCAGCTGCTGTCTCTGAAGGCGGCGGTCTGGGAATAGTTGCAGCCGGCAATTCTTCGGCTGAACGGGTCAGAGAGCAGATACGCATTGCAAAATCTCTCACAGACAAGCCGTTTGGCCTTAATATTATGCTCCAGAGCCCTCATGCAGATGAGGTTGCTCAGATGGTCGCTGAAGAAAAGGTAGCTGTTGTTACTACCGGCGCAGGCAACCCTGCCAAATATATGGCAATGTGGAAGGAAGCAGGAATAAAGGTTATTCCTGTTGTTGCGTCAGTTGCAATGGCTAAGCTTATGACACGTGTAGGAGCTACTGCTCTTATTGCGGAAGGCGGAGAGAGCGGAGGACATGTGGGTGAATTAACAACGATGGTGCTGGTTCCCCTCATCTGCGATGCAACTGACCTGCCGGTAATTGCAGCAGGCGGTATAGCAGACGGCAGAGGAGTGGCTGCAGCATTTATGTTAGGTGCTTGCGGCGTCCAGGTAGGAACCAGATTCTTAAGTGCAGAGGAATGTAATATTCATCCGAACTACAAGCAGATGGTTCTTAAGGCGAATGATCTGTCTACATGTGTTACGGGTAAGAGATTGGGACATCCTGTAAGAGGACTCAGGACAAACTTCATGAGACAGTATGCTAAGGCTGAATTCAGCGGCATTACTGACGAGGAATTGTCAGGACAGGCAGCAGGAACCCTTCGTCTTGCAGTACAGGAAGGCGATAAGGACAAGGGATGCTTCTTATGTGGACAGGCAGCTGCCATGGTTCATGAGATACAGCCTGCAGCTCAGATCGTTAAAGAGATAATCGAAGGCGCTGAGCCAGTTCTGAAAGGAGCCTTAAAATGGGTAAAATAGCTTTTGTATTTGCCGGACAGGGTGCTCAGGCACCAGGCATGGGACAGGGCTTTTTCGAGTCGTCAGAGGCTGCTAAGAAGGTTTTTGATGCAGCAGATGCGGTAAGGCCGGGAACTTCTGATCAGTGCTTTCATGGTTCTGATGAGGAACTTCAGATCACCAAGAATACTCAGCCGTGCCTTTATACTGTAGAGATGGCAATAGCTGCAGCTGTTGCTGAGGCCGGAATCAAGGCTGATGTGACTGCAGGGTTTTCTCTGGGTGAATTATCAGCTCTTACATATGCGGGAGTTTTCTCCCTTAAAGATGGTCTTAAGATTGTTAAGGCTCGCGGTGAGCTTATGCAGCAAGCCGCAGAAAAGCATGACACGTCAATGGCTGCTGTAATGAAGCTCTCGGAGGAGGATGTTGTTCGTATTTGTTCTGAATATGAGCATGTATATCCGGTTAATTTTAACTGTCCGGGACAGATTTCGGTTTCAGGTGATGCAAGTGAGATGCTTTCTTTTGCAGATGCTGTTAAGGAAGCCGGGGGAAGAGCCAAGGTTCTTAAGGTTAACGGAGCATTTCACAGTCCATACATGTCGGAAGCAGCAGAAGGCTTTGCCGAAGTAATTGCTCCAATTGAGTTTAAACCAGCTTCAACACCTGTGTATTCTGATTTCACCGGAGTTGAGTATTCCGAAGATGATATGAAGAAGGATTTGTCTTCACAGATCAACAACCCTGTTAAATGGGAGACGATCATAAGAAATATGATCGCAGAAGGCATTGATACTTTCGTGGAACTGGGACCGGGCAAGACCTTGTGCGGACTTATCAAGCGCATAAGTTCAGATGTCAGGTTGTTTAATGTTGCTGTTCCTGAGGATCTGGAAAAACTTAAGGCAGAACTATAATTTGACAAAAAACACATGTTTTTTGATAAAATAATTTTCATAAGTAAAACGGAACAGGCAGATATGTTTAATTCTGCCTGTTCGTGATAGGAGTTACAAAATGTTAAAAGGACATACAGCCGTTGTTACAGGCGGATCCAGGGGCATTGGCGCAGCAATAGCTAAAAAGCTGGCATCTCTGGGAGCTGATATTGCGGTAATATATGCCGGAAATATTAATGCTGCAGAACAGGTATGTGAAGAGTGCAGATCTATGGGCGTAAAGGCGCAGGCGTATTGCTGCGACGTTGCTGATTTTGATGCTGCTAAGGAGACTGTTGCGCAGATCAAATCAGATTTTGGCAATATAGGCATATTGGTTAATAATGCCGGAATCACTCGTGACGGACTGGTTGCAACCATGAAGGAATCAGATTTTGATGCAGTTATCAGCACCAATCTTAAGGGTACCTTTAATATGATCCGTCATTGCAGCAGACTGTTTATAACAGGAAAGTACGGCAGGATCATTAACTTAAGTTCTGTATCGGGTATGATCGGCAACCCGGGACAGAGCAATTATTCGGCTTCAAAGGCCGGAATCATAGGTCTTACAAAATCGGTAGCGAAGGAACTTGCCGCAAAAGGCATTACGTGCAACGCAGTTGCTCCCGGTTTTATCGGTACAGATATGACTAAAGCCTTGGTGGAAGGCAATGAGGAGCTTGTAAATGCTATTCCTCTCAAACGCTTAGGTACACCTGAAGATGTAGCTGAGGCAGTTGGATTCCTCGCATGTGCAAGTTATATTACAGGCGAAGTAATTCGCATTGATGGCGGAATCGCTATGTAAGTCCTGGTTTAAGGAGGCAAATTAGTAAATGAATGAAGAAATCATCCGCAAATATGCGAAATTAATGAAGGAACTTGATCTGACAGGTCTTGAGATTTCTGAAAATGATACGGTTATTAAGCTGGAACGCGGTACAGCTGCAGTGGCTTCGATGCCTGTTTCATATGCGGCATCAGCTCCGGCTGAAAATGCTGAGAAGAGCAGCAGTGCCAGTGGATATGATACGATCACATCTCCTATGGTGGGCATTTTCTATGCTGCACCGGCAGAGAATGCTGAACCATTCGTAAAAGAAGGTTCACACGTTAAGAAGGGTGATACTGTATGCATCATCGAGGCTATGAAGCTGATGAATGAGGTAATTGCCGAACGTGACGGTGTGATCAAGAAGATATGCGTTTCTAACGGCAATGCTGTTGAATACGGAACAGTATTATTCCAAATCGGAGATTGATTATGAACAAAGAAGAAATAATGAAAATCCTGCCTCACAGAGACAATATGCTTCTTTTAGATGAAGTAATAAAAGAAGATGAATATGCTCACGGATTTTATAAAATCCCTGAGGATGCATTTTTCCTTAAGGGACATTTTCCGGGGGCACCTGTTGTTCCGGGGGTTATACTTTGTGAGATTCTGGCACAGTCTACATGTGTACTTTTAAGTGATCAGATGCAGGCTAACAAAATGCCTATGTATACAGGTCTTAATAATGTCAGATTCAAATCACCTGTTAAACCCGGTGATATATTTGAGACAAAATGTCGTATAACTCGTTCTAAATTCCCATTCTTTTTTGCAGAGGGTTCGGGATATGTAGGCGATCGTTTATGTGTAAAAGCAGAATTTTCTTTTGCTATTACGGAGAATGAGATATGTTTTCAAAAATCTTGATTGCTAACCGCGGTGAAATTGCGGTTCGTGTCATTCGTGCATGCAAGGAAATGGGAATCTCGACTGTCGCAGTTTATTCTGAGGCCGATAAGGACTCTCTGCATGTACAATTAGCTGACGAGAGTTATTGTATAGGTAAGGCTGCCGCTTCAGACAGCTACCTTAATGAAGATAGAATTATAAGCGCTGCACTGGTATCCGGGGCACAGGCTATTCATCCTGGCTATGGCTTTTTATCTGAAAATCCTCATTTTGCCAGATTATGTCAGAAGTTCGGCATAGTATTTATAGGACCTGACGCCGAATGCATGGAGAGAGTCAGCGATAAAGCACAGATAAAGAAGCTGATGGAGGGTACCAGGCTTAAGCCAATCCCGGGAACAGAAGCTCTGGCTTCCCTGGATGAAGCACTTGAAGCTGCGGAAAAGATCGGATATCCGGTTATGATCAAGGCTTGCTATGGCGGCGGCGGAAGAGGCATCAGGCAGATTAATAATGCTGAAGAACTTAAGCGGGACTATCCTTTATCCGTTGCAGAAAGTGAAGCTGCATTCGGCGATGGCAGCCTGTATATGGAGAAATTTATTTATCCTGCAAGGCACATTGAGATGCAGATCATTGCAGATGAAGCAGGACATGTTATATGCCTGGGTGAACGTGACTGTTCAATACAGAGACGTCATCAGAAGCTTATAGAAGAGTCTCCGTCACCGGGTGTGTCTGAGGAAAAGAGACAAACTCTTATTAGAGATGTCACAGATGCTGTTAAGACAATGGGATATTCCGGCGTAGGAACCCTGGAATTTCTTATGGACAAGGAGGGCAACTTCTGGTTCATGGAAATGAACGTAAGACTTCAGGTGGAACATTGCGTTACTGAGGCACTTACACGAATTGATATGGTTAAGTGGCAGATAAGAACTGCTGCGGGTGTGACATTGCCATTTACTCAGGAGGATATTCCTTTAAGGGGCGCCGCTATTGAGTGCCGTATCAATGCGTTAAAGCCGGGCAAGCTTCTTAATTGCCATATTCCGGGAGGACCATTCCTTCGTTTTGACGGCGGGGTGATCCCGGGAACAATGGTTAGCCCGTTCTATGACTCACTGATAGGTAAACTTATTGTTTATGCCAGCACCCGTGAAGAGGCGGTGCGCAAGATGCGTTCAGCATTGTGCGAGATCATCTTCAGCGGTCTGGAGACAAATATTATGGAACAGCTTGAGATCGTAAGTGATCCGAAATTCAGTTCTGGCGAGTACGATCTTACATTGATGGAAGGCAGGTAATTTATGCCATTCTTGAATTTTTTATTTCAATCAAAAAATGAATTGGAAAAGGGCGGAAGAAGCTCTCTTCCTGTTCAGGAGGATGCCAGTGAACCTGAAAAGGTATGTCCTAACTGTCATAAGACAATTACACTCAGCAGACTCTGGGCCAATGATAACACATGCTCATGCGGATATCATTTCCGTATGAGCGCTTTGCAGCGCCTGGCATACATAGCAGATAAGGATTCATTTACTGAGATGTTTTCAGATGTTGTAACTCAGGATCCTATCGAATTTCCGGGATATCAGAAGAAACTCGAAACAACCAGGTATTCCAGCAGGGAAGATGAAGGCGTAATCTGCGGTACCGTTAAAATAGGCGGACAGGACTGCTGCATATTTGTTATGGAGCCATATTTCATGATGGGAAGTATGGGAACGGCTGTAGGAGAGAGAATTACAAGAACATTTGAATATGCAACAGAACATAAGCTTCCGGTAGTCGGTTATACAGTATCCGGCGGTGCCAGAATGCAGGAAGGCCTGTTTTCTCTTATGCAGATGGCTAAAACCAGCGGTGCAGTAAAAAGACATGCAGATGCAGGCTTGTTTTATCTTACGGTTTTAACAGATCCTACGACAGGAGGAGTAACAGCCAGCTTTGCCATGGAGGGCGATATCATAATCGCAGAGCCTGGTGCCACTGTGGGATTTGCAGGAGCCAGGGTTATCGAGCAGACCACGAGAAAAACCCTGCCTAAGGGATTTCAGACATCGGAATTTCTGTTAGAGCATGGCTTTGTAGATGCGATTGCACCTAGGAGCATGCAGAAGGATTTGATAACTGAATTACTTAAGATTCACTGTGAAAGCGAGGCAATATGAATACTACAAATGAAGCATATGAAAAAGTAAAGATTGCTCGCAGCAATAAAAGACCCACAGCAGTTGATTATATTGAAAACCTTGTAACCGGCTTTATAGAGCTTCATGGTGACAGAAGATTTTCGGATGATGAGGCTATTGTGGGAGGTATTGCAAGACTTGACGGTAAGCCTATTACTGTTATCGGTATTGAGAAAGGACGAAATACCAAGGAACGTATGCAGCATTCCTTCGGTTCACCTAATCCTGAAGGATATCGTAAGGCTCTTAGGCTTATGAAGCAGGCAGAGAAGTTTCATCGTCCGCTGCTGTGCCTTATTGATACTTCAGGTGCATATTGCGGTATAGGTGCCGAAGAAAGAGGACAGGGTCTGGCAATTGCCGAAAATCTCATGGAAATGATGACACTTAAGACGCCTATAATTTCAATTGTTATAGGTGAAGGCGGAAGCGGCGGAGCTCTGGCGTTAGGTGTTGCCAATAAGGTATGGATGCTTGAAAATGCTATCTATTCAATCATATCACCTGAAGGCTGTGCCAGTATTTTGTGGAAGGATGCCAGCAAGGCTGCAACTGCGGCTGAACACCTGAAGCTTACTGCCCAGGATTCATTGCAGAACAAACTGATCGAGAAGATCATTCCTGAGGTCGATTTAGGTAAAAGTGAATTCTACGAAACTCTTAAGAACGATATAATTGCTGCATTTGATGAATTATCTCAGCTGTCTGTGGATGAACTGCTTGCACAGAGATATGGGAGGTTCAGACGCATAGGTAATCCTGATGCGTCTAAGGAGAGTGTATGATTAATTCTGATTTATGCCTTCATAAGGTTTTGTATTTCGAAACTGACAGGATGGGCATCGTGCATCATTCCAATTACATCAGATGGATGGAAGAAGGAAGATTGGAATATATGCGTCTTAATGGCGTAGATTATCTTGATATTGAAAATAGCGGCATATTGATGCCGGTGGTTAGTATAGATTGTAAATATATAACTTCAGCCCGTTTTGGCGACATTGCAGAGATTCAGACGAAACTCACACATTACAATGGAGTTAGAATGGGTTTTGAATATAAGATTTTCATGAATAAAGGAACGGTTCTCTTGTGTGAAGGACACAGCGAACATTGCTTTATTGATGAGAACAGTCGTTCTCCGGTTAATCTGAAGAAACGAATGCCTGATGTAAGCGAACATGTGTATGAACTGCTTGCCCGGGAAAATAAAAATAATTAAAGATAAAATTCAACATTGTCCATTAAAAAAATCGGACAAGCTAGGAGGAAACTAAAACGATGAGAAGAGTTGTAGTCACCGGACTGGGTATTGTCAGCCCTATCGGCAATGATGTACCAACATTTTGGGAAAACATCAAAAATGGTGTATGCGGGATCGGACCTATTACTAAGTTCGATACAACAGATTATAAAGTTAAGGTAGCGGCTGAAGTACGTGATTTTGATCCTAAGCAGTATATGGAGAAAATGGACATACTTCACAGTGATATTTATACACAGTTTGCTATTGCAGCTGCTGATCAGGCAGTTACGGAGAGTAAGATCATCGGTACTGTTGATGAAGACAGGATCGGTGTGTATATCGGTACAGGTATCGGCGGTATAGCCACCTTCATGACAGAACACCAGAAGCTTATGGAGAAGGGACCTCGTCGTGTTTCTCCGTTTTTCATTCCTATGATGATCGCCAATATGGCATCGGGAATGATAGCTATGAGATATAAATGCAAGGGTGCTGCCATGCCGGCAGTTACAGCGTGTGCCTCAGGCAATAATGCCATAGGTGAAGCCATGAGACTTATCCGTCACGGATATGCGGATGCAATGATCGCAGGAGGCGCTGAGGCTACGGTTAATGCTCTTGCAGCTGCAGGATTTTCTACCATGCAAGCTCTGTCATTTTCAGAGGATCCTAACCAGGCTTCGCTTCCATTTGACAAACGTCGTTCAGGATTTGTAATGGGTGAAGGCGCAGGCTGTGTTGTCCTTGAAGAATACGAACATGCAGTTAAGAGGGGTGCTAAGATCTACGCTGAGTTATGCGGATACGGCGCTACTTGTGATGCATACCATATGACATCACCGGAACCTAATGGCGAGGGCGGTGCCAAAGCTATAGAACTAGCTTGGAACGAAACCGGCGTTGATACCGACAAGGTATATTACAATGCTCACGGCACAGGTACAGCCATGAATGACAGATGCGAGACCCTGGCTATTAAGAGAGCATTAGGCGAAGATCGTGCAAGAAAGATCTTAATCAGCTCTACTAAATCAATGACCGGTCATATGCTGGGTGCAGCAGGTGCAGCTGAGGCAGTTGTATCTGTCCTGGCTCTTACCGAAGGCATCGCACCGCCAACCATCAATCTTACTGAGCCGGATCCGGAATGTGACCTTAATTACACACCTCTTAAGGCACAGAAGGCAGAATTCGATGTGGCCCTGTCATCTTCTCTTGGATTCGGCGGACATAATGCTTGTCTGGCATTTAAGAAAGCAGGTATTGATAAATAATGAATGATAAGAAGATATACATTACCGGCATGGGCGCCGTTACGCCTGTAGGTATTGGGGTTAACGATTACTGGGATGCTCTTGTGGAAGGTCAATGCGGAATAGATGACATTCAGGGAATCGATACCTCTGAACTTATTGTGAAAAAGGCCGGCCAGGTTAAGAACTTTAATCCCAGAGATTATCTGTCAATGAAGCTGGTTCAGGACCTGGAGCCCTATATGCAGTATGCATATGTTTCAGCCATGGAAGCAGTTGCCCAGAGCGGACTTAATGTTGCCAGTGACAGGGTGGGTATTGTCATGGGAAGCGCATTAAACGGAATATGTGTTATCGGCGATACCAATACGCAGCTGGCACTTAACGGCAAGCAGGCAGGTCCTAAGTTCCTTACTAAGGCTATGGGCAATATTGCTGCAGCGCAATTTTCCATAAATTATAAGATCCAAGGTCCAAGCCTTACGGTAAGCACCGCATGTTCTTCAGGCGGAGACGCTGTTAAGATTGCATCATTATTGATCAGATCAGGAGCAGCTGATGCCATGATAGTAATGGCTGGCGAGGCTGCCATCTGTCAGCCTCTTATACAGAGCCTTACGAAAACCGGAGCATTATCTAAGACCGGAGAGAGCAGACCATTTGATATTAATCGTAACGGATTTGTACTCGGCGAAGGCGGCGGCGCCATCGTGCTTGAAAGCGAGGAATCCCTTAAAAAACGCGGCGGCAAGGCCATTGCCGAATTATTAGGTGCTGCCAATAATACGGATGCATTTAATCCTGTTTCTCCTGATCCTACGGGCAAGGGAGCCGCAGACTGCATGCGTATAGCCCTGGAGGAAGCCCATATTAAGGCTGAGGATGTGGATTATCTTAATGCTCACGGAACAGCTACTAAGATGGGCGACATTGCCGAAGCTAATGCCATGAAGCAGGTCTTCGGGGGTTATAATGTCAAGGTAAGTTCCACTAAAGGAATTACAGGTCATATGATGGGCGCAGGTGGCATTACAGAGCTGATCGCATGCATCAAGATCATTGAGACAGGTATTATCCCGGCAAATGTAGGATTTGAGACACCTGACCCGGATGTGGACATTAATGTTTCTGATAAATGTCTTCATAACCAGGATGTTAAGGTAGCAATGTCCAATGCATTAGGATTTGGCGGACAAAATTCATGCATTATTGTAGGAAAAGCATGAAGAATTTAATTATTTGCCGTGTCAGCTGATGCAGGACTGATATATTCATAGGCATAGACAGGAGAAAATATGAATTATACTTATGAAGTAGGTAACTTTAAAAATACATTTGAGCAGAATTTTACCTGGATCAATGGTTTTATGCGTAATGTGCGCAGATATTCTGCCCAAAATGCCATGATCGATCCCATGGCGGACAAGACATGGACATATAGAGAACTTAACGCAGATGTAAATAAGCTGGCTAATGGCCTAAAGGCCAATGGTATTGGCCAGTCTGATGTGGTGTTGTATCAGCTTTATAACTCACCTCAGTTTGTTTTAAGCTATGTTGCACCTCAGAAATTAGGAGCTATAAACAGCCCTGCCAATTTCAATCTGTCAGCAGGTGAAACAGCCAGATTAATAGACAGGGATAAGCCGAAGGCATATATATATGACAGTGATGTAAAGGACATGGCTAAAAAGGCTCTGGAATTATGCAGCTATAAGCCTGAGCTTGTCTTATGTGTTGATTACAGGAATACTAAGCCTGAGATCCCTGAAGGTCATTATTTCTTTGATGAGTGGGTGGAACAATACAGCGATGAAGAACCTGTTTGCGATTTCACACCTGATATGTATGCAGAGGTAACCAGGCTTGGAACCTCCGGTACCACGGGAACACCTAAGGGTGTGCCTCTTAATAATGTTAATGAGGTTCTGTCGGCTCACGATGTTATTATGCATTTCCCGCTTAATCCTAAGGATGTAACTATGAATATGACACCATGGTTTCATAGAGGAGGCCTTCATTCCGGCGGTCCTACACCTACATTATTCGTAGGAGCATCCCTGGTAATTATGCGTATGTTCAGTGCCAAGGCATGCTTTGATTATGTTCAGAAATATGGAATCACATTCTTAATAGGTGTTCCGTCTGCACTGGATAAGCTGGCTCTTCGCCAGGAGAAACATCCTTCAGATCTTTCCAGCCTGCGGGGTATCGTAACCATGGGCAGCCCTCTTGAGAAGGCTGCATGCATTAAATACCAGCGGGTTCTCACGCCGAATATTTTCAATGGCTACGGAACAACTGAAACCTTCTGGAACAGCTTCTTAAGACCATACGATCTGCCGGATATGGCAGGTTCGGCGGGCAGGTCATGTACTGATGATGAGGTAAGGATTGTTAAGATCTATCCTGACCGCAAGGCAGAACCAGAGGATGTTGTGCCGAAGGACGGTACCACAGAAGGCGAAGTTATCATCATGTCAGCCTGCAAATCAGCATTGTGCTATTTCGATAATCCGGAACAGACGGCTGAGAAGTATTACAAGGGCTGGTTCTATACCAAGGATATAGGAACATGGGATGAGAATGACTATATTACCATTGCCGGAAGAAAGGATGATATGATCATCTGTATGGGTGAAAATATCTATCCTGCCCAGGTAGAGGAGGTCATTAATAATCATCCGAAGGTTAAAGACTGCATGGTAACAGGTGTAGAGGATCCTTCAAGAGGCGAGTCCGTTGTTGCATATGTAATTGCTGATGATGAGTCAGTTACTGCCAAGGAATTAAACCATTACTGTGTAAGCAGCGATGATCTGTCTGAATATAAATGCCCTAGATATTATATATTTGTCTCAGAGCTTCCGTACAATTCAACCGGCAAGAAGATGCATGTTGTTTTAAAGGAGCAGGCCAAAACAGACCTTAAAGAAGGTAAACTGCTGAGACCGTAATGGAAAATAGGTTTTTGTGAAATCTTTGTTAAACAGCCTTATGCATGATTGTAGTTTTAAATTCGTTACTGTAAAATAACCTCGGTTATTTTTATTTGTGCGAATCACGAGCCGGAAGGACATGTTATAGTGACTATTTGGCAGATATCGCGACAATGAGGAAATCTCGTGCATTGCGATTTCCGAAGTTTACAGAAAAGAGGTTTACGTAATAATGAAGAAAAATGTCTCTATGCTTATTGCATTATGCCTGGTTGGTTCCATGGCATTAAGTGCATGCGGCAGCAGCAGTACACAGACAGCAACAACTACAGCAGAGGTAGTTGAAGAAGAAACAACAACTGTTCAGACAAGCACCACAGCAGAAGAAACTGAAACAGAAGAAGCAACTGAAGCAGCAGAAACTTCAGAAGAATCCTCAGAGACAGAAAATACTGAAGAAACCGAAGCTTCAGAAACATCAGAAACATCTGAAACAGAAGAAGCAGAAGAAACATCAGAGGAAGAAACAACAACTATTGAAGTTCCTACAAGTGAAAATGGCGAGATCACACTTGCAGATTACTCCACCATCGAAGTAAATGAAGCTGATGTAACAATTTCAGATGAAAGTGTTGATTCATACATAGACAGTATCATTTCGTACGCAACAACTACAGAAACTGTTACAGAAGGAACTGTAGAAGAGGGCGATACAGTAAATATTGCTTATTCAGGCGTACTAGAAGGTGAAGAGGAATCATTTGAAACAAATGATTCATACAACCTTACATTAGGTTCCGGCACCTTTATTGATGGATTTGAAGAGCAGGTTGCAGGCCATGAGATCGGAGAGACATTTGATATTAATGTAACATTCCCTGAGGATTACAGTTCAGAGGATTATGCAGGCAAGAATGCAACATTTACAGTTACTATCAACAGCAAGTCTGTTACAAATGTACCTGAATTAAATGATGACTTTGTTAAAGAATTCTCAGCGGCTAATATGGACACTGAGCTTAATACAGTAGATGAATTAAAGGAATATACATATAATTATCTTTATGACAGCGCCCTTTACAATGCAATGTATAATGCACTGGTGGATAAGGAAACTGTTATAAGTTATTCTGAATCTGATTTTGAACTGCTTAAGAATTACTCCAATGAGTCTCTTTCTTACTACGCTTCTATGCTCCAGCAGTATGGATATACAGATGCAACAGAGGATACAGCAGCTCAGATGTACGGATATGATTCAGCAGAAGCATATACTGTTGCAGAGGCAGAGCATTATCTCGGCCTTATAATGCTGTTCGATAAGATCGCAGACGATCTGGGTATTGAAGTAACTGATGAAGAAGTAAACGAAGAGATCGCTGCTTATATGGAGTCCTACGGATATTCAGACACATATACTGTAGAAGAGTTCAAGGAGCTGTCAGGTGATGCTTGGGTAATGCTCATCAAGAAGCTTCAGGTTGAATACAGAAAGGTAATGGAAGCCCTCAGAGATAATGTTGTGATTATCCCTACAGCCGAGGAAGAGACAACAGAAGGCTCTTCTGATGACGCAGCAGAGGAGACAACAGAAGGTGCTGCAGAAGATACATCATCAGAAGCAGAAGAAGTTGTTACAGAAGCAGCTGAAACAGCAGAAACTGCTGAAGAGACTACAGCAGCAAAATAAGTCTAACGATTTTATTTTCAGGACTTCGATTATTTTATAATAACCGGAGTCCTGTTTTTTCTTGCACAATATTAAGCTATGCTTCTGCGGTTCACACCTGCTGCGATGCGATAGAACATAAAATTGCTGCAGGTGATCCTATTTAGGCATACAAAGCAGGGCAAAAACACAAAAAATACACTGTACTAAGTGTTAATAATTTGCTAAAATCAAGTGTAAATTATTAACAATTAAGAATTGGAGTGTTCTGATGAGAAGATTTTTTGACAATTTGTCATACAAAATTTCTACATTTATGCAGGGTCGTTATGGCAAAGATGAACTGAACTCAACTTTAACCGGTGCAACTATTGTATTTCTTATTCTGTCTTTGATTAAACCGCTCAGATTTTTCTGGTTTATAGCATTGGCTGCAATCATAGTTCTGATCTTCAGGACATGTTCAAGAAATCATTCGAAGAGGGCGCAGGAATTAGATACATATCTTAAGATTAAGAATACTGTTGTTGCGAAATTTAAGCTTTATAAGAATATGTTCAACGACAGGAAGACTCATAAATATATTAAATGTCCTAACTGTAAGGCAATGGTGCGTATACCTAAGCCTCCTAAGGGCAAAAATATCCGTATCACATGCCCGAAATGCAAGAATTCATTTGAAAAGAGAACATGATAGATCCATATCAGGTACTCGGTATATCCAGAAATGCTACCGAGGATGAAATAAAAAAAGCATACAGAAAAAAAGCCAAGGAATATCATCCGGACTTACATCCCAATGACCCGACTGCAGCTAAGAAGATGAACGAGGTCAATGAAGCCTATGATATGCTGAAAAATCCTGAGAAGTATGAACGAAAGAGAGCTCAGGAACAACAGCAAAATGCCTATAGACAGCAGAGCGCATATAACAGCGGCTACGGCAATTATCAGAATTCAGGTTCCCGCAGTTACAGCGGTTATGGCTACAGCAATGGCGGTTACAGCAGTGGAAGCTATAGCAATGGCGGATACGGCGGCGGATTCTACGGATTTAACTTTGATGATCTGTTCAGAGGATATTCAGGATATGGCGGTGCAAGATATGATACCAGACCGCATATTCAGAACGGTGACTCACCGGAGATCGTCAGTTCCATAAATGCTATTAACGGCGGCAGATATGCGGAAGCCCTCAGGATCTTATCCGCAATGACCAGCGATAAGAGAAATGCGCGTTGGTATTATCTGAGTGCAGTTGCCTATAGCGGAGCGGGAAATGCTGCAATGGCACATGATATGATCCAGAAGGCTTACAAGGCGGATCCGAATAATCAGATGTATCAGCAATTATTAAGACAATATCAGCAGAGCAGTTCCGGTGATTCAGAAAGCTATTACAGCAGCAGCTCAGCCGGCAGCTCCATATTCAGGATCTTCGGCATAATGATAATAATCATGCTGATCCTGGGATTGTTCAGAGGATGTATGTTCTTCCCGTTTATATATTGATATAATTAGATCAAGATGATGATTAGTCCTTCCGGGGCAGCCTGGGAGGATTATTTTATGCTCTTTCTTGTGCAAAAAACCTATGGCGTGTAAAATATTTAACGCATAAATTCAAGAAATCGGCAGGTCTTGATATCTTATATGAAGTTTATGCACAGCCAGTTAATTTGACAAAATATTACGATAAGGATTTTATAATGGGTGATAAATTATTATTAGTGGACGGAAACAGCATTATAAATCGTGCTTTTTACGGCATTCCGAACCTGTCCAATTCTTCAGGCTTTCATACCAATGCCATATATGGATTTCTTAATATATTTTTCAGCGTTTATTCTAAGGAACAGCCGGGCTGCATACTGGTGGCCTTTGATCTTAAGGAACCGACCTTTAGGCACAAGATGTATGCTGAATATAAAGGAAACAGAAAACCTATGCCCGAAGAGCTGCAGGAGCAGGTACCTGTTCTGAAGGATGTGCTTCATTCAATGAAGATAAGGACTGTTGAACTGCCTGGATATGAGGCTGACGACATCCTGGGAACCTATGCCCACAGGGCAGAGGAGGAAGGGTATGATGTAGTTGTTTTATCAGGTGACAGGGATCTTCTTCAGCTGGCCACTCAGAAGGTTAAGATATGTATTCCCCATACCAAGGGCGGCAAGACTGAATACGAGGATTTCTATGCCTCAAATGTATTTGATAAATACCAGGTTACACCGAAGGAATTTATAGATCTGAAGGCGTTGATGGGAGACTCATCGGATAATATCCCGGGAATTCCGGGTATCGGAGAGAAGACTGCATCTGCAATTATCAGCAAATATAAATCTCTTGAAGCAGCAATAGAACATGCTGCTGAAATAAAACCTAAACGCGCCTCGGAAAATCTTATCACATACGAAGAGCAGGGCCGAATGAGCAAGGTGCTGGCAACGATTAATACCGACAGTCCGGTGCCTTATGAGATAACTGACGGCAGGATTGAGAATGAATCCGTAATGTATAACGGCGAGTCCTACGAGTTGTTCAAAAAGCTGGAATTAAACAGATTAATGTCCAGATTTGAGATAAAGGATGTGGCGGGTGCAGATTGCATACAGTATACTGTAAGGCCGGCTGCCGAATTTTCAATCGAGTCGATAAAAACTGATAAGCTGGGGATATTCGTGGATGACAGGGCGTCTATTCTTGCTGTCTGTGATGAGGAAGATTCCATAGTTATATATACGGACGGAGCATCGCAAGGGGGCAAAAATGAGTCTTCATCCCAGATGTCATTTAACTTTTTAACCAATGACAGCGGCATAGAGAAGCAGACAACTGATCTGTTAAGATCAGGAAAAGAAATATATGTTTTCGGAATAAAGAAGACTCTTCATGCCATTGATGCAGTAGATTTTTCATCAGATAAGATCTTCGATATTGAGATCATGTCATACCTGTTAAATCCGCTGCAGAATAATTATACATTTGATATGATCGCTAAGGATTACCTGGGTGAGATCCTGCCGTCTAAGGAAAATCTTATAGGCAAATCCTCGGTAGGAGATGCGTTTTTGGTATCTGATAATGCCGAGAAATGTATGCAGATCGCAGCATACAATGCAAGAACTGCATTTAAAGCATTTGCTGTCCTTCAAAGCAAGTTGAAGGAAGAAAATATGTGGAAGCTTTTTACTGATATAGAAACTCCGGTTATCTATTCTCTTTATGACATGGAACGTGAAGGCGTGCGTGTTGACAAGAAGCGGCTGGCAGAATTTTCCAAGAAACTGGAGGGCATGGCATCAGAACTTGAAGATAGCATATATGCTGAGGCAGATGAAAGGTTCAACATTAATTCTCCTATGCAGTTAGGTGTAATCCTGTTTGAAAAGATGGGGCTTCCGGCTTCTAAGAAGACCAAGAAGGGATATTCAACCTCGGCAGATGTGCTGGAAAAACTGGCTCCGGAATATCCTATAGTTGATAAGATTTTAAAATACAGACAGATAACCAAGCTTAAGTCCACGTATGCTGACGGGCTTGTTAATTTCATCTCTGATGACGGCCGCATACATGGCACATTTAACCAGACCATAACAGCTACGGGAAGGATCAGCTCCACTGAGCCTAACCTTCAGAATATTCCTATCAGGATGGAATTGGGACAGGAAATAAGGAAGGCATTTATCGCCAAGGAAGGCTGCATTTTCCTGGATGCGGATTATTCGCAGATAGAGCTAAGGCTTCTTGCACACCTGTCTGGAGACGAAAATCTTATAGAAGCTTATAATTCAGAGGCGGATATACACAGAATAACAGCTTCTAAGGTATTTAACGTTCCCTTTGATGAGGTTACCAAGGAGCAGAGACGAAATGCCAAGGCGGTTAATTTCGGGATAATATACGGCATCAGCTCATTTGGGCTGAGTCAGGATCTCAGCATTTCCCGCAAGCAGGCATCTGAATATATTAAGCAGTATTTTGAAACATATCCGGGCGTAAAAAAATATCTTGATGATATCGTGAGAATTGCTAAAATTAACGGATATGTTACCACAATGTTCGACAGGAGAAGGCCTATTCCGGAGCTGGCTTCCGGCAATTTCATGCAGCGTTCCTTCGGAGAAAGGGTGGCCATGAATTCACCTCTTCAGGGAAGCGCGGCAGATATAATGAAGATTGCCATGATCAACGTAGCCAAGGCACTTAAGGATAATAAATTAAGGTCAAGGATCGTTCTTCAGATACACGATGAGTTGCTGGTGGAAGCATATCCTGAAGAAGCAGAACAGGTGAAGCAGATACTTCATGATGAAATGAAAAATGCAGCACATACGGCAGTTCCTCTGGAAGTAGAAGTTGAGGAAGGAACAGATTGGTACGAGGCACATTAAATGATAGTAGGTGTTACGGGGGGAGTTGGCACCGGTAAGTCAACCATCCTTCAGATATTAAAAGACGAATACAACGCAGCGATTATTATGGCTGATGATGTGGCCAGGGAACTCATGGAACCGGGTCAGGCATCATATAATGCCATAGTTGATTATTTCGGAACAGAGATTTTGGTCGGGGGTGCAGGAAGCTCCATAGACAGAGGGAAGCTGGCCTCGGTTGTATTTTCGGATCCTGATAAATTAAGTGTTCTTAATCTTATGACACATCCCATTGTAAGGATCAGGATTTTGGAGCTTATTGATGAATATCAACGGCAAAATCATAATCTGATCATAGTGGAATCTGCCATATTGATACAGGCACATTACCTTGATTTTATTGATGAACTCTGGGTTGTTTATGCAGATTACAATACCCGGGTTAAGAGACTTACTGCTTCAAGGGGATATTCTGTTGAGAAGATCAACAGTATTATAAATAATCAATTAAGCGATGAGGAGATGAAGCGTTATGCTTCATTTGTTATTGATAATACGGGCACAATTGATCAAGTTAAGAAGCAGCTTGCTGACTATCTGCAGCGGAGAGGATCAGATGCAAGAGATACATATTGATGAAAAGACGGCGGGCGGAAGACTGGATAAAGTATTGATCAAATACTTTGACAGAGCAATGCCCAGTTTCGTTTATAAAATGCTCAGAAAGAAGAATATAGTTCTAAATGATAAGAAGGCATCCGGAAGCGAGATATTAACAAGCGGGGATATCTTAAAACTGTATCTTGCGGATGATACGATTGCCAAATTTCATTCTGAGCGGCAAAATAGATCAAAGAAATCAGATAATTATACAGGCAGACATAGAGGAGGTTATTCATTTGAAAAAATGATCATCTGGGAAGATGATAACATCCTTGCATTTAACAAGCCTGCGGGCTTATTGTCTCAAAAGAGCGAACCATCTGATATTTCGGTCAATGAAATGGTCGTAAAATATATCGGCAAAACTGACCTTTTTACGCCGGGTATATCAAACAGGCTTGACAGAAACACTTCCGGGCTCATGATCGCCGGCAAAAACCCGGCCGCGGTAAGAAGCATCAATCAGGCCATTAAAGAACGTGACACAACGAAATTGTATATATGTATTGTAAAGGGGAGAATATCAGAAAATTCGACTATAGAAGGATATCTTATTAAAAATCCTGTAACCAATAAGGTTTCCGTTCATGAATTGAGACCTGATGCCGGAAAATCATCTGCCCATGCAGCCAATGAAGAAAAATCCTCCTATATCAAGACGAAGTATACTATATTGGATGCAAATGATGAGGAAACGCTTCTATTAGTTGACCTGATAACCGGAAAGTCTCACCAGATCAGGGCTCACCTGGCATCAATAGGGCATCCGATCATAGGCGACTTTAAATATGGTGATAATAATATTAATGATCTGTTTAAGAAAAAATACAAAGTAAAAGACCAACTGCTGCATGCATACAAGATGCAGTTCAGCCATCTGGAGGGGATCCTGGAATATTTAAACGGCAAGGAGATAACAGCCCCACTTCCGGATATTTTCAATACAGTAATGAAAGGTGAAAAGTTATGTCTACATGGCAGTCAAGAGGCTTAAGAGGCTCTCAATTTGAAAATATAATCAACCTGTCAAATGAAAAATACCGTGAGCTGCGCCTGGGATTGGTGCAGAAAATTCCTACGCCAATCAAGCCTGTGGAGATAGATGATAACAGGCATATTACACTGGCTTATTTTGAGAAGAGAAGTACCGTCGATTATATAGGTGTTATACAGGGGTTTCCCGTTTGCTTCGATGCAAAAGAGTGCAAGACCAATACATTTGCACTTTCAAATGTACACGAGCATCAATATAATTTCATGAAGGATTTCGAGGAGCAGCAGGGTATCTCCTTCCTGCTTATTAATTTCCTGAAGGCGGATAAAATATATTATATGAGATTTCAGGAATTAAGAAAATTCTACGAGCGTGCTAAAAGCGGCGGACCAAAGAGCATTAAAATAGATGAGCTGGACCAGAATTATTTTATCGGACCGAAATTCGGCGTACAGGTTCACTACCTGGAGGGTCTGAATCGGGATATCAAGGAAGAAGAAAGGTTGGATTGACATGGACATAAAACTTGCATTATCTGACAGCATATTATTAAGCGTTGAAAAACCTGCCAGATATACAGGCGGTGAGATCAATTCTGTAATGAAGGATAAAAGCAAAATAGATGTGAGATTTGCCATGTGTTTCCCGGATTTATACGAGATCGGCATGTCACATCTGGGCATTCAGATTATTTATTCAATGCTTAATGAACGGGAAGATATCTGGTGCGAGAGGGTATATTCTCCGTGGAAGGATCTTCATGATATCATGAAACGGGACAATATACCGCTGTTCGCACTGGAATCTCAGGATCCTATCAGGGATTTCGATTTTCTCGGCATAACCATCCAATATGAGATGTGTTATACCAACATCCTGCAGATCCTGGATTTGTCACATATACCTCTTAAGAGCGCTGACAGGGATGAGACCTGCCCGCTGGTAATCGGCGGCGGACCATGTGTGTATAATCCGGAGCCGATTGCGGATTTTTTTGATCTGTTTTATATAGGTGAAGGGGAAACCATATATTTTGACCTTATAGATATGTATAAGGAAAATAAGAAAAATGGCGGCAGCAGACAAGATTTCCTTAAGGCTGCGTCCAAATTTCAGGGAATATATGTGCCATCGTTATATGAGGTTTCATACAATGATGATGGTACTGTCGCATCATTTAATCCGAAACCGCAAGAAGACGGATATTGTGCGCCTCGGGTAATTTCTAAGCAAGTCTGTACAAATCTTGATGAGATAAGCTTTCCTGATTATCCTGTTGTCCCGTACGTCCAGGCAACCCAGGACAGAGTGACACTTGAGCTGCAGCGAGGCTGCATAAGAGGATGCAGATTCTGCCAGGCAGGCATGATTTACAGGCCATTCAGAACCAGGTCTATTGATTTTCTTAAGAAACATGCCAAGTTTCTTATAGAAAATACCGGTTATGAAGAGATCTCACTCTCATCATTAAGTTCCTCTGACTATCCGCACCTTGTGGAATTGCTGGATTTTATCCTGGATGAATACGAGGACAAGAAGGTAAATGTATCCCTGCCTTCCCTTAGGATCGATGAATTCCCGGTTGATGTAATGAATAAGGTTCAGGATATCAGAAAGAGTTCCCTTACATTTGCTCCTGAAGCGGGAACCCAGCGTATGCGTGATGTAATTAATAAGGGAATCACAGAGGAAAATATCTTCTCGGGTGCAGGCAATGCCTTCAAGTGCGGCTGGAATAAGGTTAAGCTGTATTTTATGCTGGGACTTCCTACAGAAACTGAAGAAGATATTAAGGGAATTGCAGAATTGGCAGAAAAGGTGGCAGAATTATATTATGAAACAGTTCCGAAGGAAGAAAGAAAGGGCAAGATTCAGATAACCGTAAGCACCTCCTTCTTTATTCCTAAACCTTTCACACCATTTCAGTGGGAGAGAATGTATGCACCGGAAGATTATCTGTCCAGGGCATTTACATTGAATGATACCGTTAAGGGACTCCTTAATAAGAAGAGCATCAAATACAACTGGCATGATGCCAAAACTACTATTGTTGAGGGAATTTTGGCGCGAGGAGACAGAAAAATCTCCGAAGTTATCATGAAAGTCTACGAAGACGGCGGCATTTACGATGCATGGACAGATTTCTTCGACTATGACAGATGGCTGAAGGCAATGGACGATGCGGGGCTTAGTCTTGACTTCTATGTGTATCGCCAGAGAAGCCTTGATGAGATACTGCCTTGGGATTTTATCGATGCAGGCATTACCAAGCAGTTCCTGCTGAGAGAATATAAAACAGCTCTTTCTGAAAAGGTAACACCTAACTGCAAGGCAAAATGCAGCGGATGCGGTGCATCGAGATTAAGCGGAGGAGAGTATTGCCCATGCGTGTGAGAATAAAATTTACCAAAAACGAAATTGTAAAATACCTAGGTCACCTGGATATCATGCGCTCATTTCAGAGAAATTTTAACAGAGCTGAAGTCAGAATGACATATTCCGAAGGCTTTAATCCACATCAGAAAATGAGCTTTGCCCTTCCTCTGGGGGTAGGCATCGCCAGCACAGGTGAATATCTGGATGCCGAGATCGCAGATGGTCAGGATCTGGAGGGCATTTGCAGCAGACTCAATGATGTAAGCGGTATGGGATTTGATATATTGGCAGTTAAAGAGCTTCAGGAAGGTGCCGAGAAGGCCATGGCTGCAGTAAAATATGCATCATACAGCATTATATTTGATAATGAATATGACTTGCTGCTTAATGAATATCTGAACAGATCGCAGATCATTATTCAGAAGAAGACCAAAACCGGTATCAAAGATGTTGATATTAAGACGATGATCGAGCAGATCACTCTTGATGAAAATGCTCTTAAAATCTTGCTAAAGGCCGGAAGTGAGAACAATATTAAGCCGGAGCTTATAGCTGAGGATTTATTTAAATTCAGCAATATTGACTATAAACGGGACATGATCTCCATAACAAGGAATGATCTATTTGCAGTCGGCATAATACCATTAATTAATTATCAGACGTTGTAGTATGGAACAGCAAAATAAAGGCAAATTAATATTAACGAGAAAAAAGGATTATATTTTTTCGCTGCTGCTGGACGAAAAAGGCAGGGCAGTTCAGATCAACCTTGACGGTGGAAAAAACGAAAGCATCATAGGAAACATTTACATAGGCAGAGTCGATAATATCGTAAGAAATATTAATGCAGCCTTCATTGAATATGCCCCCGGGCAGATGGGATATTTTCAGCTGGAAAGCAGGTTCGAGCCGATATTTACAGCTCCTAACAGGAAAAAAGGTCCTGTCAGAAAGGGCGATAAGTTAATGGTACAGGTCTCTAAGGACGGCATTAAAACCAAGGAACCTGTTCTGTCATCTGATATAAATCTTACCGGCAAATATGTCGTGCTGACTGTTGGTGAGAAGGGGCTCAGATTTTCTGCCAAGTTCAAGGATCCGGATAAGAAAAAACATCTTCAGAAGAATTATGACAGTGACAAGTATCAAGATATCGGATTTATCATCAGAACAAATGCCTTATATGCAGATGAACAGACAGTATATGATGAGATGGAGTTCTATTATTCCATATGGCAGGCTCTCACGGAATGTGCAGCCAGCGGCAATTGCCTGACTCAGATTTACACAGCGCCTTCACCATATATCGTAAATATCCGGGACGGTTATGAGAATCTGATCGGAGAGATATTAACAGACGATGAAGTCATCTATGAAGAAGTCAGGGAATATCTTGAGAAATATCAGCCGTGGGATGCGAAAAAGCTCAGGCTTTACGCAAGTAATGATAATGTATCGCTGCAGGCAATGTTCAATGTTGAAAAACAGATAAGAGAAGTTCTTCAAAAAAAAGTATGGCTTAAATCAGGGGCGTATCTTGTAATAGAGCCAACGGAAGCATTAGTCGCAATTGACGTTAATACCGGTAAATATATATCAGAAAAGAAAGCAGAAGATGAGTATCTTAAGGTAAATCTTGAAGCCGCCCGGGAAATAGCGCGTCAGATAAGATTGAGAAATCTCTCAGGAGTTATAATAATTGATTTTATAAATATGAAGTCGGAAGTTCACAAGAGTATTCTGATGGATTATTTGAAAAATCAATTGCAATTTGATCCTGTGAATACTAATATAGTGGACATGACAAAATTGAATTTGGTGGAAGTTACAAGAAAGAAAATTCGTAAGCCATTATATGAACTTATAGACTTAACAATATTGCAATAACTTGTTTATTCTGTTAATATTAAGCCGATATAGATTCGCAAAAAAACATTAGCGTTATAGATTTAATTTGAGGTAAAAGATTATGAGTTTAGTTGATGATATCAGAGCAGGCAGCGCAGCGGCAGTAAAACAGCTTTATCAGGAAAATGCCCAGGAAGTTTATGACTTCGCTAAGGGAATCACCGGAAATCATGATACAGCTATGCAGGCAACTAAGAATACATTGGCCAAGTTAGTTCAGCAGATCAAGGCCGGCAATACACCTGCTAATATACATTCAGAAGCATTGAAGCTGGCTTATGATGAAGCATGCAAGATCGCAATGCCTTCTGTTCAGAATGTTAAGTCACCATATGATACTGAGGACGAAGAACCTGCTGTTAAGGAGAGTACTCCTGTCAAGGTTCAGAAGGAAGCTCCTAAGAAGGCAGCATCTGTCAGAAAATATGAAGAATCATATGATGAATATGAAGAGGATTATGAAGAGGAAGCTCCTAAGCGCCGCAGCGCAAGAAAGAGCGAACCTAGATATGATGCTCGCCAGCAGGCTCCTAGAAGAAGCAGCCGCCGTGATGATTATTATGAGGATGAATATGATGATTATGACGATTACGGACGCGACGATTATTATGATGATTACGAAGAAAGAAAGGGGCACGGAGCAGGATTTTATATCTGCCTGATCATCAATATCATTCTTGTTCTCTTACTGATCTGGTTCCTTATCGGCTTGTTGATCAACCTGGGAGTTTTATCAGAGTCTCTGTCAAGTACTCTGGGATATGAATGGTTTGATAATCATATCTATCAATTATTTTAGGCACAGTTGCTTCGATTGAATCTTTAAATACATTATTGACAGTAAACCTCATTGTGTGTTATCTTATGATAGTTAGCCGCACAATGAGGTTTTTTAAGTTTGGAGATTTTCTCCGGCACCATAATTGGCGAGTATTATTTCAGGAGGTACGTTATGTACGCAATTATTGCAACCGGTGGAAAGCAGTACAAGGTTTGTGAAGGTGACAAGGTCAGAGTAGAGAAGCTTGACGCAGAAGTCGGATCACAGATTGAATTCGATCAGGTTCTTATGATCGGTGGAGATTCAGCTAAGGTTGGTAACCCTACAGTAGCTGGAGCTAAGGTTGTCGGTGAAGTTACAGCTCAGGATAAGGCTAAGAAGGTTATTGTATACAAATACAAACCTAAAAAAGGCTTCCATAAGAAGAACGGTCACAGACAGTGTTACACAGAAGTTGAGATTAAGAGCATAGTTGGATAAGAAGAGGTGAGATAAATGGCACATAAAAAAGGTGTTGGCTCTACACGAAATGGTAGAGATTCCGAGTCTAAACGTTTAGGCGCTAAGAGAGCTGATGGTCAGATTGTAAAAGCTGGAAACATCCTTTACAGACAGAGAGGTACACATATTCATCCTGGTCTGAATGTAGGTCGTGGAAAAGATGATACACTGTATGCTTTAGTTGATGGAAAAGTAAGCTTTTCAAGATTAGGCAGAGACAGAAAACAGGTATCAGTTCTTCCTGTTGAAGAATAATTCAGTTTTTAAGGCTTCAAATCTGTTTGGTTTGAAGCCTGTTTTTTTGAAGAATAAGAATATATGTTTATAGATAGTGCGAGAATAATAATTAAATCAGGAAAAGGCGGCGACGGCCATGTGAGCTTCAGACGCGAGAAGTTCGTCCCGGACGGTGGTCCGGACGGCGGTGACGGCGGCGACGGCGGCAGTATTATATTTGTTGCAGACGAGAATATTAATACTCTTATTGATTTTAAACATAAGAGAAAATATATTGCCGAATCCGGAGAAGAGGGCGGCAAGAAACGTATGCACGGCAAGAATGGCCAGGATCTGATCATTAAGGTACCGAAGGGTACGATCATAAAAGAGGCTGAAAGCGGCAAAATCATCCGCGATATGGGAGATTCCAGAGAGCCATATGTGATCTTAAGAGGCGGCCGCGGCGGCAATGGCAATATGCATTATGCCACATCTGTTATGCAGGCTCCTAAATATGCTCAGCCCGGCGGAAAGTCCCAGGAATTAGAATTAATCCTTGAACTTAAGAGTATTGCGGATGTGGGACTTGTTGGTTTTCCGAATGTAGGTAAGTCCACATTTTTGTCAGTTGTTTCAAATGCAAAGCCGAAAATCGCCAATTATCATTTCACAACCCTGAGTCCTAACCTGGGTGTTGTGGATATGGGAGATGATGGATTTGTCATTGCAGATATTCCGGGACTGATAGAGGGTGCTTCGGAAGGATTAGGCTTAGGACATGAATTCCTTAAGCATATCGAAAGATGCCGTATACTGATTCATCTCGTGGATGCCGCCGGAACCGAGGGAAGGGATCCGGCAGAGGATATTGCTGCGATCAATAAGGAATTGGAACAATATAATAATATTCTCGGCAAGAAGGTACAGATCGTTGCAGCTAATAAGATCGATCTTATATATGATGAAGAGGAACGTTCTGCAGCAATCGAGAAGATAAGATCAGCATTTGCCGGAACGCAGGAGGATGTTAAAGTATTTCCTATATCAGCTGCTACCGGCGAGGGTATCAAGTCTCTGCTGTATTATGTAAAGCAGGTGCTGGATGAAACTCCTGCGGAAGCAGTATTTGAGAGCGAGGTAGATGTTGAAGACTTCTTCAAAGAGGAGAATCTTCCGTTCTATGTTAACAAGGTTGATGATGAAACTTACAGCGTAGAAGGTCCTAGGATCGAGCGTATGTTAGGATATACTAATCTTGAATCTGAGAAGGGCTTTATGTTCTTCCAGAACTTTATGCGTGAACAGGGTGTTATAGAACAACTTAAGGATTTAGGCTTAACCGAGGGTGATACAGTACGAGTTTACGGACATGAATTCGAATATTTCAATGATTAGTATGCAGCTGTTTCATTGATGTTTGAATTTAGCTGAATTTATATTAGATCAGCAGGAGCATTTGTCTCAGGCTGAACAGATGTTGGAGTTAGATATTTATGACAGGAAAAGAAAGAGCGCTGCTGCGCAGCCAGGCTCATCACCTTGAACCGATTATTCATGTTGGCAAGGATTCTCTTACGCCGGAAGTAACGGCAGCGATTGATGAGGCACTTGAAGCAAGAGAGCTCATCAAGGTGGGTGTGCTTAAAAACTGTATGGATGATCCATCTGAGATTGCGGCTACGGTTGCTGACAGAACCAAAAGTACAGTTATCCAGGTAATGGGCAAGAAGATAACATTATACAGATATAACAAGAAGAAACACGAAAAGAAATAATTAATTGTTTCACAGACAGAATCGATTCTGCCTGCGCTTATGGAGGTAGATATGAAACATGAATTAGTAGAAATGATGGAAGGGCAGTTACAGGCCAGCATGGATGCAGCCAGGTTTTTTCATACCAGAAGTGTTGCATATACCAGTGCTGCGCTGGCCATGCGTTGGTACAAATACGAGGTTGACAGAGTTATGATCGCCGGATATATGCACGACTGCGCTAAATGTGTGCCTATTCCTGAACAGTTGTCTAAAGCGGCTGAAATGATGATATACGTTCCGGAAACGTATGTTACAGAACATCCGCATTTGCTTCACGCCCTTACAGGGCCGGCTATTGCCCAGATTGATTACGGCATCTATGATCGTGAGATCCATCAGGCGATAACCACACATACTACAGGATCTCCAAACATGACAGTTATGCAGAAGATCGTCTATGTTGCAGATTTTATTGAGCCTAACAGAGAAGATGTGGTTATGCATATGGAAAATTACAGGGAAATGGCATTTCTGGATCTTGATAAGGCTGTTTATATGATAGCTGACAGAACTCTTGAATATCTAAAAAAGAAAAATGCTTATATTGATCCTGCAACGGTCGCAACTCGTGATTTCTATAAGAAATTAGTTGAAGAAAGAGACAATGTAACGTTATAATTACAGAAAATTCAGAAAAAGAGAGGAAGTGTGAAAATGACCAGCCAAGAACTTGCTAAAAAAGCATATGAGTACATTGATGAAAAGAAGGGTATTGACATTAAAATAATTGATATCAGCAAAATATCAGTTCTTGCTGATTATTTTATCATTGCCGGCGGATCTAACATGAAACAAATCCAGTCAATTGCTGATAATATTGAGGAAAAGTTAGGAAAACAGGGTATCGAACCTAAGAGCATTGAAGGATACCAGAGTTCTAACTGGATTCTTATGGATTACAGAGATGTGATCATCCACATATTCAATCAGGAAGATAGATTGTTCTATGATCTTGAGAGAATATGGATGGACGGAAATACAATAGAGGCTGCAGAGTTATAAAGGTGTTAAACCGAAATTAATGCAAATAAAGGCATGGGGATGAACCTATGCAATTGCTCCTTTTTTGAAGTGCCGTGACAGTGAATATAATAAGCTGTCCCGGCACTTTTTGACTATAGATAAAGATAAGCATCTCGGTTTTTAGTCTAAATAATAATATGTCGTTCCGGAATTTCAACTTTAGTTAGGAATATGCTATTTCCTGTACTTTGAGCGGCAGATCTCCTATACCAGGTTTTCTATCTGCTTCATCCAGATTGCTGCGCTTGCATCGCTCGGCATACGAAGGTCTCCTCTAGGTGATACTGCCACAGAACCCACCTTAGGACCGTCAGGGAGACATGAACGCTTGAACTGTTGAGCGAAGAATCTGCGATAGAAATTCTTAAGCCATTTAAGGATAAATTCATCGCTATAGGTTCCTTTGAATGCGATTTTAGCCAACCTGTATATCTTGGCAGGCTCAAAGCATTGACGAAGCATATTATACAGGAAGAAGTCGTGCAGTTCATATGGACCCACCAGTTCTTCGGTTTTTTGTGAAATGACGCCGTCCTTGGGCGGAAGCAGCTCAGGGCTTACCGGTGTATCAAGAACATCCAGAAGAATAGAGGCAAGCTTATCATCACCACAGGTATCTGCGTAATATTGAACCAGATGCCGAACAAGAGTCTTAGGAACCGAGCTGTTCACAGCATACATGGACATGTGATCTCCGTTGTAGGTTGCCCAGCCCAGAGCCAGCTCTGACAGATCACCGGTACCGATGACCATACCGTTGGTTTGATTTGCAATATCCATCAAAATCTGAGTGCGTTCTCTGGCCTGACTATTCTCGTAGGTAACACTATGATCTTCGGGGTCGTGACATATGTCACGGAAATGAATTGTTACTGCTTCCTTTATATCTATTTCCCGCAGCGAGGCACCGAGAATCCTGGTCAGCTCGCAGGCATTATTATATGTTCTGTCTGTGGTGCCGAAACAAGGCATGGTAACAGAAGTAATCTTATCTCTGGATATTCCGGCCATATCGAATGCTCGGGCAGTAACCAGGAGCGCCAGGGTAGAGTCGAGCCCTCCGGAAATGCCGATTACCGCACTCTGACAGTGTGTATGTTCAATCCGCTTCTTAAGTCCCATGGCCTGTATATTGAGTATTTCATCACAGCGCTCATCTCTGTCTGCCTTGGATGACGGTACGAAAGGATGAGGATCTATGTATCTTGAAAGAGACGTTTCTTCAAGCATAAGATCAAAACTAATATTCATGTATCTTTCAGAATATTGAGAAGGGTAGGTTGTCATACGCCTTCGCTCGTTGATCAGTCTGTCTACATCTATCTCAGCACTAATCATCTGATTTTTAAAACGTTCAGCTTCACTAAGAATGGTACCGTTTTCCGATATAATATTGTGTCCGCTGAACACAAGATCTGTAGATGATTCGCCTTCACCGGCAGAGGCGTAGATATATCCGCAGATAAGGCTCGCTGAATGAGATGAAACGAGAGTTTTTCTGTATTTAGCCTTGCCTGTCATGGCATCGCTCGCCGAAAGATTTATGATAACAGTGGCACCTGCCAGCGCGTGTGATGTGCTGGGTGGATTAGGAACCCAGAGATCTTCACATATTTCAGCAGCAATCCTGAGATGAGGCATCTGATCACAGTTAAATATCAGATTCATGCCAAAAGGAATCTGCTGACCATACCAGTTAATAAACTGAACATGTTCAGTTCCGGGAGTGAAGTGTCTTGCTTCATAAAATTCATTGTAGTTAGGAAGATTTTTCTTCGGAATAAAACCTAAGATCATGCCATTATTTAATGCAGCTGCGCAGTTAAATAATTTGCCGTTGAATTCAACCGGAAGGCCAACGAAAATAATGGCGTCAATGGTTTTGGTTTCTGCAGCTATCTTATTAAGCGCATCAGCACATTCCCTTATAAGATATTCCTGCCAGAATAGGTCTCTGCATTCATATCCTGAAATACATAATTCAGGAAGAACAATAACTTTGGCGGCCTTGGAAGCGGCTTTCTTTATCTCATTTATAATAATATCGGCATTGGTGCTGCAATCTGCCACTACAATCTTGGGTGTAGCAGCGGCAACTTTAATATATCCGTTTTTCATACAATCCTCCAGTGGTTATTTTCAGTGTAATATAGCTGAGGCTGTTCTTCTGTGTTATCAGAAAATCTGCAAGCGATAACTAAAACTGTTAAATTAATACAACCTGAAAACACCGATTACCTTTCCTAAAATCTTGACATCAGTAACTATTATTGGTTCATAATCGGGATTTTCCGGCTGAAGCCTGATGTGATCACGTTCTTTGTAGAAGGTTTTTACCGTGGCTCCGTCTTCAATTAATGCAACTACCATGTCACCGTTATTGGCTGAATTGGTTTGCTTAACGATTACCTTGTCTCCATCCAGAATACCGGCATTTAGCATACTTTCGCCCTTAACCTGCAGCATAAAAACCTGACTGTTGGGCAGCATATCTGTAGGGATAGGGAAGTAGTCTGTGATATTTTCCTCAGCCAGAATAGGGGAGCCTGCAGCAACCTGACCGACAATAGGAACCTGGGCACATTCACGCCTTGTAAGATTAAAATCATCATCAATGATCTCAATGGCTCTGTTTTTAGTCGGATCACGTCTGATATATCCGTTGGCTTCGAGATTATTTAAATGCGCATGTACCGTAGCGGGACTCTTAAGTCCTACCGCAGCACATATTTCTCTGACAGCCGGTGGATATCCCTTGGCTAATATCTCTGATTTTATAAACTCTAATATGGCTTCTTGTTTAGGCGATATATTTTCTCTGTTCATGATAGATTCTCGTTTCTGATATATGTTAGAAGCTGTCTATAATATTTCCAATATATGTAGGAAAAGAACAATAATATATAACAGGTAATGATATTTCACCTGCACATTTTTCTATGTATGCACAACAATGCTATGCATCAGGCATTTAAGCTCTGCAAATACTGTACAGCCAGCCTCGTGTAGTTGTTCAACTGTTTTTCAGCACACATTTTATCCATGTCTAAAGGTTAAACATAAGCATCTGTGCTGCACAAACAATATAGCATAATGGAAGAACACATGCAAACATTTGTTCGAAAAATAATTGACAAACATATGTTCGAGTGATATAACTTAAACACAAACAAATGTTCGCTATTACTTGGAGGGGTCATCATGAGAAACGTAATGCTTTTAAAGGGATACAATAATACAGTCGTGATCAGAGCAGTCAAGATTGTACTTGTGTTAGCAATACTTATTTCTGCATTTATAATTATTTTATCCAATAATAATCAGATTCAGGCAGAAGAGGACAGCCATGCAATTAAACAGTATAGGTCTATAGAAGTTGAACCCGGTGATACCTTATGGGGATTTGCTTCAGAATATGCCGACGGTCATTACAGCTCTCTCCAGGAATACATTGATGAACTTATGTTTATTAATAATTTGTCATCTGATCAGATAATTGCCGGCTCAAGAATAATAATTACATATTATGTCGGATGATAATTCAATGGATGATAAATCATAATCTTTTCCGCAAGATGATTTGTCATAAATGACAGCGATTATGTATTACTGTCAGACGAATTATCGAAATAGAGCGGAGCACATATATGTGTTCCGTACCTTACATCTTTTATCTATATCTATCATCTCAAGCGAAATGCAGGTGTCGGTTTATGCCACACCTGCATTTCGTACTTCAAAAATTTGCATCAGAATTTGCTTTTGAACTTCGATTCCAAAATTTTCTTTCCCGATTATCCGTATTCTGACAGGCATGTTATAATTTCGATTCACATTTTCACCATATTCAGTTAATTCATGCACTGTTTTCATTTATCAGCCTTCTGTGTCTGCAGTAATGTCAGTGCCGCCGTTATTTCTTAATGAAACGATATTTCGTGCGCTGCGTCTTCTTTCATCTTCCAGTGCAGCATAATGCTTTTTTGTTGTATTTACGTCTGAGTGTCCCAGAACGTCCGCTACAAGATATATGTCTCCGGTTTCTTTGTACAGCTGGGTTCCATAGGTACTTCGCAGCTTGTGGGGCGTAATTTTCTTTAACTGCGTGATCTGACCGGCATATTTTTTCACCAGAGCTTCGACAGCATGAACTGAGATTCTTTTCCTTTGGATTGATAGAAATAACGCATCTTCGTGTCCCGGAAGCGGAATTATTCCATTACGTTCACGCATATAGTCATATAAGGCATCTTCAACTTCATCGCCGAAGTATACAACAACTTGATTGCCGCCTTTACGAACAATTCTAATGCCGTGATTTTTAAAATCTACATCATTTATATCCAAACCAACACATTCAGAAACACGTATTCCGGTGCCAAGGAGCAGAGTAAGGAGTGCCAGATCCCGGACTCTTGTCTTGTTATGAAAATTTTTCTGCTGTTTTGTAAGATTATCTCCGGAATCAACTTCATCAAGTAATCTGGAGATTTCATCATGATCTAATCTGATAATATCCTTATCATGGATTTTAGGCATTCTTACAATGGAAGCAGGATTATATTTTATCTGTTCCATTCTGTAAAAATAGTTATAAAAGGAACGAATGCTTGCCAGTTTTCGGTTAAGGCCGCGTTCTGAATTGGCTCGTTCCGTGTTGTCCTCACTGTTATAGAATTTTAGATAATCCAGATAGTCCTGAATAATAGTAGGCGTAACCTTCTCAAGAATGGTTATAGAATACTGAGTAATCTCCAATCCGTCACCCAGCCCGGTTTCCTTACTCAAATAATTAAAAAATATTCCCAGATCATAGGCATAAGCCATCCTGGTTCTGGCAGATGTGGTTGGTTCTATGCCTCTGAAGAAAGCAGAAGCGAAGGAGGGCAGTTCCTTGATCTTATTTCTTAGTTTAACATCTGTGTCTATCTTGAATTGTTCATGATAACTTCTGTTAGCCATTTAATTCATCAACTCCGTAATCTACAACCTATAATTTATAATGGTCCACACCATTTAATATTGCCGTAAACATTCTGTCTTTTACGCCCGGATTATCCCTGTTGATCTGTGTAGCAAGATCTTTAACATACTGGCGTTTTGTTTCTCCGTCTGCAGGGCAGGGATTTTTAAGAACAGGAATATTATTCTTGTTGCAATATCCCTTAATATCCGCCTCATTAACATATATAAGTGGTCTTATTAATGTTAGTCCAGTTCGGTATAATTCTGTTACCGGAGCGAATGAATAGAATCTTCCCTCATATATCAAAGAGAGTAACATAGTGTTTACGACATCATCCTTATGGTGCCCAAAAGCAGTCTTGTTGCATCCATGCTCATGTGCAACGGTATTAAAAGCACCTTTTCTTAATTTTGCGCACAGTGAACAAGGATTATTCTCCTTTTTAATATCAAAAATAATGTCTGAAATCCCGGTTTGTACAACTGTATATGGCACATCTATTTCATTGCAGAAGGTCTTAATTTTAGAAAAATCTATGTTGCCAAATCCCAGATCCACACTGATTGCGTCGATATCAAAACGATTTGGATAGAAGCGTCTTAATCCGTTTAAAGTCATAAGTAAAGTTAACGAATCCTTGCCGCCGGACACACCAACGGCAATCCGGTCGCCATCCTCAATCATATTGTAATCATCGATTGCCTGACGAGCCAGGCTCATTAGTTTCTGTAAATTCATAAATTAGCAGCTTTCTTTGATTGATTAGAAATTCTGAACATCAATCAGTTTTAAAAATAAGCAACTTGTACGTATCTGATAAGATATGTTTACAAGGTTGCAGATTTCAGCCAACAGTAACAAAACTGTGGAATATGTCTCAATGTGTCAATCAGCATATTTGAGCTCATAAAAGACTTATATACAATATTGCTAAGACAATTACTAAAAACTATTCTCAACAAATTAAATATAATGCACCCGGCAATATAAAACCATAATAAAAGCAGCAATAAACCACTGATAAAGAAAATTTTAAAGGTTAACAGCTGCATATACGAGAAAAGCAGAGCTGAAATAAGCATTTTTAGATTAATACATCTCGGGGAAAAAGTCAACTTTAACGCATAGATAGTGCGTAAAAATGCCATAAATCCACCAATTCGTATGATCAGCCATTATTCTTATTTTTATTGCAAATCCATGCACGGATTTTTACAATTTGTTTTGATTAAAAAAATTATAAAATATTTAATAGTTCCTTGAAATATTCCGGCAGGTCTGATTCGAACTCCACATATTCATTTGTTCTGGGATGATTAAATCCTAAAACTTTCGCATGTAAGGTCTGACCTTCAAGCATATTTCCGTGCAGTTTATATTCAGATAAGCGTCCTCCGTAATTTGTATCGCCTAATAACGGATGATGTATGCTGGCCATATGCACTCTGATCTGATGGGTTCTTCCTGTTTCTAACACACATTCTATATACGAGGTTTTATTCATATTTCTGATAACTTCGTAATGCGTAACAGCGTGTTTACCATTTTTTTCATTAATAGCCATTAATTTGCGATTATTAGGATTTCTGCCTATTGAACCCTCAATGGTTCCTGATTGTTCCTTGAGATTTCCAATGCAGATTGCATGATATTTCCTGGTTATAGAATGTATTTTAAACTGTTCAGCCAGGGATTTATGGGCAAAATCAGATTTGGCACAAACCAGGATACCTGAAGTGTCTTTATCAATCCTATGGACGATTCCGGGCCGTAAAATGCCATTTATCCCAGACAGATCCTGGCAATGATACATCAATGCATTGACCAGAGTTCCGCTGTAATGACCTGCAGCCGGATGAACCACCATTCCTTTAGGTTTATTTACGACAATAAGATCTGAGTCTTCATATATTATATCAAGAGGAATATTTTC
>CAVBWS010000008.1:0-56962 GCA_963599255.1 Treponemataceae bacterium
GTGGTGTGGACTCGGTGTACATTTGTTTGTGCTGTTTTTATGCGGCAGAAAGAGACATTTACTTAAAGTAATGGAGAGTTGTCTGCTGAAAAATGAAGCCGGATTCTACATAAGAAGAAAAGAGGATATCACTGACAGATGTCATACGTAGCACTTTACAGAAAATTCAGACCGCAGACCTTTGCTGAAGTAAAGGGGCAGGAACATGTTGTCCGCGCTCTTACCAATCAGCTGATCAACAACAGGATCGGGCATGCGTATCTGTTTACCGGTACAAGGGGCACAGGCAAGACTTCTGCAGCCAAAATATTTGCTAAGGCAGTAAACTGCCTCCATCCGATCAACGGAGAGCCATGCAACGAATGTGAGAATTGTCTGGCGGTTAATGCGGGTAATTTCGTTGATGTGGTTGAAGTTGATGCTGCATCTAACAATGGCGTTGATGATATGAGGCGCATCATCGAAGAGGTGCGGTATACGCCTGTAAAGGGAAAATACAAGGTATTCATTATTGATGAAGCACATATGATAACGGGAGCGGCATTTAATGCTTTTTTAAAAACGCTGGAAGAGCCGCCTGCATATGCGATATTTATATTGGCGACTACAGAGCCGTATAAGCTTCCCATAACCATCTTGTCCAGGTGCCAGAGATATGATTTTAAGAGAATCTCTTCTGAAGATATTGCGGCAAATCTTGCGCAGATAACAGAAAGAGAGCAGGTTGAAACTGATGACAGAGCCCTGCGTTATATCGCCAGGGTAGGCGATGGCTCCATGAGAGATTCCATTAGTCTGCTGGACAAATGCATTGCGTTTAACCTGGGAGAAAAACTTACATATGATAATGTACTTGAGACACTGGGAACAGTTGATACCGAGGTCTTTTCGAAAATATTCAGATATGTGTATGCATCTGATGCTGCAGGTGCATTGAACCAGATAGATATAGCGGTGGCTGACGGAAGAAATCTGACACAGTTTACAAGTGATCTGATATGGTATATCAGAAACATCTTAATGGTAAAAGCAGCGCATCTGGAATCTCCTGACATGCTGGGACTTTCTGCTGAGAATATGGCTCAACTGCAGGAAGATGCAAGTCATGCGGATAACAATGTGCTGATGAGATATATAAGGATCCTGTCAGAAGCTTTAAATCAGCTGAGGACGTCTACAAACAAGCAGGTACTGCTTGAAATAGCCGTAATCAAGCTGGCGAAGCCTCAGATGGAGGTTGATACCCAGAGTCTGGCAGACCGTATCAGACAATTAGAAGCAAGGCAGGGGACTGCTGCTTTTTCATATAATCAGGCAGCGGTTAGCAGACCGCAGACATACACTGAGGCTAGTCCTCACATAGCGTCAGAGGATGGATCGGCACCGGAACCTGCCAGAACTGTAACGCCGCAGGTTCAGAAAGGGGTACTATTCAGCCGCGAGAATGACTATGAGGCACATGAAGATAATCAGCCGATATCGGATGATATGATGGATGATGAAGACTTCTTCGCAGGCTTCAGGTCGGGCGTCAGAATGACTAATCCGGATGTATTTGCTGACATCATGGATGATGATGCAAGGATAGTGTATGAAGGAACTAAAGAACAGCCCCAGGACAGAGCTGTTAAGCCGGCATCAAAGGAGCCTCAGACAGTCTTTTGCTCGAAGGCTCCGGGAGCGGGAACGGATTTTAATAAACAATCCTCAGAAGCCGAGTCTGATGCAGGCAGCCGGATAAATACTTCGAAGGGTGAACAAGAACAGAGAGCTTCTTGTGACTTGTGCAGGCTGTGGCCGCAGATCGTGAATTCCTGCAGTATGCCTATATTGATGCGTGCGCTGCAGAAATGCCATGTAAGTCAGCCGGATGAAAATACATTGAGAATTTCGACCGAAACGCCAATGCAAGTCAAGCAGATCAGAGAAGAGTCGGCGATGCGGCACATAAGAGAGATCGTGGAAAAGGCGGCCGGAAGATATATAGATATACAAGTAGTACAGGATAATAGCAATAATGGCGGAAGTGCAGGAACATCAGCATTTCCGGAGGATGTTTTAAATAATATTAATTTCAACATAGGAACGGAGGAGAGATAAATTGGGCAAGGGACGCGGAGGCTTCGGCGGTGGAATGCCAGGCAATATGAGCAATTTATTAAAGCAGGCACAGAAGATGCAGAAGCAGATGGAAAGTGCACAGGCTTCAATGGAGACGGAAGAGGCAACAGCCACAGCCGGCGGTGGAGCAGTACAGGTTACTGTTTCAGGTAAAAAAGAAGTAACCAAGGTTGTAATCGATAAAGAGGCAGTGGATCCGGAAGATGTTGAAATGCTGCAGGATCTTATTATGGCAGCAACAAATGAGGCACTGAGGAAGATAGATGAATTGTCTAATCAGAAAATGAGTGCAATAACAGGCGGATTCGGCGGTCTGGGCGGTGGATTGTTCTGATGAATTATTTCAGTGATCATATCTCAAGGCTGATAGGAGAGTTATCCAAACTGCCGGGTATAGGACCTAAGACGGCGGCAAGGCTGGCATTTCATATTGTAGAGATGCCCAAGACGGACGCAGAGGCTCTGGCAAAGGCGATAACGGAGGCTAAAAATAATATTAAATTCTGCAAGACCTGCTGCACTATAACAGATGAGGATGAGTGCCCGATCTGCAGAAGTACAAAAAGAGATCACAGCACGATAATGGTCGTTGAGACCACAAGAGACTTGGCAGCTTATGAGAAAACCGGCAAATATAATGGTGTATACCATGTGCTGCAGGGAGCGATATCGCCAATGCTGGGTATAGGACCATCGGATATCAAATTAAAGGAACTTGTAGAAAGGCTGAAGGGGGACGTCAGAGAGGTTATTGTGGCAACGAATTCAAGCCTTGAGGGAGAAACCACTGCAATGTATATAAGCAAGTTGATAAAGCCTGCAGGAGTAAAGGTCAGCAGGATTGCCAGCGGGGTGCCTGTAGGGGGAGACTTGGAATGTATAGATGAGGTCACACTCTTAAGGGCGCTTGAGGGAAGAGTTGAATTATAGGACATCAATCTGACAATATGGAGATTTAGTGATGGATAAAATCGAGTACAGAGAGCTTACTAAAAATATAAAAAACAGATATCTTAAGAAGGATTACGAGGGTGTTATAGATCTATCTGACCAGATTGAACTGGAAAGAATCCGAGAAAACAGCATTCTTGAGATCGTAGCTAAATCATACGAGGCATTGGGACGATGCGATCTCGCAAGAGAGGCACTTCTGATAGCTTATAAGCGAACACCTTCGGGTAAGCGTATAGCATATAATCTTGCTACGCTGTGTATTAAGCTTGATGACCTTGACAGTGCGGTAATGTTCTATGAAGACTTCTGCAAGATAGCACCTAGAGACAATCAGAGACTGATACTCAAGTATGAAATAGGAAAGGCAGGAGGCGTGCCGATCAAGGATCTGGTACGTGTTCTTGAAGTATATAATTCCCGCGAAATGGATGATAAGTGGGAGTACGAGCTTGCCAGATTATATCATGAGATGGGTGATGGCGAGAAATGTGCAGCGACCTGTGATCAGATTATACTTTGGTATGCTAACGGCGAATATGAGAAGAAGGCTCTGGAACTTAAGAATATGCATAAGGCATTAACAGCTGAGCAGCAGTCTCGCTATGAGGAGATTATGGCAGGTATTCTTAACGATGGTGCAACGATAGTTCCTGTTGCACTCGAAGAGACTGCAATAACATCTGAGAATCAGAACGCTCCTAAGGAAGAAGCAGCTGAGGCAGAGACTAAAGAAACCGCAAATGCTGAAGAAACATCTGTAGCAGAGGAAAATGCTGCAACGAAAGAAGCTGCTGCAGCTGATACAGAGCTTTCTGAAGAAGATACTATCAAGAAACATCCATCAGAGGAAAGTGTACCGACACTTGATATTCCGTCAGCGGAAAATTGGAACGTAAAACATGAACCTGTATCTGAGAATACATCGACGAAGCAGGCGGTTGAACATGAGATCGAATATAACACCAGACATTTAGGATCTGAGGGAGAGCTTCCTGAGAATAATGACAATGAAAATATTGTCGGACAGATGTCAGTGCTTTCTATGCTTGAAGCATATAAGCAAAAGACCGTAGAAGATGTTGACAATAAAGTCGGCAAGGACAGAGCTGCCCAGATCATGGCTGAGGTTGCAAGTACACATGATTCGTCAGCACTCGAAGAATTTGAAGGTGACGAAGCACAATACATGCAGGAAGAGACCGTTGAGGTAATAGAACCTGAAGTTCCGTTGTTTAACAGAGAAGATATTACAGAGCCTGTAGATGATGGCGGCGAGGATATTGGAAAACGCACACCAGAATTTGAATTTGAAAAGAAATCTAAAGATAAGCAATCAGCAGATGAAGTTGTTGACGAAGAGCAGGTAACTTCAGAATATGATGAATACGAAGAGTCCAGAGCAGATATTGAGGATGAGTCAGCAGATGATATGGATGATTCTGAATGCGATGAGGATGAATATTCTGATGATGAAATAGAAGATGAAGAATATGAAGAATCAGATGATGAGTATGACGAAGAATATGATGAAGAATATGATGAAGAATACGATGAAGACGAATACGACGATGAGGATGAAGAGGAATACAGACCTGTAAGAACCAGATCTTATAAGAAAAAAGATAAACGCAGATCCATGGCGGATGATATTCTGGCAGACATGGTAGTTGACGGCGGCTTCACGATAGAAGAAGAGCCTGAAGACGAATATGATGAGCCTGAAGAAGATGAATTCGAAGACGAGTATGACGAATCAGAAGAGTACGATCTCGAAGATGAAAATGATGATGAAGAGACAGATGATTCAGAGGATGAATACGAAGAAGTGATTGAAGATTCTGAAGATGAGTATGATGAGTCTGAAGCAGATGAAGAGCCGGAAGCGTCTGAGTGTGATGAAGAAGAGGAACATGACGATGAATCTGCAGATGAAAACGATGAGGATGAAGTAGAAGAGGCGGAGCCTTCGGAAGAAACAGAGGTGTCAGGCACAGAGCATGGCGAAGAGGTTGCTGAGCCTGACGAAGGAAATGTTGCAGCTGAGAGTGATAATATCGAGTCAGAAGAGTCCGAGGACGAATACGAAGAGGAAATCGAAGAATTCGAGGATGATCCTGATGAATCTGCAGGCAGTGACTCAGATGAAGAGTATGAGGAGTACGGGGATGAAGAGGATCTGGCAGATCAGGTAGCTGCAGCATTTGAAACATTTGCCGACAATAAAGAACCTAAGACAGAACACAGAAAAACTAAGGCTGAGAAAGCTGTTGAAGGTTCCTGCATCCAGGAAGCAGCAGCCGGAATAGGCGGAGCTATCGGCTCATTGTTTAAGAAAAATAAGAAAGTCGGTATCGTTGAAGAAATAGAGGCGCCGGAAGGTGTATTCGAGGTAGAAGAGGAGCTGGAAGAGGTAATAGTTCCGAAACGAGGAAACAAGGGACAAGCCAGAGGCAGATTCGCTCCGGAAAGTGCTCAGACAGGTAAGGAACAAATAAGAGCAGAAAAGGCTCGTATAAAAGCTGAAAAAGAGAAGGCTAAGGCTGAGAAGGCAAGAGAAAAGGCTGAGAAGATAAGACAAAAAGCCGAAAGACTCTTAGCTGAGAAGACCAAGAAGGAGGAGCTGGCAGCAGAGCATGCAGCAGAACAGAAATCTGCTAAGCCTGCAGTTCAGCCGGTTGAGCAAAAGATCAAGAAGACTGCTCCATCTGAGCAGGAGTTGTTCCAGACGGTAGAGCCTAAGGACCAGGTTGCATCACCAGCGAAGAAGGCGGCGAAAGTTAAGCCGTCACCGGAAGTGAATGAAGCTGTGAAAGCAGAGTCTTCGCCAGAAGTACAGAAGGCTGAAGTTGAAGCTGCGCCGATAATACAAGAGACAGTAGAAGCTAAGGCTGAGCCGGCAGCACAGGTGCTCTCAGAAGAATTTAATCTGGAAGAGTTTATGAATGAGGAACTCGGAAATGGACCTGTACAGCCGAAGGAGACTGAGACAGTCTCAGAACCAAAGAAGCAGCAGGTTAAAGCTGAGGAAGAGACAGAACTGGCCGCTTCTATAGAAGAGATAGTAGCTAAGTCTGCTAAGTCTCTTTCAAGAGAACAGAAACGATCCTCCAAGCCGATAGCCAAGACAATGCGTGCAAATGTTGAATTTTCATCTGCTGTGGTTACACCGGCACAGGGAGTAGCAAGAAATGCAGAGACTGTTGCGGCCGCACAGAGTATGGCTAACCCTGCGGCAGCCAGATTATTTGCTGAGAATCCGGAACCAGAAGTGCCTTCAGATGACATAACATCGAAATTGCCTAAGTTAGTTATACCTGCATTTATTAAGAACAGAACCAGCCAGAAGAAGTCGGAAAGTCTGGATTCTAAGAGCCTGGATGATATTCTTAACAGCGCAATAAAGGACAGCGACAACAAAGAGAATAACTTTACTGTAAATGTGGATGAGCTGTTGCAAGAAACTGTTAAGGAAGAGGGCTGCGAAAACGATAATGCGCCTGATTTAGACGGACTGAACCTTGAGGACTTCATTAATCCAAATGGTGGAGAAGTTCATAAGAGCGCAGCTAAGAAGCAGGCGGCTTTTGATGAAATATTCGGTAATGCAGATAAGAATGCTAAGAAGAACTCAAAGGATAAGACAGAGGAACCTAAACCGAAAAAAGCACAGACAGCTGCAGTTGCAACACAGCCATTGCCGAAGATTCAGATCCAGAGCCCTGCCCGAAAATTTGGCGTGGGTGAATATAAACTCAGTCGTGAACAGAAAAAGGAATTGGCAGAGTTCCTGCTTATTGACGGAATGGAAGAAGAGATCTGTTCGACAATAGCTAAGCTGGTAACTAAGAAGAAGTCAGGAGATGAAACTGGCGGGCATTTGATAGTTACAGGCGATGCTAAGACCGGCAAGACATTCCTGACGGTTGAGATCCTTAAGGCTGTAAATCAGGAAGTAGGACATGGTAATTCGCGAGTTGCCAAGGTACAGGCTCAGGCAATCAATGGCAAGAATATCATGGATATTTTGTCTAAGGTAAAAGATTCGGATCTCATTATTGAGAATATCGGACGACTTGAGGATGATACGGTAATTGAACTTATTCAGGCAGTAAGAGTGAGCAATGCACCTACCATGATCATACTTGAGGGAAATGAGCTGGCAGCAGATACCATGATCCAGAACTTTCCGGATATAGGCAAGATATTTAAGACAAGAATAAATATAGGAGAATTGACACTTACTCAATGGGCAGACCTGGCACAGAAGTATGCTGCCAGTCAGGGATATTCTATAGATGGAATGGCTCAATTAGCACTTCATGCTAAGATTGATCAGATCAATACACCGGATATAAGACTGGGATTTAAGCAGGTTCGCCAGATAATCGACGATGCGATAGATAAGGCTGAGAAGAGAAGCTCAGCGAAGTTATTCTCAGCTTTCGGCAAGAAAAATGACGACGAATTAACCCCATTGATGGAAGAAAACTTCATGTGAAAAAGTCCCGGACAGCGGCTGTACAGCTGCCGAGCATGCTCGTGCAGCTGCACAGCCATTGGACGGGATAAAGGGCATGAGCAAGAAGGGCGACAGCCCGGATTGCGAATGGCCTTGGGATTGCGAGAGCACGAAGTGCGGAGCAATCACTTTTTCACAGAGAAATCAGCGGCTGTACAGCTGCCGAGCATGCTCGTGCAGCTGCACAGCCATTGGACGGGATAAAGGACATGAGCATGTAGGGCAACAGCCCGGAATGCGAATGGCCTTGGGATTGCGGGAGCACGAAGTGCGAATGCAGGTTGGATTGCGAGAGCATGAAATGCGTAGCAATCCTCGTTTAGCAGATGTCTGTGCCGGGACGGTCATCAACAATACGACAATAATTTTTTTAAAGAAACATATAGGAGAAAAGATGGATACTAAAAAACTGGAATCAGTAGCAAATGAAATCCGAAAAGGCATAATAACGTCTATTCATGCCGCTAAGGCGGGGCATCCGGGCGGATCTCTTTCGGCAGCAGATATTATGACATATCTGTATTTTGTGGAAATGAAGAATATTGACCCTAAAAACCCGAAAAATCCGGACAGAGACAGATTCGTACTGTCTAAGGGACATGCAGCACCGGTATTGTATGCAACACTGGCTCAGAAGGAATTCTTCCCTATAGAGGATCTTGTAACGCTGAGAAAAATCGATTCATATCTGCAGGGACATCCGGATATGAACAAGGTGCCTGGAGTTGATATGTCAACAGGTTCATTAGGCCAGGGCTTTTCTACGGCAGTAGGCATGGCATTGGCAGGTAAGCTGGATGATAAAAACTACAGGGTATATTCTCTCCTGGGAGACGGCGAGATTCAGGAAGGTCAGATCTGGGAGGCTTGCATGTTCGCCGGAGCAAGAAAACTCGATAATCTTGTGGCAATCGTAGATAACAATGGCCTTCAGATTGATGGAAATATCGCTGATGTATGCAGTCCGTATCCGATAGATAAGAAGTTTGAGGCGTTTAATTTCCATGTTATTCATGCGGATGCACATGATTTTGAATCACTTAAGCATGCATTTGATGAGGCTGCAGCAACTAAGGGCATGCCTACTGCAATTATTGCCAAGAGTATTAAGGGCAAGGGCGTATCCTTCATGGAAAATGAAGCCGGATGGCATGGCAAGGCACCAAACGATGAGCAGTATCAGCAGGCAATGGCTGAATTAGAGAATAAATAAAGGAGAGCCTGAATATGAAAATCGATTTATCCGGAAATACAAAGGTAGCTACCAGAGACAGCTATGGGAATACATTGGTTGAAATCGGAAAAGAGCACCCGGAACTTGTGGTACTTGATGCAGATCTTGCAGGTGCAACTAAGACCGGAACTTTTAAGAAGGCCTTTCCTGACAGACATATAGACTGCGGTATAGCAGAGGCCAATATGATGGGAATTGCAGCCGGACTGGCTTCCTGCGGTAAGGTACCGTTTGCATCATCATTTGCTATGTTCGCAGCTGGAAGAGCATATGAACAGATCAGAAATTCAATCGCACATGCAGGACTTAATGTTAAGGTGGCCGCAACACACGCAGGTATATCAGTAGGCGAAGACGGAGCAACACACCAGTGCGTGGAAGATATTTCGCTAATGAGAACCGTCCCGGGAATGACAGTTATAAGCCCGGCAGACGATGTTGAGGCCAGGGCTGCAATATGGGCAGCATTTAACTATGACGGACCTGTATATATCAGACTTGGACGTTTGGCCGTTCCTGTAATCTACGACGCAGAGGAATACAGATTCGAGATTGGCAAGGGAGTAGTAGTAAGAGAGGGGACAGATCTTACAATATTCGCAACCGGTCTGGAAGTATACGAAAGCCTTAAGGCGGCAGAGAAGCTGGCAGAGGAAGGCATTAATGCAGAGGTTATTGACATTCATACAATTAAGCCAATCGATGCAGAGCTTATCGTTAAGAGTGTATCGAAGACAGGCCGGGCAGTAACGGTGGAGGAGCATTCTCTCATCGGCGGCCTCTACAGTGCAGTAAGTGAAGTTCTCGCCAAGGAAGCACCGGCTAAGGTTTTAGGAATCGGCGTGCATGACTGCTATGGACATTCAGGAGAAGCCAAGGCGCTGCTGCATGAATTCAAGCTGGATGCAGATGGCATCTACGAGCAGATCAAAGCAGCGCTGTAAAGCAATCTGATTTCATAGTGATTCAATCAATACGACTGCCGGCTAGCAGTACTTGTACTCAGATGATATTCGTACTCGTACTATTGCTGACAGTCGTATTTTGTTAAGAATTTAAGAGATCATTACTCAGGATAAGTGTTAAATAAAAGTAAATTGTTCATGCGCTGGGACGGCGCAGCACCCTGCGAGAAATCAATCAGCGAAGGCGATTTTGAGCAGGGGCTGCATGCCGAGGTTCACAGCGAATGAACTGTAATAATTGCATGAAGCAATGAATCTATTTTGTTTTTGAAGATTTGAATTTCTTGATGGAATCCTTGACATTGTCATAGGTTATGGTCGATTCCCTGGAATTGTCGCCTGACACTTTATCTAATGGATAGATATCTGTTGCCAGGGGCTTTTTTTGTTCGTTTATGTACTCCAGCCATAATACGAAATACTCTCTCATGTATACGCAGAAAGACAGCAGCATGAATGCGGCAGCAAATCCTATCATGATTGTGACCAGAGAATTAGGTACACGAGGAAGGGAAACGCATACGAGCATGACGATGAATAATACCACGGTGCAGATCTTGCCGCACCACATGGCTCCCTGAATATGTTTGCCGCGGGTAAACAGATAAGCGCTTACGATAAATGAAATAAGCTCCTTGAGACTGTATACTATTATAAGGAAGATAAACCATTTATAACGAACACATACGCATATCATCATGGAAAACTGCATGGCTTTGTCAGCCAGGGGATCTATGATCTTGCCTAAGTCAGATATCATGTTCCAATGACGGGCAATAAATCCATCAGCCACATCGGTAATGCCTGAGATGACAATAATAGCTGCTGCAGCTATATGCTCGCGTGAGGTCTGAGCGTTGGAGTACACAACTATAAAGACAGGAACCAACAACAGTCTTATATAAGTAAGAATGTTGGGCAGCAATAAAAAGTCTTCTTTTCGAATTTTCATATCAGATTTCTTAAAAAACATATGGTAGAGTATATTTTAATAAAAGTGAAATGTCAATGTCTGAAAAAGCGAAAAAAGGCTTATAAATCAAGGATTTCCGTTGACAAACAGATCTATTTCAGTATAATAATACCCGTCAAGAGTTCATGAAAAAGAATGTTAAGAAGATAAACATTTTAGGAGGAAAGAAATGAATAAAGTTGAATTAGTAGAAGCTATGGCTGAGAAGACTGGCATGAGCAAGAAGGATGCAGAAGCTGCATTAAAGGCTTTCACTGGTATTGTTCAGAACGAATTGAAGAAGGGCGAGAAGGTTTCTCTCGTTGGCTTTGGTACATTCGAAGTAGCTAAGAGAGCAGCACGCAAGGGCCGCAATCCACAGACTGGCGAAGAAATGAAGATCAGCGCATCTAAATCTCCAAAGTTCAAGGCTGGTAAGGCATTCAAGGATGCTCTTAACTAATCCTCGTTCCTGTTTGGGATTAGAATGATAACAAATGAATAGAAGGGGCTGTCGCATATTAACAGAATTTTTAATTTTCTGATGCGGCAGCCTTTTTGGTTTCTGAATTTTTTGTGAATTTTACATATTGTTTTTAATTTGAATTAAAATAAGGTACAATAGAAAAATATCTGAACAAACAAAGGAAACACTTCAAAGAGAAAACATGAGAATAGATAAATATTTAAAGGTATCAAGACTGATCAAACGGCGCACAGTTGCCAATGATGCATGTGATGCGGGGCGAATCAGTGTTAATGGCAAGCCTGTTAAGGCATCTTACGATGTCAAGGTGGGAGATATAATAGAAATCGGGTTCGGAACGAAGAATGTTAAGGCTGAGGTAACGAGCCTTCAGGAAAGCATTCGCAAGGAAGCTGCTTCGGAAATGTTTAAGTTGTTATGAAAAGTGGCATAAGGGCAAGGCTTAAGAAAAACAGAATAATAGCTATTTGCATAGCCATTGTGGCAATAGGATTTTGTATATTGATGTTGGCACAGATTATTAATTTACGAAAAAAAAGTGCTGAACTCGAAGCCAGAAATACGCGGTTGGAAGAACAACTGAATGAACAAAAGAAACGACAAGAAGAATTAGACGGCGAAGAGGATTATATAAATACGCAGGATTATATAGAAGAAAAAGCCAAATCCTACGGATATGTATACCCTGACGAGATAATATTTAAAAGGGAAGACTGATAATGGCCGACGTTTATACTACTTTTTATAATTACGTAAGGGAAAATGAGATAATCAAAGAGAATGATCAGATCATAATAGGATTGTCGGGAGGCGCAGACTCTATGTGCCTTCTTATTTTGCTTGAGAGACTATCGTCGCAGATGCATCTGAATCTTATGGCTGTGCATGTTAATCACCAGCTCCGGGGCAAGGAAGCAGATGCGGATGAGCAGTATGTTAAGGAATTTTGTGAAAAGAAACATATTACGTGCATCGGTGTTCATGCAAATGTAAGACAATATGCAGTTGAAAATGGATTGAGTCTGGAAGAAGCGGGAAGGGTTGCCAGATATCAGACATTCTATCAGGTCGCAAGAAAATTGGCCCAGAATGATATTATACCTGAGAATATAAAGGCGGCAGTAGCTCATCACAGAGATGATAATGCAGAAACTATTCTTATGAATCTGATCAGAGGAACGGGACTTAAGGGCTTGCGGGGTATGCAGCCGACAGCCAGGAGATTTGACCTGACAATTATACGTCCGCTGCTCTGCTTAGGACGCAGTGAGATAGAAGATTTTCTTAAGTCAGAAAACATCAAATACTGCACAGATTCAACTAATCTGAAGGATGAATATGCCCGCAATAAAGTAAGACTTAATATAATACCTTTGTTAAATACAATAAATAATCAGGCAGCATTACATATAAATGAAGCTGCCGGAGATATAGTCCGGGCTCAGGAATATATTGAGGACGAGGCCGGGAAGCAGGGAAGGCTGGTAATAGACAGACGAGACGATAATATATATGTGGATCTCAGCAGATTCGGTCCGCTTAATAAAACAATTAAGAGCCAGATAATCCAAAATATTATAGAAGAAATGGCCGGCAGGCTTAAGGATGTGAGCCGCGTACATATAGACAGCGTACTGGCACTGGAGGAGAAGCAGACCGGAAGAAAAGTAGAGTTGCCATATGGCATAATGGCAGTCAGAAGCTACAGTAATCTGATATTTAAAATGGCTACAGAAGAAGATAGGCATGCACAGAACATGACTATCTACGCAAGGGGCAGACAGAGACTGGATGATATATCCGATGAGGATGAGGAACTGCCGGAAAATGAACAGCTGCCGGAAGAGTTGGTTATAGATCCTACACTTCTTACGACTGATCCGGTGAGATATGAGCTGTGGAACGGAATATCAATAGAATTAAATTTGGTACATGTAAATCCGGTTACAAGACAATATCTGATTGCTAAAAATGACTATACGAAAGCATTTGACTGTGCTAAAATCAAAGGCAATTTAGTCTTTAGAAAACCTGGATCACAGGATGTAATACGTTTTTTTGGCGGCAGTAAAACAGTCAAAAAATTCTTCGTTGATGAGAAGATTCCACAGGAAGAAAGACAAAATGCGCTGGTAATGACAGATAAGGAACAGGTAATGTGGATTCTGGGTTACCGGATGAGTGAGAGCTTTAAGATATCTGAAATGACAAATATGGCATTGCAGGTAACTATATGCTCATAATGTTAATGTATGATTTAAAATGCCTGTTCAGGCGGGCGTAGTTATATAAAAGGTTGCTGTGTGCCGTCTTCGGCACAAGAAAAATTATGATACTTTCAAAGTAAAGCACGGCAGGAGGTATAAATGAGCGAGATAAGTGTACTGATCTCTGAAGATGAAGTTAGAGCAAGAATCCGTGAAATGGGTCGAGAGCTCAGTGAAAAATACAAGGACACGTCGGTTGTTTTTATCGGAATACTGAATGGGTCAGTTTTCTTTTTGTCTGCCCTGGCACAGAGCATGACAATCCCTACGGAGATTGATTTTATGGCAGCCTCAAGTTATGTGGGAACTGATTCAACCGGTAAGGTTTTGATCACGAAGGATCTTCAGCGTTCTATTGAAGGACGTCATGTTATTATAGTAGAAGATATCGTAGATACAGGTCAGACACTGCATTTGCTCAGAGAAATGCTTATGGACAAGAATCCTGCCAGCCTGGAGGTTGTATCACTGCTTGATAAACCTGATCGCAGAAAGGTATGCTTTGATGCGGACTATATCGGCTTCAGTGTTCCTGACAAATTCGTTATAGGCTGGGGCATGGATTATAACCAGAGATACAGGAACCTTCCTTATATAGGAGTAATTGAAGATTAAGAGATATAAATAAAAACAAAACAGAGGATATTCAATGGGAAAAAGTACTAAAGGAATTATCGCGTACATTGCCATCATTCTGGCAATATTCGGAGTTGTATACTGGATGACGCGGACAACAGAAACAACAGAAACATACACGTACCAGGAATTTGAAAAGGATCTTGATGCGGGAACAATATCAAGCATATCTATTAAGCAAAATTCTGAGATTCCTACAGGCGTTGTTATCGTCAAATTCAATGATTCAACGATTGCACAGCTGTATGTAGAAGATGTAGGAACCATCACGAAGGAACTTCAGGACAGAGGCGAGGATTATAAACTAAGTGATGTTACAAGGCAGGGATTTTTCGCCAGCACTATCCTGCCGATGATCGTAATGCTGATCGTTATGGTGGTCTTTTTCTCAATCATATCGAGAAATTCCGGCGCCGGCGGAGGCAATGTGATGACATTTGGCAAGAGCAGAGCCAAGGCCACCCAGGCTTCAGATAATAAGACTACGTTCAAGGATGTAGCGGGTCTTAATGAAGAAAAGGCGGAATTGGAGGAAGTGGTTGATTTTCTTAAGAATCCGCAGAAGTATACAAAGGTCGGAGCCCGTATTCCTAAAGGTATGATCCTTGTAGGCCCTCCGGGAACAGGTAAGACATTATTGGCTCGTGCCGTATCAGGTGAGGCCGGAGTTCCGTTCTTTCATATATCAGGTTCGGACTTCGTAGAAATGTTCGTAGGCGTTGGTGCTTCCCGTGTACGTGACCTGTTCGGCGAAGCTAAGAAGAATGCGCCTTGTATTATATTTATTGATGAAATTGATGCAGTAGCAAGACGACGCGGTTCAGGATTAGGCGGCGGACATGACGAAAGAGAGCAGACATTAAACCAGATCCTTGTTGAAATGGACGGATTTGGTGTAAATGAAGGTATCATAGTAATGGCTGCAACTAACCGTGTTGATATTCTGGATCCTGCTATCTTAAGACCGGGACGTTTTGACAGGAAGATTTATGTCGGAAAGCCTGATGTGGCAGGACGAGAAGCTATCCTTAAGGTTCATGCACGCAATAAGCCGTTAGCAGAGGACGTTAATCTCGAAACAGTTGCCAGGACAACAGCCGGATTTGCCGGTGCAGACCTTGAAAATCTCCTTAACGAGGCGGCTATCAATGCAGCAGCTGAAAACAGGGGATATATCAAGCAGTCGGATATTGAAACAGCATTTATTAAGATCGGCATAGGTGAAGAGAAGAAGAGCCGGGTTATATCAGACAAAGAGAAGAGAATCACCGCATATCATGAGAGCGGTCATGCGATCTTGTTCCATTTGCTTCCTGATGTAGGACCTGTTCACATGGTATCTATTATTCCTACAGGCATGGCCGGAGGTTATACAATGCCTCTGCCTGAGAAGGATGAGATGTATGTGACAAAGGGCAAGATGCTCCAGAATATTATGGTGTCACTGGGCGGACGTATTGCCGAGGAACTGATATTCGATGATATAACAATGGGTGCGGTTCAGGATATCAAGCAGGCAACCCAGACAGCCCGTGCCATGGTTACTCAGTATGGTATGAGCGATAAACTGGGTCTTATTGATTACGCAGGCTCAGATTCCGATGAGGTATTTATCGGAAGAGACTGGGGTCAGGCCAAGTCATATTCAGAGGCAACAGCAACTCTGATCGATGAAGAGGTTAAGAAGATCATTGACAAATGCTATGAGCAGGCACGGGATATTGTTGAAAAGCATATGCATGTCCTTGAGGCCAGCGCACAGCTTCTTCTTCAAAAAGAGAAGATCACCAGAGAAGAGTTCGAGGCACTGTTTAATGCTCCGAGTGTAATAGACGGAGAGGCTGAGGTTGTGGAAGAACACAATGATCAGAATCCAGAAATGGCATAAGGTCGGAATGTGTTGTTAAAAGTGCACAAAAACATTCTAAAAATTAGTGAAATTTTGGCAAGACAGTTTTGGGGTTCCATGATAGTATATGCATCGTAAAACCCCCAATACATATAGTTTTACAACACCCCATAAAATGAAATACCTTCTCCTTAATATAGCCGGCAAGCATGCTGGCTATATTACTGTCCAGAGATAAATTCTGATGTCTACAAGCAAATCGAAGCCTGTGAATAAGACCTGCGAACAAACGTTCGAAACGGTTCTTTACTTATGAAATTAATCCTGATATACTTCTGACGGTTTTATAATACTACAATGTTAAAACTAATGGCACGCAGTGCGAAGCGATCGACTTTTATCAAAATCTTAAACAGCGGACTGCGCCGTCCCGGCACGAAAATGAAAGTTGATTACTGCGTGCCAGGGTCTTTTTCAATAGTGCATTTTTGTGAATTATACTTGTAACAAAAATAAATTTATAAAATGATTATGCAGGAAAGCAGATTTAAATTAGTATCAGAATATAAGCCCATGGGGGATCAGCCCCATGCCATAGAGGAGCTTGTAAATGGCTTCAAGGCGGGCAATCAATTTCAGACGCTGCTGGGTGTCACCGGATCCGGTAAGACATTTACCATGGCTAATGTTATACAGGCACTTAACAGACCTACACTTGTAATTGCCCATAACAAGACACTGGCAGCTCAGCTATATAGCGAATTCAAGGAATTCTTCCCGGAAAATGCGGTGGAATATTTCATTTCTTATTATGATTACTATCAGCCGGAGGCATATATACCTTCATCTGATACATATATAGAAAAGGACTCTTCTATAAACGATGAGATAGACAGGTTAAGGCATTCTGCCACCACATCGCTGGTAGAACGCAAGGATGTTATCATTGTTGCGTCGGTTTCATGCATATATGGTATAGGCGATCCGGAGGAGTATGCAAGAAGCTGCGTATCCCTGCGCCCTGGCATGATGAAGGACCGGGACGAGGTCATCAGGGAACTCGTAAGAATTCAATACGAAAGAAATGATATAGATTTCACTCGCGGAACCTTCAGGGTAAGGGGAGATACGATAGAGATAATACCGGTTACCCATGATTCCTCTGCCATACGAGTAGAATTCTTTGGCGATGAGATAGACAAGATATCGGAGATAGATGTACTTACGGGGGCAGTTAAGGCAAAACTCTCCCATGCGGCACTGCTCCCGGCATCCTATTATGTTGTACCGCCTGAGAGAATGGAGCGTGCTCTTGAAAACATAAAAGAAGAGCTGGATGAACAGGTTAAATATTTCAATGACAATAACAAATTCATAGAGGCTCAGCGCATATGGGAGCGAACTAACTTCGATATGGAAATGATGCGGGAGACCGGTATTTGCTCAGGAATAGAGAATTATTCCAGACATCTTACGGGTCTGCAGCCCGGAGAGCCGCCGGCTACGCTTATAGATTTCTTTAAGAATGAGTTTTTGATCATTGTGGACGAGTCACATATGACCATTCCTCAGATCGGAGCCATGTATAATGGAGATCACTCAAGAAAGCAGACACTTGTAGAGTACGGATTTCGATTGCCTTCGGCTATGGACAACAGACCATTAATGTTTGATGAATTCGAACAAAAGATCGATCAGATGATGTTTGTATCTGCAACACCGGGCAGATATGAGGCTGCACATGAGCTGATGCGTACGGAGCAGATCATAAGACCTACGGGACTGTTGGATCCTGAGATATCGGTGCGTCCTGTTGAGGGTCAGATAGATGATCTGCTGTCTGAGATCAATAAGGAAACTGCCAAGGGAAACAAAGCACTGGTTACTACCCTGACCAAGAAAATGGCAGAAAGCCTGACGGATTATTTAAGAGAAGCCGGGGTGAGGGTAAGATATCTTCATTCGGATATTGCTGCGCTGGAACGAACTGAGATAATTAGAGACATGCGCCTGGATGCATTTGATGTTCTTGTGGGAATTAACCTGTTAAGGGAAGGACTGGATATTCCGGAGATATCCCTGGTGGCGATCCTGGATGCGGACAAGGAAGGATTCTTAAGGAGTGAAACATCCCTTATTCAGACCATAGGACGTGCTTCGAGAAACGCGGAAGGCCACGTTATTATGTACGCTGATGTAATGACAGATTCCATGAATGCAGCTATTACAGAGACAAACAGACGACGCAGGATCCAGCAGGCATATAATGAGGAACATGGAATTAAGCCGGCTACTATTAAGAAGGCTGTTCGGGACCTTATAAGTATTACCCACGAGGCTGAGAAGGCAGGAAGAAAGCTGTCCAAGGATCCGGAATCAATGAGTCAATCAGAGCTGAAGACATTAATAGCCAGGATTAAGCGGCAAATGGAACGGGCAGCAGCCAATCTTGATTTTGAATCAGCTGCTCAGTTAAGAGATCAGATGCTGGAGTTACGGGGACATTTGGAAGAATAATAACCAGGTTAATCAAGAAATCTGCGAAAAGAAAATGCCGCAAATAATAAATCATAGTAAGCGACAGCAATTATTCAGAGTTACCTTCGTAAAACACTGGTATATAAATTAGAAAATAGAGAAAGAACGTTACAAAAATGGCTGTAGGTGAACAAAAATATATAAAGATAAGAGGTGCATCAGAGAATAACCTGAAGAATATCGATCTTGATATACCTCGTAACGAGATGGTTGTATTTACAGGCCTTTCGGGAAGCGGCAAATCCTCATTGGCATTTGACACGATCTATGCAGAAGGACAGAGAAGATACATGGAGTCCCTGTCCTCTTATGCAAGGCAGTTCCTGGGTCAGATGGAAAAACCTAAGGTAGAGTCCATCGAAGGACTATCCCCGGCCATATCCATAGATCAGAAGGCAACTAACAGAAATCCCCGCTCTACAGTAGGAACGGTAACGGAGATTCATGATTATCTGAGGCTTCTGTATGCTAGGGTCGGAATACCCCATTGCCCGAACTGTAAGAGAGAGATAAGCAAGCAGACTGCAGACCAGATGGTGGATTCCATAATGGCTCTGCCTGCGGGAACTAAGCTGATGCTTCTGGCACCTATCGTAAGAGGCCGTAAGGGCGAACATGTTAAGCTTCTTGAATCAGCCAGAAAGCAGGGATTTGTAAGAGCCAGGATTGACGGCATCAATTATGACCTGGATGAGGAGATTAAGCTTGAGAAAAATAACAAGCATAATATAGACATTGTTGTGGATAGGATCGTGGTTAAGGAGGGCATTGAATCGCGTCTTACGGATTCCATCGAAACAGTGCTTAATATGGCTGATGGGCTTATGACGGTTCAGATCGTAAGCTGGCCGGATGATGCAGGCAAGTCACAGAATGCAAATGCCAAAGGATGCACGGATAACCTAGAATCCGCAGCGGCGGATGCGGCCGAACATTCGGAGAAAAATGCTGAGTCTATAAACGAAGATAAGATTGTGCCCCGTGTAGATGAGAATAATGAGATACATTTCTCATCCAGCTTTTCGTGCCCTGACTGCGGTATCAGTATAGGTGAGATTGAGCCTAGGAATTTCTCCTTCAATAATCCGTTTGGAGCATGCCCTGTGTGTGCGGGACTGGGATATAAGATGGAATTTGACATAGATCTCATGATCCCCGATAAGAGTCTCAGTATTAATCAGGGTGCGATCGCAGCCATGGGATGGCAGAGCGCCAATAAAAGTACAAGTTATGCCAATGCTATGCTGCGGGCGCTGGCCAAAAAGCACAACTTCAGTTTGGATACACCATTTGAGGATTATCCGGATAAGATCAAGAAAATCCTCTTATATGGAGATACAGTAAGCGTTGATGTTTATTACAAGGGACAGCGAGGTTCGGGCATATATCCTACGGTATTTGAGGGCTTAATTGAAAATGAAAACAGGCGGTACAAGGAGACATTTTCTGATACAGCAAAGAAGGAGTACGAGGAATTCATGCGCATAAGCCCCTGCGAGGCCTGCAAGGGAATGCGTCTTAACAAGCAGAGCCTGGCAGTTACTGTAGGCGGTGCGAATATTCATGAAGTTTCTGATATGACGGTTGGTGACTGCCTCAGCTTTTTTGAGAAGCTTAAGCTATCATCGTCAGGAATGATCATTGCAGGGCCTATATTAAAGGAAGTCAGATCCAGGCTGAAATTCCTCCTGGATGTAGGTCTTGATTATCTGACCCTTACAAGATATGCAGCCAGCCTGTCCGGCGGTGAAGCTCAGAGAATAAGACTGGCAACACAGATTGGTTCGGGGCTTACAGGAGTGCTGTATATTCTGGATGAACCCAGCATCGGACTTCATCAGAGGGATAATGATAAGCTTCTGGCAACTCTCAAGAAATTAAGAGATTTGGGAAATACTCTTATAGTAGTAGAACACGACGAAGATACTATGCGGCAGGCTGATACGATCGTTGATATCGGCCCTGGGGCGGGCGAACACGGCGGACGAGTTGTAGCCGTGGGAACGGCTGAAGAGATCATGAATTGCAAGGACAGCATTACCGGAGACTACTTAAGCGGGCGCAGATTTATAGAACTTCCTGAAGAACGAAGAAAACCTACAGGCTGGATAGAGGTTAAGGGAGCGGCTGAGAACAACCTTAAGAATATTAATGTCAGATTCCCGCTGGGGGTTATGACCTGCGTAACCGGGGTGTCCGGAAGCGGCAAATCCTCACTGGTAAATGAAATATTGTATAACAGCCTGGCTAAGACATTAAACAGAGCCAGAACCATTCCTGGTAAGCATAAATGCATTGAAGGCACGCAGCAGTTAGACAAGGTCATATGCATTGACCAGAGCCCTATAGGAAGGACACCGAGATCCAATCCAGCCACGTATACAGGGGTATTTGACCTGATAAGAGATCTGTTTGCCCAGACCACAGATGCTAAGGTGCGGGGATATGACAAGGGCAGATTCAGCTTCAATGTCAAGGGAGGCAGATGTGAGGCCTGCTCCGGCGACGGTATTATTAAGATAGAGATGCATTTCCTTCCTGATGTATATGTAAAATGTGATACATGCCACGGGCAGCGGTATAACAGAGAGACTCTTGAAGTTAAATATAAGGGTAAGAGTATCTATGACGTACTTGATATGACCGTTGAGGAGGCCATGGGATTTTTCGAAAATGTGCCAAGGATTTATTCCAAGATCAAGACATTGTATGAAGTGGGACTGGGATATATTCGTTTGGGTCAGTCCTCCACAACTCTGTCAGGCGGCGAGGCTCAGCGAGTTAAGCTGGCGACGGAATTAAGCAGGAGACCGACGGGACGCACCATGTACATCCTTGATGAGCCGACGACAGGACTTCATTTTGAGGATGTAAGTAAACTGGTAACGATCCTGAGGAGACTGTCTGACGGCGGCAACAGTGTGGTTGTAATAGAGCATAATCTCGAGGTTATCAAGGTGGCAGATCATATTATCGATATGGGTCCGGAGGGCGGCAAACGCGGAGGAACAGTAATAGCTAAGGGAACACCGGAAGAAGTTGCGAGATCCGAGATAAGTTATACCGGCAAATATCTGAAGAAATACCTCGTTAGATGATTAACTAAAAAGTAACTGTTCAGCACCCGATCTGTAAAGTCACTTCTGCGAAGATTTGCTTTTGCCCGTGTGAATGCGTTGTTATATAAGCACGTTCTTCTGACAGGGTGAAAGCATTTGCAGAGAAGAATCTTGTTGTATAACTCTGAATAACCGGATGAGCTGCAAGCCCGCGGTTCAAGACATTTGCAGAGAGCGGTTTATATGGCACGGGATAGTTAAAAACAGCTTGCAATATTATAAGAAACACTTGATAATTAATAGGCTATGTCAGAAGTAAAAATTATTGAAGTAAATACCAAATCAAGATCACAATTAAAGAAGTTCGTAGAATTTCCTAATAAAATGTATAAGGATGTTCCTCAGTTCGTGCCGGCATTTTATTCAGATGATATGGCGGACTGGAGTGATAAAAATCCGGCATTTCAGTATTGCGAAGCCAGGGCATTCCTGGCTTACCGTGGCGAGCAAATTGTTGGACGCATAGGTGCTATTTTAAGCAAAAGATCTAACGAAACCTGGGGTAATAACAGGATGCGTTTTACACAGGTGGACTTCATAGATGACCATGAAGTGTCCAAGGCGTTATTTGACGCCATAGAAAACTGGGCGAAAGAAAAGGGCTGCACAGAGGTTCACGGTCCCCTGGGATTTTGTGATATGGACAGAGAAGGCATGCTGGTGGAAGGATTTGATAAACGAAATATGTTTATCACGTATTACAATTATCCATATTATAACGAGCATATTACAAGTCTGGGCTATGCCAAGGACGTGGACTGGGTGGAATTTAAGATAAATGTTCCTAAGGAAGGGGACGAGGTATACCAGAAAATACACAAGATTGCCCAGAAAGTCATGGAGAAGGGCTATCATAAGGCACAGCTTGATAGAAAATCTCAGTATAAGCCATACATCAAGAAAGTATTTGAATTGGTAAATATAGCTTATGCACATCTCTATGGTGTTGTGGAACTGGTTCCGGATCAGATAGAAAAATATGCAGGTAAATTTATACCGTTGATTAATCCTGACTATTGCTGCCTTGTTTTAGATGAAAATGAAGAACTGTCAGGATTTGGTGTATGCGCTCCGTCAGTAGCTGCGGCACTCAAAAAAAGTGAAGGCAAGCTGTTTCCTACAGGATGGATGGGATTATTAAAAGCACTCAGAAAAAATACAGCAGTAGATCTGCTGCTTATTGCCGTTCGCCCTGAACTGCAGAACAGAGGAGTTAATGCTATCATCATCGACCATATTATGCAGAGCTGCATCAAGAACGGAATTGAATATGCCGAGAGCGGACCGCAGCTGGAACTTAATTCTAAGGTCTTAAGCCAGTGGAAGGAATTTAATGCAGAACTGCATAAGAGAAGACGATGCTATGTTAAGCAGCTGGCAGTTGTAAAATAATGGTATATAATTTAATGGAAACAGGACGCTTAATCCTGCGTCGTTGGGAAGACGGTGATGCAGAGGATTTATACAAATATGCCAGCGATCCGGATGTGGGTCCGATTGCCGGATGGCCTGCTCACCAGAGCGTTGATGAGAGTCGTGATGTAATCAAGAATGTCTTTAACGGCAAAGAAGCTTATGCTATCTGCCTGAAAGAGAATGGCAAGGCTATTGGTGCAATAGAACTGAAGCTTAAAGGGCATACAGACATGACGGATCGTGATGATGAGTGCGAATTAGGGTACTGGCTCGGAAAGCCGTTCTGGGGCAGGGGCATCGTGCCGGAAGCCGTGAGGGAGATGCTCCGCCATGCCTTTGAGGACTGTGGAATGGAAAAGGTATGGTGCGGATACTATGAGGGCAATGTCAAATCAAAGCGTGTCCAGGAAAAGTGCGGATTTGTACATCAGCGGAAATCCGTGGATGTGGATGTACCTTTGATGCATGAGAAACGGACAGAGCATGTGAGCCTGATGACAAAGAAAGATTGGCTGTCAGAGAAATAAGCGTGAAGTCACAAAATGCTATATCGAATATAGTCAATTTCTTTTTGTGCGTAAGGCTATCATGAACGCAACTGACGCTTGCAGGGAGAACTACAATGTGAATAAGAACTAACCAGAAATAGGCAGAATCTGATAAAAGGTGCACATTTTGCACCAAAGGATTGACATGAAGGTGCAAAAACGCTGTAATGTATCCATGAGGTGATGCACATGGAAGAATTAAAACAGATTAGAAAACAAAAAAATATGTGCCCCTGTCCTTGAACAATACGGAATATCATATGGCTATGTCTTTGGCTCTTACGCCAAAGGTACGGCTAAAGAAACGAGTGATGTGGATATTCTTGTATCTGACGAAGTAACAGGCTTGAAATTCTATGGAATGGTGGAGGATCTCAGAAGCCATTTAAAAAAGAAAGTCGATTTATTGAATTTGAGTCAATTGGTCAATAATAAGGAACTTCTGAACGAAATACTTGAAAGCGGGGTGAAAATATTTGGATAATCCGAAAAATGATCCCTACTATTTCGGAAAACTTATACAAGATCTAAATTTTATTAAAGAACATATGGCGGGTAAAGATATTTATGATCTTGATGCTGACGAGGTATTGCTGGAAATGCTGACTCCTCCCAAAGAGAACAGAAAAGAATAACGCCACTTACAAGCGCCGTGTACCGTTAATGGTTCTCGGTTACTGCCGAAATGGTGCGATTTACTTTTGAGAATATTTATGTTATAAGCATGCTATGAAGAAAAACAACAGCATAGAAAAAAGAATGTTGGTTAAGATCGCCAAGATGTATTATTTTGACGAATTAACGCAGCAGCAAATAGCAAATTATTTTAATATTTCACGCAGCAGTGTCAGCAGAGCCCTGACTCAGGCCAAACAACAAGGTATTGTGCACATATATATTGATGATGAGTATTCAGAGGAACAGCTTGTAGAAAAAAGGCTGCATGATCAATATGGTATACGTGAGGCATGTGTGGTAAATGTCAATTCATCCAATAAAGAAGAACTTAATAAACAGGTTGGAGGAGTCATGACAAGAATCATGGCCGGACTGCTGAATGATAACGATACCATCGGTCTGATGGCCGGCTCCACCGTTAACAGCGTATGCGAAAATGTTGGAATGGTAAATCGGAAGGGATTAAAGATTGTGCCTATGGCGGGTGGCATGGGCGTAAAGAGCGCTCCTTGGCAAGTGAATCAGGCGACTATGGCACTTTCGGAAAAATGGAATGCAGATTATTATGTCCTGAATTCTCCAAGTTATGTTTCTTCAGAAAAAGCCAGGGAAATTATTGTAAATGAACCCGGGATAAAGATGGTACTTGACTTGATGAAATCTTGTAATGTGGCAATAGTTGGCATAGGAGAGATGGAGGACGGAGCCTCATTATACCGATTGGGAGGAATATCTCACCAGGATATAGAAAAGCTGATTAATAATAATACGGCCGCAAGCCTCGGAGCTGCATTCATTGATGAAAACGGTAAGATAATAGATACGGATGTTTCAAAAAGAATGATTTGTGTTACACCGGAGGAACTTAAACAGATTCCAACTGTAATTGCAGTTGCATATGGCAAAAACAAAGTTAAAGCAATTGAGGCTGTCCTTAAGAGTGGGTTAATAGATATATTAATTACAGATTTGCAGACAGCAAACATGATAGCGTAAATGCAATTTCAAGAAATGCATGAATTTGCAGTCAAGGGCAGTTACTAGCCAGCGTCGTTCGACGCTGGCTTTTGTAGTATATTTATACTGCGCGTATAATTTGCAGAACTGCCCTGTATCTTAATGGAAGGGTTAAACGCAAACGGATGAATAATATACAATGCAAAGGATTGATATGAATATCAATGTTTAATCAAATTAGCCGTAATACTGTCAATGTATTCCGCAGCATCTCCTGCAATAATATGCGAGATTGTATTGCTTCCGACGATAACACCATCTGCACCATAATCCATAAGCTTACGGACATGTTCGCCGGTTGTAATTCCGAATCCTGCAAATATAGGAGTGGTTACATTATTATCTTTGAGATATTTGATATGCTCCTTATTAGCCGGATCAACAGAATTTCTGGCTCCCGTGGCGCCATCAACTGCTTGTAGGAAAACGTACCCCTTGCTATTATTCTTAAGGTCAGCAAGCTGTTCATCTGTCATGTTGTATAGTGCAAAACGACAATTATATACATTATACTTGCCTAATGTACTGTCGAATACAGGAGTTTTTTTCAACGGAAGATTGGCACACAAAACACCGTCAACACCCGCTTCGCCGCACTTCCTGGCAAATTCCTCAAATCCATAAAAATCCACATTTTCATAATAGGTAATAATTTGGAGAATGTTATTAGGGTAAGCATCGCGTATATCTTTAATACGTGCAAATACCTTGTCCAGATCACCGTCTACATTGGCAATGGCTCTTTTCATAGAATTTGCGACTGTTGGACCGTCGTAACAAGGATCCTTATACGGAAGTCCGATTTCAAGAACATCACATCCGTGATCAAAATATTTGCCTGCCCATTCGACATCCTTGTCCTCGAGAATAGAGTCGCAAATTGGGAAATACAGTACCAAGGATCCTCGTTTCTTAGCAATATTTTCTTTGAAGATAATATCCATTCTGTTCATTTAAATTTCTCCTTTTCAATGATAATGCACATATGTGCAATAACTGCAATAGTATTGACAACTGTGCAATGATTATATACAATACTGAACGAAATCGCAAGTACAAAAATAACTGCACAAAAGTTCAAAAAGGAGGTCGCGAATGAAGAAGTTTGCTGAGGGATTCAAAATTCCTCGCTATTATGGGGACTTTGGCGGAGATTATAGTGAAAGAGACACGGTGGTGCCTTTGAATAATGCTCAGGCGAAAGAATTTGAAGGTTATCTTACAAATGATAATTTTATAAACAAGTTTGAAGATATCATAAAAATAGTTGAACCAAAAGCTATAGAAATAAAGGAAATCGCGTTACCAGACGGCAAGAGGATTTTCATAGCTCCGTCTCGTGCAAAGTCATATGCGTTGGCAGGATACTTGACTATCGCCCTGGAACGAAAGAAGAAAAAAGTAGTAACCGGTACATATTCTAAAGAAATGGCTGAAAAATTCGTATATACAGCTAATAAATTGGGACTGTATGCAAAAATATGTTTAAGCAAGGCTCTATGTGAAGATACAGAACTGATAAACAGTCTGAGAGCGCAGGGGGCAGAGGTTGATGATGTTACATGTACCAAAATGCTTGATGCACCATATTCATATATAAATTTTGATGAAGGTATGGGCTTCGATGTTATTCCTGTAGAGGCTAATTATGGAATATTTCCTAGAGCCGCAATGACAGGACTTTTGGCAAGTCAGTATGGACAGGATTTGAAGGGGCTGATGAAAGGCGAAAATATAGACACCGTATGTGTGGCGATCAGAACGGGGACAGAGGCCATTGGCGTTATGAAAGCTTATGAAGGAGAGAATGTCAAACTGGTCACTGTTGAAAAGAGAATTAGCAAAGAATTTCATACAGAAGATGCAGGGTGCTATACGTTGGTGACCAGGCCGGATGAATATGGGGCAGCAGACATATCAATCAATCCGGAGATTGCGCACTGGTGGAGAATGTGCAAGGCATATAGACTAGGAACTGATCGAGTTCTGCCTATGAATATGAGCATATATAGAGATCTCGACATGAGTAATGCAGCTAAGAGAGCTATATCATTGGTACAAAATGCCATTGGCTTTCAGAATATATTGCTCGTTGAGGAGGGGCAGCTATGAATAGGATAGATAAATTAATAGAGCTTCGTAAAGAAAAAAAAGAAGGTATTCTCAGTGTTACAATGCCACCGGCGTGCCTGTGGGACTTTAACTATACATTTGAATTGGTCGATATGCTTCAGAGAGCCGGTTTGAATCAATTGCTTTTTATGATTGGGGATGTAGATTCTCTAAAAATGGCAGAGGTTGCACCAGTGGAGGTTGAGCTCCTATTGAAGGGTCTAAAAGAAGGATATAGAACAGAATTAATATCCACACCCATGAAGAAGATTCGTGAGCATTATCCGGATCTTGCATTGGTTAATACAGTCCACATCGGTGAAGCATTATGTTATGGTATCAACAGATTCGTTGAAGAAAGTGCGGCCATGGAAATTGACGCAATTGATAATTGTGCATACAGATATGTTGAAGATCCGCTGGGGTTTAGGGCAAATATACGTAAACACAATATGTATCATTTTACAGCAATATTTGCGAAAATCATTGATCATTCAAATCCTACAATGATGGGAATTGTTCAGAAGATGGTCGATACCTCAGAGGGAGAATTGTTTGTAGTGCCTGGAATGATGGGACATGCAGATACCTTGTCGGGTGAAGAAATGAAGGTCTATGTGGACTTTATTCGTGAACGTCAGGAAAAAATAGGCAGATATGTGCCGCTTATCGGAATTGGCGGCGTAAGGTCTCCGGAACAGGCAGCAGATCTGGTACATGTTGCCGGGATAGATGGAGTTCACACATCGACTGCATTTATGAAAAAACTGTTAAGCAATGAACCTTTTGAGAGGATAGAAGATTATCTGAGAGAATTCAAAGACGCCGTAAATGGCAGGTAATGAGGTGCAAAATGCCGGAATTTAAAAAAGAAGATTTTGACCAGAAGGATAAGAGCGGTATATCAGAAGCGTTTGACAAAAAATACGGGAAACCATTGGCTTTTGGATATACAGCAGATATTTACAGGAAGGATAACAAGGCCATCAAGGTCTTTAGCAGAGAATTCGGAAAAGATCTTGTATTTAAGGAAGCTCTGTGTATGTCATGCGCAGAATATGCAGGAATAAAAACAGCTAGGATATTGTCCGTCAGGTGCGAGGAAGGATTCTGGATAACGGAGTCGGAGTATATTGATGGGACAGACCAGCTTAAGGAAATCTTTGCTGCAAGTATCGCTGACGATATTGATAAGGTGCATGAAATAGTGCGGAAAATAACAATTCTTCAGGCTGATATTAACAGACGAACATCGCCAAGGCTTCCTAGGTATAAGGATAATGCGAGAAAAATAATTTGTGCAAATGAACATCTCAGTCAGGTTTGCAGAGAAAAAACGGTTGAATATTTAGAGAAGCTGCCGGATGGCGATGGAATAATGCATGGCGATTTTCATCCGCAGAATGTACTTGTCGATAAAAATGGTGAGATGTATGTCATTGATTGGGTTGAAGCGGGAAGTGCACCTCTGGGAGCGGATGCAGCAAGAACCCTCATGAATTATCTGGTTATGCCACCTGTACCACCGCTGATGAATCCGAAACTCAGACTGGCACAGACATTTATGACTACGTATATGGACGAGACTGGCATCTCAAAAGAGGACATAGAGGTATGGTTACCGGTTCATGCGGCGATAAATTATGGGGAAAAGGCTGACTGGTACAACGAGGGTATAAAACAGTATTTATTGTAAACCGAAAGTATAAATTTTATATGGGGAGGTAGAAACCATGAAGGAAAAAAGATTTGGATTTGGAGTGAGGGGCTGGTTAATGGTAGTGTGGGCTTTTCTTGTAATATCATTGGCTTCGGCAATACCTTCAACGATTCAGGTGGCCATGGATCTTTTTGTGGGTAAGGGATTTAATCCTACGGTGCTGTTGTCACTGATGACATATGGATCAATCGGAACATTGATATGCTTATTTGGCATGAATTTTCTTACAGCGAGCGGCAAATTAAGTTTCCGAAAGTTAGGGCTATTATTTGGAATTTTATGGGCTGTGTTTACAGCATTGTGGGGAATCGTCGGTTCACAGGGATTATTTATAGTAGTGTATATCTTATCCTTCTTATGCTGTCAGCTCATGGTTTTAGTTGTTGTAAATAATTTAATAGCCAATTGGTTTCCTAAGAGAAAAGGAACTGTGATTGGTCTTGCAACAATGGGATTCATGATAGGCGCAATGGCAGGTGTGTTTGTATTAGGCTCATTTGTTGCCGGATCAGGAAACATAGTAATGCCGTATCTGTTATTCGCAATTATTATAATTGCTGTTACATTAATGGGATTTTTCTTGTTTAGAGATTATCCCGAAGAGTGTGGATGCTATCCAGATAATGATAGGAATATGACCAGCGAAGAGGCCAAGAGAATATTTGAACTCACTATGGAAGAAGCGAAAAAGAGTCCTTGGACACAGAAGAGAATTCTTTCTACTTGGCAGGTATGGTTAATCGGAATCTCATGCGGTATTATGCTTCTGTTTTCACAGGTTATCTCATCACAGCTGGTGGCAAGGCTTACATGGGCGGGATATGATCCGCAAATGGCTATGAAAATGTTCATGGCGTGCTGCCTTATAGGCTGCGTCGGAAGCTGGATTGTTGGTGTGATTGACAATAAGATCGGACCTAAAAAAGCAGCGATTATCACTATGATCGCAATGATAATTGCATGTATACTCACAACACTTAACAATACGCCATGTATGTTCATAGCATTGGCATTATTAGGTGTGGAATTAGGGGGGTCATCTAATTTTACAATGTCTCTGGTCGTAACATATTGGGGACGCCAGAGCTTTGGAAAGGTATATGGCGTAATTGTAATAATTCAGCAGGTAATCGGAGCATTTGGTGCCTTATTCGCATCTACAACATCAGCAGCATGGGGATACAACGTAACATATATTATTATGGCGGTAATGGCATTAGCGGCACTTCTTATCTTGCTCCCTATCAAGAATGATTTTGCCCAGAAGAAGGAAGCCGGATGGGGAGTAAATTCCAAGATTGAGTAAATAGCATCTCAATTAGGCAAATTATAAGGAATGTGGCGGCAGCAATATGCTGCCGCTTTCGGTGTTACATGAGCTGTGGGGTACGGATATTTCATAGTCTCCCATACTCTGATCATATATTCAAATCCCGAACTTTGTCTGCCAGCTTATAGATCTTATCCATGTAATAATCCCTTGCGGCAGCATCCTCATGTGATAAGTTATTTCCTTTCTTATAGACACGTTTTACGAGCCGTGCATAGGTCAGAAGCGCTGCTTTATCCGTTACCTCCTGAATACGAGCCGCATCATCCGTCTTAAGATATGCTCTCATGAATTGAGAGAAGAATTCCTTGGCTGTTTCATAAGAAAATCCCATAAACGACTCGATAACTTCCTTGTTAAGTTCTCCGAATCCTACATAGAACATGTATAAGCCGCTTATCTCTACAATAGGATTGCAGGTGGACAGATTGTCCATATCTATAAGAATCGGCTCGCCATCCTGAATCATCACATTTCCCGTATGGAGATCACCATGAATCATGGTATTAGGATGCTGCATATCAGATACTAATTGGTGAACCTTCTGAGCCAGTTTTTCATCTACATACGCTATGCCGCTGTCAATCCAGCGATGGACATCATCCGTATAATCAGGAAGGTTCATGCCTTCCGCATCTGTGCTGTGAATGGTATGGGCAAGACTAGCCATGAGCTTGCCGTAGAATTCAACTCGATTAGGGTCTCGGGCGATTAACTGGGAGACAGAGCAGGAATTAAGCAGTTCGAACATAGAACCATAGCGATCCCCGACGGTGACGATACCGAAAGAGATGGCCGTTGGAATGCCTGCGATAAATGCCTTTCTTGCAAGGTAATTCTCGCGCTCAATATCCTTATATGTATTATTGCTGTTATATACCTTGATGATCAATTCATCGTCGTATCTGTAAACGGTTCCCTTGGCACCCTGTCCTATAATCTTGCATCCGTCAACTGAGTATGAACGCAGCTTCTTATATCTTTCCTTTTCACTCTCAAATGTTCCCGGCCAGATGAAGTTGATATGCTTAAGAAATTCCTTAAATGCTCCCGTTCTGTTTAGATCCATTTCGAGACTTTCTGCAATGCTCTTATAATACCAGTGATGTATCTTAGGATCGTCCTGGTTCATCTGTGACCAGATGGCATCTCCTTTTTCACTGTAATTGTCAGCAAGTGAACGTATATTAGACAGCTTGTCAGCAAGCCATAGCATCTTAACGCCTATGTCTTTGGAGTTTTTTAAAACCGTAATAGATTCTTCTTTTCTCCTCTTCCATGACAGCCTCTTATCCTCGCCGGGGATACGGACTTCCGTTTCAGAGGAGACTAGGGAGGCAACCCTGTTGCCGAATCTGGCAGTTATCTCGGACAGTGTTCCGTCGGTATCCTCAACTATATCATGCAGAACGCCGGCAGTTATAACCTCTTCGTCATCCGTCATGGTTGCGATAATCTGCGCCACCTCCAGGGGATGCAGGATGAATGGTGTTCCGCCTATTTTGCGGATCTTGCCCTGGTGCATAATTGTTGCATATATAATTGCTTCTTCAATACTGTTCATAATTAGTCTCCGTGCAAATGTAAGATTTTCCCTATTTAGCTGACCATTGAGCGCGCTGCGGACATTAATGTGTGCGGCACACAGGCCCATGTAATAATACATGCATTTGCGATAAAATGCACGCAAACTATTTTGCTAATATTATTTTGAGCGATAGTAGTGCTGATGGTTAGTAGTGCAGACGGCTGTCATAGTCAATGATATTGCGGGTGCGTATATTACCTGTATTCTTCCGAAACTTAAGCGGTGTAAGGTGTTGATATACAGGATATATTAAGACCCTGTGCATATCACATAGACAGCACAGGGTCTTAATAGGAGAAATTAATTATAGGTGGTATTGTTGTATTAGCCGAACCATGTTTCATTAAGAGAATAATTGCAGGCGATCAGAACTCCCAGCAGCATAGCGCATACGATGATGCCAGGCCATATGCTTTTTGTTTTTCTATAGAGCATATCCATGATAGGTGTTACCAGGATCATCATGATAGGATAACCATACATGTTATCTAACGGTGCAAACTGGTCAACCGGATGTTTCTCTGCCATTTGTATAATATTCATTCCCTTTAATGTATTCCAAATTACCAGAATAAGGTAAGGTAAGATGCAGATAATAGTATTTCTTACGGTTGCTATTACATTTCCCTTAGTAGTTCCGTCAGAGTATGATGGGTGAGAAATGTATTGTGTTAAGCTGGCAGCAAACAGTATGAAGAAATACAGGATGATGTAGAATGGCATCTGTAACATATGCTCCATATTGAAGCTTATCATACCGAAGATCATGATTTTGAAGTTGACAGTCAGAAGGATGTCCAGGTAGTTGAGCAATGATGTAACTACAAATACCATGGCAAGTCCCAGTACAAGACATTTTCCGATATTCATCAGCCCATTGCTGTTCCATGTCATTCCATATTCATAAGGACTACCGCCATTAGGTTTGCCGCATGTAAAGTGCCATACCAGATAGATGACTATATTCACAATGGCATTACAGATAAGGAACGGAACCCAGATATTGAACCACAGACCTGCCCAGGCTGTTCCTGCAAACAGTGGGATGATCTGCCATCTGGCACCGAAGATCTCATATAATGCTATTGTTGCAAATATACGAAAAGCAAGAAACAGAGTACTCTTGATCCTTCTGGATGTCCTTGACTTAGAATCATCAAAAAGCTGCGGAAATGTCTTAGGTGTTTCTCTCTTGAGAGATTCGAAGAACTTCATTCCTATCAGCGCTCTGATAAGGTAACCTAACAGGATAAACAAACATATGATAGCAACACCGCTGAAAATATCAGCCGTTAAAAAGATAGACTGGTTTTCAGGTATATCTGTTCCTGTCGGGTATATCGTTTCCATCATGCTGCATGTAGCCAGAACAATTGTTGAAGTAGTAGGCTGCATTTGGTGCTGAACTGCACTTTCACCTCTCCAGCAGTAATCAGCTGTGCCATCCTCCCAACTGCCGACACCGCAGATCTCGCCTGGGACCATCTCATAAGCAGAACCTTCAACAGCATTTGCATTGCCGTTTATTCCGAAGAAGTTTACCCCGGCATTCAGCGCCAGATCACGGTAAGCAGTATTATATCCGCTTAAGGTTCCGCAGTTCTTATAAACTCCCTGATAAAAATTGCCTACGCATTGTGCTGACCATGATTGACCTGCAGAAAATCCTGCGATAGTAAGTTTATCCTGATCCACGAAGTCCATATTCTGGAGTTCTTTTGTAACTGCGATAATGTATCCTGAGGCATCTTCTCCTGAAGTGCCGGTGCCGGCATCATCTTTATAATTTCCATAACCTCTTGCATGTCCTACGAAACTTGATTGTCCCTGACCCGGCATATCACATAAAACAGCTACATATCCCCGGCGAGACAATTCAATGCCGAAGGATTTTAATGCATATGAATAAGATGACGCTCCGCCGAGAATGGTAATGCCGGGAGCTTTATTGTCAGATGTTGCGGATTTTGGACTAAATACCAGAGCACTTCCCGTATATTCCTCCCCATCCATGCTGTAAACAAAAGTAATACGCTGCATTTTTACGCTGCCCCAGTTGCTGGAATTGCCCCAGACCATAATGAGTGAAAAGAGCATAACAACGATAGTGATCAGTACAACCGGTAAACGGAATTTTTTCTTGATTGAATTATTCATTTGCATTATCCTCCTTGCTTTCCTGCTTTTGCGGCCTCTTGTCTGTAATGATGACAATGGCGGAAATTGCGATAATGATGATTACGCAAATGATCTGTGATAGTAATGCTGACATGACGCACCTCCCCAAAAATATTGCTGTCAATACCATCAAATGCCTTATGGGCAAACATTTTTTCTGACATTCGCAGTATACAGACATAAAAAAATTACGCCATAGTTTTGGCGCAACTGATATTGTGGTGTCGTAAGTGATAGAATTTCAGATATTATTCTATCGGGATCATGAGGGTGAGTCTGAACCAGTGGTTCTTGCTGTCTATGGAGATCTGAGTGTCACCTCCGTATTTCTTTATGCTCCTTTTTATGCTTGTTATGCCAATCCCGTGCCAGGATGCATCTTCTTTGCTGGTAGCTAGCTTATCTCCTTGCTGAAGTATGGCATCGGAAAATTGATTTGATATCCTGATGACGAGAAAATTAGCATAAGCAGAACTTTTAAGATAAATGATTCTTTCCATATCATTTGGCAGCTTCATGCAGGCTTCAATGGCATTATCCACAGCATTGCCGAAAATGGTAACTATATCCACGGGATTCATTCCTTCAAGCTTGCCCAGATCCATGCAAATGTTAAATCCTATATGTTCCCTCCTGGCACGCTGTATTTTTTCAGAAAGAACTGCATCTGCTGCACTATTGCCTGTTTTGACGGCAGCTTCATATACCCCCAGATTGTCCAGAAGTGTATCTACATATTGCTCAATATTTTGATTTCCTTGTTCCAATGTCTTGATGGCATACAGATGATTTTTCATGTCATGGTAGAGCATTCGTATCTCTTCATTTGCCTGCATGCTCTTTTTTGCATTTTGAATTTCATAATCAGAGCGAAGTTTCTCCAGCTCAAGCCTGCTTTTTTCGGAACGATTGTATAAATTGACTTCAAATAATATAACTAGGGCGACAATACCCAAGATCGCGAAAAGGGAATATAATGCTGAAGTGTCCCATCTAAGGGTTTTGCTGACTGTATTCTGCGTAGTAAGCAGAGACCATTTGATATAAAGCTGGAGGAATATCGCCATACATGCAAGAAGCCATCGGGTCAGACCGACGGAGGTGATGCCTTCGAGATGGACGATCCTGCTGACGAGCAGCATCAGCAGGATTTCTACAGGAATTGCAATCAGTCTGAACCAGAATTGATAATCCCAGGAAGAATTATAAAACATGCATAGCAAGACGCATAAAATACGGATATTTTGTACTGCAAGGTAAAGAACCGTATAATAGGCTGCAAGATATGCTTTTACAGGTAAGGGCTTTTCCTTGATAAATATAAGAACTGCCCAGATAATTAAAAATCGAAGGATTATTCTGATTCCTTGATTTGTGAAATTTTGTATTGTTATTTCTGATGTGATCTGCGTAAAACTTGCCGGGGCAAAGTAATAGATAGCCAGCAGGGCAAAACACGCATATCCTACCCATGTTGTTTTGCTTTCTGCTTTTCCTGAAATCTTACGGAATAAAAGCAGTACAGCAAATATTTCGGCTGCCATGCTGAAGGTATTAATAATATATCTGGATATTTCACTGCTCATATTCTGGCTCCGATAAATGAAGAAATGTTAGAGATAAATTCCTTTTTTCGATGCTGGCTCATAGGAATATTGGTTCCGTCCTTGAGGATCACTGCATTATTATCAATTCGGCTTATAAAATCAAAATTTACCAGGTAGGAGGCATGAGGACGAAAGAAGCCATAAGGTTTAAGCTGCTCCTCGAACTGGTTCATCTGCCCGCGGGCATCAACAGTCTGCCCGTCCATTGAAAACAGTACATTATGATTTCGTACTTCAACATATTTTATTTGTGAAATAGCAAGTCTGTGTATGGCAGAGCCGGATTTTACATTTATTATAGTTTCTTTTTCTCTGTTTCCGCGTATATGAATCAGGGCACAGCCTAATTCGTGAGAAAACTCACTATAATTAACAGGCTTTCTGATAAATCCGAAGGCACGGACAGAATACCCTTCTATGGCATACTGATACATGGTTGTGATAAAGATTATACACACCTGAGAGTCTGACTTTCGGATTTCCCTGGCGGCGTCCATTCCGTTTATGCCCTGCATTTTTATGTCAAGAAACAGCAGGTCAATGTCCGATGGGTAGCTTTTAAGCAGATCATTTGCACTGGAAAAAGCAAGGATCTCAAATTCCTCGCTGGTTTCCTGCGAATAGCGTTCTAGGAATCGCTGCAGGGTGTGCCTTATGCCCATTTCATCATCACATATTACAATTCGATACATAGCAGTTTGCATTGCAAGAGTACGAGGCACAGATAGAAAATGTTTCTATGCCCATATTACCAGTACAGTCTTTACGGGACCAGCTCCAATGTCTCAAATATCTGCCTTACGATTGCCTGATATTCCGCGGCATTTTGATTCTTCATCATACGCTTTAGCAATTTATCGCTTCCTTCGAAACGTTTTCCCAGATTTGCCCAGATCTCCTTCATGTGTCTTACGGCATCCTTCTCACCACTGAAGATGCTTAAGTATCCTTCGTAGATCTCATCAACAAAATTACGAAGGCTGGTGCGTACATCAGGCAGTGAAGAGCCCTTTATCTCGCAGGCCAGATCTGGTCTTGCCAGAAGCCCCCGTCCGATCATAATGCAGCTGACATCAGGGAAACGGCTGGTTACTTCCTCTAAACATGACATATTCCAGATATCTCCGTTATAACACAGGATCGGTCTGAGGCTGCCGTTATTTATATTATATGCTTCCTCAAATGCTTCAAGATGTGTGAAGCCGTCATAAAATTCACGCCTTAAACGAGGATGGATGATGAATTCACTCATGGGATATTTAGCATATATATCAAGGAGCTGCGGCCAGTCTTCTATGGTATTGAAGCCTATTCTCGTCTTTATCGATACAGGAACGTCAGCTTTTTGATATATTTCATCAAGAAATCTGTCCAGTTCGTCAGGAAACTGCAGCATGCCGCTGCCTCTCTTTTTGCCGGTGACCGTGCCTGACGGACAGCCGAGGTTAATATTTACCTCTGAATATCCGAAGTTCTTCAGCTGTTCAATCATATCAAGGATCTCACATGATTGATTAGAAATAAGCTGGGGGATAAGCGTAATGCCGATATTATTGTCCGGATTTATATCCCGCAGGATCTTATAATTCATTCTCTTGGCAGCAGGGATAAATGGAGTGAAATATTTGTCAATGCATCCGAAATTATGATAGAACGCATTTCTGACGAGATGTCCTGTTATGCCCTCCATTGGGGCGAGGTATAATTGCATGGGATTCTCCTGATGTAGTAATTAAGATCTTATTGCTGCCTGATGTCAGGATATGACACCTAAAACCACAGCGATAATTATAATCGCAACAATTGCAAGAGAACACAGTATTGTGCCAATGATGCATAGGATCTTCGCAGGCAGCTGAAGTTTGTGGTATCCGATCCTCTCGGATTCAGCCTCTAATACAAGTCCTACAACCGAGCCGATAAGCATGATCGGTACGCAGCACAGAACTATCGACACTATTCCGAGAACGAAAGCAGCCGTAGCTCTGGAGGCAGGAGTTACTTTTACATATTTTTTATTCTTTTTATATTCAGACAAAATTATCAACCTTTCTTTATCAGCAATCTGACCGTACGATGGTAAGTCCCGGCTCTACAGAGTGGGTGAGCCATACATTTCCGCCTATTACACAGTTATCACCTATATAGACATCGCCGCCCAGGATGGTTGCCCCAGCATAGATTACAACATTATTGCCTATATTAGGATGACGCTTGATTCCTTTGACCAGAGAGCCGTCATCTGCCACAGGAAAACTTTTAGCACCTAATGTTACATGCTGATAGAGCTTAACATTTTCGCCGATGACACAAGTCTCGCCGATAACAACTCCTGTTCCGTGGTCGATGAAGAAATGCCTGCCTATCGCAGCTCCTGGGTGAATGTCAATTCCGGTTTTTCTGTGAGCGTATTCGGACATGAGCCTTGCAACCATTCCCTGTCCCATTAGATACAATTCATGAGCGATACGGTGAGTGCCTATTGCAATAAATGCAGGATAAGCCAGAATGATCTCATCTGCGCTTTGGGCGGCAGGGTCACCTTCATAACCGGCCATAACATCTGACTGCAGCAGAGCATATATGTCAGGGATCCTGTCCACCAGTTTTTGAACTATCTCTTCAGCATTTTTTTGATCCATATTTTTCAGCAGCGCATTGATGAGAAACTCACTGCCTGTCTTAAGTGCCTGACATCTTAAATCATCGCAGGTCTTATCAAACAATTCGGGATATTTCCGATACGTCGGAAACATGGAATCAAGGTAGTACAAAAGCGACTGTTCTATATTTTTCTGAAAACCGGCGTAGTCTGCATTGAAGTTATGCTCAATGCAGGTACTTAATTTCTTTAATTTATCAGATGCAATATTATAATTCATGATCAGAATTCTTTCTGCTGTTAATTATTATAAGAAGATTATACGCCAACTGCCTATGGCCGGGACACATAGTTGATCATCTTATGTGCTCGTGCTGCGCAAATGAATTATTGCCGCCTTCGTGACAGTATATGCTCACATTCTTTAAATGCGTATTTTAGCATATAATAATAAAATTGTCAGTTCTTATTAGTCTGATCATTCTATCGTACAATCCTCGAAAAAAGTAAATTCCATTCCCATATTATAGCTTGCCATTGAAACGTATCGTCTGTTCGTGATTAGGGACAGCATAACGAAGTCTGGAAAATTAGTAACAGCAGCTGCACAAATGATATCCATGACAAATAACGAACATACTTCAAAGGGACATGACACAGCTGTCAAAGTGCACAAATGCTATAGATGCTAACCTTGCGCATTTATCAAAAATGCATACGGTATCTTGAGCACAAATTCACATTATGCTAATATACACGAACGAGAAAATTTCGGGTTGTATAAAATAAAAAAACAAATGTTTTTTATTAAAAACATAAAACCCGAACAGCTATTATAAATAGCTGAAATAAATAATAACGGGTTGGACATATGAATACAGTAAATGTTAGGGCATATGGCAAGGTAAATCTGGGACTGGACGTAACAGGACGCAGAGATGACGGCTATCATCTGGTAAGGATGATCATGCAGACAGTGGACGTTTATGACGAGCTGACTATTTCAGCAGAGCCGGTTCCGCCGCAGAGGTCTGATCCGCAGCCATTGTCAGATGATACTAAAAAAACATTTGACGAACATGGCGCGGCAAATGGGCTGGATGAATGCCCATTTTTGATTTCACTTGAATGTAATGTGCCTGAAGTTCCGACGGACAGCAGAAATATTGCATATAAGGCAGCAGAGCTTATATGCGATGAATATGGCATCAGTGCACATATTCATATCAAGATAGATAAGAACATACCGGCAGCTGCAGGCATGGCCGGGGGCTCAGCAGACGGGGCAGCAGTTATTAAGGGACTTGATGAGATATTTGCCCTGCATATGAGTGAAGAACAGATGGATGCCATCGCATTAAGATTAGGTGCTGATGTGCCATTCTGTCTGAGACACGGAACTTATCTGGCGGAGGGAATCGGAGAGGTGCTGACGCGTGTGGCAGATCTGCCCCATTGCTATATGGTTATCGTTAAGCCGGATTTTGGAATTTCAACTCCGTGGGCCTACAAGGCGTTAGATGAATATATTGAGATGCATGGCGGGGAGACAGATGATATGCATCCTGATATAGATAAGCTCATAGCTTCGCTTAATGATGGAGATCTTTCGCGAATCGCGGGCAGCATGGGCAATATTTTGGAACTTGTTGCAATTGCAGCTAATCCACAGATACAGGAAATAAAGAACAACTTAGAAGGATTCGGAGCCGTAAGAGCCCTTATGAGCGGATCGGGGCCGACGGTATTTGGAATATTTGAGGAAGAAGCAGCAGCCGATGAGGCCATGGCATCTTTTTCGGGGAGGGAATATGGCAAATTTAAAGTTGAGTTTTGATGAATATATTCCTCTTAGGGATATAGTTTTTAAGACTCTGCGAGAGGCAATTATTACAGGTGAACTTAAACCCGGCGAGCATTTGATGGAGATTAAGCTGGCAAATGAAATGGGCGTTTCCAGAACGCCGGTAAGAGAGGCAATCAAGAAGTTAGAACAGGAAGGCATGGTGGTAATGACTGCCCGCAAGGGAGCAGAGGTAGCTTCCATCAATGCGAAGGATCTAAAGGAAGTGCTTGAAATAAGGAGAGCTCTGGAGAGCCTTGCGTGTCAGTTGGCATGTCAGCATATGACAGAAGAGGATATAAAGGTACTCGAATCTATCAATGATGAAGTAAAGCAGGCAATTGTGGAGAATAATCCTGAGAAAATCGCGCATCTGGATGTAAAATTTCATGCGTATATCCTTGAGATGTCCAAAAATTCCAGGCTTATAACCGAAGTCAGCCACTTAAAAGAACATGTATACAGATACCGGCGGGAATATATTGAGGATCTGAAAAATAAAAACACCATCACGGATGAGCATGCTAAAATAATAGCTGATATTGCAAGACAAAATGAAAAGGGTGTCAAGAAAGACATAGAGCATCATATTGAGACTCAGGAGAAATATATTCTCAGTACCCTTAAATAATGCTGGCTTGCATGTTGTAAATTTAGATGATAGAATAAAACAGTTGCACGGAGCATTCCGGAGAGTGCTCCGTGTATTTGTTTTGAGGACTTGAAACGGCGGCTGCACAGATGGAAGATGACTCTTGCATTGACGCAGATGCCGACAGGGTCAACATGTGCAGGAATTCACCGGAATATTATAGAGAGGTAAATGAAACATGCCAGTTTGGAGTATTATTTTGTTAATTGTGCTTGCTCTTCTTATTGCAGCATTTGTTGTATTAATGATAACAGGCAAAAAGAGACAGAAAAAACAAGAAGAACAGACGGCCGAGATGGCCAAGGCCGCACAGACAATCAACCTGTTCATCATTGATATGAAAAAATTGAGGATGAAGGATTCGGGACTTCCAAAGATCGTACAGGATTCAACGCCTAAGCTTGCGAGATTATCTAAAATGCCGATGCTGAAGGTTAAGGCCGGTAACAGAGTAATGAATCTCGTATGTGATCCTGAAGTTTACAAGACACTTCTTCCAAAACAGGAAGTTAAGGCAAGAGTATCAGGAATATACGTTCTTTCTGCTAAATACATCAGAGGTCCGAAGATTGAGGGTGGTATAGAAGCTAAGAAGCAGAAGAAGGTTGACAAATTCTTAGATAAGCTCAGATAATAGCGACATATTGATTAAATTAAATTTTGAAAGACTGTATTGTCAGTGGCATTTTACCCACGGCATACAGTCTTTTTTGCGGATCTGAATATTTTCCGAGGCATACAATTGGGCTACCACACATTCGGTCTAACTTTACGGACATCTATACTAACATGCAATGAACACAAAAAGTTCACAATATTTGTTAGCACTCACTATTGACGAGTGCTAACGAGAGAGTTATAATGTAATCGTCAAAAGGAAATGAGAGATATCCTGAAGACAAGGAAAACTAATTAAAATGATTACAGCCGGACTTGAGGGACGGCGAACAAATAGGAGGAAATTAATTATGATGACAATGCCAAGTATTTTTAACAGTGATATTTTTGATACATTTATGGATGATTTTGGATTTGCAAAACCGCAGTACAAACGCCACTCAAATCCATCAGGAATTATGAAAACTGATATTAAGGAGAGCAAGGACGGATTTGAGCTGAAGATTGATCTTCCGGGTTATGAAAAAGAAGACATTGAAGCCACAATTAAAGATGGTTACATGACCATTAAGGCTAACGAGAAGAAGACCAACGAAGAGAAGAACGATGAGGGCAAGGTAATCAGAAGTGAGAGATATTCCGGAACCTGCAGCAGATCCTTCTACGTAGGTGATGAACTTAAGCAGCAGGATATCAAAGCGAAATTCGCTAATGGTGTACTTACCGTATTTGTTCCTAAGAAGGAGGAACAGCCTAAGGTTGATGAAGAGAAGTTCATAGCTATTGAAGGCTAAATATTGAAATAGATAATTGGACGGCATAGCCGACAGTTGTTTGAAGGAAGCGGGAATGTTCGTCATGAACTTCCCGCTTTGTCTTTAAATTATAAAAAAGCTATGAATAGCAGGAGGTTTTGCATATGGATAGGAATTTATATGATGTCCTGGGTGTAAAAAAAGATGCCGATGCCAAAACTATTAAAAGCGCATATAGAAAGCTTGCCAAAAAATATCATCCGGATACCAACCCGGATAATAAGGAAGCTGAAAGAAAATTCAAGGAAGTATCGGAAGCTTATGAGATACTTTCGGATGAAAAGAAGAGAAAACTCTATGATAAATTCGGCAAGGCTGCATTTGACGGAAGCATGGGACCGGATCCTGAGAAGGCATACCAGCAGGGCGCATGGAGCGGATCAAATGGCGGTGGTGCATGGCATGGCAACGGCCAGTATTCAAACGGAACATATCAATATTATCAGGGAGATCCTGATGATATTTTAAAGAATATATTTGGCGGCGGATTCGGATTCGATGGATTCGGGTTCAATAAAGACTCTTTCAGCAGAAAAGGTTCAAGCAGCAGAAAAAGTCATATATTTAACGAAGGCTTCTATGATGAACCGAAAGCTGCAGATTATACAAGCGAGATAGACATAACATTTAAGGAGGCTGCCCTTGGCTGCGAGAAAGTCCTGAATTTTAATAACGCAGATGTGGGCTCGCTGTCAGTTAAGATCCCGGCCGGAATAAACGATGGACAGAGCATTCGTTTGAAGGGCAAGGGACAAAAAGGAGCAAACGGAACAAATGGCGACCTGATGCTTAAGGTACATGTCCTGGATGATAAGAATTATTCGAGAATAGGCAACGATGTGTATATTACACAGAGTATTCCTTTCAAGACGGCTGCACTGGGCGGCGAGGCAACCTTTGAGACATTATACGGCCCGGTTAAATGCAGTATACCGGCAGGCACACAGTCAGGAGCCAAGATAAGACTTAAGAAGAAGGGCATAGTGTCACTTAAAAATAAAGGAATCTGCGGTGATGAATATGTAATTATCCAGATTAAGGTTCCTAAGAATCTTACACCTGAACAAAAAGAAATGATAAGGCAGCTCCCGGCATAAGAGCTGCCTGTTTTTATATATGATGTTTTGTGCGACAATGCCGGACGTTTTTGAATGCCGGAAGGCACGATTACAATAAGATTTTATAATACCTTCTGTGTAACAGTATCAATGTCGAGATTAAGTACATTTGATGCAAATGCCCGGAAGCTGTCAGGGATGTCGGAAACAAAAAACTGATGGTCTGACGGCAGGGCTGGAGTATCGGAAGCTATGCCATGCTCCTCTAACAGCGCCTTAAGAGCTATGGCTGTGGTATATGCCGGGTTAACCAGCTTGATTGCACCGCTGCAATCGGCCGCGTCTGCAAATGTTCCGCCTATTTCACGGGCGATGACTGTTCGTATAAGCGGATAATGAGTGCAGCCAAGTACCAGGGTATCAATGTCATTTTCCTTAATCATATCATCAAGATAACGATGAATCATCTCGACTGTCACGCTGTCATCCAACATTCCCTCCTCAACGAGGGGGCAGAATAAAGGACAAGCCTTGCCGAAGACCCGGGCTGATGGCATGATTTCCTTTATATACTTATCATACAATCCGCTGGCGATGGTGCCGATGGTTCCGATGACGCCTATCCTGCCTGAAACTGTAGCATTAACGGCAGCGTCTGCTCCCGGCTTAACTACTCCGATCACAGGGATATCTGTGGTGGCCTGTACTGCATCAAGGGCCATTGCAGATGCAGTATTGCATGCGATAACGATGGCCTTAACATGACGTGAAATTAAAAATTCGCTTATTTGCTTAGAATATCTGATGATGGTTTCAGGTGACTTATTGCCATATGGCACTCTTGCGGTGTCTCCGAAATATATAATTTTCTCGTTGGGAAGATTTCTGAAGATCTCCCTGGCGACGGTCAGCCCGCCGACACCAGAATCAAATACACCTATCGGTAAACTCTTAGTATCCATATATTAAATAACCTCTGAAGCATTTCGGTTTATATGCTCTTGAATTATATTTTTAACCCTGTTCGGCAGATCATTAAGCTCCTCGGCTGTTAATGATCTGGTCTCAATTGGTTCGCAGAATTCTATAACTGCACGATGGGGTTTGAAAAAAGGTTTGTGATCATCAAAAATATCACCGGTTCCGTTGACTGCGACCGGGATAATGCGCGCTCCTGCCTTGGTAGCAATCTTAAATGTTCCGGTGTGAAATGGAAGAAGTTCTCCCTCTGTATGACTTCTGGTACCTTCGGGATAAACTAACATGGAGATGCCATTTTTGAGAAGGTCGATACATTGAAGTACACATTGCATCCCCTGACGATGATCCTTTCTGTCCAGAAGGACGCCGTATATAGAAGAGATCCACCAGCTGATGATGGGATATGACTTAAGCTCAATCTTTGCAAGGGCGCCGGTAAGCCCTTTGAAGGCAGGATATGTGAGAATTACATCAAAAAGGCTTCTGTGATTAGAGACAAACACTACCGCGTCACCATCTTCCGGGAGGTTATCAAGCCCTTTATACAGAGCACTTGCACCCACAACGAAGGCCCAGAATTTGAAGCCTAACTGGACAAATCCCAGAGCAACCCAGTCACCCTTCTTTTTATTAAAATGTCTGACTATCAGATAGTATGGATAAACAAATATACTGGCAATAGCGATAATAATGGTAGCTATTGCAAAAAATATTAAATGGATCATAATGAGACATTCTAACATCAGACAAATGTATGTGCAAGAACTAACTGGCAGCTCGTGCTTGTGAAAACTTTATCTTATGGTATAATTGCAGTTACGTTTTAACCGTGATAAATTCACCTTGAAGGTGATGCCAGCTTGCGTTTGCGCCGGGACGGCGCAGTTCACTGCGAGAAAACAATTAGCGAAGGCGTTTTCAAGCAGTGACTGCACGCCGAGGTTCACGGCGCATAGTAGCTGACTGTAATTCTTGGTAGAACCTGCCTAAGCTGGCAAGATCATTAACTCCGAAGTGACGAGAAAGCTTCGGGGAGAGGAGGATAAATTGTACGAGAAAGTTTTTACGGACTTAAATTTTACTGAGAGAGAGAAGAAGATCGAGCAGTTCTGGAAGGACAAGGAGATCTTCGAACAGAGCATGAAACAGCGAGCCGGCTGCCCGCAATATATGTTCTATGACGGACCACCGACGGCCAATGGCAAGCCTCATATCGGACACGTGCTTACACGTGTTATCAAGGATCTTATTCCGCGATATTGGACCATGAAGGGCTACGAGGTTCCGAGAAAAGCAGGCTGGGACACACATGGACTTCCTGTTGAGATCGAAGTTGAGAAATTGTTAAACCTCGACGGCAAGGAGCAGATCGAGCAGTATGGTATTGATCCGTTTATCCAAAAATGTAAAGAAAGCGTATGGAAATATAAAGGAATGTGGGAGGACTTCAGCAGCACTGTGGGATTCTGGGCTGATATGGAGCACCCCTATGTTACATACGAGAATGATTATATAGAATCAGAGTGGTGGTCACTCAAGCAGATCTGGGAGAAAGGCCTCTTATACAAGGGCTATAAGATCGTTCCTTACTGCCCGAGATGCGGAACACCTCTGTCAAGCCACGAAGTAGCTCAGGGATACAAGGATGTTAAGGAGAGGACAGCTATCGCCAAGTTCAAAGTATCCGGAGAGAATGCATATTTCCTGGCATGGACCACAACACCGTGGACACTTCCGTCTAACGTGGCACTCTGCGTAAATCCTGACGAGACATATGTTAAGGTTCAGCAGGGCGATGAGTTCTACTATATGGCAGAGGCTCTTCTTAATAAGGTCCTGGGGGATGATTATACTATCATCAAGAAGTACAAGGGTTCAGACCTTGAATATAAGGAATATCATCCGCTTCTTGAGTGTGTGGATTATTCTAATGTTAAGGGCAAATGCCACTACATAGTATGTGACAGCTATGTAACTATGGATGATGGTACAGGCATTGTTCATATCGCCCCTGCATTTGGTGAGGATGACTCCCGTGTGGGTAAGAAATACAACCTCCCGTTTGTTCAGTATGTTGACGGCAAGGGATGCATGACCAAGGAAACCCCATGGGAAGGAGTATTTGTTAAGAAGGCAGATGCCCTTATTCTTGAGGAATTAAAGAACAAGAACCGTCTCTTCTCAGCACCTATGATGGAGCACAGCTATCCGTTCTGCTGGAGATGTGATACTCCTCTTATCTACTACGCTCGTGAGAGCTGGTTCATTAAGATGACTGCAGTAAAGGATGACCTGGTTCGCAACAACAATACAGTTAATTGGATCCCGGATTCTATCGGCAAGGGCCGTTTCGGAAGCTGGCTGGAAAATGTTCAGGACTGGGGTCTTAGCCGTAACCGCTATTGGGGCACACCGCTTAATATCTGGGAGTGTGAATGCGGTAAGCAGCACAGTATCGGAAGCATCGAAGAACTGAAGAGCATGTCACCAAATTGTCCTGACGACATTGAGCTTCACAGACCATATATTGATGAGGTAACTATTACATGTCCTGACTGCGGTAAGCAAATGCACAGAGTTCCTGAGGTTATTGACTGTTGGTACGATTCAGGTTCCATGCCATTTGCACAGTATCATTATCCGTTCGAAAATCAGGAGCTGTTTAAGGCACATTTCCCGGCAGACTTTATATCAGAAGCTGTTGATCAGACAAGAGGCTGGTTCTATTCGTTGATGGCTATCTCTACACTGGTATTTAATCAGGCGCCATATAAGAATGTTATTGTTCTGGGCCATGTTATGGACAAGGACGGCAAGAAGATGAGCAAGTCTAAGGGCAATGCAGTTGACCCGTTCGACGCCCTTGAAAAATATGGCGCAGATGCTATCAGATGGTACTTCTACACGAACTCGGCTCCATGGCTTCCGTCAAGATTCTATGGTGACGCAGTTATGGAAGGCCAGCGTAAGTTCTTAGGAACACTGTGGAATACATATGCTTTCTATGTTCTGTATGCTAATATTGACAACTTTAACCCGGCTGAGCATAAGCTGGAACCGGAGAAGCTCCCTGTAATGGATCGCTGGATCTTATCTAAGCTCAACTCGGTTGTTAAGACCGTTGATGAGTGCATGAAGAATTATAAGATTCCGGAATCCTGCCGCGCGCTTCAGGAATTTGTTGACGACCTGAGCAATTGGTATGTTCGCCGCAGTCGTGAGAGATTCTGGGCCAAAGGAATGGAGCAGGATAAGATTAATGCGTATATGACTCTGTATACCAGCCTGGTTACATTGTGCAAGACAGCAGCACCGTTTATTCCGTTCATGACAGAGGACATTTACCAGAATCTGGTAGTAAGGGATTTCCCTAATGAACCGGAGAGCATTCATTTGTCTGACTTCCCGACAGTGGATGAATCGTTGATCGATACAGAACTTGAGGCCAATATGGATCACGTTCTTGAAGTGGTAGTAATGGGTCGTGCCTGCAGAAATGCTTCTAATGTTAAGAACCGTCAGCCGCTGGCATGTATGTATATTAAGGCTCCGTGGGAGATGAATTCCTATTATACGGATATTGTGGCAGACGAACTGAATGTTAAGAAGGTTGAGATGAGGGAAGATGTAAGAGACTTCTCATCATATTCATTTAAACCTCAGCTTAAGACTGTCGGACCTAAGTTTGGCAAGCAGGTGGGAGAGATCAGAAATGCTCTGGCTGCCCTGGACGGCAATGCTGCAATGGATGAGATCAACGAGACCGGTCAGCTGAAGCTTAAACTCACAAACGGGGAAGCGGTTCTTGATAAAGATGATCTCTTGATCGAAACTGCACAGGTTGAGGGTTATGAATCCATGAGCGATTACGGCATCACGGTTGTTCTGGATCTTCACCTTACAGATGAATTAATTGAGGAAGGCTTCATAAGGGAGATTGTTTCTAAGATACAGACCATGCGTAAGGAAGCAGGATTTGAGGTAATGGATATGATCACGATTTACCTTAATGGCAATGACAGGTTAGAAAAACTTGTTTCTGACAAGAAGGATATGCTTCTTACGGATGTCATGGCAACTGAGGTTGTTACAGGTCAGGCTGAAGGATATACCAAGGAGTGGGATATCAACGGCGAGAAAGTGACAATCGGTGTTAAGAAGAATTAAAATAAACAGCGCTTGTGTCAATATGGCACAGGCGCTGTGTTATGTATGTGCCGTGAACCTCGGCTGCAGCCACTACTCGAAAACGCCTTCGCTGATTGTTTTCTCGTAGTGGTCTGCGCCGTCCCGGCACATACATGAACGCAGCGGTGGGGTGCCGTGAACCTCGGCTGCAACGATTTATTTAATTTTGATACAGGATTTTTCGAGAATTTCCCTTAGCTGATTGTAATATTTGGCGCCAATATTAAGCCGTTCATCGTCTTTCATGATGACGCAGCCGTCAACCATCATTTTGATATGATTAATGGATACGGCATAAGATTTGTGGATTCTGATGAATCCGTATTTTTCGAGGATCGGATTAACTTGACTCCATCTGGCATAAAATCCGAACTGTTCACTGCTGGTGCGGATATACTTCATTCTGCCAAATGCTTCAATACAACAGATGTTTTCAATATCAAAAAGTCTGATTTCGTTTCCTTTTGACACCAACAGCCTGGTTCTGATGTTTGCGGCAGCGCTCTTACTTAGCAGATCCTTCAGCATATGCCATGCTATCTGCTTTGTCGAATTGTAATCAAATATGTATGTGCTATCCTCGGTGCCGAATGATTCTAAAATTTCAACTAACCTGCCCGTTTCAAATGTTAATACTAGGTTGACCATCATAAACTCCTCCTTATCGTCGGCGTCTCAAGTCAACGTTGTCTTAAGCATTTTGACTATATTGTTTTCAAGCTGCAGTTTTCTTCTCAGTACCGATTTCTAAAGTCCTGTCGGACTTATATTCTGCATCGATCCATGCTGCAAGATAACATAAATCTTGTCATAACAGATAACTTTTTAGTTTCATCCGGCGCTGATTGATATGCGCAGTTTAACAGTATTTATCATAGGAAGCCACAGACATAAGGCTATAAGTGATGTCGGGATAAGACCAGAGTTTCATTATCTGACTTTTTCGCTCGCCTACGAGGCAGAAAAAGAGCTGTTAAGTTTATATCTGGACCGCCAATTTGCTCTGAAAGAACTCGAATATTCTGTTGATCAGTTTGGTGATTAAACCTACGCATACCGCAGCGGCCACGGTGCCCTCACGCACACCCCTAATTCCGCCGGCAAATAATAATCCCAGAATGCATGCTGTCAATACCAAAGTTACATCGAAGATAACCTTCATGTTGCCGAACTTAATGGGTTTAACCTGGCAGATCGCAAGAACCAACCCCTCGCCGGCCAGAGTTATGACTTTGGAGCGAACTTCCATCCATACTCCGATGCCTACTAACAGTATGCCGATTATGCATAAGATAACCTGCTGCCAGTAACTGGAATATGAGATGCCGTCGGTCACTGCGATTGAGAAGTCTGTAAGATAGCCGAACAGAATTGCAATGGGCAGCTGCAGCAGCTGAAACAACTGATACCGTTTTCTTAAAATTAAGATCTGCAGTGCTATTAAGACGCAGTGCAGCACAATTGTGGCTGTTCCCACTGACAGCGGTGTAATGACGCTGATAATATAGGGCAGACTTGAGATGGGGGATGTGCCGAGATTAGCCTTTATTGAGAAGGCAACGCCGAAGGCCATAACAAATAATCCGGGAATAAACAGAGCCCATCCCTTAACAGAACGCGCACCTTCAGAAACCTGAATCGTAAAATTCTTCTTGTTTTCTGACATTTTTAAGAAACCTTTCTGGAAAGCTGCATGAAAAATAAAGCGAAATTTTATGAATAAAAGTCCTTATACCACTCAGCAAATTTTCTAAGTCCGTCCCGGAGGCTTGTTGACGGTTTGAAACCATAATCACGTTCTAACGCTGATGTGTCAGCAAATGTTACCGGTACGTCGCCGGGCTGCATCGGCACTAGCTGCTTATGTGCTTCAAAGTCGTAGTCGGCCGGAAGGACATTTGCACGTACTAATTCTTGCTGCAGGATGTCTACGAAATCCAGGAGATTTTCCGGATTGCTGTTTCCGATATTATAGATTGCGTATGGCGGGATCGGAAGACCGTCATCACCGATATTCTTCTCAGGAGCACTCTGCATGACGCGCTTTACACCCTCTACTATATCATCAACATAGGTAAAGTCACGCTTGCAATTGCCATAATTAAAGATCTGTATAGTTTCGCCCTTCAGCAGCTTATTAGTAAATCCGAAATATGCCATGTCCGGCCTTCCGGCAGGGCCATAAACTGTAAAGAATCTAAGGCCGGTTGACGGAATATTGTAGAGCTTGGAATAGGCGTGCGCTATGAGCTCGTTGCTTTTCTTGGTTGCTGCGTAGAGCGACACCGGATTATCAACCTTGTCGTCTGTGCTGTAGGGGACCTTCTTGTTGGTGCCATAGACAGAGGATGAGGAGGCATACACCAAATGCTCCACACCCTTGCTGCCATCGTCATATGAATGACGGCAGGCCTCCAGAATATTGTAGAAGCCTATAATGTTGGATTGAATATATGCATCCGGGTTTGTAATGGAGTAACGAACGCCTGCTTGGGCAGCGAGATTTACGACAATGTCCGGTTTATGTTCAGCAAATATCATATCAATCAGAGATTTGTCTGCCAGGTCGCCCTTGTAGAATCTGTAAGTTGAACCTGTGGATGTTTTATTGGCAGACTGTGACCTTTCATCAGCTGCATTCGCTGCGATCGAACCTTCATTATCGCCCATCACTGCGCCATGTTCGCAGGCACATTTTTCGATTTCATTAAGCCGCCATTCCTTTATAGCCACGTCGTAATAATCATTGACGTTATCAAGCCCGATGATGTTGATCGGCGACTGCGTTCTTAACAGTTCCAGCACCAGATTACTGCCGATAAATCCGGCTGATCCGGTAACAAGAATCGTTTTATTTCTTAAATCTATTTTCTGCATATATATTCCCCTATATTTTTCTTGAACAATTGTATCTACGCCGACCCGACATTATTGACGCAGTACTGGCGGCATTAGGGCGGGCATAGATTTTATTGGCCGTCAGCTGCATTACCGGTGCATCATTGTGTCAGTGTTACCTAAATATTCATGCATAGGTTAATGACCTTTGATCACAATAGTCCCGATGCACTTTTGTGTTAATGTCACGTGCTGTGAAGTCGGTATACATAGCGCAGATCTCTAGTCTCTCCGGAACAGATCTCTGGTGTAAACCTTGTCTTTTACATCATCCAGGCAGCTGTCATATCTGTTGGCGATGATGCTGTGGCTCATTTTCTTGAATTTCTTCAGGTCGTTTACGACCTTGCTGCCGAAAAATGTTGTTCCGTTATCCAGCGTTGGCTCGTAAATGATAACTGTAGCGCCCTTAGCCTTAATCCTCTTCATAACACCCTGAATAGAGGACTGGCGGAAGTTATCAGAATTGGACTTCATTGTCAGCCGATATACGCCGACGATAACCTCTTTCTCCCGGCTCTCATCCCATTGACTGTTAGCCTCATACGCACCTGCCAGTTCAAGCACGCGGTCAGCAATAAAATCCTTACGGGTACGGTTACTGTCTACAATAGCTGACATCATATTCTGCGGCACATCATTATAATTGGCCAGCAGCTGCTTAGTATCCTTCGGCAGACAATAGCCGCCGTAGCCGAAACTCGGGTTATTGTAATGCATACCGATACGCGGGTCGAGACATACACCATTAATGATATCCTTCGTACTGAGTCCCTTCATTTCCGCATAAGTATCAAGCTCGTTGAAATATGAAACTCGCAGAGCCAGGTAAGTGTTGGCAAATAATTTGACGGCTTCCGCCTCTGTGAATCCCATGAACAGAATATCGATATTATCCTTAATGGCACCTTCTTTAAGCAGCATTGCAAATGTATGTGAAGCCTGAACGATCCTGTCATTATCAGGATCTGTGGACACGATGATTCGTGACGGGTACAGATTGTCATACAGAGCCTTCGATTCGCGCAAGAATTCCGGACTGAATATGATATTATCTGTATGGTATTTTTCTCGTACTGATGCAGTGTAGCCTACCGGGATAGTGGACTTGATGACCATGACTGCCTCAGGGTTGACGCTTAAAACCAGTTCAATAACCGCTTCAACGGCTGAAGTATCAAAGTAGTTCTTCTGGCTGTCATAGTTAGTTGGCGCGGCGATAACAACGAAGTCTGCATCCTTGTACGCGGCTTCACCGTCTAATGTGGCGGTAAGATCCAGATCCTTTTCAGCCAGATATTTCTCAATATATTCATCTTGGATCGGAGACTTGCGGTTGTTAATAAGATCTACTTTCTCAGGAATAATATCTACTGCGGTTACATGATTGTGCTGTGACAGCAGTGTCGCAATGGACAGTCCGACATATCCTGTACCTGCCACAGCGATATTGTATTTGCGAGCGGTGGCGATGCTGTCTGCAGAGTCGGATTGAATATTGTGATTGCAGTCGGCTGTATTGTCACCAGATGTCTGCTGACCCCGGGCTGATGCGTTCTGAGCAAGAGCTGCTTGGTTTGCTGAATCTGGATTTACCGCATTTTCCTCAACAAACAAATCGATGATATCGAATCCCAATGTTTCTGCAATAGATTGCAGCTGGTCGATGGATGGAATGTAGTCTTTATTTTCAAGCCGTCCGATCATTCCGCGGTGAATGCCTGTGGCAGCAGACAGCTGAGCCTGAGTAATTCCTTTCTCTTTTCTCTTATGGATGATGGTATCTGCCATCTTATCTATTGATAATTTTCTCATGATGATATTCCTCACTGATGCCTTAGTTATAATGCAGGAATGATGCTCCAGCACTAATCATCTCTTATATTGTTTAAATTGTTTTTTACTTAGAATTATCTCCGTCAAGTGAATAATATATTCTGTCCGCTCTACCGGAAAGATTCAGCATTAGTTGCCTCATTCGTGCTTCTTGCAAAATGCCATCACACAATTGTTGGTGGCATGCCATAAATTTTGAACGATGTTACTAATTATTCCGTCCACTTATATGGAATAATTGATTGTGGCGTGAATAACATAAAAGCAGATGCTATTATAAATGACATCCAACAAGTACATACCCTGTATTTACAAGCAATTCATATAATAACAGACATTAAGCAAAATTCAATACAAACGATGAGAAAATAACTGATGCTATTCAAAATGACATGCAAAAAATGCCAATTGATTGACCAATAATTTAATATATGTTAAGTTCTAACACAAAAAGCACTTGCAATAAGCGAATATATTAACTCGCTTCCATTGCGAGGATGCTAAAAATTAAATGAAGGAATCGTTATACAGACTGCGATTAGGGTAAAATTCAAACATGAAGAAGTGGCATAAGGTATTAATAATTGTAGCTGCAGTTATAGCGGCTCTTGTGGTTGCCGGTATATGTCTGTGGAATTATCTGTTCGGAGGATTGAAGCATGTGCAGATAGACGCAAACGAGCTGGGAATAGAAGAGATTGATGAAAACGGTGTATACAGCTGGTATAAGGACATTTCGTCTGACAGCACATCAGATAATCAGTCAAACACAGATGAAAGTGAAAACGGAGCCGGTACAAAAACGATATCAGCAGAGGATAATAAAGATGGCAGCGAAACAGAAATAAACAGTTCTGCAAATGATGAGCAGGTCGTTAGCTCCGATGATACAAATGATGAAGGAGCAGAAACGACGCCATCAGGAACGGATGCCGCCGATAATACTGAAGAGTATGAAAATACAAATGATGTTAATCAGAATTCTGTTACTACTGGTGAGTCGGAAAATGATGATAACTATACATCAGATGGAGCTCAATCTGAAATAAACGGTGATGCAGATAAGAACAGCGGTACTAATGCGCAGGACAATGCTGCCGTGTCTGATGAACAGACAGGTACAAGCACTGAAAGTTCACAGACTTCGGAGAAACATGCGATCATCAATATTGCCATTTTCGGCATGAGTGTTTCACAGGTATACGGCATTGATACAGATCGAAGTGACATGAATCTGATCGTTTCAATTGATCAGGACAATAATAGGATATGCCTTACATCAATTTTGCGAGACTCTAAGGTTCCTATTGAAGGTCATGATCCTCAGAAAATAAATGCTGCCTACAAGTACGGCGGAGCAACTCTGGCTATCAAGACCATTAATCAAAACTTCCATATGAACATAGCCGATTACATCACCGTGAATTTTGAAAGTTTGCTTGAAATAGTGGATTATTTTGGCGGTGTTGAAGTGGAATTGACGGAAGCAGAGGCAGAATATATGGGAGGCGGTCTTACGGCAGGTAAGCAGGTGTTAGACGGAACAGCTGCACTTAAATATGCCAGCATAAGATATATTGATTCTGATTTCTACAGGGCGTCGCGCCAGCAGACTATCGTTCTTGCCTTACTTCAGAAAGTCGCTCAGCTGCCTAAAGCAAGCTATCCGGAGGCGATTAACAAGCTTATGGGCACGCTTGAATCCTCGATGACTGCCAACGAGTTGTTGGCATTGATTGACTGCATTGATATATCAACATTGAAGGTGGTTACTAATACGATCCCTGATAAAGAATATGAAACTGACCTGTGGGGCGGAATTGACAGCACTGGTTCATGGGTATATGAGTATGATCTTGAGGAAGCCGCGAAGAGAATTCATAGAATAATATACAGCGGCAGTGAGCACGGCGAGGAGGAGACAAGTACGGTACAGAATTAGGCTGCACCCGATTGTCGGAATGCACAAAGAAAAAACCAAATAAATGTTACAAAAATATTAAATAAATATTGCAAAAATTCTGCCTATGCGATAAATTTATACTGTATTACATAATAAAAATATTCATGCCGCATGAAGAGCATACAGCCGGGAATTGAACTACATTCCGGCGGCTACGCCGTATTGACACGTGACAGTTTGTCGACACTCTTAAAATAGGCATCGGATCCAGGAAAATCGGAGGGAGAGAGAATGAAGAAAATTGCATTGGCAGCAGTAGTAGTTTTGGCAACAGCATCACTTGCAGCATGCGGCAAGACAGCTGAGCCGGAGACAACAACAGAAGAGACAACGACGGAAGCAGTAACAACAACCGTTCCCGAGACAACAACTGAGAAGGAAACCACCACGCAGCCCGAGACAACAACTGAAGAAATTGAAACTCAGGAGGGTCTGATCGCTCCGGAGAGCACATTGGATGAAGCTGAAAAAGTAGTAGTTTCTGTAGATGGTGATCAGCTTACATTGAGATTGGGTCCTGGCTCTGATTATGACCAGGTGACAATGATTGATGACGGAACCGAGCTTACCATTACAGCCGAAGATTCCGGCTGGGGATATACAGTATACAAGAAACAGGCAGGATGGGTTTCCATGGACTGGGTTACAGAGAAGTAATAATACCCGGAATTCCACGGTGCACACATAAGTCTGTCAGCACTTTTAAAATAAAAGCTGGATTTCAGAGATCAAATAAAGACCTGCCCCGAAAATACTGAGGCAGGTCTTATTTTTTGGATTAAGATGTTCTTCACTAGATCTGCTATGAACCTAAGGGCTATACGGTTTCGCAAATTATCTCAATAATGCGATTTACTGCATCACCATGCTCAGAAGAGGACATGGCATTAATGTAAGCAGCACGATTGTCGTATAGTTCGTTAACTTTATTAACCAGTGTGCGATGAGACAGATCTTCTTCCTTGAGGACATCTGAAAATCCACGCTTTTTAAAGGAATCTGCATTCAGCAGCTGGTCGCCTCGGCTGGCATCAAGTCCCAATGGAATTAGAAGTGCAGGTTTCTTAAGTGCGGCCAGTTCGTTTATAACATTTGCACCTGCCCGGGAAATAATGATATCCGCTGCAGCGTAGATATCAGGCAGCTCATCAGAAATATATTCAAATTGCTTGTATCCGACGGTACCTTCCAGCAGGGCATCGTATTTGCCTTTGCCGCAGGCATGCACAACGTCGAAGGTTGTAAGCAGGGTGTCCAATGCGGAACGAACAGCACTGTTAACTGCGACGCTTCCGAGACTGCCGCCGATTACCATGAGCACCGGTTTGTCGCCATCAAATCCGCACAGCTTAAGACCATTCTCGCGAGAACCGTTCAGCAGCTCGTCCCTTACAGGAAGGCCGGTGAAGATCGCCTTGGTATGTGATAAATATTTCTCAGTTTCCGGGAAGCTATAGCAGACCTTAGTCGCACGGGGAATTGCCAGCTTATTTGCCAAACCAGGTGAGAGATCTGACTCGTGGATCACAACGGGGATCTTGTATTCAGCCGCTGCGATAACAACAGGAACCGACACGAATCCGCCCTTGGAAAAAACGATATCAGGTCTATGCTCTTTCATGTAATGCTTCGCTTCGTGAAGTCCCTTGAGGATCCTGATGGGGTCGGTAAGG
>CAVBWS010000009.1:0-53345 GCA_963599255.1 Treponemataceae bacterium
GTATGGGTTCGATTCCCATCTGCGGCAGAGAAAAAAGAGATTTCCAGAAAAGGAAGTCTCTTTTTTTTCTGCTGAAATAAAATACTTCATGCAATCTCGTATTTGAAGGATTTTTATGATATTATTCAAGTCTAATTAATTGAGTATTGCTGCCAATTCAGATGAATAAATTATAGTAAATCCTAAGTATTAGGCTTAAGCCAAATACGGAGTGTGGAGCGGATTTGCTGCTCATTGGTTGCTTTACTTACAAGATGGTAATGCCGAAATGTATGAAAACAGATATTTTGAAGAAAACTTGTGATGATATTGCTGTAGTGTGTGCTGATATAAGATGTATAGAAAAGTCACGAAACATAGCGGATAAACTGCAGGTGAATGTTATAAAATTATATCCTGAAGATGCAGATGATGTGTGTGGCGAAATTAGAAACGATGATCGCCTCATGTGTGACAGATCAGCAGAAAATATCGAAAACAATATCAGTTGTGAAGATCCTGGCCAGAAAAGTTTTATAAAAGAAAAAAAGAAAGAAAGCTGCAGAAGAACTGTTAGTGGTAATGTTCCGATAAATAATCTTGAAAACAGGCCGTATATTAAGGTAAGTCCTGCCGGGGTATCATTGTGTAAGGAAGGCATGGAGATGCATGCAGATCTTGCACACATGATAAAGCGAATAAAAAAGAATAATCTACAAGGTGAACTGCTAGTTAAGGCAGCTAAGTTTTCAGACAAATGCAGGACTGTATTTGATGCAACGGCTGGCATGGCTGAAGATTCATTACTTTTAGCTGGAGCAGGTTTTCATGTAACATTATATGAAAAAAACCCTGTTATATATATTCTTGTTAAGGATGCGCTGGAACGAGCAGAGAAAATTCCTGAATTAGCCGAGGCGGTGTCAAGGATGAGACTTGTAAATGGCGACAGTATAGAAGCAATGCTTAAGTTGGGCGGATGTGCCGGCTGCCAAGCAGAGGAACGGGCTAAGAAGGTTTCAGGGCCAACAAAAGCGCTATCAGGAATGATGCTCGTAAACGGTGACAGCGTAGGAACGATGGTTAAGATGAGCGAAGATGCCGGCTGCTGCTCAGATAACGGGGTAATGGCTGACAGTTGTAATAGTGAGATGGATTGGAGCATTGAAGGAGATGCGGCTAGGCCGCCGGATATTATATTGTTGGATCCGATGTTTCCTGAACGGCAAAAATCCGGTCTTGTTAAGAAAAAATTCCAATTAATTCATAATTTGGAGTGCCCCTGCAACGATGAAAATGAACTGCTGGAGGCAGCCATGGCGGCAAGGCCGCAGAAGATTATAATTAAAAGGCCACTTAAGGGGCCATATTTAGCAGGAATCAAGCCTTCATATTCGTTGGCGGGAAAGTCAATAAGATATGATTGTATCATTAATATAAAGTGATATCATAGTCGTAGTACGGGTGTGTATTTGGGGCTTTGAAACATCAGCAGCTGCTCAGTAAATTTTAAAATTATATGAGCAAATATAATTCTGCAAAAAAACAGAATTATATAGCCAAGCTGGATTACGCAAATAAATGTGTTTATGTAGCAAGGCAGCAAGATCGCACAAATAAATGTGTTTGTGCAGCAAGGCAGCAAGATGGCACAAACAAATGTGTTCATGCAGCAAGGCAGCAAGATCGCACAAATAAATGTGTTTGTGCAGCAAGGTAGCAAGATGGTACAAATAAATGTGTTTATGCAGCCAGACATGATTGTACAAATAAACGGGCTTATACAGCAAGATAGAACAGCATAGATAAAAAGGATTGTATAAACGAGTGGGATGCAAATATAAGCAGAGTTGCATATCCGATTAGAGCAGCATAAGATATATGCTTGCACAGATAAGCAGAGCTGCGTATTCAAGTAAAGTTGCAAGAGCAAACAAAAAATCACAGAAGGAAGATGAGATGTTTCTTATAGATGATAAGAAACATCAATCATAAATCATTATATTAGAAAGAGAGAAATAATAAAATATGTTAACTTTAGATCAAATATATCAGGCATCATATATACTCAAGGACGTGGCAAGAGTAACTGACTTAATATATGCGCCGGAGTTTGTAGATGGAAGAGAAATTTATTTAAAAACGGAAAATCTGCAGGTTACAGGAAGTTTCAAGTTAAGAGGCGCATATTATAAGATCAGCCAGTTGTCTGATGAGCAGAAGGCATGCGGAATCATTGCATGCAGTGCCGGTAATCATGCACAGGGAGTTGCACTTGCAGCTACAAGAATGGGAATTAAGAGTACCATTTGCATGCCTGATGGCGCGCCTATCAGCAAGATTGAGGCAACCAAGCATTTGGGAGCTGAGGTGTGTCTCGTGAAGGGAACATATGATGATGCTCATGATAAGGCAGTTGAGCTGCAGAAGGAGAGTGGAGCCACATTTATCCATCCCTTTGACGATGATTATGTAATTGCAGGACAGGGTACAATTGGTCTGGAGATACTTAACCAATTAAAGGATGTGGACGCGATTTTATGTCCTATTGGCGGGGGCGGACTTATATCAGGTGTTGCATATGCAGTTAAAAGTCTTAATCCTAATATTAAGGTATACGGCGTTCAGGCAGCAAATGCACCTAGCATGTTCAGAAGCGTTAAAGAGGGTCAGTCAGTAACACTTGATACAGTTGCGACATTTGCAGATGGTATTGCTGTTAAAACTCCGGGTGAAACAACGCTTCAGATTGTGAAAAATTACGTTGATGATATCGTAACTGTTACAGAGGATCAGATTGCGGCTGCCATATTAAAGCTTCTGGAAAGACAGAAATTAATCACAGAGGGCGCAGGAGCAGTAAGCGTTGCAGCAGCGATGTTCTCAGATCTGCCGCTTGAAGGTAAGAAGACAGTGTGCATTCTCTCAGGCGGCAACATCGATGTAAATATTCTGTCACGAGTTATAGCAAGAGGTCTTGCAACCAGCGGCAGAAGCGCAACACTTCAGCTGGCACTGGCAGACAAGCCTGGACAGCTCGAGGGCGTAAGCCGGGTTATCGCACAGTGTGGAGGCAATGTAACGGCTGTTCATCATGAGCAGTCAGATGCAAATATGCCTATTTCAAGTTGTATTCTTAGAGTAAGTATGGAAACCAAAAGCTTTGACCAGATTAGGCAGATAAAAGATGAATTGACAAAAGCAGGGTTTAATATAGTAAATGAGTGAGACATTATTTAGGGACAGGATACCGCACAGAAAAGTCCCTCAGGGGGTAACCGAAAGGGAATTCGAGTGTAAGAGAGACAATTTGACTATAAGGGGTTACGAATACAGGCCGGAAGGGGAAAATCTCCCGATAGCTATTGTATGCCACGGAATTATGGCAAGACTGGACACGACCCGTCACTATGCCATGGAATTTTCTGAATTAGGGTATGCTGCTTTTTGTTTTGACTTTAACGGCGGATCTATAGGCGGCAATAGAAGTGACGGAAAAACTACTGATATGACAGTGCTTACTGAGGTTCAGGATCTTGAGGCAGTCATAGATTATGTCATGAAACTTAGGTATGTGGACAGAAACAGAATCTTTCTGATGGGATGCAGCCAGGGCGGGTATGTAAGTGCTATCGTTGCAGCTAAGAACAAATATCCTATCCAGAAGTTATGTCTGTTTTATCCTGCGCTATGTATCCCGGAGGATGCAAGGTCAGGAAAGGTAATGCGTACGAAGGTGGATTTAAATAACCTGCCGGAGGTAATACACTGCGGGCCTATGGCTCTGGGAAAACGTTATGCACTGGACGTGCTCGACATGGATGCTTACGACATCATAAGAAAATATAAAGGACGAGTCCTTATTGTGCATGGAACTGATGATAAGATAGTAAACATTGAACATTCAAAACATGCAGTTTCGGCATATCTCAGCACCAAGCCGGAAGGTATGACTGATGATGAGAGGGCTAGGCTGGAAATCATTAATGGCGGTGAGCATATGTTTAACCTGGAGCATGACCGGGAGGCAATAAAATATCTGGACGATTTCGCTAGGCTTGAAAAATAATGTGCTGAAAATCGGCGCAGATAATTTTGCACAGTACCAGTAAATGTCGGACATATATCCTGCATCTATAAGAACGTTTATAAGCACGCATCAACTTATTCACGTGGCGTGAGGGAGCATCGTTTGTTTAAGCACAGTAAAGAATAAGTCCTGATATAGGAGGATTGCGTTTGCGTAATTACCGTATTCGTGTCAGGCGGGTTGTATGAATAAATGGAAGGAGAGACATGACATGAAGGATAATAAAAAAAGTGTTGTAATATTTCTTGCAGATGGCTTCGAAGAGTGTGAGGCTTTGGTAACTGTTGACCTTCTGAGACGCGCCGGCACAGAGGTTATAATGGCATCAATCATGAACAGCTGTAATGTGACAGGAGCGCATGGAATAGAGATACTTGCGGATGCCCTGGCGAAGGATGTAGATTACGAGAATTATGATATGGTAGTTCTTCCCGGCGGAGGGGAAGGAACCAATAACCTTATGAAAAGTGAGATAGTGGCAAAACAGTGTATAGAATTTGCTGCAAACAAGCTTGTTGCCGCAATATGTGCAGCACCTGGAGTCTTGGGCAAATGCGGAATCCTTAATGGAAAGAGAGCAACTTGCTATCCTTCCTGTGAACCGACAATGATAGGTGCAACTCCGATACCTCAAGATGTTGTTGTCGATGAAAATATAATAACTGGAAGAGCCCCCGGGGCTGCGATACCATTTGCACTTGTACTTATAAGCCAGCTGTATGATAAGGAAACCGCTGACAAAATAAGAAATGATATTGTATACAAATAAAATCCAATAATTATACATAATACGGATATACTCAATCATTTTAAGGGCGTGGTTATTAAACAAGCAATACGAAGTGTCAAAAATATGGTGTGAACGGGATGTTTAGCGATTGCTATCGGAAAGCATGATGACGTTCTGTCCGGAGTTGCAAAAAACAAATATCAGAAGCACTACGATTACTGCCATGTAAAGCGGTAACAGTTTAAGCAATAAGAATGATAATTTTTACTGACAGAAGGAAATATTAACTTTAAATATATTGTAGCAGAGGAGGAAGGATGGAGAATAGAAAAGAAAGAAAATTAATAAGAAGGATCTTGGCAGCAGTTATGGTAATGATTATGACTGCTGTATTAATTATACCGGAAACATTGAAGGTTGAAGCTGCAGAACTTATGGCCGCAAGAGACTACAGCATAAATATAGATGATGGTGAGGTATCTGAGCTTACTGTGGGAGCTTATACCAATGGCTATGATAATAAACTGTTTCTTTCACTTACTGATCTGGCGAAAGTTCTCAGCGGTACCTCCAAACAATTTAATTTTGCAAAGGACACAGAATATGACATATATACCATAACAACCGGAACGCCGTATGAAGAACCGACTACAGAGGAAGAGACAACTGCAGAAGAGGAGACTACTCAGGAACTTGAAACAAATGCAGGGGATTATTATGATGAGTCGGGTAATTTATATGATATAAATGGTAATTTGATCCGGGAGGCAGTTACACAGGAGTCTGTAGTCAGACCTGATTACGAATATCTGGAATTGTATATGAATCCACTGACCATAGATGGAAATTTCGTAAGATATTATACATATCAGCTGAGCATACTCTCTGATATTTATATGAATGTGCTGGATATAGAGCTGGCACTGGGAATTACTATTGAAAAGACCTCAGATAGTTCTCTTCATATATACACCGACAGAGGATGGAGTATAGATATTAATGAATACGAGCAGGATGGTTTTTTTGACTTGAGCAGGGGAGTAGTGGTGGGAGATGCTACCACGGGAGAAATCCTGTACGGATATAAGGAGAATAACTTAAATGCCATAGCAAGCACATCTAAGCTTATGACATATTTGATAACAGCCAGATATATTGAATTGGGTAAGATAAGCATGGATGATGTTGTAACTGTATCGGAAGAGTGTGCAACACTGGCTCAGTCGGGTAATGGAACACTCTATATGGATGTAGGACAGCAGATTACGGTAAGAGAATTAATTGCGGCAACGCTCATAGCATCGAGCAATGAATCAGCCATGGCATTGGCGGAATATATAGCAGGGACTGAGGATAATTTTGTTGTTATGATGAATGAAATGGCTCAGATATTAGGCCTTGACAGTGCCAAATTTGTTAATTCAAACGGCCTTCCTGATTATTCAGATTCAGTTATGGCATCAAGAAGGCAGAATCAGATGACGGCTGCCGATCTGTTTAAGCTGTCATCGGTGATACTTAGAAAATATCCGCAGATTACTGAATTTACCAGCTGCAGGGAGATGTATCTGTCAGCATTTGATTATACAATAAGCAATACCAGTCAGCTCCTTAATAATATGCCTGAGGCTATCGGCCTTAAGACAGGAACCACGGATGAAGCTGCGTGCTGTCTGGTGGGCGCGATTAAGGTATCAGCGTCTGACGGTGAACATATACTGGTTGCTATCACCCTTGGTGCAGAATCAAACATTGACAGATATCAGGTACCTGAATTACTGCTTACCTGGGCTAAAAATCAGCTATCGTAAATGTTAACAGATGAGATAAAGAAAAATCACGACCATCCGCTGAAATGAAGGTCGTGATTTTTTATGATCAGTTGATTTACGGTCATTTGCGAAAGAACTGATATAAAAAGAGGATGCCACCTTAGTGACATCCTCCATGGTAAACAATGTGATTAAATGATTGAAATTGCTTTCAATTAAGCAGCTGCTTCTAATACTTCAGCTGTGATTGTTGTAGCTGTGTATTCAACACCACCAACTGTAAGAGTAACACCTTCAGGGATGATAACCTGAGCGCTGTCAGCTACAGTAAGAGTATCGATTGTGCAGTCAGCTGTTACATTCCATACAGCGTCAGCTGTAAGAGCAACGTTTACAAGGTTCTTGCCGTTTGAGTTAACGATATTTGTTACATGGCCAAGAACTGAAGCTGCTGACCAGTCGCCATCACCAACTGTTGCATCCTTAGTATCGTGTGAGAATGCGCCTGCTGAGATAAGACCTGTAAGAGCTGCACCGTCTGAAAGGTTAACTGTAAGTGTTGTTGCAGGGTTTGATCCTACATAACCTGTTGAGTTCCAAACATCACCAGCGATTTCAGCATTAGAAATGTTAAGTTCTGATGTCCAGTTATCAGCAACGTCTGTTTCATTTACAGCAAATTCATTAGCATATCCAGCTTCCTCATGGAATACTGAATTGAATGTAGGCATATGTGTACCAAACTTATGTCCATAGCCATTGTCTGTTCCCCATTCGATTGTAGGGTCAACGCCTACATAGTCATCATCGTTATCAATGATCTGAAGAAGAACACCGTCAGCTGGGTTAACTGTTGCATTGTCGATTGTGAACTGTGAGTTGATCTTCTTTACAAGGAATGTAGCATTTGCAGAGTTAACTACTGTTCCGTCAAGAAGGTTAACGATGTTCCATCCGTCTGAACCATTTGCATGGCACATGAAACCGAAGTTCTCAGAATCAATTACAGAATTAACAACTTCGCCGTCAGCTACTGCATCAGACTTAACTGTTGCTACTACTGTACCGTTTGTACCGAAACCATATTCGTCTGTTTCGCCGCTGAACTGAACAACATCGATGTCTGTTCCGCCTACGTATGACTGATATGTAGCGATACCGCCTGTCATGATGTTAGCGTATGTAGAAACCTTTTCAGTTACACCATAGTAATCTTCTGTTGAGTCACCGATTGTGTAAGCACCGTAACCAGAATCTTCTACTTCTACTGAGCAGTTAACGATTACCATGTTCATGTTTGAACCAGAGTCTACTGAAAGAGCGCCCCAGCCAGCTGCATAGAATGAAGAATCAACGTAAGCTGCTACTGAGTAATCGCCCATAAGGTTAGTTGTACGAGCATTTGTCTTAGCTCCGCCAAGTCCCAGTACCCATGGAGGTGAAACCATTAAAGTCTGGTCAGCTGTTGAGATGTAACCATCATAGATTGTACCACTGTGTGAAGAAAGTGATGAATTCTTAACGATTGAGATTGCTCCATTATCTGTGAAGAGAGCAAGCTTAGCAACACCAGTTGTTTCGATTGTAGAATTCTCGATTGTAGCAACTGTACCCTTGCCGAATGCTGCTACTGCTGCACCAAGACCTGAGAAGTCATTTGTGTCAGAGCCGTCAGCTGCTGAGTTCATAGCGATTGTGATGCCAGAAACCTTGTGCTCACCTTCTGTGAAGATAACACCATTGTGCCATGAAACATCATCTGTGATATCTTCTGTAGCATCTGTGTTGATGATTGTAGCAAAACGTGGGTATGCAAGAGCTGTGCCTGCGAATGAACCCTGAACGATTGGTTCAAGAGCGCTGCCGTCTTCTTCGTTCTGAAGAGCGATCAGATCATCTTCAGATGCACCAGCTGATTCGCCAGCTGACTCGCCGTCGCCTGATTCTCCGCCTTCAGCCGGAGCTGCATCAGCAGGAGCCTCTGCAGGAGCTTCTGCTGATTCGCCTGTAGGAGCTTCGCCTTCTGCAGAAGCGTCATCGCCTGAACCACCGCCCATGTTTTCGCCTGCAGGAACAGCTGCTTCCTTAACATCGCCTGCCTGGAATTCTTCCCATGTTGAAAGACCGATTGTTGTAAACATCTGATCCCATGGAGAAACTGTCTGATCAAGTTCTTCCCAGCTTCCGATTGCCATAACCTGATCTGTGAACTCCTGAAGGTCAGGAGCATTTGATCCTGCTGTGTCAATAAGATACTGCTGATAATCTGCCCATGTTACTCCGCCTTCACCTGCGAAAGATGTAGCGCAAAGAGCGAAGATCATAGTAGCAGAAAGTAAGATAGCTAATAATTTCTTCATATTGTCCTCCTTACAATGAATAAAATATATTGCTTACCATTAAGACTTTGTGATTGTATCATTAAAAGTTATAGATTTCAAGAAAACAGATTGTATGTACGAAAAAAAAGAATGTAGATAATTCGATGAAAAATTTGTTAAATACTGTGCATAACTATGACGAAAAAATTGATTGAATTATTACGCATACAGCAAAACAGCACCCGGGGAAGGATGCTGTTTTGTGCTTGTGTTAAACGTATAAACTTAAAAGGGAGTAGGGTGGGGGGACACCCTGTTATGAAAAAATGTTACTGCTGGTTGCGTTAACTCTTTCTGCAACCTTGTTTGTATGTTAAAGTAATTAAGTGAAGAAAAAATGGGCAAATTATGAAGTAATTGTGAAACAAATAAAGGAGAATCCAGCATCATTATGACGAAACAGGAATTATTGGATATTGCAATAAAAGAACCAAGTCAGATTACTTATAACAAGATAAAAGACAAATGGAATCACGTTGCTAAACCTCTTGACGGGCTGGGCAGTCTGGAAACAATTATTTGCAAGATCGGAGCCGCGCAGAACAGCGTAACTCCGATGATACAAAAAAGAGCTCTTGTGATAATGTGTGCGGATAACGGCATCGTGGCTGAGGGTGTAAGCCAGTCGGGACAGGAGGTAACCCTTGCTGTTGCTAAAAATATGGGAGCAGGATTAAGCTCTGTGTGCAAAATGGCGGAAAGCGGAAACGTATCAGTACGCGTTGTTGATATAGGAATTAATTCTGATGAAGATGTTCCGGGAGTTTTAAATAAAAAGATAATGCACGGGACCAGGAACTTTATGAATGAGCCTGCCATGACTGAGGTTGAGCTCCTGGATGCAATTACCGTGGGAATAGAAATGGTAAGAGATCTGAAGACCGAGGGATATACGATTCTGGCCACAGGCGAAATGGGAATAGGCAATACTACCACAAGCACCGCCGTAATTTCGGCTCTTACGGGAGAAAATCCTGATGAAATAACGGGACGAGGGGCCGGACTTACTGACAGTGGTCTTTCAAGAAAAAAGGAAGTCATAAGAAGGGCAATGAAAAAATACAAGTTCTCAGATGATGCATTTGAAATACTAAGATGTGTCGGAGGGCTTGATATAGCAGGGATGTGCGGTATGTTCATAGGAGGAGCATTGTATGAGGTTCCGATAGTTCTGGACGGCATTATATCTGCAGCTGCAGCATTATGCGCAGAGAGGATCCTGCCGGGGTGCAGAAAATACATGGCAGCATCTCACTGCGGGGCAGAGCCGGCAGCCAGAACGGTGCTGAAAGAATTGCAGCTGGAACCTGTTATTTATGCAAATTTGTCGTTGGGGGAGGGCTCGGGAGCGGTCATGTTGTTTCCACTCCTTGATATGGCAATGGAAGTGTACAATGAGAGCAGTTCATTTGGCGATATAGGCGTTGAACAATATAAGAAATAATTTAAGCAGCGAGGCTGCTTATCAAGGGATAACAAAAGAGATTATGAAAATTTTAAAATCGTTTATCATAGCAGTTTCTTCCTATTCTAAGATACCGATGCCGCAGATAGAGTTGGTAGAGGGAGACATGGATTATGTTATGTCATTTTTTCCGGCAGTAGGAGCGGCAATAGGTTTACTGGAATGCTTGTGGTTCTGGCTGTGCAGACTATCGAGCATAGGAAGCATAGCAAATTGTATAATCGCAGTGCTTATTCCTATAATTGTAACTGGAGGCTTCCATGTTGATGGATTTATGGACACATCAGATGCTATATGCTCGTATAAGGAAAGAGAAGAGCGCCTGAAGATCCTTAAGGATGCACATATTGGAGCATTTGCTGCAATACGGCTGCTCACCGCAGCAGGAATATTTATTGCTGCCGTATCGCAAATGAATTCCTGGAACAGCAGGATAATATTTGCATTAAGCTTTATACTGGCCAGGTGCCTGAGTGCTGCGGGGGTGCTGCATTTTAGATCAGCCAGTCATCAGGGCTCATTGTTTTATGTGGCTTCGAATTCTAATCGCCGGGTCAATACTGTTGTTGTTCTGTCTGTAACGGCTGCAGCGGCAATAGCAATGCTGATATGTTCATTTCTGTGCGGAGTTCTGACAATACTGGCGGCAGGTATTAGTTTTTGGTATTACAAATCCATGAGCTATAAGAAGTTCGGCGGAATAACAGGGGACCTGGCGGGATATTTTGTAGTGATATGTGAGATAGCCTGCGCAGTGGGGATCGCACTGGGAAGTATTATAACGGGATAATGAAGGAAAAAGAAAAACAGCCGGCTCAAGACATGGACATGAATGAAGATAAGAAAATAACACTGTATCTTATCAGGCACGGAAATACACAGGCCAATACTAAAGGCTTATATATAGGAAAAAAAACAGACGTACCACTTGAAGAAAATGAACATTTAAGCTGGCCTGGGACTGAGCAACTTCCTGAGCAGATATTTGTAAGCCCTATGGTAAGGTGCAGACAAACTGCGCAGATGCTGGCGGGAATGACAGATCTTACGGTAATAGACGAGTTTGCTGAGATAGATTTTGGAAGCTTTGAGGGAAAAGGATATGAAGAATTGAAAAATGATCCGTATTACCAGAAGTGGATAGACAGCAATGCAGCCTTGCGCTTTCCGGGAGGCGAGAGCCGAGAGGAATTTGTGAGCCGATGCATGATCGGATTTGACAAAATGTGTGGGCTTGTTAAGAAATCGGAGGTGATGCTCGTGGCTCATGGAGGTACATTAATGGCGATTATGAGCAGCCTTACAGAGCGGGAATATTTTGACTTCCAGGCAGCTACGGGAACCGGATATAAATGTGAGCTCGTATTTTCAGAAAATAAGTGGAAGTGCAGCTCGTATAAACTGATATCCTGCAGAACTGATAATTGAAGGAAAATGTGCCTAAAAAAGTTATAAAATACAAGTAAAATTTCACAAAAAGCAGGGCTGATTATAACATATCAGACCCAAAATGCTGAAAATCTTCACGTTGATTGACAATGTAGAACTTTCAATGGTATAAATGCCGCATTAAAAGTAGAAAGACAGGCGCCGTGAGGCAATACTTTTAAAGTGAGGATGAGAATAAAATGAAAAAGATTATTAAATGGACAAATAAATACAGCAATGAGCAGGGATATGTTAAGAGCGTCAAGAAAGCAGATGGCCATTTTGTTAATACATTTGATGCAGCTGAGGCCAAGGCATATTCAAGACAGTGTGATGTTGTAAAGGCTCTTAATACACTGGAGGCAATCGGAGAAGCTAAGGACAATATTTTCGAGATCGTAGAGTTGTAATCCTTGAAAATTAGGTATAATCTATGTTACAAAAGACAGCGTGAAATTACTTCATGCTGTCTTTGATTTTGAGATAAAGAAAGAGTATGCTGCCTGAGAGATCAGGAGACCGCGGTAATCTGTCCGGGTACTTGTATGGACATAAGCTGTTATATGCAGGAAATCATGGCAGATTGCTATTATCAAAGGCAACAGCTGAAATAATAAATAACGGAGTGAAGAATGAGAGATGTATTAAGGGATTTTCCGTCCTATGCCTGGGTATGCAAGTTGGAAAAGGGAAGATATTTCAGCGGCAGCCTAGGAACTGCGCCGACGGGTTCCATGGATGTATATTTGTTTCAGTACAGGATCTGCGTAGAGACGGAAACTGAAGAGGTTGAAGGAAATGAGATCAAACACAAATTTGTTGCCGTAAGTTCAGAGGTCAGACCGCCGATAAACAGCGGCGAGGAAATATTTGCTAAGGAAAAAGCAAGATATCCATTGAGCAGGGATGGCGTAGAAGAGGCCAGAAAGTGGCTTCTTGCTCAGATAGAAAATAATCCTTGTATAGGCAAGACTGAAAAATAAATATCAGAACGGGTAAAATCGAAAAATCTGTCGAAAGTTCGAAAGATATGATACAGCGGATGGTAAATCCGGCAAAATAATGTAAAATAAAAAAGCTACTGGCGGAATTCGAATCCGCGACCTCGTCATTACCAATGACGCGCTCGTACCAGCTGAGCTACAGTAGCATGATGTCCCAACGGACACTCGGACACAATAACATAAACTATTAATATTTTCAACTGAAAAAATGAACAACAAAGAAAAATATATAACAAAGGTAATTAAAACTGCAGCGGTGGCCGCAATGACGGCTGTGTGCACGCTCACATTCACCGGCTGTACGCAGATAAAGGTGACAAAGCCCCTGAGTCAGACCGCACTTTTTGAGATAAATGATACGCAATGCTCGGTTGGAACAGCAATAATAAGACTTATTGAAGCCAAGGAAGAATATGAAAATGCTGAGGACAGCGTATTATGGACAAGGAAAATAGGGGATACGACCCTAGCGGAATATGTGAAAAATACGGTTAAGGATGAGCTGCTTAAATATACGGCTGCACAGGAGATGGCAGCAGATCTTACTGTATATTTATCAAATGAAGAGATTAATTCGGCTAAAAACAGTGCCATGCAGCTATATGAACATATGGTGACGGCATACAATCTGATCAACTATGATGTTTCATTAGAAGATGCGGAGGATCTGTACATCAAGAAGGCGTATTATGGTAAAGTATACGAGAAATTGTCGGAAAATATCTACATGGAGATAAGTGAATCAGATACCAAGGCCATAGAGATAGATTATGTATTCATTCCTGCAGAAGATGGCATTGAGACAGCTGAACAGATGCGAAATGAGATGAAGAGTGGTACAGAATTTGCAGAAGTATGCGCTGATCACGGATACGAAGTGGTTCTTAATAATGTAGAAACCAAGGGCAGTATGCCGGAGGCTTTTGAAAACAGTGCATATGCTCTTAAAGATGGGGAGATCAGTGAAGTGGTAGTAACGCAGAGCGGATACTACATTATTTATTGCATAGAGGATTATCTTGTAACAGAATCGCAGGCCAACAGCAATAAAATAATATACGACAAGAAAAAAGAAAACTTTCAGGAAGCTTACGAGAAGTTTGCCAAGACAAATAAGATGAGATTTGATAACGGCAAATGGTCTGAACTGGATTTTTACACGTTAGGAGAATAAATGGAAAAGACAGCAAAACTGCGTTCCGGCAGTTCATTTGAAAAAAATCTTGTAAAAAAACTGCCTATAATCATAGCCTTTTTGATTCCGGTGGTAATATTATTCGTTCTGTATGTGGGCAGAGGCATTTACCCATACGGAACTAATATGTATCTGAGAAGTGATATGTACCATCAGTATGCGCCTTTTATGAAGGAATTTCAGAGGAACATACAAGAGGGCGGCAGCTTATTATACTCATGGAACATAGGACTCGGCACTAATTTTGCCAGCACCTATGCTTATTATCTTGCATCACCGGCCAACTGGCTGGTGGCATTATTCCCGGATACTCTTATTCCTGAATTCATGAATACCATGATTATTCTTAAATCAGGTCTGATGTCATCAATCTTTGCATATTATCTGATTAAGAAATTCAAAAGAAATGATTACATCGCCACGGCATTTGGCTGCTTTTATGCAATGAGTGCTTATATGGCAGCATTCAGCTGGAATCTTATGTGGATAGATTGCCTTGTTCTGCTGCCGCTCATAATGATGGGATTGGAAGCGCTGGTTAGAGAAGGCAGGACCAGAATGTATGTAATCACGCTGGCTGTATCGATTATTTCCAATTACTACATATCAATAATGATATGTATATTCTTGGTATTTTATTTTATCTATCTGATGATATGTGAAGGCAAATTTGCCGGCAGGCGTGAGGCGGTAGGAAGAATACTTAAGTTCGTAATATATTCTCTGGTAGCCGGATGTATGGCCATGTTTATAGCGTTGCCTGCACTTTTTAATCTCTTTATAACAGCTTCATCGGGTTCGTCATTCCCGAGCAAAATGACTGCGTATTACAGTATTCTTGAGATGTTTGCCAAGTCTGTTATTAATACAGAAACAGCTGTTTTCAGCGGACATTTCCCGAATATATACAGCACCATGGCTGTGTTTGGATTCGTTCCGCTGTTTTGGATGTCCAAACGGGTACCGGCTAAAGAAAAAGTCGGCAAGACATTGCTGATAGCATTGCTTGCCTTTAGCTTCATGTTCAATATTCCGACATTTATATGGCATGGACTGCATTTTCCGAACAGCCTTCCTTGCAGATATTCCTTCATATATATACTTCTGGTGCTTGTGATGAGCTATCAGGCGCTTATAAACATAAGAAGGTTCAAGGTAAAGGAAATTGTTTTATGCTGTATGGCCGGAGTGGCAGGGGTGTTCATTCTTCAAGCCTTATATCCTGATGACTTTACGGTGGGCAATGCGTGCCTGGGAGCTGTATATATACTCTTATATCTTGTTATTGCCCTTATGCTTAAGAACAGAAAGGCATCTAAGGTTATTACAATGGTGCTGCTCATAGTTGTAACAATATCCGAAATTGTTATCAACACAAATAATACGGGATATTCAACCACAAGCAGGACCTTGTATATGTCAGATAATGAGGCCATAGAAACTATGCTGGATGAAGTAGATGATGGTTCATTCTATAGAGTGGAGAAGGTGAAAAGGCGTACCAAAAATGACGGCACATGGAATGATTATAACAGTGCTTCTATCTTCTCATCCACAACGGTAGCCGGCAATTCTGAACTGTACAGTAAATTAGGAATGCAGGGAAGAACAAATGCATATTCATATTATGGACATACACCTTTTACTCAGGCACTACTGGGCGTTAAATATGAAATCGCCAGTGAAAAACAGGATGATAGTTTGATGACTCAGGTAACATCGTATGGCGATTACTATTTATATGAAAATAAGTATGCTTTATCTCTGGGATTTATGGTTAATGACGAGATCTATAGTGTTGATGATCTGCTGACAGATCCGTTTGAAGTTCAAAATGACATTATAAGTAAGGCTTGTGGTGCGGAAGATATATTCTATATTGAAGGCAGCTACGGCGGCGGATCGAAGATAAGTTATACGGCCACAAAAGCAGGAAGACTACTGGCCTATCTGACATCGGATCAGGAATCTATAAATGTTGAAATTCTCAGAGACGGTGAATCTGTCGGATATTATACCTTCGATAATCTGGAGACACCGGAAATTGTTGATATAGGAGACGTACAGCAGGGCGATGAGGTATATATATATTCAAATGACGATGAAGTATTCGAGATAACGGCAGATATTGCACTTATGGATTATGACAAATACGATGCTGCCATGACAGCGATGAAGAGCAATGAAATGAAAATTGCCGAGCATAGCGATACCTATATTAAGGGATATATTACAGCGGCAGAAAATCAGACCATGTTTACAACGATTCCGTATGATACGGGATGGTCAGTTTATGTTGATGGTGAGAAGGTCGAATATGACTCATTTGAGGACTCATTTATTCTTGTAAAATTGGCAGCAGGTGATCACACCGTAGAGTTTAGGTATATGCCGAGGGGCGTTAAGTCCGGAGCAGTTGTAAGCGCAGCTGCATTGGCCGCTTTTGTATTGCTTCAGATATTTGGAACAAAGAGAAAAAACAGAGGGATTCGGCAAAAAGAAAATAAATAATCCTTGTATTTTGAAAGATATTCGGATAAAATACACAGGTTGTGAAATAAACACGTGTGTCCGGCTGACGGGACGTGCCGAAATCCACTCGTTTCGGTGCCTGAATGGATAAGGACGCAGGGATGAATAACAGGAGGAAAATAAAATGAGTGTTATTTCAATGAAACAGTTATTAGAGGCAGGTGTTCATTTTGGACATCAGACACGCAGATGGAACCCTAAAATGGCTCCATACATCTACACAGAGAGAAACGGCATCTATATCATTGACCTACAGAAGACAGTAGGACTTATTGATGATGCATTTGATGCTGTTGGAGATATCGCTGCTCAGGGCGGTACAATTCTGTTCGTTGGTACTAAGAAGCAGGCGCAGGAAGCTATTAAGACAGAGGCAGAGCGCTGCGGTATGTACTATGTAAACGAAAGATGGTTAGGCGGTATGCTTACTAACTTCAGAACAATCCAGTCTCGTATCAAGAGATTAAAAGATATCGAGAGAATGGAAGAGGACGGAACATTTGACGTTCTTCCTAAGAAGGAAGTTATTGATCTTAAGAAGGAACAGGAAAAGCTTGAGAAGAACCTGGGCGGTATTAAAGAAATGAAGAAGATCCCTGATGCGATCTTCGTAGTAGATCCTAAGAAGGAAAAGATCTGCGTACAGGAAGCTCACAAGCTGGGCATCACATTGATCGGTATCTGCGATACTAACTGTGATCCTGAAGAATTAGATTATGTAATTCCTGGTAACGATGATGCTATCCGTGCAGTAAAACTTATCGTAGCTAAGATGGCAGATGCTGTTATTGAAGCTAACCAGGGCCTTGAATATGAAGTTGAGGAAGGCACAGAAGAAGCAGCAGAGGAAGCAGCAACAGAAGAATAAGTTTCTTGTGAAAAAAGGAGATATGATATGGCAGCAGTAACTACCGCAATGGTAAAAGAATTAAGAGATTTAACAGGTGCTGGAATCATGGCTTGCAAGAATGCACTTGTTGAATGTGATGGAGATATTGATAAGGCAGTTGAAGCACTTCGTAAGAGCGGTGAAGCTAAGGCAGTTAAGAAGGCCGGACGTATCGCAGCTGAGGGTCTTGTAGCATTAACTGTTAAGGAAGATAAGAATGCATCAATCGTAGAAGTTAATTCAGAGACAGACTTCGTTGCTAAGACAGACAAGTTCAAGAACTTCGTTAATGAAATTGTAGAACAGGTTTATGTATCAGATGCTGTTGATGTAGATGAACTTAAGGAAGACAAGCTTATCTCAGATCCGACTAAGACAGTTGGAGAGGAACTTGTAAATCAGATCGCCACAATCGGTGAAAACATCAAGATAAGAAGATTTGCAAGAATTAAATCAGACGGTCTTGTTGTGGGATATATTCATGCCGGCGGCAAGATCGGTGTTCTTGTTGAAGCAGAAGCTGAAGACAATGACGCTAATAAAGAAGCTCTCAGAAACATTGCTATGCAGGTTGCAGCAATGAACCCACAGTACATCAGCCGTATGGATATGTCAGAGGAAGAGCTTGCTAATTTAAGAGAAATTACAGTTGACAGCTCTCTTAATACACCGGATACACTTCCTAAGCCAATCCTTAACAAGCTTATTGCTACAGCAGTTGAAGGCGAGCTCTGGTCAAAGGAAGACCTTGCTACCTATGAAGAGCAGAAGAATAACATGAACTATCTGTTTAACTTCCTTTCATCAGAAGCTAAGACAGTAGTTGCAAATCTTGCAATGAAAGCTAAGGAAGCTATCGCTGCAGACAAGATCTTCGGAGGTCTTGTTGAGGGACGTTTTTCTAAGCAGCTTAAGGAAATCTGCCTTCTTGATCAGACATATGTTAAGGCTGAGGATGGCAAGCAAACAGTTGAAAAATATCTGCAGTCAGTAGATAAGAACATTAAGCTCTTACACATGGTACGTTTCGAGGTTGGCGAAGGAATCGAAAAGAAAAACGAAAACTTTGCTGAAGAAGTAGCTAAGCAGATGGGTCTGTAAGACATAAGATAATTTTAAATAAATATTAAATCAAGTGTTTTCAAAATGGAAACACTTGATTTTTTTTTATATCAGGGTTATATTGTGTGTCACAAGGTGGTAAAAATGTGTCACTTAGTGGATGAAAGTGGTAAATTCTTACGAGAAAAGGGCGCGGACATCCTTAAGTATATCAGACTGATTAAAATGTCGCTGGGAGGTAACAGGTAAGCATGATGCAGTTTATGGGTGAATACAATCATTCCATAGATGCTAAGGGCAGGATAATTGTACCCTCGAAGTTTCGAGAAAAACTGGGAGAACAGTTTATTGTAACTAAGGGTCTTGACGGCTGCTTGTGGGTTTTTTCTTCTGATGAGTGGAATTCATTCACGGAGAAGCTCACAAGCCTGCCTGTTGCCAATAAAGCTGCGAGAAATTTCAGCAGATTCTTCCTGGCAGGAGCCACCGAAGCGGAAACTGACAAAACCGGAAGAATATTAATTCCGCAGGTTCTTAGAGATTATGCAAAATTAGACAAGGATGCTGTTCTTATTGGAGCAGGTCAGAGAGTTGAAATCTGGAATAAACAGGCTTGGGAGGATGTATCAACATTTGATGATGTAGATGAACTTGCTGAGCAGATGGGAGAATGGGGATTTGGAATTTAAACACGAATCGGTTCTTGTTAATGAAACCATAGACAGTTTAAATATTCATCCTGAAGGCATCTATGTCGACGGTACGTTAGGCGGCGGAGGCCATTCTTTTAAAATCGTTCAGAAACTTGGTAAAAACGGCAGATTGATCGGAATCGATCAGGATCAGGAGGCACTTGATGCCTCCATGAGACGATTGGCGATCTTCGGTGACAGGGTAACTCTTGTAAAAAGTAATTTTGTGAATATAAAGTCGGTCTTGGAGACACTGAACATAAATAAAGTCGACGGCATATTGCTGGATATTGGCGTATCTTCTTATCAGATTGATAATCCTGAGCGTGGATTTACTTACAGAGAGGATGCGGCACTTGACATGCGCATGGATAGGGACAGAACCCTGACTGCGAGGGATATAGTCAATACTTATTCAAAAGAAGATCTTGCCAGAATAATAAGAGACTACGGCGAGGAAAAATTTGCAAATAATATTGCAAAGCATATTGTCGAAGAAAGAGAAACGGCGCCGATCAATACCACGGGACAGCTTAAGACGGTAATAGAACATGCAATACCTGCAGCTGTGAGAAAGGGCCAGACGGGATATGCCAAGAAAACGTTTCAGGCATTAAGGATAGAAGTGAATTCTGAATTGGATGTGCTGAGTTCGGCTATAGATACAATGATAGACCTCCTGAACCCCAACGGAAGATTATCAATCATCACTTTTCATTCACTTGAGGACAGAATTGTTAAGAATAAATTCCGGGACAATGAAAAACCATGTACGTGCCCGCCGGATTTTCCGGTATGCGTATGTGGAGCGGTTTCGAAGGGTAGGGTAATTACCCGTAAGCCGATAGTACCTTCGCCTGAAGAATGTGAGAGAAATAAACGTGCCAGCAGTGCTAAACTAAGAGTGTTTGAACATTGCTGACCGACAGATAACAATGGAGTCAGCCATGGAATACAGAACCGGGACTGCCGGAGGCAATCGAAGAGCAGCAGGCAGCCGAGTACAAATGAATAATAGACCGCATGGTTTTGTAGATGGCAGTGTTGTGCGCAGATCCGCTGCACCGGAGCCTGATTTGGTACGTCTGAAGAAGAGCAAACCGAGCAGGGACATGGTCTCGCTGAAAAAACAGTTAAGAAGGCAGAAGGCAAGACTTACGTTTCTCGGGCTGACAGGGGCGGCACTTATCATCGCTCTATGTGCTGTGACATTAATGACGATACAGGATTATAATGCATCATTAAGTGCAGTCAGCGCTAAAGAAAGCGAAATTGATGATCTGACAATATATAATGATGCCCTGGAATATGAAATTAACAGTTCGGTTGATTATGAACATATAATACAAGTTGCCACTGAGGATCTGGGAATGGTAAGAGCCAGCGCTTCACAGGTGGTGACATATGGTTCAAATGACTCTGAATATATACAGCAGGTGGCAACTGTGCCAACTGAATAAATATGAAATTTAAAAATAATTCGGAAACTGTAGGAAGATTTAAAAACAGATTTCACATTATCATAATAGTTTTTATCGCGATATTTGCAGCGGTAGCCGGTAAATTAATATTTATCCAGGTGTCTGAGGGCTCCAGCGCCTCACAGACTACATACAGCCGGTCTGTATCAAGTTCGATAATTAAAGCCAAGAGAGGAGACATAGTTGATGCAAACAATGTGCTCCTCGCTTCTAGTACAGTGGTTTATGCACTGCAATTGTCACCTAAGGACATGCTGACTGAAGGACATAATTATCTCGAGATAACGGCAATGCTGATCGAGAAATGCTTCGGCTATTCGGCTGATGAAGTAAAACAGTTAGTAAATGAAAATGAAAACAGTCAGTATTTGCCGCTTTTAGACAATCTGACATACAGCCAGTGCCGCGATTTTATTGAAATGCTTGATGCGGACAGCAAGACTATCAGAGAATTTCTGGGTCTGTCGGAGGATTATCCTCTGACGAATGTAGAAGTGGGCGGTGCCGTGCTTATTAAGAGTTACACCAGAAATTATCCTTATGGTACGCTGGCGAGTTCTGTTCTGGGCTTTATGTTAAATGACAGTGGCGCCTATGGTCTGGAAAAACAATATAACGATGTTCTGGCCGGAACAGATGGAAAAAAATACGAGTACATAGACAGTGATAATATTGTCGAAAGCGTTTATATAGATGCGCTGGACGGTGCTAATTTACAGCTTACGATTGATTATAATATTCAATCTATTGTAGAAAAATATATGGCGCAGATGTTGGAAGAGACCGGCGCTAAGACCATTGCAGTAACTATACAGGATCCCAACACAGGAGCTTTCCTTGCAATGGCGGATACAGATACATTTGATTCCAATAATCCGAACGATCTGACTTCCTTCTACTCAGAGGAGGAGCTTGCTGAAATGTCAGATAGTCAGGTCCTTGCGGCTCGTACAGGAAGGTGGAATAATTATTGCGTCAGTGAAACATTCGAACCTGGTTCTACATTTAAGGCATTTACGGTAGCAGGGGCACTTGAGTCCGGAACTATAACTAAAGATGACTGGTTCTACTGCGACGGCAGTGTGTCGGTGCTGGATTACACCATACATTGTGCCAATATTGACGGCCATGGAGATATAAGTCTCACCGGAGCATTGGCGGAGTCCTGCAACATGGCATTGATGGATATAGCTACTGCCGAGGGCGTAGATACATTTGTCAAATATCAGGGACAGTTTGGATTCGGTGAGTATACGGGAATAGATCTTCCGAATGAGGTAAGCTGCAGTAATCTTCTGTTTACCCGCGAAAACATGACAGACCTGGATCTTAAGACCAATTCCTTCGGACAGAACTTCAATGTGACCATGGTTCAGATGTCATCTGCTTTTTGCTCGCTTGTAAATGGCGGAACCTATTACAAGCCGTATATAGTGAAGGGAATATACAATTCTGACAATGAGCTCATAAAGTCCGTTGATAAGGAAGTTGTTTCAAAACCTGTGTCGAAGGATACTGCGGATTACATCAAGGAGGCTTTAAGGCATGTAGTTACTGAAGGAACGGGAACTGACGCAGCCGTTCCGGGGTATATTACGGCAGGCAAAACAGGTACAGCGGAAAAGGGCGCAAGAGATAATGATCAGTGGATCGCATCATTCATTGGTTTTGCACCTTATGATAATCCGGTGGCTGTGTGCTATGTCATAATAGATGAACCTGAGGCCGGAGGGGACGGAAGCAGCGTCTATGCATGCCAACTCTACAGCCAGATCATGTCAGAAGTACTGCCGTATCTGAATGCAACAACTGCAGCTGAGGACTATGATCCTACCGGCGTGGGCTCACCAGAGATCGAAACAACCTCTGAAGTCTCAGAAGATGCAGAGGGCGATGATGAAAATTCAGACACTGCAGATGAGATGGCGGGAGAATATGCAGGAGATGAAGGATATTACGAGGAATATAATTATGACGACTCGTACTATTATGAAGACTATGACGAGGATTATTATTACGAAGAACAATATTAGAATCCTCAAATAAATAAACAAGGGAGTTTGTATTATGACTGGAGCTTGGTCAATACTTGCATTTGCAATTAGTTTTATATTAGGAATAATTTTTTGTCCGATACTTATACCGATACTTCGCAAGATGAAGTTCGGTCAAAATGTTCGTGAGGAAGGACCAGAGTCGCATCTAAAGAAATCAGGTACGCCTACAATGGGCGGTGTATTAATTGTTGCGGCAATGATAATAGGAACACTTCCGTTTGTTGGTGTAGACAGCAACCTGATCTTTATTCTGCTGGCTACACTTCTTTTTGGGATTATCGGTTTCGTTGACGATATGCTTAAAATAAAAAAACATCAGTCAGAGGGACTTAAAGCATGGCAGAAGATGGGATTTCAGATAATTGTAACAGCGGGAATGACTGTGTTTACGGCTCTTTCCGTGGGAACAACCGTTATTGTTCCGTTTATCGGTGAAGTGGATTTCGGCGGTTGGTTCTATCCATTGGTGATTGTAGCGATACTGGGAACGGTAAACGGTGCTAATTTTACGGACGGATTAGATGGACTGGCCAGCTCTGTTACAATCGTAATTGCAGGATTTATGGCTATAGCAGCCGTAATGGTAAACTCAGGAATCATCTCATCGTCATTTGCTATGATAGGAGCACTTATGGCGTTTCTGGCATATAATTGTTATCCGGCCAAAGTGTTTATGGGAGACACCGGATCTCTGGCATTGGGAGGATATGTGGCAGCCGCAGCGTTAGCACTCAGAATGCCTATCTTTTTGATCTTCGCCGCATTTATTTACCTTGCAGAGATCATATCTGTAATCTTACAGGTTGGATATTTCAAACTTACACACGGCAAGAGAATCTTCAGAATGGCACCGCTTCATCATCACTTTGAACTTGGAGGCTGGTCAGAAACAAGAGTTGTGACAATATTTACGATAATCACCACGGTGGGCTGCATAGTGTCTTATGTGGGCCTTAATTTGGCGATTTAATCCTGATATATAGGAGAACTGTTATGAATTTTTCAGATAAAAAAGTATTGGTATATGGCATGGGAATCAGCGGCCGCGGAGTAGCAGCTCTGTTAAAAAGAGCAGGGGCGTCGATGGTGCTGTATGACGGAAACAAGGAATTAGATAAAGGGGCCTTGCTCAATGAATTAGGACTTGCACAGGATACTAAGGTGATCCTAGGAGAGCTGACAAGGAAAGATTTAGACGGAATAGATCTGCTGGCACTTAGCCCGGGCGTTTCTGTTAATGCGCCAAATGTTAAGTTAGCTCAGACAAACGGCGTGGATGTTTTGGGCGAATTGGAAATTGCATATGAACTGTCAAAAGGCCGGATAATTGCAATAACAGGAACAAATGGCAAGACTACAACCACTGCCCTTACAGGTGAGATAATGAAGGCTGCTTTTGACAGCGTGTTTGTAGTCGGCAATATAGGAAGATCATTTGCCTCAGTAGCATTAGATACGAGGGAAAACAGTGTGATAGTAGCAGAGGTTTCAAGCTTTCAGCTGGAGACCATCAGACAGTTTCATCCGACGGTATCGGCTATTACTAATCTGACACCGGATCATTTGGACAGGCATGGAACCTTCGAAAATTATGCGCTTTGTAAAATGAGAATAGCTGAAAATCAGAGGGCGGATGAGAAGTGTGTAATTAATTATGATGATACATATTTAAGAGAATTAGCGAAAAATATACCGGCGGAGCCTTTGTATTTTTCGAGAATTGAGAAGCTTGACAAGGGAATTTATCTCGAAGGCGATGATATTGTTTATTCAGATGGCAGTCATGTTACGACAATTATGAATAAACACAATATGAATCTGCTAGGAGATCATAATGTCGAGAATGTTATGACAGCTATCGGATTATCTCTTGCCGTCGGCGTGCCGATTGAAATAATTGCCGATGTTGTAAGGGATTTTAAGGCAGTAGAGCACAGAATAGAATATGTCTGCACCAAAAACGGCGTAAAATATTATAATGACTCTAAGGGAACCAATACTGATGCTGCAGCTAAGGCAGTTGGATCCATGGTAGCACCAACGGTCCTTATTGCCGGCGGGTACGATAAAGGCGCTGATTTTACTGATTGGATAAAAGGCTTCAATGGTAAGATTAAAGACATGATACTCATAGGTCAGACTGCGGAAAAAATAAGAGATACGGCGCTGGCGTGCGGCTTTACAGCCATTCATATGGAACCGGATCTTAAGGCGGCCGTCAACAAGGCTGCTGAGTTGGCTCAAGAAGGAGACGCGGTGCTGCTCTCACCTGCATGTGCCAGCTGGGGACAGTTTAAAAACTATGAACAGCGTGGAGAAATGTTCAAGGAATTTGCAAATAATTTATGAGAGCAAAAGCTGAAGCTAAAAAGAAAACAAGAGTAAAGGGCACGGATTGGATGCTGATCCTGATAGTCGGCATACTGACGGTGCTGGGCATATTAATGCAGTATAGTGCGAGTGAGTATGACTGGAGCATTGTAAAAAGATCCTGCATTTTAGCCTGCGTAGGAATGGTCCTTATGTTTATTGCATCATACATTCCCACCAGATTTTATCAGAAGATCTCCGTGTTTGTTCTGGCTGCAACATTTGTCATGACTGCAGCGACGCTTGTACTGGGAACAGAGAGCAAGGGTGCCACAAGGTGGATCAAGATTACCTCCACGCTCAGTTTTCAGCCCTCAGAATTTTTGAAGATCGGTGTAATACTGGGGCTTGCATCCATAATATGCAAATATATAAATGACATTAATAATCTTCCCGAATTAAGATTTAAAGTTTTGTTCAGAAACATTAAAGAAAAAAATTATGGGGAATTCCCTAACTTTTTCAGATATTTGTGGAACAGAATAAAGCAGATTAAATCATATATATTTATATTGCTGGTTACGGGATTCAGTGGTTTTGTTGTTGCATATATAACTAAGGATCTGGGCACTGCACTTATAATAGTAGGAATTGGCGCGGTTATGCTGCTGATAATAAGTCCCAGACCTGGCTATATGTTTCCATTATCGATCATAGGTTTGGGAGCTGTGGTTGGACTGATCTTATCCCAATCTTACAGGGCTGACAGAATTGCTGCATGGCTTAATCTGGAGGAAAATCAAAGTGACCTGGGCTTTCAGATCAAGCAGGGACTATATGCCATAGGCTCTGGAGGCTTACTGGGCAAGGGCTTGGGAAAAAGCGTACAAAAGGCGTTTATCCCGGAAGCACATACCGACATGATTTATGCAGTAGTATGTGAGGAGCTGGGTCTTATCGGCGGATTGACATTAATAGGATTATATGTAATGTTGATTTTGCGCTTTAAAACAATATATAATAAAGTAACAGATGTATTCGGGAAAATGATTGTGGCAGGTGTGGCAACACATATCGCGCTTCAGGCAGCCGTTAATATGGCGGTACTTACAAATCTTCTGCCAAATACAGGCATCCCGCTTCCATTTATCAGCTACGGCGGCACATCGGTTCTGAGTCTCCTGGTGGAGATAGGACTGGTTCTTGCTGTGAACAGGGCAGAGGTAAAAAAAGAAGCTGAAATGGCAGCTTCCAACAGAAGAAAAAGAACTGTTCTGGGAAATACCTGGAATATTGAGGGAAACATTTGAACAGAAAAGCAGCAACAGCAATATTTATCATATGCCTGATCATAACTGCCGCGTTTGCAATAGATGCAAATGCAGCGGAGACTGCTTCTGCGCCGACCGATCAGACTATATCTGAAGCATGTGAGGCGATACTTTATGTGGAATATAACGGTTCATATCTGTCATTGGACAAGTCCGGCAATGTATGTGCGGACAGCACGGCTAAGCCTGCTGATCTGCCTGTGCTTACGGGGATCGAATTTACCACCCTCACCTATGGAAATAAAGCAGTAACGCAGACTCCGGCAGCTCTTGAATATGCCTTAGAAGCAGTGCAGCTTTTCAGCAGATACAGCATTAATGTAACATCTCTGCATGTGGAAAACAGCATGCTTACCGTCAAGGTCAGGAATCTGACTATTAAAATGGGCAAAGATTATAACACAGAAAGAAAAATAAATGACTTGTCGGATTTTATAGATCAGATCATAGACCAGAGCGGAACATTATATATGCAGAACGAAAATGCGGATAAGTACGGATATTCCTTCAGAGCAGGCTGAAGTACAAAGAAAAACTGCGATTTTATGCACAAATTGTGTTGAATTTTGATTGATTACAATATATTATAAAGTGAGATTATTATTGGAGGGATAAAATAGATGGCAGAATTTGATTACGATGCAGAGAGAGGCGCAAGGATACTTGTTGTCGGTGTAGGCGGCGCCGGTAATAATGCAGTTAACAGAATGTCAGAGGGCGATGATTCAGTCAAGATGGTCGAGTTTATCGGTGTTAATACTGATAAGCAGGCATTAGCTCTCAGCAAGGCACCTGTAGTCCTTCAGATCGGAGAAAAGTTAACTAAAGGACTGGGAGCGGGAGCTCAGCCTGAGGTTGGACAGAAGGCAGCAGAGGAAAGCTCAGAAGTAATCCAGAAGGCTCTGTCAGGTGCTGATATGGTATTCATTACATGCGGCATGGGCGGCGGTACAGGAACCGGTGCGGCTCCGGTTATTGCTAAGCTGGCTAAAGACATGGGCATTCTCACAGTCGCTGTAGTAACCAAACCATTCAGATTTGAAAATAAAACGCGTATGAACAATGCTCTTATGGGCATTGAGAGATTAAAGGAAGTTGTAGATACGATTATCGTTATTCCTAATGATAAGCTGCTGGATATTGTTGACAGGAGAACGACCATCGCTGATGCCTTTAAGAAGGCTGACGAGGTTCTTCAGCAGTCTGTACAGGGTATAACTGATCTGATCAATGTGCCAGCTCTTATTAACCTTGACTTTGCAGATATCCGTACAGTTATGGTTAATAAAGGAATTGCACATATCGGTATTGGTGAGGGTCATGGAGACTCTAAGGCAGAGGAAGCAGTAAAAAGTGCTGTTACATCTCCGCTTCTTGAAACAAATATCAAGGGTGCATCACATGTTATTGTTAATATTTCCGGTGATATATCTCTTATTGAGGCCAATGAAGCAGCTTCTTATGTTCAGGAATTGGCAGGCGACGGAGCTAATATCATATTTGGTGCCCGTTACGAGGCAGAACCTGCAGATACATGTACAATCACAGTTATTGCAACAGGTATAAATGACAGCTCAGCACCTGTAAGGGCAGCTTCTCAGCTGGGTTCGGCAGCGTCAGGCGGATTTAAGCCATCACTTTCAGCTGCTGCATCAGGATTTGCTGGAACATCATCACCTAGACCGGTTGCAACGCCTTCATTCGGATATAATCAGCAGGGCGCAGGCCAGGCTAGTCAGTCACCTGCAGTTCCGGGATTTGGATTCACAACTCCTTCTGCACGTAATGACGGAGCAGGTGCAAGAGCTGATCTGGGCAATGCAAGACAGAATCCTGCCAGACAGCAGATGAATTTCGGCACTGCAACTAAGCAGCCGACAAGATCAGCCGGAGACTCTAAGAATCTGACAATTCCGGATTTCCTTAAGCGCAGATAAGTTATAATGATATAGTATATTCAAGAGGCGTCACACAGACTTGTGTGGCGCCTTTTAAGGATAACGGAGTTAATCCCCGGATATTTGCCTGCTGTTATGTATGTTCTGAAATGCAGTATCTGACATTTGTGATACGCTGAATGCAACCGGCAATATTTTATGTGCATCACGGGAAGATGAGTTAAATATGGTAAAGATAACGGTAAAAGATTTTAATTTAAAGCAAACGTTGGAGTGCGGTCAATGTTTTAATTATGAACAGATCAGTGCATCGGAAAGCGATGAGATAAGTGAGTGTCATTATGAATACAGTGTTATAGCCCATGGGAAAAGGCTGAAAATAGATCAGGATAGGGAGATTTTAACATTCAAAAACGCGGATGAAGAAGAAGTAAATAATATCTGGATCAATTATTTCGACCTCAGCAGAGATTATTCGAAAATAAAAAAAAGAATTATACAAGCAGACCCGGATCTGCAGCATGTGATTGAAAAATATTACGGCATCAGGATATTAAATCAGGAATTTGTTGAAACATTAATGTCATTTATCATATCGCAGAATAAAAATATTCCGGGGATCAAGAAAATCGTACGGACTATTTCACAAAAATACGGCAGTCTGATTGATGAAGATGAGGAACAGTCATATTACTCGTTTCCGGACTTAAACCAGCTGAGCAGAATCACAGAGCAGGATTTTCGCGACATGAAAACCGGATTTAGGGCAGCGTATCTCAGGGATGCCATTGATAAAATTACAGACGGAAGCATCTGCGGGGAGGAACTTAAGAAGCTGCAGTTTAATGAGGCCAAGGATAAGCTGACCGGGATAAAAGGCGTCGGAGATAAGGTAGCTAATTGTGTGCTTTTGTTCAGTCTTGGATTCAGAAACGCGTTTCCTGTAGATGTGTGGATCAAGAGAATTATGGAAGAATTATATTTTCACCGAGAGACAGATAAGAAGGTTATAGAAAAATATGCCGGTGAAAAGTTCGGAGAATATAGAGGATATGCCCAACAATACCTGTTTATATATGCGAAAAATAAACAATGAGTTTTTCAAAAAATAACTTGCAAATAATAACACAATAGTTTAAGATAGCAATCGGAGTTAGCACTCAATGCTAGTGAGTGCTAGTAAATCAATAAGGAGGAAAATAATAAATGAAGATAGTACCATTAGGCGACAGAGTCGTTCTTAAACAAGTAGAAGCAGAAGAAACAACAGCATCAGGAATAGTTTTACCGGGACAGGCTAAGGAAAAGCCACAGTTTGCAGTAGTAGTTGCTGTAGGTCCGGGCGGAGTAGTTGACGGTAAAGAAGTTAAGATGAATGTCAAGGTTGATGACAAGGTTATCTATTCAAGATATGCCGGCAATGAAGTTAAGCTGGATAAGGAAGAATATATAATCGTTCGTCAGGATGATATCCTTGCAGTTGTTGAATAATAAATAAGAAGTGATAAACAGGAGGCGTATATAAAATGGCAAAACAGATTAAATATGGTGCAGATGCCAGAGAAGCTCTTGGCAGAGGTGTAGATGCACTGGCTAATACAGTTAAGGTAACCTTAGGACCAAAAGGAAGAAACGTTGTACTGACAAAACCTTACGGTGCACCGCTTATTACAAATGATGGTGTATCAATTGCTAAAGAGGTTGAACTGGAAGATGAGTTCGAGAACATGGGCGCTAAGCTTGTAATGGAAGTTGCAACAAAGACAAATGATGTTGCCGGCGACGGAACAACAACAGCTACAGTTCTTGCACAGGCAATGATCAATGAAGGCGGCAAGAACCTGGCAGCAGGTGCTAATCCGATCATTCTCAGAAAAGGAATGCAGGCAGCATGCGACTGTGCAGTAGAAGCTCTTAAGGACATGAGCAGTCCGGTTTCAGGCAAGGATCAGATCACAAGAGTTGCTGCTATTTCAGCAGGCAGTGAGGAAGTAGGCGAGCTGGTAGCTGATGCAATGGAGAAGGTTACTACAGATGGCGTTATTACCATTGAAGAATCTAAGACAATGCAGACAGAACTGGATCTTGTAGAAGGTATGCAGTTTGATCGCGGATATATCAGTGCATATATGTGCACGAACCTTGAGAAGATGGAAGCCGAACTTGATGATCCGTATATCCTTATTACAGATAAGAAGATCAGCAATATTCAGGAGATCCTGCCTCTCCTTGAAGAGGTTGTTAAGAGCGGTGCTAAACTTCTTATCATCGCTGAAGATATCGAGGGTGAAGCACTTACAACACTTATCGTTAACTCTCTCAGAGGAACATTCAAGGTTGTTGCTGTTAAGGCACCGGGATATGGCGACAGAAGAAAAGAAATGCTTAAAGATATTGCAATCCTTACAGGCGGCGAGGTTATCTCGGATGAGTTAGGTCTTGACCTGAAGGAAACAACACTGGCTCAGCTGGGACGCGCTAAATCAGTTAAGGTTGACAAGGAAAATACAATTATTGTTGACGGTGCCGGCGATTCTAAGGCTATCCAGGGAAGAATTGCAGTTATCAGATCTCAGATTGAAACAACAACATCTGATTATGACAAGGAAAAACTTCAGGAGAGACTGGCAAAGTTATCAGGCGGTGTAGCAGTTATCAAGGTAGGTGCTGCTACAGAAACTGAGATGAAGGAAAAGAAGCTTCGTATGGAGGATGCTCTTGCTGCAACAAAGGCAGCTGTGGAAGAGGGCATTATCGCAGGCGGCGGCAGCGCATATATCCACGCTTCTAAAAAGGTTGCTGCATTGGCTGAAAAGCTTGACGGCGACGAAAAGACAGGAGCTAAGATCATTCTGAAGGCTCTGGAAGCTCCGTTGTATTGCATAGCTGATAATGCTGGACTTGAAGGTTCTGTTATTGTTAACAAGGTTAAAGAGCAGAAGGAAGGACATGGCTTCGATGCTCTTGCAGGAGAATATGTAGATATGGTTAAGGCTGGTATCTTGGATCCTGTAAAGGTAACTCGTACAGCTCTTCAGAATGCTACGTCAGTAGCATCAACATATCTGACAACTGAAGCAGTTGTTGCTGATATCAAAGAACCAGCTGCAGCAGCACCGGCAGCAGGAGCAGCCGGAATGGGCGGCATGGGCATGATGTAACAGATATTTAACCAATACCTGCATGGATCTGTTCAGTCAGGCAAGTGCAGATATGCGGGCAATATGCTGATATTTTAAAGAAAAAAGGAAGGGACAGAGCGGATTCGTTCTGTCCCTTTGTCTTTTGATTCGTACAATCCAAAAACAACTTGTCAACAAGTTGAGACAAATGTATAATAAGCAAACGGATTTATAGTACACGGTTGCTATGACGATATTCTATAAAAAATATTAAGGTTTTAATAAGCTATGTGTGCTATAATCATCATGCGTCGGAAATGCCGATGCAAAAGGAAAGTAGTGAAAGGAGAAGCAGTTATGGCAGGAGAAGTTTTAAGAGCATTACACACAGGCATAAGTGTAAGAGATATGGATGAAGCCGTTAAATGGTATGAGAAATGGTTAGGCTTTAAACCGGTTTACGATCAGGGCTATGTTCCGCCGCTTAAAGCTCATCTGTATTTTATCGAAGATAAAAACGGATATCAGATCGAACTTTTTAAATATGACGATCCGAAGCCGACACCGGAGGACAGACTTACACCGAACACTGACTTGCAGACATGCGGAACAAAGCATCTTGCATTAGCAATCGATGATGCTGACGCATTCAAGGAGAAATTCCTTGCAGCAGGTGGTAAAATTGCACATGAAGTAAACATGGGCAACGATCATGTTTTGTTCATCTTGGATCCAAGCGGCACACTTATTGAGCTGATTCAGCAGCCTAAATAAGGCTAAATTAAACATATTACTTTGGTAGATTTTAGATAGAGTGCACAACATGTTGCACAAAATATTAAATTTGGTCAGTTAGAAAACAAATAAATTGACTAAAAAAAAACTGAGTAATATAATTACACTGTTAGAAATGGTACTGAGAGACAGTACTTAAGAAAATTTATAGGAGGTAACTATAATGAAGAAACTTTTAGCTATCGTATTAGCAGCTACTATGGCATTCTCCATGGCTGGTGCTTGCATGGCAGATGAAGCAGATACAGCATCTGACTTCACATGGAATGAGCAGAAGGAAGTATGGTGTATCTTACCTACAACAGGTGTTCCTGGACTTCTGATCCACGCTGACTCACTTGGTTATGTAATGGGCAAGGAAGGCTTCACTTATGTAACAAAGGATGCTCAGGGTGATCCATCACAGCAGGTATCTTATGTTGAAGATGCTATCGCAGCTGGCAACGTTGGTGCAATCATGATCGCAGCTATGGATACAGACATGCTGGAAGATGTTGCTAACCAGGCTAGAGAAGCTGGTATCGCAGTTGCATACCTTGGCGTTTCACCTTCATACGAAATCGCTGGTTACATTGCTACAGCTTACTCAATCACAGGTATGGCAGCAGTTCAGTCAGCTGAAGACTGGGTACAGAAGAGAGTAGCAGAAGGCGGAAACGTTCCTGCACTTGAAGACGGAACATATGCTATTGCTTGCGATGTTTACTATGACATCACAGATGGTATCTATCGTTCAAATGCTATGATCGGTACAGCTACAGAGTCTGACACATTCACAGTTGTTTCTGCAACACAGTCATATGGTGACTCAGCTCAGACAGATGCTTACGACAATGCTCAGGCAGTTTTAGCAGCTAACCCAGATTGCCGTGTATTCATCGCTTACGAGCCAGATGAAGCTATGGGTATCGCTTCAGCTATCGCTGACTATGCAGATCAGAACGGTCTTGACCTTGCTGACTTCTGTGTAATGCCTTGCTACTCAGTAGATGATACATTCCTTCAGATGTGGGCTGAGGTTCAGGAAGATCATTCAGCTAACGCTATCAAGGGATACGCTACATACGGCGGAACACCTACAGATGAAGAAGTTGAAGAATTCGCAGCAGCTAATGCAACAAACACAGGTATGACATTCTCAGCTACAGGTGCTAAGCTTGCAGCTATCCTTCTTGGTGTTTGCCACGTTGGTGGATATGAGTGGACATATGGCGATGCTTACTATGATGATATCTCAGCTACAAACGTATACGGATATGATTATCAGTGGAAGCAGGGCGATGAGAACCCATGCGAACAGTACGAAGTAGATCATGCTATGTACTAAAATTTGATTAAAATCAGATTGATGTTTAGTTGGTAATTGGTGGCGCGGAGTACACCTCCGCGCCATATTTGGAATTAAGAAATTGTATTAGATGATTGTGAGGTTTTTATGGAAAATAAGCAACCGACATTATCATTGAAGGGCATCAGGAAAGTATTCCCGGGTGTCGTTGCTCTGGATAATGTTTCAATAGACTTTTATCCTGGCGAGGTTCACGCTCTTATAGGCGAGAATGGTGCAGGAAAGTCAACCTTCATAAAGACCATTACAGGTGCACATGCACCTGATGGGGGAACTATCACTATAGATGGTCAGACATATAATGCCATGACCCCTGCTCTCGCAAGATCTCATGGTATTGAATGTATTTATCAGGAATTCAACCTGATTGATGTTCTTTCAGCAGCAGAGAATATCTGCTACGGAGAGAAGATTAGTAAATTCGTTAATCAGAAAAAGATGAACGAAATTGCACAGAAGATTTTCGACGATTTCGGAGTTGATATCAATCCAAGAACATTGGTTAGAGATCTTACTCCTGGACATATGCAGATTGTTGAAATAGCAAAGTCTGTTTCTAAAAAGTGCGAAGTACTTATTCTTGATGAGCCTACAGCACCTCTTTCATTAGCAGAGGTTGATATTCTGTTTAAGATCGTAAATAAGTTAAGAGATGAGGGCGTAGCTATTATCTTCATTTCACACAGACTTGATGAAGTATTCGAATTAACAGATCGTATCTCTATTCTCCGTGATGGTGAATATATTACTACTGTTATGACTAAGGATACAAACAGAGCTGAGCTTATCAAGTACATGGTAGGACGTGAAATGACAGCTACATTCCCACCGCGTAATGCTGAAATAGGTGAAGTCAAGCTTGAACTTAAGAATCTTACAGGAAATGGTGTTAAGAATATCTCGTTCAAGGCACGCAGGGGAGAAGTCCTGGGTGTTTCCGGACTTGTAGGAGCCGGACGTACAGAAATAATGAAGGTTGTGTACGGCGCAGAGAAGAAACAGTGGGGCGAGATCTACGTAGATGGTAAACTTGCCAACATTAAGAGTCCTAGAGAGGCAATGCATAAGTATGGTATCTGCCTGATTCCTGAGGACAGAAAACGAGAAGGCTGTTTCTTGTCGGAGACAATATCATGGAACATTGTATACAATGTCCTTGGTAAGATTTCCAAGTTCGGCTTCGTAGACAAAAAGAAAGAAAAAGAAATTGCTGACTATTACGGAAAGGCAATGAGAATTAAGGCACCGAACCTTGATGCTACAAAAGTTATGACATTATCTGGTGGTAACCAGCAGAAGGTTGTAATTGGTAAGGCACTGGCAACACAGTCCGATGTAGTTATATTCGATGAACCTACAAGAGGTATCGACGTAGGCGCTAAATATGAGATTTATGAGCTTATGAATCAGATGTGTGAACAGGGTAAGTGCGTTATCATGATTACATCTGACATGGAAGAATTACTCGGAATGTCAGACAGAATTGTAGTATTTGGTGAGAGATGTCTTGCCGGTGAACTTGAAAAGTCAGAGTTCAGTCAAGAGAAGATTCTTGATATGGCTTCAACCGGCGGGCCAAGAAATGCGGAGGATTAATTTATGGAAAAGAAAATCGATTATTCCGGTCTGTTACGTAAATTTATGATGTACATTGTACTTGTCATATTGATGATTGCTTTCCAGTTAATATGTAAGTCATCTACAGGTCGTAGTTTCCTTTCTTTATCTAATATGATGAATATTTTGGGACAGAATGCTTACCTGCTTATAACAGGTATCGGTATCACCTTCATCATGTTAGGCGGAGCAATGGACTTGTCTACAGGTTATTTGCTTTCAACATTAGGTATTCTTATGGCACTTATTGATACTGCTTCAGGCAGCTTCGTTCTGTCTATGGGTCTTGGTATCATTTGTGGTATTCTTATTTCTGGTTTCAACGGCGTTATGTATGCATGGTTGAGAGTATTCCCATTCATCATAACACTTGCTACACAGTACATCTTAAATGGTGCTACATACCTGCTCTCAGGTGGTGTACAGAAAACATATAAGGGACTGTCAGATGCGTTCAAGTTCCTTGGTGGTGCTAACATTCCTTTCTTGGGAGGAAGTTATGTAAAATCAGGTGTTATCGTAATGATCATCCTGGTTATCATCGGTGCTCTTATCCTTAACAAGACACACTTTGGACGTAACGTATATGCTCTTGGTTCAAACCCGGATGCAGTTGCTCTTTCAGGTGTAAGCGTTGCTAAGATGAGAATAGCAATCTTCGCTCTTGCAGGTTTATTCTTCGCATTTGCTCAGATTGTTAACATCGGTAAGATTGGTTCAGCTTCTCAGTCAATGGGTATCGGCGCAGAGTTCACAGCAATGGCTGGTGCAATGCTCGGCGGTATCAAGATGGGCGGCGGCGGCGGCAAGATCAACAACATGGTTGTTGGTACTCTTATCATCGCTGTTCTTAACCAGGGCTTCAACTTCCTTAATGTTAACCAGTATTGGCAGGATGTTGCTCTTGGTATCGTTCTTCTGTTCGCAGTTGCTCTTGATGAAATGCAGACTCGTGCTACTATCAATGCAGCTAAGAAGGTTAGTGGAAAGGCTCCGGAACCAACCAAGACAGCAGCTTAAGATTAATACAAGAGAATACAATTCAAAAAATAAACAGATATCCTGTGCAAACGGGGTATCTGTTTTTACTTTATAAAAAACACCTTCAGTGCTACGTGAGCACAAATTTGCTCCTGTTAAAAAATGCTTCGTCATGCTGGGAGTTCATAAGAACTATGGGTGCTGCGGGCAGCCAAATTAGCCAGGAAAATCCTGCGACCGATAATTACTGAAATTTTCCCCGACTTCGCAGTCAAACTACTTGATATAGAAAAAAAAATTAAGTATAATCCACACATTATGAAATGTCCATTTTGTTCATGTTGCGATACGAAAGTCCTTGATTCACGTCCTAATGATGATAAAACAGCCATCAGAAGGAGACGTGAATGTGAGAACTGCCATCGAAGATTCACAACATATGAGAAGATCGAAACCATACCGATAATGGTACTAAAAAAAGATGGCAATACTGAATCTTATGACAGAGGCAAGATTGAGCGAGGTATATTGCAGGCTTGCTATAAGCGGCATGTAACAAGGGAAAAGATTGAACAGGTCGTGGATGAGATTGAAAACGAGATATTCTCACTGGGATGTTCAGAAATTAAGAGCAGTGATATAGGCGAAATAGTAATGGACAAGATAAAGGAAGTTGATTCTGTAGCCTATGTCAGATTCGCTTCTGTTTACAGGCAATTTAAGGATGTTAATACATTTATAGAAGAAATAAAAAAGCTTTGTTGAAATATGTTTAAGAAGTTTTATCCTACAGTTTTTTATAAATCAGCATACGAAATCGACTTTAAAAAATTGTACGACAAGGGATACAGAGGTTTGTTAACCGACGTTGATAATACTCTTGTAAGACATGGAGCTCCGAGTGATGAGCATTCGGAAGCTCTTTTTGTTATGTTAAGGGAAATAGGATGGAAGGTGTGCATCATTTCCAATAATGATGAAACCAGGGTTAAATCATTTGCGGAAAAGGTAAAATCTCTGTATATATATGATGCGCATAAACCGGATGCCGGCGGATATATTGAGGGAATGAAGAAAATCGGAACAGATAAGAACAATACACTGATGCTGGGGGATCAGTTGTTCACTGATGTTTACGGAGCAAATAAAGCGGGCATAAAATCCATACTAGTGAAGCCAATCTATATTGACCATAAACCATTAATTTTGTTAAAACGAGTCGGGGAAGCCATCGTAAAATTCTTTTACAGGATTTATTCCATGAAGCATCCCGAACAGCTATAGGTTCTGTTCTGCGTATAAGGCTTAACTTGTATCAAATGCATAATTAGTTTCAATGATTTTTGAAAATATTGTACGAAAAAAATTGATTTTTCGGTTGAAACAGCAAAAAATATGTTTTAATATCAAAATATTGACGCAGAAGAAAGCAAGTAACCAATCATAATATTTTTTAAAAAGGTAATGAAATTGTTGATGAGACCATGAGGTATCATCAATGTTTTTGTACCATAAAAAAGAGACAGGAGAGTTTTAGATGCTTAAATTGTTTAGGTATATGAAAACCAGAGACTGCATTTATATGCTGGGAATACTGGTCTTTGTTGTTATATCTGTCTGGTGCACACTTACAATGCCGGATTATATGACGCAAATTACGCAGCTTGTTGAGACCGGCGGCGAGATGTCTGAAGTATGGAAATCAGGCGGAATAATGCTTGCATTTGCCTTCGGTGATGTTATATGTACGATAGTCATAGGTTTCTTCACATCACAGGTTGCGGCTAATTTCTCAAGAAATCTTAGAAAAGAGCTTTACGATAAGGTCGTAGGCTTCTCCATGGAGGAAATTAACAACTTCTCCACCTCCAGCCTTGTTACAAGGTCAACCAATGATATTGTTCAGATTGTTCAGATAATTTCCATGGGATTACAGATGCTGTTGAAGGCACCTATTATAGCCATCTGGGCTGTATTCAAGATCCTGGATAAGGGTTGGCAATGGATACTCGTAACAGCCATCGCAGTACTGGTCGTTGTTATCGTGATCGCTATATGTCTTATCCTGGTTACACCTAAGTTCAAGCTGATTCAGAAATTAACTGACAAGATGAATCTTATTACAAGAGAAAATCTTACTGGTGTGCGAGTTGTAAGAGCATATAATGCAGAACACTATCAGGAAGAAAAATTTGACGCAGCTAATAGGGAAATAACCAAAAACCATTTATTTACCGGCAAAACAATGGCTCTTCTCATGCCGTCTATGCAATTTGTAATGAGCATGACCTCATTATGTGTTTATTGGGTTGGCGCCTTTATAATCATGAACCAAACAGATGTCATGTCTAAGATAGAGACCTTTAGTAAGCTGGTTGTATTCATGGCATATGCTATACAGATCATCATGGCATTCATGATGGTATCAATGATATTCATGTTTCTTCCGAGAGCCCAGGTTTCGGCAGCCAGAATACTGGAAGTACTTGATATGAAGACGAAGATCTCGGACGGAAATGTCGGAAATGATCAGCCGATTAAGGGAGAAGTAGAATTTAGGAATGTATCATTCAGTTATCCGGGAGCTCAGGAACGGGTTCTTGATAATATAACCTTCAAAGCAAATCCGGGAGAGACAGTTGCCTTCATTGGGTCAACCGGCTCCGGTAAGAGTACGCTTATCAATCTGGTTCCGAGATTTTTCGATGCCTCAGAGGGAGAGGTTATTGTTGACGGTGAAAATGTAAAATCCTATGTACTAAAGGATCTTCGTGATAAGATCGGATATGTATCACAGAAGGCAATATTGTTTAAAGGAACCATCGCTTCTAATGTTGACTATGGAGATACAGACAGAACCCATGCTTCTGATGAGGATATAATTCATGCAATGCAGGTGGCTCAGGGTAAGGATATTTTAGACAAAGAAGCCGAGGGCATAAATGCCCCTGTAGCTCAGGGCGGAACAAACTTCTCAGGCGGTCAGAAGCAGAGAATTTCTATAGCCAGAGCTATTTGCAAGAAGCCAGAGATATTTATATTTGACGATTCCTTCTCAGCCCTTGACTATAAAACGGATAAAAAGCTCAGAGCTGAACTTAAGAAGGAAACAAATGGAGCAACCATATTGATAGTTGCTCAGCGAATAGGAACAGTCAAGGACGCTGATAAGATAATAGTTCTCGATGAAGGTAAGATGGCAGGAATCGGTAAACATGAGGAATTGTTGAAGAATTGTGAAGTTTACCGTCAGATTGCTTATTCACAGCTGTCAAAGGAGGAATTGGAAAATGCGTAGAGGTAATGGTGAAACGGCCAGCCTTCGTTTCCTTGGGCCGTTGCTTTCATATATGAAGAAGAATTTGGGAATGCTGGTTGCAGCAATTATCTGCGCAGTCGGCGGAACTATACTTACGATAATCGGACCGAAGCAGGTCAGCAGGATTGCCGATATTATAAGTACAGGACTTACCGGAGAGATGGATATCGATGCTGTTGTAAGTATAGCGGTAACGCTGCTGATTCTGTATTCCCTCGCATGGGTTTTATCATATATTCAGGGATTTTTGATGACGATAGTTACCCAGAGGACATCATATGGTTTGAGACATGATATTGTAAAACAGATCAATATCCTTCCTCTCAGATATTTTGATAATAACCTTATAGGCGATATCTTGTCGCGAGTTGTAAATGATGTTGATACCATAGGACAGACACTTACAACTTCTGTAGGCAACCTGTTCCAGGCAGGAACGCAGTTTATAGGTGTATTTGTGATAATGCTTTTTACAAGCTGGCAGCTGTCACTTGTAGCACTGGGGGCGTCACTTATTGGATTTGCTCTGCTGTTTCTCATCATGAAGAATTCTCAGAAGTATTTCGTAAAGTCTCAGGTACTTCTGGGTGCACTAAATGGACATATTGAGGAGATTTATGCGGGACATGATGTTGTAAATGCATATAATGCCAATGATTACGAGGGTCAGAAATTCGATAATCTGAATAATGGCTTTGCCGAGTGCGTATGGAAATCACAATTTTTCGGATCTCTGATGCCGCCTATCATGGGCTTTGTCGGCAATCTGGGTTATGTGGCAGTTTGCGTAGTAGGTGCGCTCATGACCATGAGCGGAACCATTACCTTCGGTACCGTAGTTGCCTTTATGATCTATATCAGACTGTTCACATCTCCGCTGCAGCAGTTAGGACAGATCTTCACGCAGCTTCAGTCAACAGCCGCAGCCTCAAAGCGTGTATTTGAATTCCTTGCGGAGGAGGTTCTGCCGGACGATATGAATCTTCCGATCAGAATTCCTCATGGCCAGGCCAAGGGTAATATAGAGTTCAAGCATGTTAATTTCGGATATACTCCTGAGAAAACCATTATCAATGATTTCTCGGTATTGGCGCCTGCAGGCAAAAAGGTTGCTATTGTTGGTCCTACCGGTGCCGGCAAGACAACAATGGTTAACCTTCTTATGAGATTTTACGAGGTTAATTCCGGAGAGATAACAATAGATGGAATTCCTATTAAGACCATGAGAAGAGAAGAGGTCCATGCATTGTTCGGAATGGTTCTTCAGGACACCTGGTTATTTGAGGGAACCATCAGAGATAACATTAAATATAGTAAAGAGGCCTCGGACGAGAAGGTGATTGAAGCTGCTAAGGCCGCAGGAATACATCATTTCATCATGACAATGCCTCAAGGATATGATACCGTTCTGGATGAGAATGCCAATGTATCTGCAGGACAGAAGCAGTTGATCACAATAGCTCGTGCAATGGTTGAGGATGCACCTTTCCTTATTCTGGATGAGGCAACCTCATCGGTTGATACCAGAACAGAGGAACTTATTCAGGTGGCCATGGATAAATTGATGGCAAACAGGACCTCATTCATTATTGCACACAGGTTATCAACGATTAAGAATGCTGATCTGATCCTTGTAATGAAGGATGGCGACATCATCGAACAGGGTAATCACGAGCAGTTGATGGAAAAGGGTGGATTCTACGCAGATCTGTATAATTCACAGTTCGATCAGCTGGATTAAAAAAAGGTTGAAAGTTGCTGATATACCTTGTAGAATACAAGGCAGACAGTTATTTAAAATGGAGGATATATTTATGGTTACAGCTGGTGACTTCAGAAACGGAATGACAGTAGAAATTGACGGCGATGTTTGTCAGATCATTGACTTTCAGCATGTTAAGCCAGGCAAGGGTGCTGCATTCGTTAGAACAAAATACAAAAAGATCATTACCGGAGGTGTTGTAGAAACATCTTTCAGACCGACAGAAAAATTCGAAAATGCACATATTGACAGAGCAGAAATGCAGTATCTGTTTGATGATGGCGATATGTATACATTTATGGACACAACAACTTATGAGCAGGTTCAGTTAAGCCATGAGGATGCAGGCGATCAGATGAAGTTCGTTAAGGAAAATGAATTAGTCAAGGTTTGCTCATACAATGGCAAGGTATTCTCAATCGAACCTCCTACAGCTGTTGAACTTAAGGTTATCAACACTGAGCCGGGCTTCAAGGGCAACACTGCAACAGGTGCTACCAAGCCTGCTATCGTAGAGACAGGTGCACAGGTTCTCGTACCTCTGTTCATTGAACAGGACGAAGTGATCAAGATCGACACACGTACAGGTGAGTATCTTTCAAGAGCATAATATGTAATTTTTGGCGCTGCCGGGTTTCTCGCCCGGCAGTATTTTTTTATAGTTTATGGGAAAGACCACCTGCTACGTTCTAGTAAGAACAGCCGCAATTTTATCTTCTGTTATATGGAAAATACTTCGCTTTATTATTGACATATATCTTTGTAATACACTAAAATCAAAACACAGAAAACGCATATGCGCAAATGATGACTGCTAAGTCATTACTCCATAGCGCAGCGAATATCATCATTTCTGTATAATAATCACATCATATCAATTTAATCTTTCAAACAGCGTTTGGACTAAGCCCAGCGTTTATTATTGCTGCTAAAAAAATGGAGCTATTCAGGGATGTACGCCGGGTAGCAAAGATTATTGTGTTTAAACAGAAAGGCGGAGTAATAATGGTTGAGAATTTTATAAATGATGTGAAAGAAAGAGTTTGCAGCAAATTAAAAGATCGAAATTGCATAGTAAAATTAAATCCGGTGGTAAAAATCAATAAAATTCACAAAACAGGGATAACGATCTTAAACGAAGGCGAATCGGCAGCGCCTACCTTATATTTTGAAGATTTTTATCCTCTGTATGAGCGGGGGTGTTCCATCGATGAAATTGCCGACAAAATAATCGCCATCAATGATGCTCAAAAAAATACAATACCCGTAGAATTTATGAAAATGGGTGATTTTGAGTATGCCAAGAAAAACATTACGCTCAAGCTGATCAATGCAGAGGAGAACAGAACTATTCTTGATGATGTTCCGCATATAATTTATTCGGATCTCGGGCTGGCAATAATTTTCGAAATAACAGTAATAGATCAATCATCGAAAGAAATAATGAGCGCCAGGATCCCGACGAATGTAATGAACGAATGGAATACCGACACGGATGAGCTTTTTGAGCTGGGTAGGGAAAATACTGTAAGGATGATGGGCGTATACATCAAGGAAATGAAAGAGGCATTTGACGATCTGACCCAAGACGGTGCCATTAGAATCGATGATGAACTTTATAGAGCACTGAGTGATGTGTACAGAATGCCTATATACATGCTTACAAATAATTATAAATTGTATGGCGCAGTAAATATTTTTATAGACGGCGTATTAAGGGGTGTATCTGATATGTTGGAGGATGACATATGCATTATTCCTTCCAGCATGCATGAAGTATTGCTGATACCACTCAGATTAGTGGACTGTCTGGACGATATTAACGCTATGATATGCGGGATAACAGAGGATGCGCTGCCAAAACAAGACTTCCTGTCAGGCAATTGCTATATATATTCGAGACAGCTAGATAGAATTATCATGTATGAGTAAAACTGCGCCCGACGTGAATCGAACACGCATTTCAGGCTCCGGAGGCCTGCGCTTTATCCATTGAGCTACGGGCGCATTGATCAAACAGATGTTAGTCTATCGCATTTTGAATATTCAGGCAAGTGTGTTTTTGCCAATGCGGAAAGCGCTATTTGGAAGCAGCCCGTGCCGGGACGGCGCATCCACTGTGAGAAATCAATCAGCGTAGGCGATTTCGAACAGTGGATGCACGCCGAGGTTCACGGCACGAATGCTGCCAATATTCGTTAGAGTTTGTAGATGCGCATATTTGCTTTCAAAATGCCATCATTGTATTTATTGTGTGCGGGCGACAAAATTACTTGTGAATGAAGAACTCATTTGCTAGAATTATCGGATAGGAACTAAATTGCGTACACAAATATAATGGAGGAAAATAAAATAATGGCAAGAAAAATGAAAACCATGGATGGCAATACAGCTGCTGCACATGTATCTTATGCATATTCAGATGTTGCTGCCATTTATCCTATCACCCCTTCGTCAGTTATGGCTGAATTAGCTGACAAGTGGGCAACAGAGGGATTGAAGAATATCTTCGGCAAGGAAGTAGCAGTTACGGAGATGCAGTCAGAGGCAGGTGCTGCGGGTGCAGTTCACGGATCCCTGGCAGCAGGTGCACTGACGACTACATTTACAGCATCACAGGGCTTGCTCCTGATGATACCTAATATGTATAAGATCGCCGGTGAACAGCTTCCTGCAGTTATCGACGTATCTGCAAGAGCTATTGCGTCACATGCACTTTCTATATTTGGTGATCATTCAGATATTTATGCATGTCGTCAGACAGGATTTGCAATGCTGTGTTCATCAAGTGTTCAGGAAGTAATGGATCTTACACCTGTATCTCATTGTTCAGCAATTAAGGGCAGAGTGCCATTCGTTAACTTCTTCGACGGATTCAGAACTTCTCATGAGATTCAGAAGATTGAGATCTGGGATTATGAAGATTTAAAAGACATGGTAGACATGGAGGCTGTTGCTAAGTTTAAGGCCGAGTCACTTAATCCTAACAGAGCATGCCAGATGGGTTCAGCACAGAATCCTGACATTTTCTTCCAGGTTCGTGAAGCCTGCAATAGTGCATACGAGGCTCTTCCTGCAGTTGTAGAAGAGTACATGAACAAGGTTAATGCCAAGATCGGTACAAACTACGGCCTGTTCAATTATTACGGAGCTCCGGATGCAGAGCATGTTATTATTGCTATGGGTTCTGTATGCGAGACGGCAGAGGAAACAGTTGATTTCCTTAACAAGGAAGGCGGCAAATATGGTATCGTCAAGGTACGTCTGTATAGACCATTCAGCGCAAAGCATCTTATCAATGCTATTCCTAAGACTGTTAAGCAGATCAGCGTATTAGACAGAACAAAGGAACCGGGAAGCTTGGGAGAACCTCTGTATCTGGACGTTGTTGCTGCACTTCATGAATCAGAATTCAAGGATGTTCCTGTATTTTCAGGACGTTACGGACTGGGTTCTAAGAATACCAACTCAGCGCAGATCATTGCCGTATTTAAGAATACTGAGAAGAAGAGATTTACCATCGGTATCAATGATGATGTAACACATCTGTCACTTGACACATCATATCAGCCTGTAACAGCACCGGAAGGCACTGTATGCTGCAAGTTCTGGGGACTGGGAGCTGATGGTACTGTTGGTGCCAATAAGAACTCTATTAAGATCATCGGTGATAATACAGACCAGTATGCACAGGCATATTTTGATTATGATTCCAAGAAATCAGGCGGCGTTACGGTTTCTCACCTTAGATTCGGTAAGACACCTATTAAGTCAACCTATCTTATCAACCAGGCTGATTTCGTAGCATGCCATAATCCGTCATATGTCCGTAAATACAACATGGTGCAGGATCTTAAGGACGGCGGAACCTTCCTTCTTAACTGCGCATGGAATGCAGAGGAATTATCACAGCATCTTCCGGGACAGGCTAAGAAATATATAGCAGACCACAACATTAACCTTTATACCATTGACGGCATTAAGATTGGTAAAGAGATCGGACTGGGCGGCAAGATCAATACCGTACTTCAGTCAGCTTTCTTCAAACTGGCTAATATCATTCCGGCAGACGAGGCTTCAAGACTTATGAAGGAGGCTGCTAAGAAGAGCTACGGAAGAAAAGGCGACGACATCGTTAACATGAACTATGCAGCTATTGATGCAGGTGCACAGCAGGTTGTTAAGGTGGAAGTTCCGGCAGACTGGAAGAATGCAGAATATGAAGAGCTGGGCGTAAAGCATACAGAAGGCAATAAGGAAGTTGTAGATTTCGTAAATGCAGTTCAGAATCATGTATCAGCTCAGGAAGGCAATTCAATCCCTGTATCTACATTTACAAAATATGCTACAGGTGTTACACCATCAGGTACCGCTGCATATGAGAAACGTGGTATTGCAGTGGATGTTCCGAGCTGGAATGCAGCTTCATGTATCCAGTGTAACCAGTGCGCATATGTATGTCCGCATGCAGCAATTCGTCCTGTTATCATGACAGAAGAAGAGCTGGCTAAGGCACCGCAGGGTACTAAGTCTAAGGATGCAACAGGACTTCCTGGTTATAAATTCACTATGACGGTTTCTGTATTAGACTGCACAGGATGCGGTTCATGTACCAATGTATGTCCTGGCAACAATAAGGCTGAGACACTTACACTTAAGCCTCTTGAGTCACAGATGGATGAGCAGGATGTATTTGCATACGGACTTACAATTGCGGAGAAACCGGAGGTTGCTGCTAAGTTTAAGGAAACAACTGTTAAGGGCAGCCAGTTCAAGCAGCCGCTGCTTGAGTTCTCAGGTGCCTGCGCAGGATGCGGAGAGACTCCTTATGCTAAACTTATGACACAGCTCTTCGGTGACAGAGCATATATCGCAAATGCTACAGGATGCTCATCAATCTGGGGCAATTCATCACCTTCTACACCTTATACGGTTAACAAGAAGGGTCAGGGCCCTGCATGGTCTAACTCACTGTTCGAAGATGCAGCAGAGTTCGGATATGGTATGCTCCTGGCACAGAATGCTATCCGTGCAAGACTTAAGGATAAAGTTGAAGCATTTGTAAATGAAGACAAGAAGGACGATCTTGCTGCAGCTGCTAAGGAATGGCTCGATACCTTCGATAATGGTGCATTAAATGGACCGGCTACAGATAAACTTGTGGAAGCACTTGAAGCAAGAAGCTGTGATCATTCTAAGGAAATCCTTCAGCAGAAGGAATATCTGTCTAAGAAGAGCCAGTGGGTATTCGGCGGCGACGGCTGGGGATATGATATCGGCTTCGGCGGACTTGATCATGTTATCGCTTCCGGCAAGGATATCAACATTCTTGTATTCGATACAGAAGTATACTCAAATACAGGCGGACAGTCATCTAAGGCTACTCCTACAGGTGCTACAGCTCAGTTCGCTGCAGGCGGCAAGGATGTTAAAAAGAAAGATCTGGCACAGATTGCCATGACATATGGTTATGTATATGTAGCACAGATAGCAATGGGTGCTGATATGAATCAGTGTATCAAGGCATTTGCAGAGGCTGAGAGCTATCCTGGTCCATCACTCATCATCGCTTATGCTCCATGTATCAACCACGGTATCAAGGGCGGTATGAGTTCAGCTCAGGCAGAAGAGAAGAAGGCAGTTACATCAGGATATTGGCAGCTGCTCAGATACGATCCGAGAAAGAAGGCAGAAGGCAAGAACCCGTTCACATTAGATTCCAGGGATCCTTCTACAGCTTATGGCGACTTCCTCCGCGGAGAAGTAAGATACTCAGCACTTGAGAAGATGAATCCTGAAAAGGCAGCTAAGTTATTTGCTAAGTCAGAAGATGATGCAAAGCAGAGAATTGCATATCTGAAGAAATTAGCTGAAATAGATTAATACAATATATATTTGTCAGTTCATGGCTGCGCTTTTTTGGCACAGTCATGGGCTGACAATGCTTTTAGCGTAATATAGCGCTGAATACAGATAGAATTTATTCGATTTTGAATACGATAATCGCATATAAAGAAAATATATGGCAGTGTGGATTATACTACTAGTAATATTAGCTGCTGCGGGAGTTGTTACCCTCAGAGTCAGATACGAATTAAAGCACCCTGAGGTAACGAGATATACCATAAAAACCAACAAGCTCTTAAGCAGTGAACAGACAAGAATAATATATATAGCAGACCTGCATTCCAGAAAGTATGGTGATAATAATATCAGGCTTATCCAAATGATAACTAAGACTAAGCCTGATTTTATTGTGTTGGGCGGCGATATGATCACCGCAGGGAGCAACGCTGAAAAAGACCAGAATACATATGATCTGATAAATGGTCTTGCTAATGTTGCGCCGATTTATTACACTCCCGGAAACCACGAGAAAAAATTAGAAATAAGCAGCAGACAAAAGACCCGATATACGGAATGGATGCGTGAACTTGAAAGCGTAGATGTTCCGTACCTTAAAGATAAAGAAGCTGTCCTTACGGAGGATATATGTCTGTATGGACTTGATATAGATATCAGATATTATAAGAAATTTGATGAGAAGCCTAAATTAAGAACTTCCAATATTTCGGCCAAGTTAGGCCAGCCGGATACAAGAAAATTCAATATATTAGCAGCACATACTCCGGAATTTTTCGATGCATATGTAAAATCCGATTACGATCTGGTATTATGCGGACATTATCATGGCGGAGTGGCTGTGCTGGGCAAGTTCGGCCCGTTAATATCACCTGATTTTAAGTTCAGACCTGAGCATGCAGGGGGATTATATAAAAAGGGTGATACAAGAGTTATAGTTACAAGGGGCATTGGCTCACATTCTGTAAATATCAGGCTGTTCAACAGACCTGAAATAGTGCTGATAGATATAAAAAGGGAAGAATAAATGGACATGTCGTTCAGATTGGAAGCATTTGAAGGTCCCCTGGACTTGCTTCTGCATCTTATAGAAAAAAATAAAGTTGATATTTATGATATTCCTATATCTACCATCACAGATCAATATATGGAATATATCTCGCACATGGGCAGGAATGCAGAGGTAATGAGTGAATTTCTGGTCATGGCGGCAACACTCCTTGATATTAAGGCCAAAATGCTCCTTCCGAAGAAGGAAAATGAAGATGAAGCTGAAGAAGATCCAAGGGCAGAACTGGTAAGGCAGCTTCTTGAATATAAGCTGTACAAATTCATGTCATACGAGCTGAAGGATAAGGAAGTTAATGCATCTAAGTCTCTGTACAGACAGCCGGATATTCCACAGGAAGTACAAAATTATGTGGCACCTGTGGATTTGGATGTTTTTCTTCAGGACGTGACCCTTGAAAAACTGAAGTCTGTTTTTGACGATGTTATAAAGAGAAGCAAGGAAAAAATAAATGAAGAAGCCATTAAATTCGGCAAGATAAAAAGAGAGTCCATCTCACTGCCGGATAAGCTTGTTTATCTGAAAAAATATACGGCAAGACATAAAAAGTTCAGTTTTCGAAAGCTTATAGAGAATCAGGTTACGAAGGAGAATATAATCGTAACATTTCTGGCTGTTCTTGAGCTTATGAAGGCGGGACAGCTGGTGGCAATACAAAAAGGTGACGATGATATTATGATGTATCTTCCGTCAGAAGCTCCAGAAATAGAAGAAGAGCAGGAGACAGATAACAGGGTCTTGAAAAAGGCAGAGAGAATTGAAGCAAGGAGATAGTCTGTGAGCAGAGAGCAGATAAAATCAATCATAGAAGCCATTTTATTTACGATGGGAGATACTGTCGAAACTGACAGGATGGCAGCAGCTCTTGATGTAAATAAAAACGAACTTAAGAATATTATTGATGAAATGTCCGAGGAATATATTGAAAACGGGCGAGGCGTGAGAATCATAGAAATCGACGGGGCATATCAGATGTGTACATGCAGCGAGGCGTACGAATATCTGATAAAGCTGGTTAAGATCCCTAAGAAGTATAAACTCACCGATGTTCAGCTGGAGACATTATCGATAATCGCATACAAGCAGCCTATTACCAAGCTTGAAATAGAAAAAATCAGGGGCGTATCATCGGATCATGCAGTTAATAAGCTGGTAGATGCAGGACTGGTTGAAGAGGTAGGAAGGCTGGAACAGCCGGGACGTCCCATCTTATTCGGAACAACAGAAGAATTCTTAAGACGTTTCGGACTTAAAAATACAGAGGAGCTTCCTGAAATAAATGTAGAAAAGGTGGAAACATTTAAGATTGAGGCAGAACAGGAATTAGGTTATATAGAGGAACCTCCGGCTAAACAGGAGGAGTCTGAATGAAGATTCTTATCATAGGAGCAGGCCCTGCCGGAATGATGGCAGCTATAGCAGCCGCCGACAGGAAAGCCCAGGTAATACTGCTGGAAAAGAACGAAAAATTAGGCAAGAAACTCTATATAACCGGCAAGGGCAGATGCAACATAACTAACGGCTGTCTGACACAGGATTTTTTTGACAATGTAGTTTCCAATCCCAAGTTTTTATACAGCGCCATTTATACCTTTGACCAGAGTGCCATGTGCAGCTTTCTGGAAGATGAAGGGCTCAGACTGAAGGAAGAAAGAGGACAGAGAATTTTCCCGGAATCTGATAAATCCTCAGATGTAATAAAAACCTTAGAACGGGCATTAAAGAAGAGAAATGTTCAGATAAGATTAAATACCTGCGCAGACAGAGTCATAACAGATGAGAACGGCTTTTCCAGGGTGATTACCTCCAAGGGGGAGAGCATCAAGGCGGATGCGTTAATCGTTGCCACCGGCGGCCTGTCTTACAGATCCACAGGTTCTACCGGCGACGGCTACAGATTTGCTGCGAAGATGGGACACAAGATAAAGGACACGGAGCCTTCACTTGTGCCGTTAAGAGCAGGAGAAGATTATATAAAGGATTTGGAAGGCTTATCACTCAGAAATGTCAGTCTGACCATTGACGGATTCAGCGATTTTGGAGAGATGCTCTTCACATCAGACGGCATCTCAGGACCGCTGGTGCTGACGGCTTCTGCCAAATTATGCAGAAAAATAGCATCAGCGCAGAACGGCCTGGCGGCATCTGTTGATCTGAAGCCTGCACTTACGAAGGAACAGTTGGATCAGAGGATATTAAGGGATTTCTCGGAAGAGAAGAATAAGGCCTTCAAAAACTCCCTTAATAAGCTCCTTCCATCGAAAATGATCCCGGTTATAGTGCAGTTGAGTCACATAGATGAAAATAAAAAAGTTAATGAGATTACCAGAGAGGAAAGAAAAAGCCTGGTTGATCTGATAAAGGGATTTCCCCTTACGATTATCGGAAATAAGGGCTTTGAGCAGGCTGTGATTACCCAGGGCGGTGTAAGCGTGAGAGATGTTGATGCATCGACGATGGAATCCAAAATAGTCAGAAATGTATATTTTGCCGGAGAGGTATTGGATGTTGATGCATACACTGGAGGATTTAATCTGCAGATAGCATGGTCAACAGGATATCTGGCAGGAGTGTCAGCATGTGAGAGGGAGAGCAAATGAAACAGATAGCATTAGACGGCCCTGCAGGAGCGGGCAAAAGCACAATAGCCAAGAAGGTAGCAGAACAGCTGAAATTTGTATATATAGACACAGGCGCGATGTACAGAACATTGGCACTTGCGTGCATAAAGAATAATATTGATATATCTGATGAGGATAAGGTATCAGAGACGGCAGAAAATGCAGACCTGGATATAAGATATATTGATGGCGTCCAGCATATGATGCTTGATGATGAAGATGTCAGCACTCAGATCCGTACAGAACAGGTAAGCAAGGCAGCATCAGATACATCAAAATATAAAAGGGTAAGAGACAGGCTGGTAAAACTTCAGCAAGAGCTTGCCGAGAAGTACAATGTTGTTATGGACGGAAGAGACATTGGAACAGTTGTACTTCCCAAGGCAGACCTTAAGATCTTTATGACAGCATCTGTAGAGGTCCGGGCCTTAAGGAGGTTTAATGAATATACTGAAAAAGGTATAGAATGCGACCTTCCGTCAATAAAGAAGGACATTGAGCAGAGGGATTACAATGATTCCCACAGAGCCAATTCACCGCTGCAAATGGCGGAGGATGCTGTAGAACTTGATACTACGGATATGGGGATAGAACAGGTTGCAGCTGAGGTTATCAGATTATTTGAAAAGAGCCAGAGAGCATGAATGTTGTATTAGCAAAAAGCGCGGGATTTTGCTTTGGCGTAAAAAGAGCAGTAGATACCGTCTATGAGCAGATAAAAGAGCACGGTTCAGAACGCAGGATCTATACATATGGTCCCATCATCCATAATATGGAAGTGGTTAATGATCTGAAGAAAAAAGGCGTTTATCCCATAGAAAGTCCTGAAGAACTGGCTCGTATCAGCGGTCAAGTTCTTATAATCAGATCCCATGGCGTAAAAAAAGAAATATATGATATTGCGAAAAAAAACAATATTCAATTAGTAGATGCAACATGTCCCTTTGTAAAAAAAATCCATGAGATCGTTCATGAGGCCGGCAGCGAGGGACGAACCGTCGTAATAATAGGAAACGAAGAGCATCCTGAGGTACAGGGCATAATAGGATGGGCAGATAATAAAGCCATCGTAATCAGAAATGAAGAGGAAGCACAGAATCTGAAATTTGAAAAAGATGAGCCGGTTACAGTGGTTTCGCAGACAACTTTTAGCGTTAAAAAATTTAACGATATAGTTGAAATAATAAAGAAAAAAGGTTATAGTGTTAGCATTATAAATACGATTTGTAATGCAACATCTACTCGTCAGAAGGAAGCCGAGTCCGTCTCTAAACAAGTTGACGTTATGCTTGTTGTGGGAGACAGGCTCAGTTCTAATACCCAGAAGCTGTTTGAAATTTGCAAAACGTATTGTACGGATACTTACTATATACAGACAATAGAAGATTTGGATGAACAAAATCTGCAATCCGGTATTAGCGTAGGTATTACAGCGGGGGCGTCGACCCCAAATAATATTATTCAGGAGGTTTTTCTTACATGTCAGAAGAAAAAAATTTCGACCAGATGATTGATGAAACAATCAGAACAATACGTACGGGGGAGATTGTAGAAGGCACAGTTCTTTATGTTAAGCCAGATTACATTGCGCTTAATATCCATTACAAATATGATGGCATCATTACAAAAGACGAATTCTCAAATAATCAGAACATTGACCTTACTACAGCTGTATCTGTAGGTGACACAATTGAAGCTAAGGTTTTAAGGATTCAAGATAACGAAGTTCAGCTTTCATATAAGCGTATCAGCGAAGAGAAAGCTAATAAGAGAGTTGAAGAAGCTTTCGAGAATCAGGAAGTGATCACTGTTAAGGTTGAGAAGATTACATCAGGCGGTCTTATTACTTCATTCGAAGGCGCAAGCATCTTCGTTCCTGCAAGCCTTGTATCAGATACATTTGAGAAGAATTTAGATAAATATCTTGGACAGGATATCGAAGTTATCGTTACAGAATTCAATCCTCGCAAGAGAAGAGTGATCGGTAACAGAAGAAAATATCTTCAGGACACAAGAGCAGAGAGAGCTAAGGAAGTATTAGATTCACTTCAGGTTAATGACATTGTTGAAGGTGAAGTTAAGTCAGTAACAGCCTTCGGTGCATTCGTTGATCTGGGCGGTGCTGATGGTCTTCTTCATATCTCAGAAATGTCATGGGGAAGAGTTGATTCACCTAAGTCATTGTTCAAGGTTGGCGATAAGGTAAGAGTATTTGTTAAGAGCAAGGAAGAGGGCAAGATCGCACTTAGTGCTAAGTTCCCGGATGAGAATCCTTGGGCAATTGCAAAAGAAAAATATCAGCCAGGAACCATCGTTTCAGGTAAGGTAGCAAGAATGACTGACTTTGGTGCATTTATTGAACTGGAGCCGGGTCTTGATGCATTACTTCATGTTTCACAGATTTCTAAGAAGCATGTCAACAAGCCATCAGATGTTCTGAAACAGGGTCAGATCATTGATGCTAAGGTTGTAGACTTCAAGGAAGAAGAAAAGAAAATTTCTCTTAGCAGAAGAGACTTCGAAGACGATCTGGTTCCGGATGAACCGGCAGCA